>JBGATJ010000006.1:0-8183 GCA_044229295.1 Pseudobdellovibrionaceae bacterium
GCCTGTTCCCATAATCATCGCAAGATCCACCTCGTGGGGAGTTTCTACAAGACGTTCTTCGAGAAGAGCCAGAGCGACCTCGTTGACCATCATAAAAACACCACGCTCAAGACATTCGTTGATTGGAAAAGGATTTTTGGGAGAACCAAGGCCGACATCGGCGTAAACGGATTCATCCACACCTTCCCGCTTTCCTTTTTCGTCATACTTGTAAAAACCTTTTTTATTTTTCTTACCGAGCCGGCCAGACTTTTCGAGTTTTTCGGCAAGAGCGGGAACTTCAAGGCGCGCGCCGAAGGCTTTTTTGAAAATTTTAAGCACCTTAACGCAAACATCAAGACCCACTTCGTCCATAAGTTGAAAGGGTCCTACGGGCATTCCAAACTCTTTTACGAAAGCATCGTCAAGGGTCTTAATGTCCATCCCACCTTCCATGAGATACATGGCCTCTGCCATGTAAGGGAGCAGCAGTCGATTCACTAAAAACCCGGGCGCATCTTTAACGACCACAGGCATTTTACCCATTTTTTTGGCGAGATCAAAAATCGTTGCGACCGTTTTGTCGCTACTCTTGGCCCCGCGGATCACTTCTACAAGAGGCATTTTGTCAACGGGACTGAAAAAATGCATTCCTGCAAACTGCTCTGGATTTGGGTGACCTTCGGCAATCTCAGTCACACTGAGCGAAGAGGTGTTGGTCGCAATCACGCAGTCAGGGCGACACTGACCCGCAGTTTCGCGAATGACTTTCTTTTTGATTTCCATATCTTCAACGATGGCCTCAATGACCACGTCGATTTGCTTAAACCCAGAGTAGTCGGTGGTGCCACTGACATGGCTTAACTTTTGCGCCATTTCGTATTTGTTAATCACTTTTTTCTTAAGGAGCTTAGCCCAGAGATCCCGTGCGGCCTTCAATGACTTTCCGATGGCTTCGTGATTGACGTCTTTCACGCGCACTTCAAGTCCTTTATCAGCGCCGACAAATGCGATACCGCCGCCCATAAGGCCCGCGCCCAGCACGCCAATTTTTTTAATAGGTAGAGGATCAACAGCGACTCCAGGAACCCCATTTTGTTTTTTCACCATCTCGGTCAGGTAAAAAACATGGATGAGATTTTTAGAGACATCGGTCACGGCCACTTCACAAAATCCATCGCGCTCGATTTGTAGCGCTTTTTCGCGAGAGCTCATGCCATAAGTTTTTTGAATGACCTCAAGAGCCTTGATCGGAGCTGGGTAGTGACCATGGGTTTGGCTCAGCGTCGCTTTTTTAGCCTGAGAAAAAATCACCGGGCGCCCCAGCGGTGATTCTAGTGCCACATTCATAAACCCCTTGGGCTTGAAAACTTTTTTGCGCTTTCCAGAAGCTTCTTTGATAATGTCTGCGGCCCACTTTCTGGCCTCTTCCATCAAAATCGCCGGGTGACACATGCGATCCACAAGACCAATCTTGAGAGCTTTTTGCGGAACTAAAAGTTTACCGGCAAGAATCACATCAAGAGCCGCTTGTAAGCCAACAACCCGAGGAAGGCGCACGCAGCCTCCAAAGCCTGGGAGAATTCCGAGCTTGGTTTCGGGAAGACCAATGCGTGTGGCAGAATCTTCAGAACAGATGCGGTAATCGCAAGCAAGAATCAGCTCACAACCCCCACCCGCGCAGGCCCCGTGGACGGCAGCGATGACAGGAATTTGCAGATCTTCGATTTCGTTAAACACGCTCTGTCCGCCGGAGACTGCTTTTTCAAAATCCTCACGCTTATTCATGCTTTTGATTTCTTCGATATCAGCGCCAGCGATAAAGATTTTAGATTTTTTCGATGTGATGATGACAGCCTTAAAGGAAGACTTTCGCAGCTCTGCTAACACCTCTCGAAACCGAGTCATCATGGGGGTTGAAAGTTTGTTGACCTTCTCCCCGACCATATCAAATTCGACGATGGCCACATCTCCGTCTGGAACTATCTTGATGCTTTCTTGGATGCTCATGGATTAGGCCTCGCTTTCTAAAATAATCGCGCCACCTTGGCCTCCGCCAATACAAAGTGTGGCTAGTCCGTACTGCACTTTTCGTCGCCGCATCTCTTTCATCAGTGTCAGCACGATGCGCGTGCCTGTCGCTCCAACAGGGTGACCCAGCGCAATCGCGCCGCCGTTGACGTTGAGAATATCAGGAGAAATGGCGCCCAAGCGCTGACTCAATCCTAGTTTGGTTTTTGCAAATTCGTCGCTGTCAAAAGCGCGGCAACACGCAAGGACTTGCGCTGCGAACGCTTCGTTGAGCTCGACAAGACCGATGTCTTTCATCGAAAGTCCTGCGCGCTTTAACGCCACTGGTGTTGAGTACACGGGTCCAAGTCCCATGCGCTCGGGTTCAAGCCCCGCAAAGCCGTAACCTTTGATGGACGCTACGGGCTTATAACCGAGGCTCTGAGCTTTTTCTCGGCTCATCAAAAGCACCATCGCAGCTCCGTCAGTCAGTGGGCAGGAGTTTCCTGCCGTGATGCTGCCCGTTTTTTTGTCAAAAAACGGTTTGAGCTTTGCAAGGGCTTCAAGGCTCTGGGTGTCTCGAGGACCAACATCTTCAGTGATGGTCTCCTTGTAATCTGGTGGAAGATAAACGGGAGTGATTTCTTCTTTAAACTTTCCTGACTTCATGGCGGCACTCGCCAGCTGATGAGACCTGAGCGCAAATTGATCCTGCTCTTGGCGAGAGATATGAAATTCTTTTGCGAGAATCTCTGCCGTTTGCCCCATGTTGATACCGACAAAAGGATCTGTGAGACCTTCCATCACCGAGATGATCGGCTTATGTGCTGTGTTTTGCAGAGGGGATGTCGTAACTAGCTCAAGCACTTGCTTGAAATCGGCTTTGAACAAACGCCCGATCGCAGAAAGGCGCCCCCCTAAAGTTTTCGCAAGTCCAAGATCTTCGAAAATTTTTAAAAACGCGGGAGTCATCAGAAGCGGCATCTGCGACATGTTTTCGGTACCGCCAGCGACGACCACATCCATGGTTCCTGATTTGATTTTTTCGTATCCTGAGGTGATACTCTCAAGAGCGGAGGCGCAATTTCGATGAACGGTGTAGGCCGAAGTTTTTTGCGGAATCCCCGCTTTGAGTGCAACCACACGGCCGATGTTCACAGAGTCTACGGGGTTTCCAGTATTACCGATGATGACTTCATCGACGATGCCAACTTCAAGATTGGCCTTCGAGATGAGCTCCTTGAGCGCGGTCTGTCCAAGCTCCGCAGGATGGACGTTTTTAAGTTTAGTTCCCGCCTTCGCAAAAGGCGTCCGCACGCCCTCCACAATGACCACGTCTCGCGCATTCGGTGTCGTACCCATAGTTGATCTCCTTAGTCGTTGCTACGAGAAAGAATACAAGCAATTTCAAACACCTCCAAACACTTTCGACAGGCTGACCTTCACCTGTTGACTTCGTGCGCCGTCTACCGGACACGCACCATCAAGGGCCCCAGTTTGTGCCAGGTGCCGTCAAAGTCTTTATCCAATGGATTTATGAGAGAGGCCGTGGGTAAAATCCTCTCTAACTATAAAGAGGACACTCATGAATCTTGATGAAGAGGCACTAGAATACCACGCCAAAGGCAAACCCGGAAAAATCGAAGTTCATTCCAGCAAACCATGCAGCACCGAAAAAAATCTCTCACTTGCGTACTCTCCTGGAGTTGCAGCTCCCTGCAAGGCGATCTTTAAAGATGCCAGCAAAGTCTTTGATTACACGAGTAAAGGAAACTTAGTTGCAGTGATCTCTGACGGAACCGCCGTGCTCGGCCTTGGCAACATCGGTCCCCTCGCCGCAAAACCTGTGATGGAAGGAAAAGGAGTTTTGTTTAAGCAGTTTGCCGGCATTGATGTTTTTGATATGGAACTTAAGACGGCTTCGCCCGCTGAATTCATCGCTGCTGTCAAAACCATGGAGCCTACTTTTGGCGGAATCAATTTAGAAGACATCAAGGCGCCCGAGTGTTTTGAAATCGAAGAGACTCTCAAGCGTGAGATGAATATCCCTGTTTTTCACGACGATCAGCACGGGACTGCAATCATCTCGGGAGCGGCACTTTTGAATGCCTGCTTTATTGCTGGTAAGAAACTTTCTGAAATTAAATTAGTCGTTAACGGAGCTGGAGCTTCAGCAGTAGCATGTTCAAAGATTTTTTTAAGCCTCGGGGTTCGCGCCGAAAATCTTGTCATGTGCGACAGCCAAGGGGTCATTTACCAAGGACGTACTGCTGGTATGAATAAATACAAGCAGCAATTTGCCGTGGCCACCGAGGCGCGCTCGCTCACAGAAGCTCTCGTTGGTGCCGACGTGTTTGTTGGGCTCTCAGTTGCAGGGGCAGTCACTGGTGAGATGTTAAAACCAATGAACAAAAACCCAATCATCTTTGCCATGGCGAATCCTGATCCTGAGATCGAGCCGCCTGCTGCTAAAGCGGCGCGCCCTGATTGCATCGTGGCCACCGGGCGCACTGACTTTCCCAATCAGGTGAACAACGTGCTCGGCTTTCCTTCAATTTTTCGAGGAGCGCTGGATGTTCGCGCGACACAAATCAACGAAGAGATGAAGCTTGCCGCTGTTCATGCGCTTGCGCGCTTGGCTCGCGAAGATGTTCCTGAGCGCGTGTCCGATGCCTACGGCGGAAAGAGTTTTCAGTTTGGGCGCGAGTACATCATTCCAAAGCCATTTGATACGCGCGTGCTTCTGTGGGTGGCACCGGCTGTGGCTCAAGCGGCTATGGAAAGCGGTGTTGCGAAGCGCGCGATTGAAGACATGCAGGCTTACCGCGAGCGCCTCGAGGGCATTCAAGGCCCATCGAAGATTTTTATTCGCTCAGCAATGAACCGAGTTCGGGCAAACGCTGCCAACTCCGGCGACGGACTTCCATCGATTGTTTTCCCAGAGGGACTTTCAACTAAAATTTTAAAAGCTGTCCGCGGACTTGTTGAGGAAAAAGTGTGTCGGCCCATATTTTTGGGACATCCCGAGCGCATTCGCGAAAAAATCGACGAGCTTCAGCTCACCAATTTGCAGGATGCTCAGATTATCAATCCTATCGATTCACCGGAGTTTCCGCGCTACCTCGCTGAATTTCATACCCTCAGGCAACGTAAGGGTGTTGATCACAAAGAGGCCGAGCGCCTGATGTCGGATAACAACTACTTTGCCGCGATGATGGTCCAGCTCGACGATGCCGACGGCATGGTTACAGGCGCAACACAAAACTATGCCGATGCCGTAAGGCCCGTGCTGCAAATCATTGGCACTGGCAAAGAGGCGGTCCCTGCGGGCCTCAACGTTATGTTGCTCGAAGATCGATTTTTGCTTCTGGCTGACACCACCGTGAATTTTGATCCAACAGCGGAGCAAATTGCTCAAATAGCGCTTCAAGCGGCCCGGGTGTCTGACTATTTCGGGGTTGAACCAAAAATAGCTATGCTGAGCTTTTCAAACTTCAGTGCTAAACATGGGACGCCTCTCAAAATGAAACAAGCCAGCGAAATCGTTCGAAAACTCAGACCTGAGGTCATTGTGGACGGCGATATGCAAGCTGATACGGCCGTAAACCCTGAGATTATGGAACGAATTTTTCCCTTTTGTCAGATCAAAGGGGGTGCTAATATATTAGTATTCCCCAACTTGGAAAGTAGTAACATTTCCTACAAGTTACTGCAGCAGTTAGGGAAAGGAGAAGTTATAGGCCCGTTCCTCTTAGGAGTGAAAAAGTCAGCCAATATCTTGCAACGAACCACCACGGTCGACGCCATCGTGAACTCTGTGGTCCTCACTGCCCTTGAAGCTCAATATTTCAAAGATTACCGTAAAAAGAAAAAAATAACGGAGGTTTGATCCCATTCAAAACTATTTCAAATCCAATGAACGTGCTCTTGTTATAGGTGTTGGCCTCAAAACTGATCCCCTGATTGAAATCAAAGACAATCTCTGCGAACTAGAAGACCTAGTCCGCGCGGCAGGGGGAGACGTCGTTGGAAGTTTAGTACAAATCCTCCAGGCGTGGAATCCTTCCACCCTCATCGGCTCCGGTAAAGTTGAAGAAATCAAAGAAATGGTTCAAGAGACTGGTGCTCACCTCATGGTTGTGGATCACCAACTCTCTGGCGTTCAAGCGCGAAATTTAGAAACTGCCGTTGGCGTCCGGGTGCTTGATCGCAATCAACTTATTCTCGATATTTTCGCCCAGCGTGCGCAGACTTTTGAAGGAAAACTTCAAGTAGAACTTGCACAAATGCTCGATCAAATGCCACGCATGGTGAATGCATGGATGGGTTCCCTCTCGCGCCTCGGGGGCGGAATCGGAACCAGGGGCCCTGGTGAGACGGCGCTTGAAAATGACCGCAGGCGCATTCGCGATCGCATTAGCTTGATCCGCAAAAAATTGGAAACAGTCCGTAAAAACCGAGCCCAGCACCGAACCTCTCGGCGCCGCCATGAGATTCCAAGCTTTGCGTTGATTGGATACACCAACTCCGGTAAGAGCAGTTTACTTAATCGCCTTACCGGCTCCCAAGTTATTGTCAAAAATCAAGTGTTCGCAACCCTTGATCCCACAACTCGAAAAATTTATTTGCCCGAAGGTCCCCCAGCGACTGTTACTGATACGGTTGGATTTATTCGTAAGCTTCCCCCACAGCTCGTGGATGCGTTTAAAGCCACTCTTGAAGAGTCCGCCGAAGCTGATATTTTGATTCACGTTGTGGACCTTTCAAGCCCTCAGATGGAACGACAAGTGGAGACAGTCGAGCAGCTCATCGCAGAATTTGGTTGGGGCGATAAACCTGTGATCCATGTTTTTAATAAGCTTGATGCTGCTCCCTTTGAGCTCCAGTTTAAGGTGAAGGCATTTCCACGTGTGTTTACGAGCGCGCTGACGGGGCAAGGTTTGGATCAACTTAAAAAATTAATGGCGCAGATGATTGGCGAATTGCAAAGCGATGTGCAGCTTTATTTCCCGCGCGCTGATGAGTACAAGATTTTTGATTTGAGCCGAGACACTCGGATTGTGAAAAAGGAGCCAGCTTCTGAAGGCACACTCTGCTACGCGCAGCTGACGCCAGGGCTTTTGAACCGCTGGCGGGATTATTTGGTGAAGTGATTTTAGTTAGCGCCGTTGAGGATGATGTCGTCTGGCATGTCGTTTTTGTAATCTTCGTAATTCTTAAGAGCCTGTTTTAGTTCGGATAAATTCCCCGCACCTGATTTTTCACAATCACGTGCATCGGCCAAGTAAATTTTGTAGAAGGTCTCGTTCAATTCTCCCATTTTGAAGAGTTGGTCAACGTCCCAAGCAGAAGCATGTATCTTCGCTGAAGACAGCGCTTTTAAAGCTTCTATAGCAGAGGGTGGCGCAGTTTGAACCTCGTTCAATTTAATCATTAACGGCTTCAGTGAGTCCGCCTCAGCCTCACTAACAACGAGCTGATCTTTCTCCGGGTACTTCATAAGTATCTTAGAAAATTTAAGCTTGAGTTTTTCACCCGTTTTTTCAAGAACGAAGGTTCTGAAATAATTCGTACCATCGGATCTATATTCTTTTGCCTCTGGACGATTTAAATATGTGTTTCCTAAATAGTAATGGCCGTCGGGAGTCACAATAAACACTTTTTCACCAATCGGTGCGATCGGGAAGAAAAAAGACCCCTTGAAGCCAGATTGAGATCGGACTTTTATATAATCGTACCTGCTACCGATGCACTTGAGTTCATTTTCAACGAGTGGATCTGCCCCGAAAGAAACCGACTCCACTGCCATTAAAGCTGCGACACATGTCAAAAACTTTTTCATGTTCTCTCCATATAAAGTTTTAGAATCACTCATTAAGACGTTTTGCAAAGGCGACGCCAAAATCTACTTCGAACATTGTCGAGAAACCACAGTGATATTCTGTGATCCTAAGGCATCTTCACAAGTCTTGGGAATGGTCTTCCCTAAGCCCACGTGCAATTGCAGAGCTCGATAAAGATTCGTCGAATGGGCATCCGATCCATCTAAATTTAGAATGTCAAAATTAGAAAATTTAAGGTTCTTATCCACTTCCATCATAGCGCAGCCGTAATTTTTGGCGTAAGGCCAAACCTTACGAAGTTCTGTTAAGGTGGTAGCCGCAAAAGCATCGGCCCAATCCTCGGTAGTGTAC
>JBGATJ010000006.1:8203-122545 GCA_044229295.1 Pseudobdellovibrionaceae bacterium
AGTGTACTGATAGGGCTTTCCAAGAAAAGGCCTATTTTCTGCAAGCAGTGAATGATTCTCCACCGAACATTTTAGGACGTCGACATAATTTTGTTCGATGTTTTTCTGCGATTGAATGGCATTCTCAACGATATGTCCTAACTCATGGGCTATGATACCTGCGCCAATGTCATGGAAAACTGCTGTCTGCCATCCCATTCGAAAAGTACTTATATTAGCTAACGCTCTGTCTTCAAAAAACGCAGGACTCATTTTATCACAGAGTTTCTCCATCGGAGAGGTCAATATCTCTTGAAGCTTCCCAGAACTATTGCCGACAGTGGCAACAAGAAGCGACTTCCAGTCTTTCACATTCTGAGTGGCTTCCCTGATACGAGCCTGTTGACTTTGCATTTGGGCAAGAGACATCTCAAGGTACTGATCCAAGTTGCCCTCTATTTCCATAGAGTTTGGAGGAGCCGAAATCTCGGTTCGATCAATAGCGGCGCTAGCGAGCTCGACGCTTCGCTGAGTGAAGTAGTTAGGAAGGATTTTTTTTGCGGTTTCTTTTACTATCTTAGCAAGATTCTCAGACTTTTTTTGGAGCAGGGGCGAAGGTGCTGCGGCGAAAGCCTGAGTGATATTGCGCTGACAGGTCTCTTGAACTTTACGCCGCTGCTCCAAAATCCCCTGGGAGGAAGAAAGGATGCTATCGATGAGGCTAGATCGAGAAGACCAGCCGATGAAACTCAGTAAGTCCTTGAGTTTCAGTTTAGAATTGAGCGCGGCGGAGCGAACAGATCCATCAAAAAGAGCTTGGACTCCATAAATCCTAACGATAGTTCTCATTATAGACTTTTTTTCTGAATCAGTGAGATCTTCCGAGACTTTTCCTTTTTCTAAAGCATTTGTATCGATATCCTCAAACGCAAAACTGCCAAATCGCCTTTTGATATCTTCCACTTGTTTGCTGAACTCTCCAAGTTGGATTTTCCATGCCGACTCCATCTGGTCTGGTCTCTCAAACCGCAAGAAATCCTTTTTATAAATATCGTAGGGAAGTATCGAAGCCTTATTAGACTCTCTATAAGAATTGGTACTGAGCTGCGCACTGAATATGGAAGCAAGATCACTCAATTTTTTTTCATCTACGCCTTGTATCTTGCCTTTTAATTTTTCTGCATTGATAAATTTTATTCCTCCGGGCTGAGTTTCGACAGCATCGTCCAAAAAGTCTCCGTAGTTATAGACCATAATCTTAATCGCTAAAAAGGCGAGATGCTCTGCCGAGAGATTTTCGGTGTCCTCTTTTGCGATAAGGTCTGTAACAAGCGACATTTTGAGTTTTAAATTCGCAAGATTGGTATCGAAGAGCTGAGTTATTTTTTCTTCCCCTTTATTTTTCAAATAGCTCTTAACGTTTGCTGGGACTGCATCGCCGAAAGGGCCTTTGACTCTAACTGCCAAATACTGGGATTCCTGGCCACAAAGATCGACCACACACTGGTGTAACAGAGTGCTGTCTTGCGCGTGCGTGCTGAGTGACGTTAAAGAGATGGCTATTAGGAAGAACTTTCGCATTTTACACTCCCATTGGGAGTAGAGCATGAAGTGTGCCTGATTTCCCGCTTATTATCCGTCGTGGACTCTCTTGAAAGACTCAAGATTTTAGCAGGTGTTTAAGTTATGGACAGTTTCCAACCTTTGACTGTAGCCACGATCTAGACCCAAGACTGACTAGCCTTCAATCCAGCAAAAAAAGCATTTTTGAGATTGGCCAAATGAGCCGAAAATAAACCATGGGTGCTAGACATTTGAAAAAAATCATCGTCATCGGATTATTTTCAATAATTGAAAATCAGGCACATGCATTTTTTCTAGCTGCAGATCGTCCGGAGATGATCAACTATGTCCAGAAACGCCTTAAGACATACAATGTCTCTGACGTGAAAATAAGTTACGATTTGAAGAGCCCTAAAAAGTTTCTGAAAAACTCTTGGCTTGCTCTGCAAAACGGATACTACAAAGTCAATTTTAACATCGACAAAAGCAAATACACCTGTGACATAGATCATGTCGTTTCTGGAGGCGTAGAGGAAGGCAACTACCTCATGAATTGCAAGTCAGATTCAGGCCCTACAGCTTTCCCCAGCGAACTCGATCGTCTTTTCGCAATGGAGTTTTCCAATGCTATTCCAGGTTCCATTGTGTTTTCAAAAAGACTAAATCCATTGAGTGGCTTTGATGATGTTCTCTATGACGTAGAATATGACTCTAAACAAAACACACGAGTCCGTTGCAGAGTTATGTTGGAAATGGACCGTCATTCCTACTTGCCCGTGGACCAAACGTTTAGGCTTAAGGAGTGCGATGAATTCGAAAAGCTAGGGCTCAAGCGGCCAGATCCGGTTTGCCCCTCCGGAGGTTCAACTTTATTTTCGAATGTTCAGATAACAAATGATCTCTACGACTTCTATTCTGACAAGCTCAATCAATTGAGACCTCTTCCTCAAGAGATAGACTGCAGCAGAATCACGGCGAGAGAACTAAGAGGCCTCGCCTCAAAGATGATATCTACTGACAAGATTTCGCTACATACAAAATCCGCCAAAGACCAAGCGGTGGAAAGCGCCATTCTTCAAAATGCACTCATCGTTCAAGCTTACTCCCGGCTCTATGTCCAAACTCAAGCTCACTTGCCCAAGGGCGCGGGAAATCCCCTTCAATGGTTAGGCGTCGCCTCTCACTCCTCTTCAATTGTCGGGAAAACACTCCGCGTTGGACAACAGGCTCAAGAAAATGATCGACCTGGGTTAGCTTCGGTTGAAAAAAGAGACCAGGCTTTTTTGCAGGAACCTGACGGCGCCAGAGACTTTTTTTTAAAAAATAAAGCCACTGCCATGAAGACGCTAGCAGGAAACGTTGAAGTTTTTAAAGATCTTTTTTGGCTGAATTTAGCGGCGAGCTACTGCGGGCCCGCAAAGGCGGCGTCTTTATGTGAAGACTTAAAAAGATCGAACCCAGACGGAAAAGCAATTGCTCACTATGACACGCTCGCCAACGCGTGGTCTCTAATTGCCGAGGGCACTGCTAAAAAGGACCCTGAATTAATTAGCAAAGGAAACATTCAAATTCTTGCCGCCGAACAAAAAGATATCCTTCAACCCATAATGTACTCTTCAACAGCTGCACGCACCACAAACGCTTTTGGCGTTTTCAACTCCTTGGCAAAAACCGATTTCTACGACCCGTCTGGAAAGCCACTTCAAACTTTTGAGGAATTTAGCAATGCCCATGGGACAACGGCAAATTTGTCAAACTTTGACAGCCGTTTTAATTGGATGAAATACATTGTGGAAAATCAAGCACAGTATATCGATAAAACAAATCAAACCGGTGGCACGAAGACGACCTTTTTACCCCCACTCATGGACGCCTACGATATTCTTTCAGACTACTAGATTCTCCAAATCTCAGGCCTAATCCTTGCATCTCATGGCAACGATGTTTAGCAAACTTTTAACCATAGCACTATTTTTGACAATTCACCTGGAATCCGAAGCCAGACTAAAACCCTATGGCTATCCGAAACAGTGTGAACAAGAATGGATGGGTGGACTCACCTTTCCTTTCAACAGGGATCTGTCGATAAGGATTGATTGCGCGCCAGACACCCTCTGGTCATGGCAGTCTCTCGATGTCATCGACGACTGGGCTAAGACAGCGCGCGAATTACTCTAATGACAAAGGCCTTCTCGGCTATTGGCCCGATCAAGAACACAGCAGCTGGACTAAGAAAGATCTTGATCGCAAAATCAAACTAGCGCGCCAAAGAGTTGGTACTAACAAGGAGTATTTTTTTGTAAATCCAGAAAACTCTCTTGGCAGTGAGCAGGCCGACCATCGTTTTCATTTCATTTCCAATGTGCAGTCCTACTTCAACGACCCCTCAGTTCAAGTCAAAGACAAGTGACATTTTTCGTCTCATTTTGAGATTTTAGCCATTTTTAGTCTCCGTCAAGGGCGCCTAAAAGAATTGAGAGGACGCTCCCCTAGGCATGGGTATTGAATATTTCAGCGTGTGAAAAAGAGGGTTTATGAAAAACATTCGTTATAGCTTGGTAGCGACACTTTTGACGGTTTCTGCGTTTTGGATAGGTTGCGCGCAAGACTCATTTGATGTTCGCGTCGTTGATCGCCCTAGAAATCTTGACGAAATCCCTCAAAGTAAAACTACGCCTGAGCCAACTGACACAGCAGGGACTGGAACTCCAGACCAAACAACACCCGCCCCAGGTCCTGAGACAATCTCACCAGGACTTGGCAAGCCCGCAGCTGCAGGAAAACCCCCCATCGTGTCTACAGAGATCGTAGAATCTCCAGAGTCTCAACAGTGGACCCAAGCTTTCATCGCTACGGATTCACAGCTTAAAGCAAAAGCGCAGGAGTTCTATGCGCAATTCAAAAAGCTCAATGTCAGCAACGAAGACTTTAAAAAAGCCCTTGATGCTCTTTTGGCTCTCAAAACAACCCATGGTCCTCTCCTTACAAGCGATGAAGCTCTCCCACAGCTTTTGGACCTTATGAATTCCGAAAAAACAGCTTACACCGCAGCGGACATTATCGCTTGGACCCAGTTGGTTGGAAAAAATCAAGATGAGTTGTTTTTGACGGCCGAGCTTCAACGACTAGCTACGAAAAAAGTGGATATCAAAAACTATTCTGGTCTCGTTGAAAAATTAAAATCTTTTACGACGGCTGCAAAGGCCCAGGAGATTGGACTTTCTTCAGATCAAATCAGTCAGCAGATCAATGAGCTTCGCAAGACCGCCGACATTGAACCTCAAGCTTTCGGAAAAAATAAAGTCAATGTCGTTAAAAAAGATGGATCTACCTATTTTAAGGACCAAAGTGCTATCGATGCTCTTACATCTCTCATTAATCTGAGTTCAGACATGAAAACTTTGGAAACCCGAAGAGAAAATTTTGTAAAAGCTCTTCGAATTGTTCACGGCGTCCACGTGATGATCGATCCGCAACAGATCGTCCCTTACTTTACCAAGGTTGAAGCCATGACTTTCGCATCCCTTTTTGGGAATGACGAAAAAGTCTTGCGACTTGTTCTGATGAACAAAAATGAAATTCAAAGATACAAAGATCAATTCAAAGACCAAGACCTTTTTAAAGCCTTGGACCTAAGATTGGCCTATCTCAATGAAAGACTTGGCCGTCATATTGATCCCGCGTCGATTGGTGCAAAAATGAAGTTAAAGCAAGAGCTGCAACGTAATGCTGATGTTGTGGAACTTAATATTTACTAGAAGGCGAGGGGCCCGTGAGATTTACAAAAATTATTTTTACTATTTTAGGTTTAGGTTTGATTGCAGCTTGCTCCGAACCCGACACCGTGATGAAGGCTCTTCCAGAAAGTCACGGCCCTAAAGCAGAAACTCCAGTTTCAAAAACTCCAACAGGTCCTCTTAAAGTCGCCCATGATGGCATTCAAGCCACGCTCCCCCGCAGCAGCCGCTCCCGCGTGACTGTTGATCAAGCAAAAATGTTTGAAAATTTTGAGCCGACTCCAGAAAATAGAGAGAACCTCGCAAAAATGATCCTCACGAGCGATCTTGCCAATTCTGACCAGTTTCTCAAAGACAATGGATTCAAGTCAGACATCGACGAGGAGCTCATTCAGCTCAAAGATTTAGCTTCTGCAGGACAAACCGACCTTGGAGAAATCAAGCTCCAAGCAGAGCGAAGCTTCTATGCCTCTGGCCACCCTGCAAACTTAAAAAGCGACCCAGACACCTCTCTTATGCAGCTGGTTCACATTGGTCAAACCAATGGTGATACCACCACCGAGTTTCTTGCGCTGCTTGTAGCTCTCAATAAAAATCTCGCGCTCAAGGACTTCTACGTCGTGTACGTCGACGGGCGAAGCCTTCTCGGGCAGGTTGTTGATCAACACCTTATTGTTCGTGAGACCACTGTGCTCGGAAAAGCTCAGCGCGATTTAGGTGAGGTCCGTGCTTTCAAAGGATCTCTCGTGAGACTTGATTACTATCTTATCGATCGTTCCCTTGCCTATAACGTTGAGAGCACCAGCACCATCCGTGAGCAAATGTTAGAGAAAACTCACAAAGACCTAGGCATCGATTTGGATAAATCTAAGGTAGCAACGACAAAGGCAGGTTCGTTTTTCCCACAAGAGTTTATCGAAACTCTTAAGGCTAAAGATCAGTCTCAGATTCTTTATGTTTTAAAAACAGCGGACGAAGTGACTGGCAGCGAAGGATTTTCTCCAGAAAAAGAAATAACCTTAAAACCGTAAAAGGTTGATCTTACCTTAAGAACGAAGTACTTTTACGGTATGTGGAAGTACTTCGGTAGCACACTCATCCTCTCTGGCCTCGGTCTTATTGGTGGATTTTTTCTTGGGTACTTTGAGACAAAATCTTGGGCCGAAGCGTTTAATTTTCTCTTTATCATTGTCACTTTAAGCCTCCTAGAACTCTCACTTTCCTTTGACAACGCCGTCGTAAATGCAGTTGTCCTCAAAGAGATGACGCCTCTGTGGCGCCGCCGATTCTTAACGTGGGGAATGATCATCGCGGTTTTTGGAATGCGTTTGATATTTCCCCTTGCGATCGTCAGTATTGTTGCAAGCCTATCACCATGGGACGCCCTTCGTATGGCGATTTTTTCGCCCAATGAATATGCTCAAATGATGCTTTCTGTGCATGTTTCGGTGGCGGCGTTCGGGGGTGCCTTTTTAATGATGGTAGGTCTTAAGTTTTTCTTCGATCAAGAAAAAGACATTCATTGGCTCAAATTTATTGAAAAGCCCCTAGCGGGTCTTGGCCGAATTCCTTCGATAGAGATTGGTTTAGTTCTCATTTTACTTTTGCTCTTTTCAAAAGCGCTGCCCGACCATGAAGTCTTGCATTTTATAATTGCAGGAGCCTGGGGCCTGGTTGCTTTTATTTTTGTCGACTGCCTCAGCGAAATTCTCAAGCAGCCTGACTCCCATGGGCAAAATAGCCAACGGGTGAGCATGGCACTTTTTCTTTACTTGGAGGTGCTGGATGCCTCTTTCAGTTTCGACGGTGTGATTGGTGCATTTGCGATCACTCACCATCTCCTGATCATCACGATCGGCCTTGGGATTGGAGCTCTTTTTGTAAGGTCTCTGACGATTCTCCTCGTAGATAAGGGAACTCTTGCCGAGTTTAAGTATCTTGAGCACGGCGCCTTTTGGGCGGTGCTTGTTCTAGCGATTATCATGTTTGCCAGCTGTATCATGAAAGTTCCTGAGGTCATCTCAGGTGTCCTTGGCATTTTATTTATCGGCGTTTCAGTCTGGTCCTCTCTGAAACACCGAAAGAAGCACGCTTAGAGCAAAGAATCGATCTGGGAGCTTAGAGCCTCAGGTTCAGTCTTTGGATCAATATTCGCAACAACATGCCCGCTACGATCCACTAAAAACTTGTGAAAATTCCATTTGATTTCTGAGGCTCCTGGGGCGTCTTCGGTCAAATATTTATAGAGAGGATCTTTATGAGGATTTTTTACTGAAATTTTTGAAAACATTGGGAACGTCACGCCAAATTTTGTTTCACAAAAGGTTTTTATCTCCCCTTCTGTTCCCGGCTCTTGAGCGCCAAAATCATTGGCTGGAAATCCCAAGATAGCAAGGCCCTTTGAAGCGTATTTTTCGTGGAGCTCCTGAAGCCCCTTGTACTGCGGAGTAAGACCGCACTGGGAAGCCACGTTCACGATCAAAAGAACTTTTCCTTTGTAATCCGAAAGCGATTTGTCTTTTCCAGAAATATCTTTGACTTTAAAATCGTATACCGAAGATGCCACACTGACCTCCTTATTTTTGAAAGACCCTAACATTCATGAAGCCTTTTGTAAATCTGGCGGGCGATCCTCGTGAAGAACGGCAAGCACTGCAACGCCGCCTAATAGCACCGTCCATATCATTGACACCCAAATAAAAAGCACCGGAATAGCAGCTAGACTTCCGTAGATTTTGTCGTAACGAAAAAATGAAGTCACAAGAAAGGTCAGGACCGCCTTAGATATAATCACAGCAAAGGTCACGCCTCCCGTCACTTTAAGAGCCATATTGGTATCAACCCGCGTGTTTGGAATAAACTTGTAAATCAAAAACACAAACACAAATAAGAACGAAAATCCGGTTGCATCTTTGATCCAAGAAGCCTTCCAGTGAAGGTCCTGCTGCATGGTTACAATCGCCACATAAACTGCAAGAATAAGAGGAATGAGGAGGAGCATCAGCCATGACTTTAAAAAGCGCTGGTGAAAACGGCGTTCGTCCTTAATATGCCAAACGCGCTGGACGCTGCTATCGATATCTACTAATAGCTTAAACGAAGTGAAGAGTAAAAATATCACTCCATAAGTCCCAAGCTTTCCGGCATGGATCCGTCCTAAAGCTTTATGGAAGTATTTAAGAACCATCTCGCTGGAGTTCACATTTAAGTTCTGAAGGACCAGAGCCTCTACTTTAGGGTAGTAAGATTCAAGCCCCCCCACCATTTTAAAAGCTGCAAGAAGAATCGCAACAAACGGTATGAGTGAAAGAATGGACGAATAAGACAAAGAAGACACCACAATGCTCAAATCTGAATTTTTTATTTTCTCGAGCGAGCGAACCCAAAGTTTGCGTTTCATGTATGACCCCACACTTTTTCTTAACGATAGCCTGGAAATTCTCTAAATGAGACTGTTTTTTTTAAATCACAGTTAAAATTTAAGCACTCAAACTGGGACAAGAACCTAAAGATTAGGCCTAGATGCATGGCATTTGTCTCGTTTAAGAACACACGAAGAAAAAATTTTTGATGAAATATCGAATTTCTCTCTTTGTGTAGAGAAATTCATCCGATGAATCTAATAGAACGCTGTATGGAGGACGTAAATGAAGCTCAGTGAAACAGCACCGATACTTGTTGTCGACGACTTTGAAATGATCCGCGTGCTTGTCAAAAGATCCCTTATGGAGCTCGGACTTAATAATGTCACCGAGGCCGTAGATGGTATGGATGCTTTTGCAAAACTGACAACAGCTCACCAAGGACACACGCCTTTCCAATTGATTTTCTTAGACTGGAATATGCCAAGAATGAACGGCATTGAATTTCTAAAAAAATGCCGGGAATCAGAACTGTTTTTGAACATCCCCATCATCATGTTAACGGCAGAACGAGAGCAAAAGGCTGTTATGGAAGCCCTCAAAGCGGGCGTAACAGATTACGTGGTTAAGCCATTTGCTCCAAAAATTCTCTTAGATAAGATGTCAAAACACGGTTTGATGGATGCGAAGGCATCCTAAACAAGGATAAGGACGACCATGAGTACGGAAACTGAGTTAAAAAGGCTATCGCTAAACCAGCAGCTCGAACAGCTGCTGGTGCAGAGCTTTTGTACGACGTTCCAGATGATGTGGGGCGTGGATCCGAAGTACGTTATTGAGCCTGCAACAGCTCCTCATTTTAACAAAGAGATTACTGCCAGCGTCGCTTTTTATCAGCAAGAGCTTGAGGGAATTTTGAGCATCAGCTGCGATTTGAAAACTGCCTTTAATACGTTTTCTAAATTTTATGGTTCAGACATCAAAGTTCTTGAAACTCGAGTGATCGAGGGCATGGGCGAGATTATGAACATGATCTTTGGACAAGTTAAAGAACACTACAATAATAACGGATGTGACTACTCACGCTGTTTACCTATTGTTGTTGTTGGCCGCCACCACGAAGTGTTTTCGGTTTTTAAAGGCGGTACGCTCAGACACATTCAATTCGAATCTGACCTTGGAGTTTTTCAACTAGAGATTTTCTTTCATTCGTAATCCAAGAGGTCTATGAAATACTCAAAGAAGATTCACAGAATTATCAAGAAATCTTTTGGGGTTGATAATCTAGATCAAGCGACCATTGACCTAATGATGTCCCTTAAAAAAGGGGTCCAGCTCAACGAAGATAGCCCTCAGCTTGAAGTTCTAAGAAAAATGCCAGACTTCCTTGGCCTCATGAATCAAACGTTCGAGGAACAGGAAAGTAAAATCGATATGATTGTAAGAAACCTAGAGGTTTCTTCTACCGAGCTCAGCGAAGCCAATGCTGGGCTCAACGCGCTTAATGAAAAAATCCAAAGCATGCTAGACAGTCTCGACGAGGGGTTCCTCGTCGTGAGTAAAGATGGAAGATGCACGGAGCTCGTCTCGCAAAAAGCGACTTTGCTTCTAGAGCAAAACCCCCGTGGACGCTTTCTTTGGGAAATTCTACGTATCGAAGAGGAAAACGTCGACAGCTTTAAAGATTGGCTCGAATTTGTTTTTTCAAAGCGCATGCCGTTTGAAACCCTCTCAGAACTTGGCCCACAGTTCTTTAAACATTCGAACGCTGATACCTACATTAAACTTGGCTACAAGCTCATTGAAAACGTAGCGATGCCTTTAAGTTTGGTTCTGATTGCAAAAGACATCACTTCAGAAATTGAGGCCAATCGAAAAGCCGAACACCTTCGACATAACTCTGAGATGATTTTGGCTTTGCACGCTCAGAAAGAAAACTTTTTCCGCGTGCTTGAAATGATCGAAGATCTTGCCCAGAACATGTTAGGTCAGAGCGAAAAAACCTTTCCTGTCAACGGACTTGAAGATTATCTCCGTCGCCTTCACACACTTAAAGGTGTCGCAGGAAACTTCCATCTTATTGATCTTCAAACATGCATTCACTCCATCGAAAGCAAACTTGTTCAATACACTGCAAAAGAAATCATTCCAAGTCTTGTGGTTGAAGAAATCAAAAAGCAAGGCGATATCCTTATGGAAGCCTTTGAGCTCTTCACAAAGCAAAACGAACGAGCTCTTCTTGAACAAAGATCGGCATCTAAAAAAACAGTAGATACTCAAAGCCTCATGCGACTCGGCCGAGCTCTTGTTGATGGCAAAAGCACACAAGACGTTCTAAAAATTCTCGTCGATGACGTTCTTTCACAACCTTTAAAGGATCTCTTTGTTCCATTCGAGAAGTTTGTGAAAGCAACAAGTGCCAAGCTCGGTAAAAGGGTCAATGTCGTTATGACAGACTCCTTAAAAATGCGAATTGTTCCGCAAATGTATTCTGAATTTTTTGAAGTTCTTCACCACGTTTTTGCAAATGCAGTAGATCACGGGATCGAAGATGTCAGAGAAAGAGAAAGTAGCGGTAAACCCGTTGAAGGCACTATCACCATTTCTTGCAAGATAGCGCAAGAAGTCTCTGGTCCTTGTCTCTTTCTAGAAATTGCTGACGACGGTGGTGGAATCGATGTCAAGGCTCTTAAAGATCGCCTCATCAAACGTGGTGTAGAAACAAAATACCTCACCGACGGAGAGGTTATTGAGCATATCTTTGACTTTGGCTTTTCAACCAAAAGTCACGCCAACTTAATTTCTGGCCGTGGTGTTGGTCTTGACGCTGTTAAACGCGTTGTTACTGAGCTTAATGGTGAGATTAAAGTTTCTACCCGCGCCGGAAAAGGGACCACATTTAAATTTTGGGTGCCTTACTTCTCTCAGTTTAGCTTGATCGATAGCAAATTTTCTAAAGATGAAACCGATAAAAAAGCGGCTTAAGACCTTGTCCAGTCACAAAACGACTCCAAGTTCACTTGCGCAAAACTAAAATCAAAAGTCTTCCATTGGTGGTTTTGAGTAGACTCTAGCAAATAGCTCAGAAGCTTTACTCCCACCGAAGCTTGAAATCCCAAAAGACCCCATGCTTTTGCTCCATGAGGTGCTTGCCTTGGCTTTTCTGCGATCGCAAATCCCTCGTTATTGAAATCGACAAGTCCCCACACGCTCGGATCATTCACCTCAAAGGTCGCAAAGCCCACAGCTGATTGCACTAAACTTGAAGCTAACTCTGGAAGAGCATTTAAGGGCATAAAGTCCGTGTCTGGCAATAAGACAACGTTTCGAGCTGTCCAGTGGGGTTGGGAGAGCAGAAGGGTCTCAGGCCACTCTTTGGAGTTTTCAATGAGTTGAATGTTCACGTCAGGATGATGAAGGTGTAAAAATTCTATTAAATTGGTTTTTTCAGGCCTTGTGATCACATGCCTTTTTCCTTGAGGACATCTTGCGAGGCACTCGGCAATCATAGGCCTTTGCGTTTTAGGATGCGGCAGAAGCTCTTTGGCTAACGGAGAGCCAACCCGTCTCCCAAATCCTGCTGCAGGAATTAAAAAAGTAAGATCATTTGAATTGTCGGAAGATTGTGAGTAAGTCATGCCATGCCCTCTATGCCGCTCGTTATTAGCATTCTTTCTTACAACCATCCAGAGATCACCCACCGCTGCGTGGAAAAAACTCTTAAAGACTGGGGAGAAATTCCTGTAGTTTTAATCCACAACGGATCAGAGGCGCGCTGGATCGATCAGCATCAGAAGGCTTTCCCTGGCGTCAAGCACGTTATTCTTTCTAAAAACCAGGGATTTTCCGGAGGCGCGAATGCTGCCATGGAGGAAGGCTTTAAGATCGCCCCGTGGGTTTTATTTCTAACCAACGACTGCGAACTTGTGCAAATTCCACAGCCCCTCCCCGACTCACCTGGCCTGTATGGCTGTGGAATGACGCTCAGAAAAAACTCGACCTTCGGGGGTTCGTTTGTTCCTTACAGAGGTGAAATCAAGCATGTCAAAAATCTCATAGAGTGGAAAAATCAAAAGCGCTTTCACTCCCCGTACATTCCAGGGCACAGTTTTCTCATTCATTGTTCTGTTTGGCAAAAGGTGGGAGGCTTTGAAACCGCCCTTGGGACCTACTGGGAAGATGTCGATTACACGCAAAGGGCCTTACAAAATAAAATCCCCGTAGACATTCTTACAAACTTTAAAATCCTTCACCAAGGTGGAAAGACCACTCGCAAGCACTCGCTGTACACGCTTTATTTTTTTCAGCGCAATCGATGGATTGTGTCCTGGCGATACACACCACTTTGGATGAAACCCTTATTGATGTTAAAACTAGGGCTTAGTGGAGCTCGCCAGATGGGGGTTCTTATGAAGTCGCGACGGCACTCCGATGGGCATCTTCTTTTAAATGCGTTCTGGGATGCTATTTTATTTCGTAAGAGGAAAGAGCAAACCTGAAAGCTGGTAGACCTCGCTGCCGGTTTCAGAAGTGAGGTCATTGGCGATTTCGTGCAAGCACTCGGCTAATTTCTTTTTGGCGCGCTGGATGCTCTCGGGATTGGCTGTGATCGTCACTCCTGTGATCATTCGACGAGCCATTTCTTCTGGAGTTGTCGCGTTTCGGAGTTGGCCCTTGGCTTTTTCTAAAATTTGCTCGTGAAATCTTCGAATCTCTGGGAGAGATTGGGAGGAGCTAAATCGAATTTTCTTTCTCGTTTTGCTCAAACCTTTAGGACCATTTTTTAATAAACCCTTTGCAAGGAGCTCTCGAACCGCGACTTCGGTGGTTGTTGGTGACAAATCAAGAAGTCGTGCGAGCATATCAACGGTTCCGTCAAATTGCGAAAGGCTACAAGCCTCTAAGATCGCAACATAGAACCACTGTCTTAAAATCCCAAAACTCGATTTAGTCTCAAGGTCCCACGGCGCGATTTGAGACTGCACATTCACGCGACCTCTAACAGGGGCCCGCTCCCCTTCCACCTCTTGAGTGTGTGCGAGCTTAAGGCCTGCAAAAACTTCAGCCTCGATGTCTAGCGCATTTCGAAACTTTAATAGCAGGCCATAGGGAACTGGTTTTTTGCCCGTTAAGACACGGCTTAAAAATGACGGTGACACTTCTAGGTGTTTTGCCATACCTCGAAGTGTCCACTTGGCTGAGGACTTCTTTTTTTTCTCGAAGTACTGATTTAAAATTTCGTGAGTCGATTTTTTTACCATGATGGGGCCTTAACTTCGACGCTACCCATTTGAAGTCCAGTCTCTTTAAAAACTTCGTTAATACATCCAAAATGGGCTGTCGCGCGGAGCACTTGAATCAACTGAATGCGCTCATCATCAGTTTTCAAAAATGGAAGGGTGTGCTCCTCTTTACAAAAACTCGTAGCCACATTCATTGTTTCAGGTGTCTCTGTTGTTGGAATGAGCGAAAGGACTTTACGGACGATTTCTTGAAGAACCTGTTCACGGATCGCCCCGCCCTGCTTCCACAAAAGCGCGGGGAAATAAATGGAAATCACTTCTTGAATTCCATTGGTATAAGGAACTCCCGGAAGCATTTGCGATGTCGCTAGCATCCCTAAAAGGTTTTTTTGTTGATACACCAGTCCGACGAACTGATCTTGCGGATCATAAAATGGTTCAAAAGGAAAGCTTGGGAATTGAACATAGAATTCAAGAGGCAGTTTTTTCTTTTGTTTGAGGATGCGATCGAGCACAGCATCTTTAACTGTCAATGCCAAGATGTCGCCCCCATTTCCAACGCTTGTCCCAGATCCACCCGCAAGGATCGTTAACTTGTCAAAATAGAACTTTTCAAATTCCTCTAATAGCTGTTCTCTCAGCTCTTGATCCACGGTTACGGAAAGAAGTTTAAGCGCCGTTGAAAGGGTGTATTTCTGATCGTCCATACCAAGGGCGCCCATCGCTTCGTGGAGTTCGAATTCGGCTCTGTGCGGGTCGTTTTGATCTAGCTTTTCGTAAATGTAAACAATGCGCTTTTTAACGTCGTAGTAGGCAGATTGGCGAGTGCCCGTAATTTCTGAAGGAGGTGGATGCTTGATTTTTATCCATCGAACCGTTTTAATGGCTTTTCTTAAATCTAAGAGGCGCAGCTTTCCCGCGTGGTGAATCCCAAGATCCTCGTCCAATCTATCGACAATCTCATTAGAGTTCAGCCTTGCAAAAGCGCTAAGTCCGAAGAAGAAAATGGCAAAAAGAACGAATGTTTTCATCCTAGCATCTTGATGCAATTGTGGGGCCCTCCTGGATCTCCTTTAAACCGAAATAGGCCCTGAAGGTGACACTTTTTGATGGCCAGTGTTGACCTGAGGACAACACTTTAAGACTTGGAGCGTAGAAACCCTTCCCCAGGTGGGTTACATCCGAGCGCAAACCCGAACAAAGGAAGTACCTATGCTTTTTAAATCTGCTATCTTTGCCCTTATGCTGAGTTTGACTTTTCACGCCCACGGCGCACAGACCCCGAGAGACCTTTTTAATTCGATGAATGACCTATTGGGTGAAATCGATCCTGATTTCCCACAATACGACCTCGAAACGGCCCGCGATAAAGTCTACCAGTGCTTTCTCAGTGGCTATCACTGTATTACTTCAGCTTACAATCGCATAGGACCTCAGGGGCAGGAACAGACCGTGGTCAAGTCCCGATTTACACCTTCCAATGAACAGATCTCTCGCGCCCAGACCTTGGAGGCTCAATATCAGGCCTTTCAATCCAAGACAAATGTCTCACCAGCTGCTCGGCTTTTAGGTCGGATGAATGACCTCTTGGCGGAAGTGAAAAACAGCAACTTTCGGCAATACGACCTTCAATCGGCTCGCAGCTGGATGGTGAAATGTTTTATCAATCAAAAGTGCGTGATCCGAACTGAGTATTCTTTCGGTGGCTGGTTTGCTCACGAGGTCACGTTCAAACCTTCGGCGAGTCAGGTGAGAAAAGCCCAGGAACTTTTGGATCTTTATAACAAACTCTAGAAAGCTGGCGCTCCCATCGATACAATGGGATATGTTTAAAAGCATCGTAGGCCCGTTATTTTTTTTGATTCATTTAACGGGCCTTGCAAACACAACACCTCCTGCGTGTTTGAGCGACTCTTCCTCGAAACAGGTCTTGCCAGGCTCTTTTGCTACGACCTACGCCCTTCTGCCCCAACCTATCTATGATGAAAACCCAGGCTACATCGATGCTTACAAAAAGGCGTGGGAACTTGCTTACAAAAATGTGCGCTGGCCAAACGCGGCCAATGGATTTCGCAGCTGGTACGTGGACCCGGGGTTTAACGATCACATCTTTGCATGGGACTCTGCTTTCATCTCCCTTTTCACGCGGTACGGTCAGGGAGTGTTTCCAGGTATCGAAGCTCTAGATAACTTTTATGTAAAGCAGTATCCAGACACCGGTGAAATCTCCCGCGAGATCAGTCAGGTCACAGGGAAATCGCAAGTCCTTTGGGAGAACCAAGGACGAAAATCTCTTTTTAGTCGGCGGGGATTTGAAAAATATGAAACTAACAAGCCTTCAGAGATCAAATACACAGGAAGGACTCCCCCTAAAACTCCCCCGCACCTGACTTTAGATTCCATGAATCATCCTCTATTTGCGTGGGCTGAGCTTCAAAGCTATCAGGTGACCGGCAATCGCGAGCGACTCGCTCAGGTTTATAACCCCATCAAAAAATATTACGAGAGTCTTCAGACCTATCTCAGGCAAGGAAATGGCCTGTACATGACCGACTGGGCAAGCTTTGACAATTCAGTACGCAACCCTTTGCTAACGGGAGGAGGAGTCGCGCCAGATATCTCAAGTGAAATGGCAGCCATGGCCAGTCAGCTCAAAAAGATGGCTGCAATTTTGGGAAAACCCCAAGACAAAGAAAATTTCAGTAAAGATTTTGCAGCCACCAGGGCCGCTATAAACACTCAGCTTTGGAGCGACAGAGAAAAATTTTTCGTCGACAAAACTGCAGGGGGAGCCCAAGGAAAAACAAAAACCATTGCTGGATTTTTTCCGCTCCTAGAGGGAATTTCAACGCCCGAACATACAGACCAGCTGATCCGCCACCTTCAAAACCCAAAAACATTTGGATCAAAAGTTCCTGTCACGACTTTAAGTATAGATGATCCTCAGCATGCTAAAGGCACTTACTGGAATGGAGATGTGTGGACAGCGACTAATGCTCTTGTTATCCAAGGCCTAGAGGACCAGGGCCGCAGAGATGTGGCGCAAAAAACAGCGATGTCTTTTTTAAAAGCCGTGAATGATGTCTATAAAAAGACAGGCACCTTTTGGGAGAACTACTCCTCTAAAGACTCTTCCCAAGGCAAAGCCGTGAACGGTCAACCCTCAATTCCAGACTTCGTAGGATGGGGAGGCGTTGCGCCCATTGATTTTTTCATTAGATATGCCATCGGCATCAACGTCTCAGCCCCTGATAACAAAGTGACCTGGAATATAAGTACCTCAAAAACCAACGGTCTTCGCCAACTTCGTTTTGGCTGTGTCAAAACAGACCTCTTGGCTCAACCCTCAGAATGGGGATGGACTATAACAACAACGTCCAATTCAAAATATGACCTGGAAGTGAATATCAACGGATCCGTGCAAGTGATTCATGTGTTGCCAGGAACCCATGTCACCCAAATAACTGCCGCAAAGACTGACTCTTCTCAACCAAGCCCTTAGTCGTCGTCGGGCTCTTCAGGTTCAGGCTTCCACGGAAGTGGAATCATTTTCTGCCATCGCTTTTCTAAAACCTGTTCAATGAATGGAGTCCAAAAATCAACAACAAAAACCGCCCCATCATCGACTTCAAAAAATCGCGAAACACGATCCACCGATTTTACGCCGTCAGCAATTGAAATAAAAATAAATATCCATGCCAGCACTGGTCGCCGGATAGGAACACGCTGAAGGGGCTTTTTTTGCACGACTCGCGTGTGTGCTATCAAATCAATGACGTGCCGGCGGTCCATCCGAAAAAGAGCTGTAAAATAAAAAGCAAATGAGAAAAAAAGAGTGAAGTGATCAAGCCAAACTCGCAAAATCGACTGGCCCCAGTCTAAAGGCTTTTCTGGGTTCTGCTCATCGACAACGCGCAAACCAAAAATCAATTTACCTGGAGTACCGCCACAAAACTTTAAAAAAGTGACCTTAAATGCAATTTCAAAAATAACTCCGATCGCAATCCAGGAGAGCTCAAGGAAAGCTTCACCGCTGGCAAAGAGATTGATCCAGACACGAGATAAAAATGGCGACAAAAAAATCAGCAGTAAAAACCAGTCAAACGAGAGCGCCCAAAACCGACGCGGTAAAGTTGCAGTGAACATTTTTGCAGACTAATCAATTCTTAGCCGTCTTGCCACTTATTTTTAAGCCACGACAGTGCGTCTTCACGCCTTAGCCACTTTTGCTCAAGTTGTAGACAGTAGGCTTCTGCCAAAACCTCACCGACTTCTTTACCTGACAAGCCAGCTTTCATAACTTCGTGTCCCGTCAGGAGAGGTTCTGGAAGAGGAAAAATCGCTTCGCAATCCTTAAAAATAGAAGCCTCGCCGGGAGCCTTTTTGAGTTGCCGAGCTTTTAAATACCATGGAGCTGTTTGCAGTCCTAGCGTCTTGAGCAAATGTCCCTTACGAAGCAAAGACCAATCCTTGCGCCACAGGTTCACCTGAGCTGTCAACCTTGATAGCATGGATTTAGGAAGTCGCAGCTTTGCAAGGAGAGTTTCGGGATCCACATCCGGAATTTCAATCCATGGAAGACAGAGAAAAAACCAAAGGGCCTCTTCAGCATCTTGCTCTGTTAAAAACTGAAACTTCTGCCAAGTGGGTTTGGGATCTTTTACCGAAGTGAATAATACTTCATAAACCCCACTTTGCTCCAAAAGCTGCAGGCCTTTGAGCACGTGAGCTCCATGCAAAAGCTTTAAGAGCTCATCTCTGAGCCGCTCCTGACTGACTTTGGAAACAAGGTTTTTGAGCGCAAAGATCGCGTCTTGCGTTTGAGGTTCAAGGGCAAAACCCAACTGCGATACAAAACGAATCCCACGCAGCACGCGCAAATGATCCTCGCGAAATCTCAATTCAGGGTCACCAACCGTACGAATCAGCTTGAGCTGCAAATCCTTAGTGCCGCCGACAAAGTCCAGAACCTCAGAGGTTTTCAAATCTAAAAAAAGCGCATTCACTGTAAAATCTCGGCGCCGGGCATCCTCTTCAGGGGTGGCAGTTGACACCGTCGTTGGGCGACGCCCGTCTTGGTAGTCCCCATCTTTTCGAAATGTAGCGATCTCTATGGAACCGAGCGGATGAGGCAAAATGACGATGCCAAATTGTTTACCGATGCTGAGAGCCTCTGGAAAAAGATTTTCAAGGTCTGCAAGCGGCGCCTCTGTCACGATATCAAAATCTTTGGGCAAAACGCCGAGAAGACCATCGCGCACACAGCCCCCGGCAAGATACGTCAGGTAGCCGGCGGCTTGGATTCGGGCGGCCACATCTCTCACGTCATTCCATTGAGGATGCAAAGTAAAGTCCATGGTTTACTTTGCTCGGGAGGACCAGGATTTGTCTATAGAAAATAATTTATGGAAGAACGTTTACAGTGAGGAGGCCCGTTGCAACGTCATTTATTTGCCATTCGTCGCCGGGCGGAAAGTTACTGAGTTGGCTGTCCTGCATCCAGCTCCAGAGCGGCTCGACCGGATTCAACATCGGCGCATAGGACAGTAGCTCTCTTGCTCAAGCGGTTGCGATAATCGCGGTGGATTTCGCAAATGACTTCGCCTTTATGAATGTTTCCGCCCTCCCAAGCGACGATCAAAACTTTCATTAAAGAGGCGCAGGTACAACTCCGAGCTATTGACGTAACCGTCAATCAATGTTTGGTGGTGAAGATCAATGCGATCGCGATCTGGCTGCTCACCTCAAGCCCTCAGGGTTTTGATCATACGAAATGGGAAATCAGTGAATTGAAATTTACGACCAAATATATTAGGGGAACTATATTTCCCAAAATCAAAGCCGGAACCAGCCAAGCCATCATCACAAGTATTGATCCTTCATTCAGATACGCAAAAAAGCTAAACAAGAGAAGGCCAATATATAGATCGATAACGACTTGCCACCCCCATCTCAAACTCATTACCGTCTTGATCGATTTCCAAAACGATTCTGTGCGGCTAGCATAAAGCGTATATCCTGAAAATGAAATCAAAACTGTAAGCGCAATCCACCGAATGATTTCCATTTCAGCTTTTTACTGTAGAAGGTGTGGTCTGACCAGAATAAAATCGTTTGGAAGATGGCTGTAAACTGATTTTAAGAGCCCCTTGTATCTTTGATGAATATCACCCGAGGCTTGGCCGCTCCGAAAACGCAGTTCAAATCCCGTCAGTCCACGCATGGCAACTCAACAACACTACCTTCTTCTTGGGCGACGAACTTGCCCTTTGAATTGCGGGCAACCATGATCGTAGTCTTGCCAGCGCAAATGTACTTAAAAGCAGAAACAAGCCGACAAGATAGTTCCATGGAATTATTAACGATCCCGACATATTTTCCATTTTCGACATAATAGATCTCAAACATATCGGATCCGGTAAGCGACATGCATTGAACGACTCTTCCGTCAATGCCGCCACCAGCGTGCCCCGTTAGGGGAAAAAGTGAAAGACCTGCTAAAACTGTGAATATGGCAACCTTTTTCATACAATCTCCTTATTAAAAATGCAGTATTGGTTCGAAGCTTCAATTCAAGCGATCAGCAATTTTCTCTCCACAAATGAGCGGTCCTTCCACAATGTCGAAACCCGCACTTTTGTTGAGATCAGGGTAAACAGCTTTGAGATAGGCCTTATAGCCGGCAATATTTGAATTTCGACCTCTTTCCCTGGAAATTGCCAACTCCAGAGTGAATTCCGGTTTATTTTTGATCTGCCCGATGAATCCGTCCTGTGTTCGCTGGACCGCATACATGACTCCTGAGACGGTCGTGCCAAAAATAAGATTTGCTCGAACGACGCCATTATTTTCAATGATATTGATGCGAGCGCCACCCCCTCGAACATGGTCAACAGCACATTGGAAAAGGGTTGTTTTCGCTTGTGCAGTGCCGATGAGGCTGAGTGCTGAGCCGATGAGTATAAACAAGATTTTGATCACTCTTGGTCCTTTTGTTTGAAGCGATAGAAAAACGCAAAATACCTCAAACGTCGCGTCGAGTCAAAAAAAACTGGTTTCAGCTATTGACCGTAGGTTGTGATTGAAAAAAATCATCAGAGGTTTTCGATTCTCGAGAGACTCATGAAATGATCGCCCTAGCGACGAAATATCCGAACGTCTACATCGATACTTATCGTTATAGGTCGACGCGAATCACTTCAAACAAGTAGTCGTTGTGCCAATCACCCCCCACACGTAACCGAATTGTTTACAGATCACTTGCCATTTTTTGCCCTCCATAGCATTACTTGCCATTCGTGGATATAGCCCCTCTTAACCCCATTATCACCTCCGCAGGCTTTGATCATTTCGGCTGGTGTGAGCTCTCGCGTCCCCTTTCGTTTGATGTCTACCAAGCCTGGGTAGAACAGGGTCATCATGGGGAAATGTCCTATTTAAAAGACCACATGCCTTTGAAAGAAAACCCCCGCGAGACATTCCCCAAAATGCGGTCCGTGCTTGTCATTGCTCAGAATTACTATCCTGCGAAGGTCAGATACGAAACTCCACTTTCCTCCCTTAGAATTGCAAAATATGCGCAGAACAAGGACTATCACTTCTGGTTTAAAGAAAAACTCAGAGGTCTCATTGAGGAGCTAAAGCGTGTTCATCCCCAAGATGAGTTTTTGGCTTTTACAGATTCAGCTCCTATTTTAGAGCGCGACTATGCCGCCCAAGCTGGATTAGGCTGGGTGGGTAAAAACTCCTGCGTGATTCATCCAAAAAAAGGCTCTTTATTTTTTATTGGCGAAGTGATGACGACTCTTGTGCTCTCGCAAGCGGCAGTTCCTTTTGCCGATTTTTGTGGAAAATGCCAACGCTGTATTGAAGTCTGCCCAACTCAAGCCATCTTACCTAACAGAACCCTTGACGCCAGAAAATGCATTTCTTACCTCACCATTGAAAGCAAAACCTCTGCAGCTAAAGATCTAAGAGAGCAAATTGGCGACTGGTTTTTTGGGTGTGACCTCTGTCAGACCGTCTGTCCGTGGAATCAAAAGGTATTTGGTTCGGAGATCCACGAGACCTCAGTATCGTCGCGAGAAAATCAGGTCAAAGATTTAAGGTGGATTTTGAAAAGTTCCAACCAAGGGCTTTTGAAAACACTGAGGGAATCTCCAATCACGCGCGCAGGAGCGAAGGGTCTTAAAAGAAATGCCCTTTACCTTGTCGCAAATTTACAACTCACAGAGCTCATTCCCGAGGTCAAAGACCTCACTGACCACCCCGACCTTGGTCCGCTTGCGAGAGAGACTCTAGCAGTCCTGAAGCCCTAAAAGGAATTGGAAGTTGGTCAAGGTTTCGCTACTATATCTCTACACATGGAGGTCTTTATGAAACGCCAGTGGGTGATTCCTTTCATCGGGTTGGTCCTCCTCTCAAATCTGATGGCCTGCTCCAATGACAAAGACAAAGATGGAGACAAAACAAAAAAACTCACTCCCCTAACCGCTGATGAAAAAACAAAGGCCATGGACCTGTTTCATGATATTGGCCGTATCGAAGTTTCGCAAGATTCAGACACCAGCGAGCTTTCGGTGTCGTCAAGCTCAGGCTTGAAACTGCAAAAAATGAAAGACTTCATCTTAAGTGGTCGCTGCGACGTAAAGAGCACTAAATCTCCCCTGTTCTCACCGAATGCATCACTGGCTCCTCGTAAACGCACTCTCAAGATCCAAGGCACCGCATGCCCCGTATCGGCCAGCTATGATTGGACAGCTCAAGACACTGGGGGCGTAAACTCTAGGCAAGTGACTGTCACAGGAAATGGAAATTTTAAAATTCCTAAGGATAGCGATCTTGCAACCATCAACGAGATCATCGAAATGCAGATGCGTGGTCAAGCTCGGGTCGTGATGCGAAAAGGCCCAGGCGGCCGGTTTGTTCAGATGCAAGGCGATTTTTCAGCGACTGTTGTGAATATCTCTGGCGAACAAGGGACTTTTCAAGTTCGCCTTGACGGAGCCACCGAATGGCGTGGGGACGATGTTCAAGGTGACACGACAGAAACTTACACTCTAGAGATGGGCGAATTTGCCGCTGAACTCAAAGTCACCACAACCTTTAAGGACGACGGCTTTGCACAGAGCTATTCCCTCAACGGAGAGAGTATTGATGAGACTATGGCGCGCGAGTTTCTTGAGCCTTTGGGAGGTATGCACCTCAAGTGGCGACAAGCGATTTCTGCTGACAACTAGATTCCTAATTTTTTTAAGAGATCGTCGATATGGGGCTGGGCCATTTTTTTATCGCCTTTCGTAAATCCTACGGTGGCGCGAACATCAGCGTTGAATTGTCCTGAGACCCACTTGAGTCGATCCAAAAAAGTCACGGTCAAAATTTTTGCAAGGTCCACGGGTTTTTCTGTGACTAAGTTATCGATCATGTCGTTGAGCATTTCAGTACCGTCAAGCAAGAGGGCGACACAGATATCAAAAAATCCAGGGTTGTTTTCAATCTGCGCGGACTTGTAACCGACGGCCTTACAGACAGCTGCATAGTCGGCAACTTTGTTGAGAAAGTGATCTGCCGAAAGTTGCATACTGATACTTTGAGCAGCTCCCATAATACGGTCCACTTTTTGACCATATTCCTCAAGACGTTGGACCAGGGAGAACTCCCCTTCGATTTCGTTGAGAATTTCTAACATCTCAACCACCAACTTCTTTGACTCTACTTGAAAATCTTCTAGAATTTCATTCATGGGATCCATTCTTTGACGATAGCAACCCGGGAGAGCACTGGCAAATGGAATATCTACCGATCCGAGTGAGCACTCTTCGAGGCGATCAAAAAATTGATTTCAACGCTTACGTAAAAATCAACGACAAATACATTCTCTATGTTCGAAAGGGCGATAGTTTTGAAGGAGATCGTCTGGTTCGCCTTAAGGAAAAGAAAGTCAAAAAGATGTTTATTGTCCCCACCGAGGAGACGACCTATCGTCAGTACCTCGTGCGCAACATCGAGATGGCCTATGACCCTAAGTCTGGAAAATCCGTTGAGGCCCGAGCGGAAATTATTCAAGGAGCTCAACAAAATCACCTTGAAGAAATCGTCGATAACCCCGGTGACCCTGTCAGCTACAACGCCGCCAAAGATGCGGCAGGTCAATTTGTCAACTTTTTGCTCAACGAAAATAAGGCCGTCGCCTCCATGCTCTACATCCAAAACACAGACAACAGCATGGCTCATCACGGGGTCAACGTTGCGACTTTGACCTTAGCACTGGCTCAAAAACTTCAAATGCATGAGAACAAGCTCAATCCCCTCCTAACCCTCGGAGCCCTCCTTCATGACTTCGGGCACTTTCACTCTAAAGTTCCCGGATCTGCCCCCATGGCCTCCCTTTCTGCCGACGACACCCTCATTTATAAAACCCACCCGGCAACGGGCGTGGAGCTTGTTAAACAGCAAAAGCATTTCGACACTCTTGTGCTGAAGATTATTTTGCACCATGAAGAGTGCATCGATGGTTCGGGATTTCCGAGCAAACTCTCCGAGCGCGAAGTGGAGCCCTTAAGCATCTTAGTGAGCTCCGCCAATGCTTTAGACCGACTTATGAGTTTTGAGGGCCTCGACAAAAAGCAGGCGCTTAAAAACCTCACCCTTCAACACGTCGGTCGCCATCCCCTAGCCCATATCCAAGCCCTGACCGAAATCATCAACCAAAACACATGAGTTCTGTTCTTGACTTCACTCGTTCTTTTTTTAAAGATCGGGGCATTGAACAGGAGTTACCATGGAAAACGTTGCTATATTTCGCCTTGAAGGTATTTTGTTTCTGCTTCGCTGGATGCATGTCTTTGCTGGAATTATTTGGATTGGCCTGCTTTATTACTTCAACTATGTTCAGGGAGCCTTCATGGCCGAAACCGATGCTCCCGCTAAATCTCAGGTGACGCAAAAACTCTTGCCTCGCGCCTTGTGGTGGTTTCGCTGGGGAGCCTTTTGGACGATGGCCACGGGTCTTCTGATCATTGGCCTTCGCCTCCACCAAGGACTCACACTCGCCTCAGCTTGGGGAACCATCATCGTCAGTGGCGTCGTGATGGGGCTTATCATGGGGTGCAATGTTTGGTTCATTATTTGGCCAAAGCAAAAAATCGTTATCGCTAATGCTGTTCAAACAGCGGGAGGAGGATCTGCAAATCCAGAAGCCGCCAAAGCCGCTCCAGTAGCTCTTCTTGCATCCCGCACCAACACCCTACTCTCAATTCCAATGCTCTTTTTTATGACGGGAGCTCGAAATATGCCGCTGCAGGCAGATGAAAATTCAAATTACCTGGTTTACTGGATTTTGTTTGCCATCATCGTTGGAGCTATTGAAGGTAATGCGCTCAGAGGAAAGCTCGGCCCCATTACAACTATCAAAGGCGTCATCACTTGTGGATTTGTCCTTACAGCTGTCCTCTACGCCGCTATGGAGATACTCATTTGATTTCGTCTCTCAAGACAAGGGCAAGCATTGCCGGCCTTGCCCTTGCGTTTTTTTTTCTTGTGGCTTGCCCCAATAAGCCTGAGACAAAGTCCCCTTCGGAAGTAGCAAATCCTGTAGAGCGAGGGAAAAATATTTACGTCGCTAACTGCACAGCCTGCCACGCTGTTGACCCTAAAAAAGACGGATCTCTGGGGCCTGCAATCTGGGGATCAAGCCGCGAGCTTGTTGAGGCCCGTGTCCTTCACGCCGCCTATCCCGAGGGCTACAAACCCAAACGCCCTTCTAAAATTATGGTGGCGCTTCCTCATTTAAAAAATGACATTGAGAGCATCGCAGCTTACCTCAATGCCAACTGATCATGATTTTTCTGTTTTCACTTTTTTTATCTCAAGCGTGGGCCGATCCTAGTGATGCTGTCACTTTAGGATTAGACACGCGGTTTGGACTCACTGATGTTGCTAAAACGGGGCCGACTTCGGAGTTTGTGCACCTTGTGCCTGAGGCGCTGCTAGATGTGGCTCCAACCTTAAGCGTTCGCCTCATGCCTCGAATGACATATTTTAAAAGCGGCGCTCAAGAGACATCTGTGTTCACTTTTGAAAACTTATATTTAGAAAAAAAAGAAGATGATTGGTCATTTCGTTTTGGTTTGCAAACCCATGTCGTGAGCGAAAATTTATTTGCCGACCTTTCTGATGAGCCAGAACATCCCCGCCACCTTGCTGCGACTAGTGAGTTTTCTCGCCTTGAGTACCCCTTGGAATTTTTTGTAAGCCAAGGTCTTAAATCAACTCACGACCTCGATGGCTCTTCACCCAACTCTCTTTACGAAGCGAAAATCTCCGATCCACGAAACCATATTGGTTTAACTTTGCTTGCTGCCAAGTCCCTTACGAACGAGCCTATGGTGGATCTCTGGCACTTGATCATCACCTATAAAGACCACAAAGCGCCCTCTGATTTTGATCTGACCCTCATCCAGCAACAGGGAAAGCAGGGAGATCCATCGCGCCCCGTGAATTCAAGTTTACTCAATGTGAAAGCTTTGTATTCACCAAGCAGTTGGCCTCGCAAACTTGGGGTGGGGATGATCTTTGCCTCTGACACTTTTGTCCCCGTTGACGAAAATCCCAGAGCTGTCAGCGAGGGCGCCCTCTTCTCTGCGTCCAACCTTTCGCAGGCGCGCGTTTTTGTTTTACAGAAATTGGCTCAAGGGCACGAGGTCAGCATCGAGGTTCGCACCAATTATGAAAATTCTATTTTTGGAAATCGCCTCACGACGTCAGAAAAAAATCAAGCTCATATCGGCGAAGAAGGAATACTCGGGTGGAATTTTTTAGATGATCCTTACCGAGCATCGGTTTCGCTATGGTGCTTTCAACCCACCGCTCAGGCGCTCCAGCAAACAGCAAGCGGGATTCACTTCATCGGGGAAGTGAAGTTTTAAATCTACACTTGAATCTGCGAAATGGGCCCATGTAAAGTTTCAGGCACAAGGAGGTTTCTCGTGGATATGAATAGCCGTATCGCAACTCTCATAACTGCAGCTGTTACGTTGGGTTTCTTAGCCAGTGCCAAAGCGGATGTGACTTTTACAGAAACCGTCATAGATCCAAACGGTCCCGCTAAAATATGGGGAAAGGGCAGTGGCGACCTAAATGGAGATGGCAAAGGTGATTTTTTAGTCGGCGGAATGCTTGGTGGTTTGAACTGGTACAGAAACCCAGATTGGAAAAAGTCCGTGATCAGCTCAACTGCGAAAGTTGAAGAGGATATGGCTGTTGCTGATCTTAATAAAGATGGAAGAAAAGACGTCATCGCGATCGTCACTGGGGGTGTAAAGTGGTTTGAAAATACCGGCACCACCAGCTGGCCTGTGCACACCTTGTTTTCAGGAATTGATCTTCACGACATTGAGGTTTTTGATTTCGATGGAGATGGCAAGCTCGATATCATCGGCCGCAACCAGTCCACAACTGGAAACATCCTGTATTTATGGCGCCAGCAAAGTCTGACCAGCTGGCAAGCAAGCCGAATCACCTTACCCGCCGCAGGAGAAGGACTCCTGGCGCTAGATATAAACCGCGACAACAAGAGGGATCTTATCATAGGGCAATATTGGTTTAAAAACTTAAGCTCCCCTGGCGTTTTGCGTTTCCAAAGATTCCTCTACTCGGCTGCTGCGCCAAAGAACGCATTCGTTTCTGCAGGCGACCTCAACGCCGACGGACGAGTTGACATTGTCACCTCGCCTTCAGAATCTGCAGGAGGCACTTACCGAACCTCTTGGTTTGAAGCTCCTCCTGTAGCTACAGATCTTTGGACGGAACATATCATCGATCAGCCCGTCCCAACAGTTGCGCACTTTTCTGGAGTTGCAGACTTTGATAATGACGCCCATCTCGATGTTGCAACGGCCTTGACCCACAGGACTACAAATCCATACATCAAGGTTTATTTCAACACCGATGGTCACGGACCAAGTGCTCCGGGCACGGTCGTCGCACCTATTAGCTCTCACAGCATGAAAATCATATCGGTGGATGGTCGCAAATGCCTCTTTGGAGCGGACTACGCCGACACCGGCTCAACACCGGTGAGAATGTTTTGCCCTGTCATCGCAAAAGGGTCTTAGAAGAGAAAAACAACTTTGGTCCCTTGACGGCGAGATTTTAGGAGATCCTCATCGAGGGCTCTTTTCATGACCTTCCAGGTCTGACTCGCCGAAAGACCAAAGCATTTCATGGCATCTTGTTTTGAAAACGTACGATCTTGATATGCAGCCTTGAGAAGCTCTAGTAAAAAAAGCTCGCGATCTCTGAGTTTAACTAATAAATCCCCCCGCGGGATTTGAGCCGATAACTTTTCACCGAGATTGAACTTGTAGCCGCCCTTTCTCTCAACAACGCTGCATCCGAGGTCATGTTTTTCAAAAAACTCTCGAAGGCGAAAAATAGCGTTGTGAACTCTCTTCAAGCCAGAATCGATGTCAAAATACTCATCAGGATAAAGCACGTGAAACACCTGCCCCACTTTGGCGGGTCGGTAAAAATCCTGAAACAAAAGAACAAGCAGTTTATGTGGGAGTTGCGCGGGTTCTAAAGCAGCCGCTGTGTTCCCACGGACCAAGCCTGTAAACAAATCCAGCTCGTAAGGGCGAGGGTTTAGATCCAGCGGAAAGTTGTAAATAAAACTCTCAGAGTCTTTGACCGACGAAGCCATCGGAGATCTTAAAAGCATGCGCCGATAACTCTCAAACGGTGATCCATAGTAAACTTTTGCAAAAAGACGCTCGTCTCGTCGGCAGTCCGCCTGGTAAAAATCAGCATCTCGAATGCTATCATAGTCTCCAAAGTCCCAAGCCAAGCGGCGGAAACTTTCAAAATCAGCATTTGAAACAGAATCAGGATTAAGTTTGCAATTTAAAAAAAAGATCCTCTTTTTTAATAAAAAGGCATGTCTTGTATCATTGGGGTTGAACTGACTTTCAGATTTAATTAATTTTTCAGCCGTGGAAAAATCTCGCGCCAGCATATACCTTTGAATTTTGACTTCGCTGATATTCACTTTGAGAATTTCATAATCCGAACCTGCGATTTTTTTGTGAACATCGTCAAACACGGAGTCTGCCTCTTTGAAGTGTTCAGCGACCACGAGGGCCGCATAGTAATTGACGGTTCCGACAAGAAGTTCATAACTATCCGTTTGAAGAGATAGATATTTTTTTAAAATAGGAATCGCTTCCTCATAGCGCCAAAAACGAAACTCTATGAAGCTTTGATAGAGAAGGGTCATGGGGTACTCATTGGGATCACAAGAGTCTAAGATTTCTTTGGCTTGTTCAAAGGCCCCCATGGCATTAAGCCCAGCTGCGTATTCAGCCTTTTCAGCGTTTGAGAGCTCTGAGAGATTCTTTGCTTGAATAGAAAGAGCTCTTTTCAGCAGAGTGAGCGACGTGGGAACATCTCCCGTTCGCCGGGCCATTCTTGCCACTTGCGCAACCATGGACCTTGGAATTTTTGGATTTCTCGACGACCCGATCAGCTCCACTAAACGCTCGCGTGCTGGCGACAATTCACCAGCGCGAATCATCGCTTCAAGCTCGCTTAAAATTTGTGAGTTCCAAGTCATCTTACAAAATTGCGGTATCTGAGAGCTTTTGACAATTAGTATTGTGCCAAAAATAACCTTCTTGGCTGTTATTGGGGATTCGCATAGCGCCATTGTACAAAATTTCTTTCATCACAGGCTCGCGAAACAGATTCAAATTAAAATACGTAGGATCCAGCGTCGATTCTTTAGGACCAAGGATGAGTTTCGTCATAAAAAACCGAAGAGCGTTGTTGGAATCAGTCCACATGCGATCTTGTGCTCTCATGTAACCAAAGTACGTATTCTCAATCATTGGGATAATCCCAGTGACCTGCTGCTTTTCTAAAAGTGCACGGTCAATATCAGGCACCAACGAGTAAAACTCCCCTTGAATGAATCGATTGCCTTTCGCATTTAAAATGACTCTGATAACACCATCGATAAAGCCGTAAGGGGGTCCATACTTCGTGATTTTTGCATGGCAAACAGCAAAGATAAACGAGTCGCGAGGATTTTGAAACCCAGGAGATGCAATATCGGCATTAGGAACATCGTGCTTAATATTCTCAAAAATATCATTGCCAGAAATGAGGAGCTGAGAACTTGTCTTTGCTAACGAAATTGTGCTTTCTGCAACCTCTTGAGGAGCAATATCAGAACAATTCTCACGAGTCAGAAAGTAGCGATTCTTATCCTTAACAATTTTCTTTGAAATCACATTCTCAGCGCCGCACAAAACCGGGTCTTTGGCAAGATAGGTAATCTTACCTTCGTAACCCTCTCCATTTCCAGCCGTGACTCCGCCATTTTCAAAAGAGGCTGGAATTGGAGCCGCAGACTCTCCAGTGGATTTTTCTTGAATGAGTAAAGATGGGGTCGGCGATAGGATTTCAGGCTTTGAACTCTGGCAGCCTTGAAAGGCAATCACAGTTCCGAAAGCTAAAACAACAAACCCTAAAAGCGCAAATTTAAGACTCTGGTGACGTGATTTTTGATGTGAAATAAGTCCCCCAATTCATTTTAACAGGTCCCCTTGTTTCCTTCAACAAAACTCGCTCTGTCTCAACCTAAGACAGAGCTATCCGAATCTCAATTAGGGACAGGGTTTAGAAAACAAATTAGTGTACATAGCAGCCGCTTTTGGAAAAAGCCGTTTGCCCGCTAGAGTATTGAATTGATTTCGCTCATTCCCATGGAAATAGGACTCGTAAGTAAAACCTGTTTGGTTTTCGCAAAAGAACTTATACATGCCTTTGATGAAATAGGGATTGTCTCCGCCTGCGCCAGTTATCCCTTTGGCGGCCAGACCCCACTCTTCAAACGTGAGTTTTTTATTGAACGATTTAGCTAGCGCAAGCCACGTGTAAATCCCTACAGGATAGTCCTTATTCCCACCTTTTCCATAGGCATGAAACGCCTTATCGACCGACGCATCACTGGTGTTGTCATTCAAACCGCGATCGTAGTAATCGACTCCAATACTATCAATGTAGTGCTTTCCATCATCCACAGGAATAAAGTTTTTAATGGGCTGAGAGAGTGATGGAGAGTTTTTAGTAAAGTTGATCACCAGGTGAACTCGTGGATCAAGATGATCCCGGATGAGAGTTGCTACCCTCTTAAAAGCGGCCTTAAAAACAGCAGCATCATCAAGGCTTGTGCATTTGGTAAGAGCGTAGGGACCGTCAGTCTCGTTGAGCTCTTTACCAATGCGGATGGCGAACTTTTCATAGTCACGAAATCCGTCATCATTCATTTTTCTTTTGAGCCCGGCAATGGCAGCGAGATAAATGCTATCTCTTTTTCCGGCCGCAATTTCAGAATACACAGCCTTACATCCACGGCCGTACACATTGTCTTGAGTTCCTAGAGGAATCCAGTCAAGACTGAAAATGTAGCCATCGCACTCAGGCCGCCTAAAGCTGTGGCTTGCAGTCACTTGATCAAGAAGGCTGCTCCAAGTGCTTCCGCCATCTCCACCATACATACAGACATCAAGAGTTCGCGTGGATTGGAGAGCCGCGCACGCGCTCCAGGGAGTTCCTCGGCAAGCAGCGCCGCTTGGCCAATCAGGTCCTTCTCCAGCAAATGCGTTTGGAACTATCGTAAGAATCGCAGTCATCAATTTAAGTTTTAAAGATAATGTCATATTTCCTCCGTTATATAGACATCCTAGAAGTCAGAGGGGATGATATCGATATAGAAATGCCGAACACCGTCTCAATACGAGATGTTTTAAAGGCCTAGGACTAAAATTTGCCGTTCCAACATCGACTCCAAATGTTGAGGCCACGGGTGATGAGCGTCGTCTAACTCCAACTGAGATAAAAGCTGAGCCTTGGTGTACTTTCGTTCGGGGTGATGGCCACCAAGAACGTCAATGACTTTAGCATCCTCGCGAGTAAGCCTAAAAAATCCCTTGCCCTTGATCCCTCCCCACAATCCGGGTTTTAACTCAAAATCAGAAACATCGACGGCCAGAAGCTCAAGAGTTGGATCACAGAAGAGAAGCCCGGGCTCAAAACTCTGGGATATCTCCGTCGTTTTCCAGCGCCACAAGATGGCCTCATACTTAGCCCAGGTGAGAACAAGGGGATCTTTCACGGCATTTCGAATCCACATCGGAAAGTAAGAAAGATCAGCCCCAGTGTCTTCCAAAAAATTTGTAAACTGAGCCATCACACTTGGCGCATCAGAGATAGCAGCGAGAGTCTTTGGGAACGACGTTTTGAGCGCTAACATCCCCGTAAATTACTAGATCGCCGCCCACGGAATCAAGTCACTGTGCTGCGCCATGAATTTGGCCCCGACTTGCTTAGGTCCCTGACTTAGGCTACGACCAACTCTATGAAATCTGGAGTTTTGACTCTTATTAAAACAGCGCTAGTGATAGTTGCGTTTCTGCTCCAAAACCAGGGTATTGCCTCTGATCCTGTCAGAGGTCTTGTAAAAATTGGAGATGAGGGGCGCGTGACGCTTTTGTCTATTGAGACTGGCGAACCGATTCTTCAGCTGGTGCCACAGACGTTTGAGGTCAAAAAAATATTCCAGAAACTTGAAACTGGAGACCTTGTTTCGGGGATGGGCCATAGTTGCGAAGCCCGATTCTTCTGTGTCGATAATATTGAGTATGTTGGCCTCAAAAAAATTCTTGGAACGTGGAAGGGCAAAGATGAGGTTTGGGACTTCACGACCTTTGAAGATCTTGACCTTTACCTTCTTAACCCAGACCGCAACGAGCTTGCTCCACCTTCGCTCAAAAAACAGCTTTACTACACCATCACTCCAAGCTCTGGCAGTCAAAATTGGAAGGTGTTTTTAGCAGATCAAAATTCAGTGGCATTAGCCTCGCTGGTTTTGGATAAAGACTCAGCCGTTGTCACCTTGATTGATCCAAAAACGGGACAGCCTCAAAAGATAACGACGTTGCAAAAAACAACACCTGTTCAGTGAGGTTATCGCCCCTCCTAGGGAAGGCCTTTGAAAAATTTTTTTACGGATTCACTTCTTAAAGATCACTTCCGTCCTAGCAAGGCTCAATTTCATACAAAAAATGATCCTCAAGATTTAAGAATGGGAGATCTCAAGCTCTCACCTGAAGGAGCCTCTAGGAACTCAGTGGCCGCAGGCACCGTACTTCAAGGCTACCCTGATGATGAAGGCATTTTAAACAATGGCGGCCGAGTTGGAGCTGCGTTCGCCCCAAAAACCATCCGGGAAGTTTTCTGGAAGACGACCCCTCCAGCAGGAAAGCCCCTACCAACTCTGGTGGATCTTGGAGACCTTATTACGACCCCTGCTCTGGTCGAGCGGCATCGCTACGCGAGCCAAAACCTGCAAAATTTCTTGGAGCAAGGGTTTCGGGCCATCACTCTTGGTGGTGGTCACGACTATGGATATCCTGATGGACGCGCTTTTTTAAAGTCTGTAAAAAATCAAAAACCTGTGGTCGTTAATTTTGATGCTCACCTTGACGTGAGGCCCGTCGGCGAAAAAATCAATAGCGGGACACCCTTCTATCGCCTCCTTCAAGAGTTCAAAGACCAAATGCACTTTTTTGAAATTGGCCTGCAGCCTCATTGCAATTCTGAATCTCACGCAAAATGGGCTCGGGATCAGGGAGCTCATCTGCTCTGGTGGAACGAAGGCGATAACTTTAATGCTCAGCCAGAAAAGGTCCTGAGCTTTATTCAACAGACCGTAAAAACGGGACCGCTTTTTGTAAGTCTTGATATTGATGGACTCCAAAACTCAGAGGCTCCAGGCTGCAGTCAGTCTTGGCCCATGGGATTTTCTTTTCAAGCCATGCGAGAGATCTTGCACACTTTATATAGCAGGTTTGATCCCCGTGTTCTTGGCATTTACGAAGTCTCCCCTCCCCTTGATGTCGATCTTCGCACCAGCAAACTTGCGGCGCTTTTCATGCATCAATTTTTATTTCATTCGGCGGTGTAGATGTTCGAGCGAGGTTTTGGCAGCGACAATCATGCGAGCGTCCATCCAAAAATCATGAATTCTCTAACTCTGGCTAACCATCAGCACGCCCCTAGCTATGGAACCGATGTTTGGTCTGAAAAGCTGCAAGCCCACCTTAAGACTTTGTTTGGTCCCCAAACCGAGGGCTTTTTGGTTTTTAATGGAACAGCCGCCAACGTCCTAGCGCTTCGAGCGTTAGTTAAACCTTTTGAGCGAGTCCTTTGCGGCGACATCAGCCATCTGATGCTTGATGAATGCGGAGCGCCTGAATTTTTCTGTGGAGCTAAGGTGCAGCCCCTTCCCACTGATTCCCATGGAAAGCTAAGCTTAGACACTCTGAAACGAGCCATGACTCGTAGGGGGGATCAGCATTTTTCCCAAGCGCGTGTGATCAGTCTGACCCAACCGACGGAACTAGGTCAGGTGTATAGGCCTGAAGAAATTCGAGAGATCTGCGATTGGGCCCATAGCGAAGGCCTTCTTGTTCACATCGACGGCGCCAGATTCGCTAGCGCTGCTCACTATTTACAACTGAGTCTTAAACAAGCTTCTAGCGACCTCGGTGTTGACGTGCTCTCTTTTGGAGGCACTAAAAATGGTCTCATGTTTGGCGAGCTTGTTTTATTTTTTAATCCTTTTCTGGCAAATTCTTTCAAATACATTCGAAAACAAAGCGCCCAGCTTCCATCAAAAACAAGGTTTTTGGCAGCCCAGTTTATGACGTACTTTGAAGGTGAACTTTGGAGGGACCTTGCAAAAGCCTCGTGTGAGGCAACACTGTCTCTCTTTGATGAGCTCAGGCATTTTCCCCAGATTGAAATACGCTCTCCTCCACAGGCCAACTCTCTTTTTGTCAAATTCCCACGCCCCCTTATGAAACGCCTGAGGGACCGCTATTTTTTCTATGTTTGGGATGAGGCCACATTTGAGTGTAGAATCATGACTTCTTGGGATACTGAGGCCACAGAAATTTCTGGCTTTGTTGATATCATCAGAGATTATTTTAAAAACGAGGTTTTATGAAATACCCACCGGTTCACTATCATGACTATCTCAAAATGGAGGCCCTTCTTGGCGCCCAGGTTTTACGTAGCAGCGAGTATCATAAGACAGCTCACGACGAAATGCTTTTTATCATCGTCCATCAAACCTATGAGCTTTGGTTTAAGCAGATTCTTTGGGAGCTCGACTCCGTTCACCAGACGTTTTTAAAACCCGCCGTCAGTGGCGTAGAAATGGCAAGGGCCAATCACAGACTTGAGCGTATTAAAGAAATACAACGTTTGATCGCAGGGCAGATCGAAGTTCTCGAAACCATGACTCCTCTGGATTTTCTTGAGTTTCGTGATTACCTCTATCCTGCTTCGGGATTTCAGAGCTTTCAGTTTCGCATGATTGAGACCGTTTTGGGTTTAAAAAATGAAGCTCGGCTGACCTACAACCAGGCTCCGTTTTACGCGCAGCTGCCTCCTCAGTATCAGGATATGGTCATCGAAAAGATGAATGCTCCTAGCCTTTTTGATTGCCTGCAAACCTGGCTTGAGCGCACCCCATTTCTTCAAGTGAATGATTATGATTTTTGGCAAAGCTACCAACAAGCTGTCAAAGAGATGCTCGAAGAAGATCGGCAGATCGTACTTGGAAACTCCATTCTTTCCCAAGAGCAAAAAGACAACAGCCTTAAACAAATTGCGCAGACCCTAGAGACTTTTGCGACTTTTGCAGACCCGCAAGCCTATGAAAAAATCAAAGCTCAAGGGCACTTCAGGCTTTCTTTTAAAGCCCTTCACGCAGCCCTTTTTATCCAAATGTACCGAGATCTGCCGCTCTTGCAGCAGCCTCATCGCTTGCTCCAAAATCTTATGGATATTGACGAGAATTTGACCCATTGGCGTTATCGGCATGCGCTCATGGCGCATCGAATGCTGGGTAAAAAAATCGGAACCGGAGGATCTTCAGGGCATCAGTACCTCAAAGACTCTACCGAGCGACATAAAATCTATTCCGATTTTTTCAACCTCAGCTCTTACTACATTCCACGCTCGAAGGTCCCCGCTCTGCCGAAAAATCTTCAGCAGCGGCTGGGATTTCAAGACGAGTGAGGACTACTTGAGTTTCTTAAAAGCGTAGCAGTACGCATAGGTATCGCCAGCTTTGAGATTGCCGGTGTTCTGAATGATCACGGCGTTGAGCACCAGAAGATCCAGATAGTTGCGCACGCGATACTCAAGATTGCCTTCCATGTTACTTGAGGCAAGACTCATTTCCTTTTCCGCAGCGGGTGTGATTTTCGATGCTGACTTATCAAGAATCGCATTCACTTCGGCCTCAATCGCCGGAGTCAACTCATCGTAGTAGTTGGCAGGTTGACTTGAAAAGCTGATAGGAACAATCACAAACTTGCTCTTTGGATCCAGGCCTTTGACTTCAACACCTGTTAAGAGGTGATTCATCGGAGTGTTAGGATTCTCAACAGTGTAGCAACGACCTGACGTCCAACCGGCAATTTCTGTGGACTTTGCCGCAACTCCAAGATCATAGATGTTTCGGACAAGATCCATAGTGGTGACCTTTGGCTCAGGGGTGGGCTGCGCCGGATCTTCCATCACTCGATCTACAGAATCAAAAATATTTAAAGGCTGCGGAGCCGCCCATCCTATCGTCGCCAAGCCACTTGCAATCAAATTCAAAATTAGAAATCGTTTCATAAAAAATCCTCCTTGTACTCTTATTGCTAGGTCAGCTCTCACAGATTAGCAAGAACAGAATCATGACTCTTTTCTAACAGAATCGCTCGAACAGGAGAGGCATCGCAATCTTTCAGACGAAGGGGTAACGCGACGAGAGTGTAAACCCCTTCGGGAACATCAGGAAGAAAAAGTCCCTCAAGCACGGCCATAGAATTGGCGTAAAGGCGCGCGTGACTTTCTAGTTTCTTAGAATCATGCGGATCCACAGAAGGAGTGTCAAGACCTACAAGCTTAACTTTTTTTTGTGCGAGCCAATCAATGAGCTCAGGTGAAAGGGAGTTAAAATCATCACACCAACAATTTGGATCGGGAAAGGAACGAGTTTTAAAAATCACCCGGGGCGCAGTTACAGCTTTGCCTTTCAAGTCTTGAACATCAATGCGTGCCGAAGGCTTGCAGTTCACTTCGATCACCTGACAATCGCCAAGATAGCAATCTAGCGAGCGCTGCTCAATTCCGGTTCCTGAGGCATGGTAGTGGTTGGAGGCATCGGCGTGAGCGCCAAGATGTAAAGTGCTTGTGATGTGCGAAACAAGCAGATGATCCCCAGCTTGAAAATCAAGAGCAATACCTCGCGAAAAAGGCTGATCCCCAGGGAACACAGCTATTTTTTCGGAGATCAAAGGGCTGATATCGTGATATCGCAAATCCGCCTCGCTTTCTAAGGAATTAACACTACGCATTATTCGCCTTTTTACAGGGACTCCTTGCCAAATCCCCATTCCCCTTCATATTGAGAAAATCGAATTTTAGTAAGGAGTTACCTATGTCCAAAAACACCCATCAATTTCAAGCTGAGATCAAGCAGCTGCTCGATCTCATGGTTCATTCTCTGTATTCTCAAAGAGAAATCTTTTTAAGAGAACTCATTTCTAATGCCTCTGACGCCATAGATAAATTGCAGTTTCTCTCTCGCACCGAGCACGACCTTGTCCCCACTGGTACTGAATTTCAAATTCGCCTGCAACCGGATTCTGAAAAACATGTTCTTAAAATCATCGATAACGGTGTGGGTATGACTCAAGCCGAAGTCATCGATCATATCGGGACCATCGCGCAATCAGGCACCAAAAAATTCGCCCAAATGGGCGAAGAGCTCAAAAACCGACCTGAACTCATCGGGCAATTCGGGGTCGGATTTTATTCGGCGTTCATGGTTGCAGACCGCGTGATTCTACACACCCAAAAAGCTGGAAGCCACGAGGGCACTCTTTGGGAATCCACTGGCGATGGCACCTACAGCATTGATCAAGTTCCAAGACCAGAAGGGACAGGCACCACCATAACGCTCTTCCTTAAAGAAGCTAAAGACGAAGACGCGCAAAACTTTTCCGATCCCGAAGTTCTCAAAGATTTGGTGAGAAAACACTCTGATTTTATTTCTCACCCTATTAAGATGAAAGAGAAAGTCTCTGAAAAAAAAGAGGACGGAACAACTACCGAAACAGAGACGGACCTAACGTTAAATACCCAAAAAGCCCTTTGGCAAAAACCAGCAGCGCAAGTCACTCCTGAGGAATATTCGGAATTCTACCGCCATGTTACTCACGATTGGCAGGCCCCATTGAAAGCCCTTCACTTCAAGGCCGAAGGGACAATGGAGTACTACGCGCTTTTGTTCATCCCTGAAGTTAAACCTTTTAACTACTACATGAAAGAGGCCGAAGTCGGACTGAACCTCTATGTGAAGCGTGTACTGATTATGAATGAATGCGAAGACCTGATCCCACCCTATCTTCGCTTTGTGAAAGGGGTTGTCGATAGCTCTGATCTATCGCTCAATATTTCCCGCGAAATGCTCCAGCAAGACAAACAAGTGGGCCAAATCCGAAAGTCTTTGGTCTCAAAAGTTCTGAACTCCCTCAAAGAGCTTCTCACTAAAGAACGAGCTACGTACGAGAAGTTCTGGAATGAATTTGGCGCCACTTTAAAAGAGGGCATTCCTGGAGATCCAACACAGAAAGAAAAGCTTCAGGATTTATTGCTTCTGCAAAGCTCAGCCTCTAGTGGATTAACAACACTAGCCGAATACGTGTCTCGCATGAAACCTGAACAAAAAGACATTTACTACATCAGTGGTAACTCTCTGGCTCAGGTCCAAAATAGTCCCTACCTAGAGCGACTCCAAGAAAAGGGTTACGAAGTTCTTTATCTCGTTGAAGCCGTTGATGACTTCGTTTTAGACTCCCTTCTAGAATACCAAGGAAAGAAGCTCCAGTCCGTCGCAAAAGAAACTCTGGACCTCGATACCGAAGAAGAGAAAAAAGCGAAAGACGCGCAGAAAAAAGACCAAGAATCTAAATTCAAACCTCTCATGGATTTTTTCACAAAAACCCTCGTTGACGATATCAAAGAGGTTCGCCTTTCTGACCGCTTGAAACAGACTCCAGTTTGCTTAGTCAGCGGAGCTTACGATCCGACCGTGAATATGGAAAAGCTGATGGCTCAGCTAAGTAAAAGCGGTCCAGTGAAGCGAAAACGCATTCTTGAGATCAACCCAGAGCACGCCGTTTTTGAAAAAATGCTAGCTCTGCCAGAAAACGAACAGAAAAAGTGGGCTGAGATTTTGTATGCTCAGGCGCTTTTGAATGAGGGGTCGACACTCCCTGATCCCGGGAAATTCTCGCGCGCGGTTTCGGATTTGATGATCCACGCGCAGATTTAGATAGATGACGGCGACCTGCGAATTAGCGGAGGCGCCGTCTCATTTTCGCTACGTTGATGGTGTTTACAGGTGTACGACGTTATTTCTCCTGAGCCTTCAGATGCTATAAAATTGTGGAGCACGTTTCACTTTGAAACAAACGTTGGCACGGAAGGTGAAATATATGGGGTAGAGGCTATAAATAGGAGGCCCCATGAAAATGCAATTTACGATTTTGATGACTCTTGCGACTTTTGCTCTCCCTGCACTGGGTCTGTCCCGCGAATCAAAGTTTGCAGATTTTCTGAGAACAGACCCTCGAACCGGGGCGCCACTTCTGTTTAGGAATGGCAAATGGGTTTCTGTCGAAGCACGACTCTCTGAGCTGATGAGCCTACTCAAAGAAACTGCTTTCAAAACTAACTTAAATAGTTACGCAGGTACCGAAAAAGCATTGAATGCCATTAAAAATGCGGACATTCCACCGGGTGTTTTTGGGGGTGCTAACTTTGCACAAAACCTTTCAGACACCAATCTCAAACGAGTGATGAGCATGGAGTGGGTTTTAGGTTTTGCCCGTGAATCAGAGTTCGATCTCAACGTTAGGCATTCGTGGCAAAAGACGGCGACGGAAATGTATCTAGAGTTTTCCACGCCACCTCGCCTGTCAGCTCCTGTTGTGGCACATGGTCGCTGGGCTCGAGTTAAAGGAGCGGTAAAAAATATGAGATCAGCAACCGTCCTCAAAGTGGGCGTCCCTACGATTGTTGTTGGAACTGCTGCTTATTTGTTATTAAGTCGGAAAGCTAGTCCCTCCGAAAATATAGGCTCGGAGCAAAATAACGATCCAGTTGGAGCCCAAGATGACGCTTTCGGCGCAGCTCAATAATATTGTAGGTTGAATTCCTACAAGTCGTTCAAAGCCAAGCTTCCGAAAGGCCGACTTACCTTCAGACATAACGTCAAACTTTTTCTAGTTTGACGCAGAGGATTTTCTGCATGACGAGGGCAAAGCAAAACATCAGTCCAGGTCTCCAAAAATTTTTACTTTGAATATCTAAATCCCTAAGTAAGAATAAAAAGACACAACATTGGAGCTGCGTTGCGAATAGATCCAGAACATCGTCCTCGGGATATTCATAGGGAGTCTCTGCTCCGCATTCCCCTTGTGCGGCAGATGATGGTGGACCCTCAAATTCAGTGGCAACCTCGTGCTATCGATGCTGGATGGAGGTATTCAGAGTGCCTCTCTCGCCCTGCAGGGGGTTTTAATCCTTGGTGTGGAAAGATCATGTATCCCATCCATTCACGATTGCAGCAGTGGCTTACAAAACCTCATGGTTCTGCTCGCACTCTTAATGAAGGTGATTTTTTAACCCAAGAAGTTTTGTTTGCCGTTCACGATTACCTTCATCATTGGTCGTATCTTGCAATGAATGATTTGCGCCCCCAGCTGGAACTTGGATGGGGCCCCATCACTGCAAAAAATTTTGAAGATTATGTGTTTTGTCATCTGATCAGCGAGGCCGCCGCTGTTACCGGCCTCGACTACTGGCTCATGTGCACTCGCAGTGTCGATAGTTTTTGCCCCATCGGAAGCCGCATTGAAGCGATCACCGTCAGCTATCGAGAGAGCTTACTGCCAGAATACAGACACTTCAATCCCAAATTCACGGTTCAAGAACCTGAGTTCTTCAATTTTCTAGCAAACTTTTACTGCTCTGGTCATTTTATCGGCTTTAATAAGCGAGATACTGAACTCAGTCCAAAGCTGCTCCGATGGCTAGAGCACGAAGTCGGTTACGGAGAAACTCAGCGCGTTTACACACGCACCTGGCTTACCTATTTATCACGATCACAAATTCCGATCAATGCCACGCAAGCAGCGCGGCCGGTGGCTGTAGATAAACCCTGGAAGAAACGCTTGATCGAAGATCTTGGAAATTTATTATGGGAAAAAGTTAAAGAGGATCGCCTTCATCGATTTCGCTCGATGCCCTCACCCCAATCCCGCTGGCGGCGAGATCCCGACAAGCCACTGGATTACAGACTTCTCAATTTCAATGAGCTTGCTCGCACCGATGAAGCCAGAGAATCTGTATGGCAGACCAAGGCTGTTACCGACGTTGATATCGTTTGCTTTCTTAAACAATTTGTTGTTCGTCATGATTTTAAAAGTTTAGATCTAGAGTATGCCGCCTTGATAGGACGCTTGGTTGAATCTGGTGATGTTCGTGGAGTATTGGCGGCTCTCAAGGATAAACCGCGAGTTCGCTCCGTAGGACCTGAGCCGCTAGATCTTATGGTGCTCACCTAGGGGAGGGTCTTGTGACATCGAGTGCGATACGATCTATCGAACCTTACGATCGCTTTATGACAAAGGCAAACTTGGTGCTCGGCCCCAAAAGAGACGGCAAACTTCACTGGCTCACTGAGCTTCCTATCAAAGAGCTTGGCCTTTGCAATCTCCTCAATAGCATGGACGCCGGAAGTCCCCACACCCACGATCCTCCTCTCCAAGACTGGAATCCCTTTAGTCAGCGTCCGATCTATGAGCTCGAACCAGAAATTAAAGATCAGTTTCGCTACGACTTTTTAAGGCATGCAGATGTGACCTGCCGTTTTTTAGTGCTTGCTCACGAAGCCATGCACGTGCTCATGTGGGAACCTTTTTTTACGGGCCGAATGCGTCCGAGTAAAAATAATTTCCCATACCTCTCACTTTCCTTTGAGGGGTTTTGTTTTTGGCATACAGACATTGTCGTCAACGCACAAATCAAAACTCAGGCTCCTGACGGGGAATCTCTATTTACTCGCCACTCTGTCTCTCAGCCAACCGTTCATCCAAGCAAAGCCCTTAGCCAACTAAAACTCAAAGATCCTCGCCAAATCATGGATACTTACCTCAAGGCGTTCACTGGACACGAAACCGCATTTAGTGAAAATGTACAAAACCCTTTGATTTACAATTTTGCAGAGAGATTTTATGCATTCTACAAGAGCACTCTCAAGCCAGCTGCAAAAATGCATTCCACCCTACAAGATCTTGGAGTTTTCACGGATTTTTTTTCTCGCTACTGCCGTGTCGATGACATACCTGCGGCTCTTCCAGGGGCGCTCCTTGATGAAAATCTAACTTCGCAAACTTCCAACTATTGCTGGAACGTGTACACCAAAGGTTTGCCTTACCTCCACAATTTAAACCGACAAGAAATCTTTGCCATCCGCCTTCGAAGGTCCTTACAGACGCGAGCGTACTTTGCATTCAGTTTGAAATTTCTCCTTGAGAATGAGCATTTTTTGGCGTCTTCGGAATTTAACAAAGCGGCAACTCTGCAACATCTTGAAGACTATCTCGAACGTCTCGAAGACGCGCTTTCTATCTTAAGCAAATCTCGTGCTGTAGCTCAGGTTTTTCAACTCAGAAAAAAAGCAGATCAGTTTTTTAGCCGCAAGGTCCGTGCCCCCTTGCGCCTGGCAAACGTCAGGTCCACTCGCAAAGAACTTATCTACCCACTCTTACCTCACCACTCCCGTCTCCAAATTGGCGAAGACCGAAGCCATCTGAGTCCTAAGACGTTGGGCCGCTTTGCTCAAGAGGTTCTAAACCGCACGGTGATACCTTGCCTGCAGGATGCAGATCCTTCTCTCATCAGGGACATCCGGCATTTGAGTCAAAAAATATTAGACTTGCACGGCTCAATGCGGTCACTCCAAATCAAGGCGAGATCGCTTTCGCAGGCACTGGATCAAGTCCTTTCTCACGAAACCATTTTAAAAAATTGGTCTTTGCGACTTGATACGATCCATCCAGAATACAATTGTTTTCAAGAACTCATTTTTCATTACAAATAAGGACTTCCACCGTTGACGTACAAATGTAAATCTCTTGAACTTGTTCACGATGTACTTTGCCGAACACCTCGGTTTTTCAATCCTCGAGCGGTGGATCGCTCCCCGAATCAAGAAGGTGACGGAATCATACCACTGCCAGGTCTTATGAAACTTTTGAATACCTTTGAAGAGACGACCACGCCCGTAGGCCGCAGCACTGGGATCACGCAAACACCGATTTTTACAATTCAGCCGGCCGCAAACCCCCGAAAGATCAACTGGATTACGTTTTGCGCAGATGCCTATCTAGAATTTCTAACTGGCGCACTAGGATGTCTCTATTTTGAGCCTTTTTTTTCTGGCCTGCAACCCCTCTCAAAAAAGACGTATGTTCAAACCTGGCTAAAATCTAAGGGTGCCTGTACTTGGTTTTCTGATATCTACCTCACACAGCACCTCAGAGACCTTGCCCCCGAAGGGGAGTTCCTTTTTCGCGACGAACCCCTTAGTAATCCATGCATTCATCCTTATCGAATTTTGAATCTGCGCTCCAGATCTACTGACGCTTTTTCTTTTTATCTAAAAGCTTTTTTAAACCTCAAGGCTCTAGATACCGATCCATCCTTTAGACGGGCCTTTGCGCAATTTTACGAGTTGCCGATTTCTCCAGCGCTATCTCAAGTAGGAAAACTTGAAAAATCTGGGATCTTCGATGAGTTCTTCATTCGTTTTTGCAATCGTCGCGGTATCCCGACTCTGCTCAATGCCCCACTCGAGGACCAATGGGAATCTTTATGTGATCGCCTTTTACGACTTCAATCCTTGAACTCAGGGCACCTTGAGCGTGTTGCTGAAAGACGTCGAATACAGACCAGAGCCTTATTCGCATTTGGCCTGCGAGACATCGTCAAGCCAAACTCAGAGAAGATTCAAACCTACATCGATCTACTTGAAAAAGCCATGATCCACCTTCCGGCAAGAACAGATCTTTCTTTTGCGCGCGACTTAAGAAACAAGGCCGACAAGTATTATACAAAGCAGATCCGCCCTGGTTTACAAAAAGTACGACATGAAGGCTGGAGCGATATTTATGATTTAAATGGCTTTAAAGAAAAAATCCTAAAGCCATTTGTAATTCCAAATCTAGACTTTGTAAAAAAGCCTCGTCTGACCCAACAAGTTCTAGCGGATTTAGAGACCTCTCTCTCGCTACTGAGCTCAGCGACGACAAAAAAATCGCAATCGAAAATTCGAAGCATCCTCTGCAACAGCTTGATTGCAGAACCATTAACTCTCGATTTAAAAAACATTTCGCCGCAGGACCACGAATTCCCCAATTTATTTACGAATACAGGATGGTAGTTTTAATGCGATTGAGGACGCCAAAGCTGTTCTACGCAAATCATCAGTTGGCGGACAATATGAATGTCTGTGATTTGCGCCATTTCTGATTTTGGAAGTTCAACAAGATTTTTCAAAAGAAGTTGATCTATAAATCCTCCAGCCTTTGGAATCAAGTGGAGGCCTTTCTCAACTCTCTGGCGCTCAAGACAGGGAACAATAAAAAAATTGTAAGTGAGGGCCAGCAGCATCGCGGGTGAATGACGACCGGAGCGTTTAGAATACAAATCCAAATACCAGTAAATATGCGAAACGGAGAGCATAAGATCTTTTACAAAGAGCGGTAAGGAGCGTGTGACAGTCTCGCTGTCTTCAAAATGCAGAGCCACGAGCTGCCCTGGCGTTTTCTTCATGAGTTTCGCTAGCCTCGTCAAAACATATGCAGCAAGGGATGAATACCCTGGATCCATTAATGGCAGCGTTTTAGGAGTGTGGACATGTCCTCCGTTTTCAATCTCATTAAGAAGGAAACCCACAACAATTTCGTGAAAAAAAATATGCTCAGACTTTTGAGGACGATGAAAAAAAAAGTGATGCGTGTTTGAAATAAGAACGGGTTCCCTGCGAAAAGCGTCACGCATATCGCCAAAAACAATTTCAGGATGTATGTCCTGGTTGTTCGTTTTCTGTCCAAATACATCAAGCTTCAAGAGATCAGAAAATGTGTCTCCAACTTTGAGTTTAACTCCATAAGCCTGCTCAGCAAGAGCATGAGTGCGCTTTTGCACGGGATATTTCTTGAACAGATTTTTAACTGCATGGTGAGCCACGGAAAAGAGCTCGTTGTAGTACCGAATGCTAGTCGGAGGGAGTTTGCGGTCGTAAACTGACTTCCACTTGGTCTCAAAATCTCGTCTTTGAACTCGATAGATTTTATCTAGATAAGAATAAAGGCTAGATTTGACTGGCATCTTTTGGCGACGCAACTCTTGATAGCGATTCCAAAAGTCTAATTCATTTTCTTGCATTGTGATTCCAGAAACGAGCCGCTCGAAAAAAGAGCGACTCGCTAAAACCCAGATCTTATTTAGTTTGACCGCGGCCCGCACGGGCGCGATTGCTACCTAAACCATAACCACCGCGAGGTCCAAAAACGGGGTTACCTACTGGGCCTCCGCCCTCACGTAAATCAGGGCCAGACGGAGTGTCTGGGCGATCACGAAATCCACCACCAGTGAGCTTCTTCAATTTAGAAGCGCTCAACTTTTTCATCTTAGTGGTCTTAGATGCCTTCTTCGTTGTCTTTGCTTTCGTTTTTGCTTTTTTCATTTTACTCCTTTTCAGAGCCGCAAAGGGCGTTTGAAATTAATGGTATCTAGATTCTAAAAATAAGCTAGAAAAAAATTTAAAAGAGTCGAGGTGCTGATCTCTTCTTAGTGCAGTCACATTGACAAATTACATTTCGCGTTGAACACTTTTTTTATGTCGCAAGATCAGCAGCACCGCTCGCGACAAGGAAGAGGACTCGATGGTCATCAGCCGATTGCTCGACTTGGATCGCAATGAATTTAAAAAACACAGCCTCACTAATGTGTTGGGCGATTCGTATTTGATGAGGCACAATCCAGTTTTTCGTCTCGTTCGTAAGGCCAGTTTACGTCGGGGTTTTCGTTATGTGCGCGCTTGGCCCGAGTATCATTCTTTTGGACTGTTGCAACTGGATCGTATCCTTACCTCAAAAAAAATTCCCACGAAGTGGAATCGACCTTTGCTAGAAAGTTTGAATGAGTCCACAAAAAAGCGCTGTGCTCTCGCCGATGTCCCCAGCGAATTTGATAACTACCAGATGCACGAAGCCGCTCACGGAATTGCCGAGTGTTTTTTCAAAGACCTCTCCTGCAAAACAACCAAGACCAAGATTCTTAAAGCCATGATGTGCGAAAGTTTCGCAAACGCGTCGGAGGCCCTATCTACCGCCTATGCAGAAAATGAGACCCACCGCATTTTTTTAGGGATTAACTGTTATATTAAAGATCCCAAGGGAATTCAGGTGGTAAAAAGGAGGTGCATTCAAAATCTAGGAACAAAAAATACTTTTGTAATTCTTTATTTCTCTTATCTTTTTGCAAATTTTCTTTACGAGACAGTTCCTATCTCGACGATTCCGCGGTTGCTGTCCAAATTTGGTGATCCCCAAAACCTCACCAAATCTGAACTTAATGATGCATATCGTATCTTTAAAACAGGGCTGCTGCTGAACCTCCGATTTCGTACACGCACATTGAGATTTTATTTGATGACTCAAGGTGTTTCCGTCGGCGAAAACATTCTCAAGAACGTAGATATTGACTTTATTAAAATTCTTGGCCGAAATCCGAAGTGGAACAAAATCGTCCATGACATGGCTAAATTCTATTCTGATGTCTAAGGCCACTTCACAAGTCTAAAGTCATAATGCCGGTGCCCAAGAGACTGCCTGTGGAATCTTGACTCCGTCAGCCCCTATGGAGAAAATAAAATCATGGCAGCTGTCAGTAAATTCGTTCATCCTTATGAATTGTTTGCCGTGAACTTCAATGCTCACGTGAACGTCATCACTGTTGGGCAAGAAAAACACTCCGTCGTCATAATCGATGATTTTTATTTGAATCCTACTGATGTAAGGAATTTTTTCTTGCATACGCCAGTTCCTGTATGGAAAGAAAACCTGAAATCTCGCAACTTCAAAGACTACTATGACTGTAGGCAGTCCATCGAGCTTCCATTTGGTTTTGCGCCTCTGCTCGAAGTTCTAAGCCAGACTGTCAAAGACGTTTTTGGAATCCATGTCAGTTTTCCCCTGCGTGCAGTTTCCAATGTTTTCCAGCTGATCAGACCTCAACCCAAAGATACAACGGCGTTTCCTCATGTGGATGCCAGTCCAAATGCTTCTCAACATCGCCCTGTCAATGTGATAGTCTATCTCAACACCAAGTCGGAATCGCGAGGTGGAACAGCCCTTTACCGACACCTCGAAACGCGGCGCGAATCTATTCCACTTGAAAAGCGCGCTTATGATCATTTTAATAAAAAATATCTGCGTATTCATGGCGCAGCGGAAGACGGCCAAACCTACTGGTGCCAATACAAAAAGTATTGGGAGCCTTTTCACCTGATTCCTATGAAGTTCAATCGACTTGCAATTTTTCCTTCGCAGATATTTCATGGCGCGTGGCACGAACCCTCATGGTTTAAAGATTATCCTAGGGTCAACCAGGTTTTTTTCTCGAACACCGATGAATGAAAACTTAAGTTTCCCCAAGATAAGTCAGCTTTCCTTATCCGATAGCCTCGGTCATTTCAAAGGGGATTATCAGTGTGGTCCTTTATCTTTTTACGCCTATCTTAGAGCCCTTTCACCCGCACGCCAGCGCCCCGGCAGCTATCCAAAGTTTCTAAAGAATTATTTCCCCGGGCTTAAAAAAACTTCGCCTTTTAATTTTGAGTATGGACTCAGCCATTTAATGTCTTCCTACCCAGAGCTTCTCAGCCAAGTGAGAGTCTATTCACTCCGCCGAGAACGAGACCAGCAAGATCTCTGTGGATTCGCACAAAAGCTTTTGGCCAAAGCGCTTCAGAAGCATCACCTTGGAATTTTGCAAATTGGTGCACACCATGCAACATTGAAAAATTCGACCAACTACTGGGAGCGCGGCCTTGGACATTTTATGGTGTTGCTTAGCGTGCAACCGCAGTTGCGAAAACGTGTGAACTTTTTTAAAGTTGAGTATTGGGATCCGTGGGACGCAAAGATCCACGAGGGGATTCTCTACGAAGAACTCTATCGTGACTTTCAGAGCTGTGAGTTCAAAGAAACCTCACGTAAGGACAGTCTGCGACTTTCACCCAGTGGCCATCAAGTTCGCAGTCCCCACCTTTGTCTGCTGGCCCCAAGTCTCGACTTGTATGATCCGAAGGTTTATTTTTCCCAGAGATATATTTATGCTCTAGAACGCGCCTTGATCTAAGTTCAAATCAGCGACGTTATCCTCATATTTTCAGTCTGTTTTTCCGATCATTTTCCTATGAAAAAGCATCGTGGAGAGGTCACCTTTAAATCTAGCAAAGTCCATTGGGTTGTCATCGACTTTTGTCTAGAGGAACCATCTCGGTTGGCCCGCATGTTTGTAGTGACCCTGGTTTTACTTTTTCCTACATTCTTTCTTCTTTCAGCCTTCATTAAAGTTCCCAAAGGATCTCTCGCACGCGGCACATTTGCATCTCCTCCGCTAGTTCCTCTCAGATCCGAAGTGGATATTGACGAAATTCAGATCCTTGCAAAAAAAAACCAATACCTTCAAAGCGGAGATATTTTTGCCTCTCAACTCAAAATTCCCTCAGAAAGAGGACCAACATCATTTGACAATAGCGCCCTGCGCACGACCTCATCGGGACTTGTGAAAGAGATCCTCGTGCGAGACCGACAAAAAATTCGCCGCGGGGATTTGATCGCCTGGATTTTGCCAACCGAGGCTACCGAGAATGTGGAGGTCTTCGTGGCCCCTCCCGTTTTTGAAACCCTTACCATCGGTGAAAATGTTGAAGTCAGTTATTTCGTAAAGGGACACTTGGAATCGTTTGAAGGCCACATCGTGACTGTTGAACCCTCTCTTGACGAGCAGAGTGGAAATATCAGAACCGAAAAAAAGGTCATCATCAGAGTTGCCTCAGAATCATCACCTCCTGTGTGGGTCGGCGAAGAGGTAAAAGTTCGCTTTAAGCCAGGTTCTGAATCCCTCTTCTCAGCCGTGAGCCGGCGAATTTTGCAGGCGGATTGAGAATGAAAAATCTAAAGTCCTCACTTCTTTCGATCCTGAGTAGAGATTCTCTTTTGACTCTGGTTCCAGATTTTGAAAACCTCGCTTTGAACAAAGGCCGAGTTATCCATCTGGAGGCAGGAAAAAAATTAGGCAAGCAAGGAGTTCTCTTAGAGCATCTGAATATTCCTCTTTCGGGAGGACTGAAAATGCGAAGCGTCGTTGCGGGTCGAGTGAGATCCTTTGGCTTCCTTTCGGAGTCAAGAAGTCTTGGACTTAAACAGATCTTATTCCATCAACCTGCGCCCTACTACTCTGTTGCCGACGTTCGCACACAGATTTTGCAAATTCCAGTAGAGGATTTTCTCGAACACATGTCTCATCACTCAAATGTTCTACACTATCTTAAATTGGTAGTGTCTTCGCGAGGTGTGCGTAACTTTCGCTCCCTCCTTGAGGAAGTCGGTTTGACTTCTGAACGTATCATTGAAGTTTTTAAATTGATCCCAACCGATGAAATCACACTTGCAGCCGGCGAAAGCTTACTCCTACGAGAGCCATCATTTATTTTTGTAGCCAGTGGAAAAATTCGTTGCAAGATCGCTCATCTCAACAAACGACAAGAGGCAAAACAAGGGGCATGGCTAGATCTTTTTCCATCAGAGAATTTACAGACTCCAATCTCAGCATCACAAAAGAGTCTTATTCACATTGCGCCTGCAACTGCTATTAAATCCATCCTAAAACGTTACGGTGTTTTGGAAGCCGTAGTTAATACAACTTTGTTTGGCAGCCAACCCCTCCCACTACGCCCACTACCTCATTGGTCCAGCGACACTTTACCCGGAGAAACCATCGCTCATGAAGATTGGTCGCAACTAGGACTTCGAGACACTACTTCAGATCTCCGCTTTGGTAGTAATGCTTGCAACTCAGTCTCAGACACTATTTACAATCTCTCGCAGTATTTAAAAAAACCTGTCAACTTTGAACTGATCGTTGCTGACATCCGCTGGGACGGTATGTCCTACCTGTCTGTGGCGCGATCTCTTGAAAAATTCGGCTTCTCTTGCACAGTGATCCGAGCAACACTTTCGAGTCTTCACCTCATCAAGGGGCCAGCCCTTGTCAGCTACGGATCTCGGCTTGCGGTTTTTCTAGGAGAAGTCAAAGGTCAGGTCTTTCTTATCGATTCCGTTCAAGGACCTTTACGAATCCATAATGTCGATTTTGATCGACACTGGAATCACGAGGTCATGATTTTAGATGATGCTGTCCTCGATGAAAATTCAGAGCTTCTGACAAAGCCAAGTGAGTTTTTTAAATTCGTCCTCCACCGGCATAGCTCTTTACTTAAAGCCATTCTCGGTCAACGGGTCACAGTCATCCTTTTGGGACTAACAGCGCCGTTTTTGACCGGCTTAGTATTTGATCGACTCCGCCAAGGACACACTCTTTGGCAAATAGGTGGAATTGTACTCCTCATTGCCTGCACAGAGATCATCACATCACTCATCAGTTATTTTGTGGAGCTGAGCGAATCAGAAATCGAACGAGATACATTCACGCACATACAAACTCACTTTTTCAGACGCGTGAATCACCTAAAACCCACAGTGCGAATTCGCCTTGGCGAGCTTGCCACTTACACTCGGGAAGTCCAGCAGTTTGTGACATTCTCAACAGACATTTTGCTGCGGACTTCATTTGATATTCTATCTCTCTGTCTATACATCGTAGCACTGTCACTTTATGACCTTCAAATGGGAGTTTTTAGCCTCGTCTTTCTTGCCTCAGTCTCGAGCCTTCGCAAGATGATCGCAAGTCCCCTCCAGCGAGCCTACGATGCTGAATTAAAAGCCGATACCGAAAAACGTGACATGGTCACACGATACTTGGAGTCCATTGCGACGGTTAAGACAACCGGAGCCAGAGACAAGTTACAAAAGTCCCTTGAAAACCAATTGGTTTTAGGTGCCAAACAGACCATCAAAGCTAACGATCTCATTCAAAAGCTTGATTTGGGTACAAAAGCTTTAACGCTCCTGTTTTTGGCACTTTCGCTTTACATCACTTCGAAGGCGTACCTCAGTGGCTCTCGTGGGATCGGTGATGTTGCCGCGGTTAATATTTACTTGACCGTCGTGATAGCGCACGTACACCGGTTTGTTCGTAAACTCGGTCAATGGGAAGAAACCAAAGTATCCATGAAGTGGATTCAAGACTTTCTCACACTACCCCTGCAGAATTCTCCCACAGAATCTCTTGCAAAGACTTCCCCTAGCCTTTCGGGTCATATCGAATTTAAAAATGTAACTTTTCGATTTCAAAAAGACGACCGCGCGATTTTGGACCGGCTGAATCTTACAATTTACCCAGGACAAATCGTAGCCATCGTTGGAAAGAGCGGCGCTGGAAAGTCTACGATTGCCAAACTCATCTCCGGAGACCTCGAACCCACTTCAGGGAATATTTACTTTGATGGTATCGACGTTCGCGCCCTGGATTCTTCGTCTCGACATTGTCAAGTTGGCGTCATTCTTCAGCGTAATCAGCTTTTTTCAGGCACTATCGAAGACAATGTCGCTTTTAATGACGACATGCCTGAACACTTACAGGTGATAAATAGCCTTGAACAAGCGGCGGCGACCTCCATCGTTGATGCGGCTCCTGCGGGACTCAATCATTATCTATCTGAAGGCGGCATTGGCCTTTCAGGAGGCGAAAAGCAGCGCCTCGCTATCGCTCGTACCCTTTACCAACAAGGAACCGTTTTGGTTTTTGATGAGGCAACGTCTTCTTTGGACTCTCACAGCGAAGCCCTCCTCATAAATAATCTACACAAAAATCTCAATGGTAGGACCGCAATCATCATCGCTCATCGTTACTCGACGGTCCGAGCTGCCCACCGTGTGATTGTGATACATGATGGACGGGTTACCGAAGATGGGTCCCACGATGAACTCATAAATCTTGGCGGTCTCTACACCGAACTCTTTGCGGAGCAGTATTTGGCAAATGAGGGAGCTGCATGATAACCCCCGTGAACAACCTCCCTCATTTCGACGAAGTTATGGCAAAGTCTCTATTTTCGCATTTCTCGAAGCGAAACCTTCGCCACTTTATTTTGCCTCATCTGAGAGTTCATCGATTCACAAATCAAAGTCCGATACAACAGCCGGTAACAACCGATCGACTCTACGTTGTGGTTGAAGGCACCGTTGACCTGTATAAAGGGTCTTTCTGTATTGGCTCAGTTACGAAGGGACGGTCTCTAGAGCTCCAGTCTGTTTTGCACTGTAAACCTCATTGGAGTTACGAGTGGCGAGCTCACGGAATGGTTACTTTAATATCGGTTGAAAGGGACCACCTATTTCTAGCTCTTGAGTCTGAGGGCGAACTCAACGAATATTTTTCGAAGATGGTAAGTCATCGGTGCCTTAGGCACTTTAGCCATGATTTACATCTGATGGGATTGTCCCCAGGGGAGTGCCGATCCACCATAACAGCTCTAAAAAAAATTTCGACCTCTCAGTTGCACGAGCTTGAAAATGGAACCCACCTAGCAATCTTAGAATCAGGGCGTCTGGAAATTGAAACCGTAGCGGATCATCGCTTGCTCCGTGCTGGCAAAGCCACAGTTTTCGACAAGGGAAAAAAAACTAGATTTGAAATCGACTCCCCAAATGACATCTGGGTTCTTTCTTTTTCAACTTGGCAGACGTTTCTCTCGTCGCAACAAATAGAAGAGGTCAAGAGTTTTATTGATCCGTTGGATGAATTGAACCCTATGTTCGATAGCTTTCCTGAAAACATTTCGCTCATCGAGGACGACGATACAAATCTTGACGAAAGCGATGTCGACTTGGCTCCTTTTTTAAAAAACCCCTCAAACTCGCAGAGATCTTCTAGAAAGCGCCCTTTCGTCGCACAGCACGAACAAATGGATTGTGGATCCGCCTGCCTATCCATGGTGCTAAAATTCCACGGAAAAAAAATATCAATTGCCAGACTTAGGGATTCACTCAATATCTCAACGGCTGGCTCTTCCCTTTCTGACATGCAAAGAACAGCCGTGGCTTACGGTCTTGAAGCCATGGCGATTGAAACTGATGCTGAGAGTTTACTAAAATTTCAGACTCCATTCATTTCACTCAATCAAAATCACTACGTCGTCGTTTATGACCTTGACGACAAGAATGTGACGATCGGCGATCCTGGAACGGGTGTTTTTTCTATGCCTTTTTCGGACTTCAAACACTCTTACTCATCAGCTGTTCTTTTACTAGCACCTAGTCTCCGGCTCTCTAACCTGAAGGAAGATCAGCCACCACTTCACAAAATGTTGAGTTTAGTGCGAGGCCACGAGTTAGCATTCATACGAATTCTCATTGTGCAACTTTTAGTCTTTGGCTTATCTCTCATTTTTCCGATTTTTCTGCAGCTTCTCTTTGATGAGGTTTTACCAGAGAAAGATAGTGAAACTTTAATTCTGTTTTTCTTCGGGTTTGTTTTGCTTACAGGCATTAAAATTCTTGTGGAGTGGTGCTCAGACTACCTAACAAGCCAATTCTCTGGTCGATTCGTCACTAAACTTAGCGCTACTTTTTTATCCCACGTGTTTTCACTTCCGCTGAGTCACTTCTCTGTGAGAAAGACTGGAGATTTTCTTACACGTCTAGATGAGCTGCGAAAAATTCAGCGCTTCCTCCTCGGAAAACCAGTTCAACTGATAACCCAGTTGCTCTCGGCACTTGTTTTTGGCATCGCACTCATTTTTTACCATCCAATATTATTTTTCATTGCTCTGACCGGAGTTCCCCTGACTTTCCTCATTGTTAAGGTTTGGTCCCGCACGATCCGCGATTTGACGAATAGGCACTTTAACTCTCGTAGTCGCGCCGAGAGTAAATTCATCGAAGCGTTGGGAAATTTAGATACCCTACGAAGTCTATCAGCGGGAGTTTCAGCTCGTTGGCGCTGGCAATCTGAATTTTTTAAGCTCGTTAACGTCGACCGTCTTGCTGTTCAAGCTTCAAGCAAAGTACAACTCTCTTCTCAAATCGTTGAACACGTTATCAATACCGCCATTTTATTTGCTGTATGTTTTCTTAGCTTTCGAGGGGCTCTTTCGATGGGCCAGGCGGTAGCTGCAACTGTCATCGCTTTTCGTTTTGTCGATCCACTCATTGCCATCTTGTCAGATTGGAAATCCTTTACCGAAATTGCAATATCCTTTGAAAAAGTGGACGAGGTTCTCACCGCACCGCCAGAACCTGATTTTCTGCCTTCAGAAAAGGTCGATCTACGCGGACAGATTGACATGAACGACATTTCTTTTCGTTACGGAGGCGACGGCTCTCCTCTTGTTCTTTCAAACATCAATTTGAACATCCGTAGCGGCGAGACCGTTGCTTTTGTAGGGGCCAGTGGAAGCGGAAAAACCACGTTGGCAAAGATAATTAATCAGCTCTACTTTCCCGTTTCTGGAGACCTTCACTTTGATGGGCGTAGTACGACTCAGCTGAGTTTGTCAGAAAGCCGTAAACAGATAGGAATGATTCTCCAAGAAAATTCATTTTTCCCAGGTACGGTGTTGGAAAATATCGCACTTGGTGACGAGCGTCCCTCTTTGGAGCGAGCCATTCAAGCGGCGCGATTGGCCGATGCTCATGACTTCATATCTCAACTAGAAAAAGGTTACTTTCAAATCTTGAGTTCAGAAAGTGAGCTCAGCGGAGGCGAGCGCCAGCGTCTAGCCATCGCTCGCGCGTTTTACATGCAGCCAAAAATATTAATCATGGATGAGGCAACATCGGCCCTAGACAGTATTTCAGAAAGAAAAATCATGCGCTCTCTCAACAAAAATCCCAATCTTATGACTGTCATCATGATTGCCCACCGACTCAATTCAATCGTGGACGTGGATAGAATTGTCGTATTTAGTCAAGGGAGAATTGTCGAGCAAGGCGATCACACCTCACTGATGAAACGTCGTGGTCATTACTACCAGTTAGTACGTCGTCAGAATGCAGCCTAATCCAAAGATCCAACAAAGTTCAAGGGCACGTAATGCAACAGACCCAACGTTTGTCTATGACCTTTTCTGTTCTGATTCCTCCAATGAGGAATGTCAGTGCCTGAGTAAAAGACAGCGTCGCCAAAATCCAAACGAATTTCACGAATCGTTCGGCGAATCTCAAAGAAAATAGGCCAAGAAGATTCGATCCCCTCTTTAGGACTTTGCTCGATAAGAAGCGAACCATTCCAAACACACTGTGGACGATCGGTGTGACGCCGAAGGCGAGCGCCCTCCATGTAGGCCGACAAAAACGAATAGGACGGAACCACCGCCTGGCCCGTGATTTGACGAGCTAACTCCCCAGACTGTCGGTGAACATAACGTAGGAGCGGATCGTTGTGGCGAACAAAGCGCTTAGAAGTCGTATCAATCTGTAGGTACCCTTCTGTCTCAGCTGCTAAAAAGTAGGATCGCATCACCGCGATTTGCAAGGGGTTAATCATCTCTCGAAAAATNNNNAATAGTGTAACGATCTTTTGTAATTTCACGACGGCATTTATTCGTTTGCATCTTCCACTCTTCGCGTTTTCTGCTGGCAAAACTCCGCTCACCAATAATTCCCGCGTGCAGTAAAAGTTCACGTTGGGGTTCATCAATTGACGAAACCTTCAATGACCCATCCCTGAGCCGCTCCACCTGGTCAAACACTGATTTGCTAAACTGAAAAACCGCCCACATTGAACTAGCCGGGTTGAATACCCAAATAAGGGGTCCTCTTTGAGGAAACGTGTTTCCACTTGGAATTCCATGCTGTTTTGCTGCAGGCCGAAGAGCTCCTTTTTGAAAATAGACAAGGTCTTTATTGAAATGCATTTTACTGCGTCGAAAACGCTCTTCAGCTTCGAATCGAAATTTTTCTGGGACCCGAACTAAGTCGCTAACGCTCGCTTTCCAGCTGGGGTTAACTTCCATGGGCTTAGAATCCTTAGGAACCACTAGTCCAAGCTCAATCAAAGTTGCGAGATTAGGCTGAAGAGATTTTGGCAATTGCATCCCTGCACGAACTCGGCTGAGCTGCGCCAAAATATCGATATAGTGTTTAAAATCTCGGTGAATGGGAACTTGTAAGCTTATAGGCTCGCTCTGCTTCTTTCTTAAAAAAAGATTTACGCTCGCTGAAAAAGACGGATTCACGACCCATTGAGCTGACTTCATGGTTTTCATAAAACTCTCTTCCTCTGAAAGTGTCTCCTACATAGCATCAGGTCCTCCCAAGTTCTGTCAATGCTCGATCATCGTCCAGCGACGGCATTTCATTATTCGTTGACCCTTTAAAAAATTTCGAAGACCATTGAATCATGGCCAAAAAGATTGAAATGCTTTTCCCAACTTACGTGTACCGAAATTCGCTCGCGGGAGCGCGGCGTCTGAATTCACTTTTAGAGCACGAAATCAGTAACATGCTCAACTATGATAAAGAGGGTGTAAAGTGGAGCAAAGCCAAATATCAAAATGGCTACACGTCGTTTGGATCACTTCCCCGCTTGCACAAGACGTCAAAAGTTTTTGCCGATTTTATGGATATTATTCGTCCCGACATTTTGAAGTTTGTCAGGCTCTTAAAATGGCAGATTAACCCCGATGACATTCAAACCCTCAGCTGTTGGACAAACGCTATGGGTAAAGGATCTAGACATAGCATGCACACTCACCCACTTTCTATGATCAGTGGAGTTTATTATGTTAATTCGCCAAAGGGATCGGCGCCATTTCTAATTGAAGATCCACGCTCAGATCTATTTATGGCAGCGCCACTACGGTCGCTTTCCGCTCCTCGTCGGGATCAAAGGGTGGTCTCGGTAAAGCCACGAAGCGGTGATCTTATTTTATTTGAAAGTTGGATGAAACACGAAGTTCCAGAACATCGCTCTGACCTGCCGCGCTTGAGTGTCTCTTTTAATTTAGGCAGCCTACCGGCAGAAGAGCGCGATGATTCAAGCGGTTTTACGAAAGTCCGTTCTCCCCGCAACCAACGTGTCTTGAACGATTCGTCCCTCTGACATTTTCACCAATCGAGTTCCTGCTTGAGCGTCCTCAGAGTTGTGGGTCACCATAACGATCGTACTACCATTTTTTTCATTAAGGTCCTGAAGCAAACCCAATGTCTCTCTGCGACTTTTGCTGTCCAAAGCTCCAGCAGGTTCGTCTGCCAAAATAAGTTGCGGCTGTTTGACAAGAGCACGTGCAATCGCCACGCGCTGCTTTTGACCTCCCGACATTTGTTGAGGCTTTTTGTTCAAGTGAGCTTGTAACCCCAAGGTTTTTAGCAGTTCTTCGCTTTCCGCTCGAATGTGCCGTCGACTCTTCGAACTTAGATGCAGAGCTAGCATAACGTTCTCGACGGCAGTCATATGGTCAATTAACATGTAATCTTGAAAAATAAATCCAAGGTGATCAAGTCTTAGGGCCGTCAATTGGGGGTCGGATGATTTTGCAATATTTTTTCCTAAAAACCAAACATCTCCGGAGGTTGGTTTTGCTAAAAGGCCGATGATATTTGCAAGGGTCGTCTTGCCTGATCCGCTGGGGCCCATAATCCCGACAAACTCGTGCGCACGAACAGCGAGTTCCACTTCGTTGAGGGCATGCTGAATGGTTCCCTCTTGAGACTTGTAGACACGACTCACATGATGAAGTTGAATCACATCATTTGACATAAGCTTGGTAAACCTTGCTTGAAGCTTCAAGACCAGAGCGAATTTCGATGTATTGATCGCCAACAGCTCCGATTTTTACCTCAGTCATAACGGGAGCTCCGTCCCCAGGCTGAGAAACCCAATGATGCCCATCTTGTTCCTTGACTGCAGAGCGTGGCAAACGTAGGACGTTTTCAATTTTTGACAGAGGGACCTCGGCTCTAGCTTCAAGACCTGATTTCAATGCCTCTTGCTTTCCTTGAATAGAAATCACGATATCGAAACGCCCAATTCCTGAGGCATCTTGTTTGGGAAGAGGCGAGATAGATTTCACCGATCCTGGCCATTGTTTAGCCGGATCGTGGACAAGGGCCACAGAGGCGCCACTTCCCACCTTGAGTTTTAAATAGTCGGCCTCGACAACATCTCCTTTGAACTGGAACTGTCCCTGCTCCTCAACGGCAACAATGACCGTATCTTTTGCTATCGTCATTCCAGGAGTGATATTTTCAACGGCCGTCCAAAGCTGAGTGATCACGCCCTTTGCTGGAGATGTGAGGGTTCTGTTTCTATCGTCGTTGGATTTTCTTTTTGCCTCCATGGTTCCTTGCGCCGTCTTAGCGTCGGCCTCGAGTGCTGCCATCTCCTTGACGAGGAGGTCCCGCGCCACTTTAGCAGTTTCGATCTCGCCTTTGGATACAGACCCAGTTTTACCGAGACGTTTCATTGACTCAAACTCACGTTTTGCATTCTGCAGTTTTACTCGCAAGCGCTCTTTTTGAAGCTGCAGCTGCTGAACATTTCCTTTGGCTTGTATCAAGCCGGTCACTTTGCTCTCGTCGTTGGGTTGAACAATGGCGACAATCGGTTCTCCGACGTCGACACTATCGCCCAAAGACTTGTACAATTTTACAAGCTGCGCCTCCACGGGAGCTCTCACCAAAACAGAATTTTCAGCACGGATGCGCCCTTGCATGAGAACTTTTGACGTGACCTCACCGACGACAGGAGAGATGATAGGGGACGTTGGAGTTTCAGTTTTATGGCACCCACAAAAAAGAACTAATAGAGAAAAAATTGGGGAAAGATTTCTCATCCTTTCAACGCCTCCACAGTTTCAAGCCGGGCGGCGCGGGCTGCTGGAAGATACGCAAAGAAAAAGCCAATTGCCAAAGACGAAATCAGAGCAACACAAAATGCTGATGGTGAGAAAAATGGATTTGTCAAAGCCACTTGGCTAGAAATCACCATACCAAAGAGGCTTCCCCCTACCGCTCCCGCAAGTCCCCCTAAGGTCAAAATCATAAGTGCCTCTGCGAGAAAAGTTAAGAGAACGACGCGCGACGGAAAGCCAAGAGCCCTGTAAAGTCCGATTTCTCGAACCCGCAGTTGAACTCCCGCAGACATTGTATTCATCACGCCAACTGATCCTGCCAAAAGCGCGAGCAGACCCACCACCAATCCTGCGCGGATAAACATTTGATAGTCGTTCCTCATCAACTCAAAATATTTCTTTGGATTGTAAATTTCAAAACCTTCACCATACTTTTTGCTGAGAACTTCGCGTAAAGTTGCCTCGTAATTTTCTAGCTCTGAATAAAAAGGGAAACCAACGATCATCGAACCCCTACCAGTACTTTGAGTAAGTCCCTGAACTAAGGTTTCAGTAGCCCAGACATAGCCTCGATCATTATTGTCAAAACGAGGAATTGCCACACCTACAATCGTGCCGATCAAAGTTCGGTCTTTTAAGTTCAATGACAGGGGTTTCCCTATCGCTTCCTGATAAGACAGGCCTAAAGTTTTGAGTGTCTGTGGGCTTACAACGACGTTGTTTGAAGGTGCCTTATAGTCCCACTCAGAAAGAAAACTTCCCGCCATAACTTCAACGGGCCTAGCATCAACGTACGAAGGACTTGCGAGAATCCCGTACATACGAAATGACTTCGACTCCCACAAAACATTTAACGGCGTTGTAAAATCAAAAGAAAGATAGCGAACTGACGTCATCCCCGAGATCTTCTGAATATCGACCTCGTCAAATCCACCAGACTGCAAAGAAACAAAAAGATTTGGGCCTCCCGATCTTGCAATCAGCTTATCGATGTAGACATCGACGTTGTCATTCACCGTAAAAACGGCTCCTATGGACATGGATCCAAGCACGACGGTAAAAACAGAAAATAAATTGCGCTTTTTATTCGCCCAAAAATTTCGAAATGCTAGACTTAGGGTACGGAATATTTGTATCTGCGCCACAGAGTCAATTGTACCCAACCGACAAAAAAAATGAAACGCGCGTTTTTGCATCTAGTTCTAGGGCGTGTCCTCACGCCCTAGGTCTTGAGGGCCCAGAAAAGGGGATTCTATTTTGCCGGCTTCAAGTTCTCCAGTAAGATAATTTCATTGTGCAAATTCGAAAATCAACTGTCTTGATTTCGGTGTTTTTTTGGGGCGCTGTGGGGCACGCAGTGTCCCTCGATGATTTTCTCAAAGTCCTCAGTCAAAATAACGGCGATCTCATCCAAGCGCGAGGCGAATATGAAAAAGCGAAAATCTCAAGCCAAGGCTACTGGAGGCTGAACGCTCCGATTTTTTCAATATCTGCAAATCGAGGACAGAATCAGCTTGAATCAAGTGCCCTTCCCGAAACTACGATCGGCCAAGATGTCAACGCCGCAGATTTAAGCCTCAAAGGTAGGTATGTTCCGTGGGGCTTCAACTATGAAATCTCGCAAACCTACTACACTCTAAACCAAAAGCCATTTGTCGATACTCAGTCCGTAAAACAGGATGGAAGAACATTTTCTCTGGGGGTTTCTATCGACCTTCTTGAAGGGGCAGGATTTCGAGTGGGAGGAGTTCCGGAGCAACTTGCAAGCGCTGGTGTTAAGCTTGGGCAAGTCAATCTCAAGCGAGTGAATAAGCAGGCGATCAAGGACGTGATTAATAAATACTTGGACATTCTTCTCACGCAAAAAAAAATACAGAACATTCAAGCCCTTTTGCGAGATGCAACTCAGCTAGAGTCGAGTTATCGACGCCAGTTTTCAGAAGGACTTTTATCACAAATAGATCAGCTAGGTGCCGAGATCCAGCTTAAAGAGCTTCAACTCACGATGCTTCGCCTATCGACACAAAAAAAGAGTCAGATGCAAGATCTCCTTAACGTCGCCGGCACGCCTGCGTCTTTTGAAATGAATGCAGAGACTCAGTTCCAAGAAATCGATCCCCAGCGCATTGCTTTTGATCCGACCAAGACACGAACCAAGGTTGGAAAGCAAAACAACCTCGAGGTGCAGTCCCTCATCGCTCAAAGAAAGCTCAGGGAAGTTGAGCTCGATGAGCTAGAAGATCGTCTGGCACCTACGCTTCAGCTCACAGGCACACAATCTTGGCACAAAAATGATCCTAGTGTTGGCATATCAACAGAGGAGAACTTATCCTACAAACAATGGTATGTGGGACTCAAGCTAGAGTTCCCTTTAGACAATGTCGGTGCTCGAACAGACGCTAAGATAAAACGCATGGAAGTTACCACTTTAAACCAGCGACAAGCTCAATTGGAAAACCTATTTGACGCGAAGATGGAAGAGCTTTCAACACGCCTTACAAACCTCCAGACCGAGCTTGATCGACTGACTGAAATCGAAAAACTCACTTCAAAGAGGTTCAAAGCGGTCCTCCCTTTGCTTGAAAAATCAAAACGCGTGAAGCTAGATGTTTTTGACCTACAGAATCAGCTGCGCGACCAGCAATTTCTGATCGCCGATCTTAAGACTTCGATCTTACGAGTCCAAGCTGATATTTTGGATCTCGCCGGACTGCCCATTGTGAGTGGAGTTGGTTTATGACTCATTTTATAGAGAAATATCCGAAGGTATTTGCTGCGATATGTGCCATTGCAAGTGGTTGCATGCTCAGCCAAATCTGGCATCCAGATCAAAAACCGTGGTTCTTACCCGTAGCACTTATTCCTATTTTTTATGTATGGCTCACATGCAAAATCCGCTGGACACCCATCTGGAGCGCATGGACCATGCAATTTGCTTACGGAGTGACAGGTTTTGATTGGCTCAGATTGACCTCTGGCATTTTTTACGGAACAGGCCCCCTTGGAAGCATCCTATTTTTGATCGGCTTTGCAAGCATCGCTCACTTAGGTTGGGTTGTGATTGGCAGCGGCTGCGCTTTGCTAAAATCTCCACGTCACGATCACCTTCCGCTCTGGCTACGAATGACGCTATTAGGAGTTTTTGCGACATGGGTGGATTGCATATTCCCTCAGTTCTTTCCCGTTCCTGTAGGCCAACCGTGGCTATGGTCAAGCACTCCCATTTTTCAACTTGCGGAGTGGACTGGTTTCAAGGGGCTAAGTTCAGTAACATTCGCATTGAACTTACTACTGACGGTCCCGTGGATTCTCCGTACACGAAAAGCGGTCGCTGTTTCGAGCTTTTCAGCGCTCACACTCTTTGGTGTGCTTTGCCTCTTAGGCTCATGGAGATCAAAGTTATGGACAGCAGCAGATGGCTCTCTCAAAACTCATCTGGTACAAGTTTTCATTGAGCCCATAGAAGTATTAGAAGATCGCCTCGGCCGAGATAAAGCTAACGAAGTGACGCTAGATCGATTTTTCGACGTGCAAAAGCTAGATCCCAAAGCCCCTCCTGATTTGATTGTGTGGTCGGAGACAGCACTTCCATTTGATGTTTCCTCACCGTCACGCCACCTCAAGCGGTTTTCAAATTTTGTTAAAAGTACAGGCGTGCCTATCATCACGGGCGCCTACAGATATGATTCAGCGGGATTGAAATTCAATACAGCCGCCCATTTCGATGGCGATGGAAACCTCTTAGGAACCGCCGACAAAAGAACCCTCATGCCTTTTGGCGAATACCTTCCAGGCGAAGAGGTGTTCCCGATTCTTCGTCAATGGCTCCCACAAATTCCTGTGTACGGACGAGGCAAATTTGAGACTCCATTTACAGTAGGTCAAGCGCGTCTCGGTGTAGGAATTTGCTACGATGCTCTTTTTCCAGATGAATCGCGCGGACTCACAGCAAAAAATGCAAACATCCTTTTGACTCTCACGGGAGAATTTTGGTTTGGTCCAACGGCCGAGCCGTTCCAGCACGGTGGGATTGCAATGGGACGAGCTATCGAGTTTCGAAGGCCTATGATTCGTGTCGCCGATACGGGAGTGACTTCAGTCATTCTTGCAAACGGGGAAGTTCCAGTTTTATCTCCAGTTTGGAGCGAGTGGCAAAAGACACTAGATGTGCCTTTTCTCATCGATCCACCGCGAACATTTTTTGATCTTCATGGAAATTATATCCCTTGGTTTGTCCTCATGATTTTTATTTTGCTACTGGGGATGGCAAGCCGCCACCGCAAAACACCGGTGGCCCTAGCCAATGAAATCCCAACAGACTTTGGACTTGCGTCATAACCGTAGTGTTGATGTCGTTTTAAAATCCAACTATTCTTCAAACATCAACTTACTTAACGACAGGAGGATCATTTGGCACATCAAGCTGAAGACTTCGACGTGATTGTAATTGGCGGTGGCCCTGGTGGATCCACTCTAGCAACATTTGTAGCAATGCAAGGACACCGGGTGCTCCTACTTGAGAAAGACCAATTTCCTCGTTATCAAATCGGCGAATCTCTTCTTCCAAGCACTCTTGGAATTTGTAAAGCCCTTGGCGTTCTTAAAGAAGTCGAAAGCGCAGGCTTTATGCCAAAAAATGGTGGTGTGTGGTATTGGGGCAGCAACGACACTCCTGGATGGGGATTTAATTTTGACGAATTGCCAGAAGCTCCCGTCTACGGAAAAGCCTGGGCCTACCAAGTTGAGCGCATGAAATTTGACAATATTCTTTTGCGAAATGCGAGCAAACAGGGAGTTGATGTTCGCGAAAATCATAAAGTGAATTCTTTGATCGAAGAAGATGGTCGAGTGGTAGGAGTTCAATTCACGGACGAAGAAGGCCAAACTCAAATTGCTCGCGCACGATTTGTTGCCGATGCCGGAGGCAATGCAAGTCCATATCACAAAATAGCAGGGCAGCGAATTTTTGCAGATCGCTTTCGTAACCTAGCTCTTTTCTGCTACTATGAAGGAGGAAAGCGCCTTCCTCCACCCCAATCAGGATCTATCTTGAATGTCACTTTCGACAAAGGTTGGTTTTGGTACATTCCACTCACCGACTCACTTACTAGCCTAGGCGCCGTTATCAGCACCGAAAATGCTCATCTAGTTTCTGCCGGGCATGAGCAATGTATGAATTCATTTATTGATTCGTGCCCACTCATCAAGGAGTACTTAGGATCGGCAAAACGTGTGACCGAAGGTGTTTACGGCCAATACCGAGTTCGCCGAGATTGGTCTTATTGCAATACAAAATTCTGGAAGCCAGGTCTTGTTTTAATTGGCGATAGTGCATGCTTCATTGATCCCCTGTTCTCTTCAGGCCTTCACCTTGCAACTTACTCTGCGCTCTTGGCAGCAAGATCTATAAACACGTGTTTAAAAAGTTCAAATCGAGCTTTGAGTGAAAATGATCTTTTTCACGAATATGAAATTCGCTACAGAGAAGAGTACAATCACTTTTATCAATTTCTAAGCCGCTTTTACGATCGAAACAAAACGAAAGAGGATTACTTTCGTAACGCCCACGAAATTTTGGGAACCAATGAAACAGATCGACAGGCCTTCGTGCGTTTAGTGAGTGGTTTTTCAAGAGCAACACCCAAAAATTCCGCAGTTGCAGTGCCAGATGGCCCAAAAGGCGACCTTGATATTTTTCTTCTAGGAAAATCCAATTGGACCGAGGGAATCCCTAAGGATTCGATGGCCTCTCTTGTCCCTTCCTCAGATGGCTTTCATTGGAGTAAGGCGTCTTTGCGGAAAACCCAGCAAAAGCCTGAGAAAAAACTGCGAAGAACGAAACCTAGAAACGAAATTGCAGGCTAGATCTTAAAACCCAGGCAAGACCAAAAAGTCCATGTCCGCTGAGGCTTCACCTAATCCTGTTGCCTGATGAACGATAAATGTACCAAATGGTCCCTGGCCCAAATCAGATCCAGATAAAGTGTGGATCTCAGTGCTCCTGCTCCCAGTGTTTTTCTTGGCTACGATGATGAGATCGGCGATTCCATCATTATTGGCGTCAGCAACTTTAAAATCATAACCCTTCCCACTGGATTGGAACAAGCCTGTCGCATAATGACCAATAAAATGAGTGTAAGCGCTCGCGCCTGAAAGAATGTGAACTTCGGTTCGGCCTGATGCCGTTCTTCCCTCACTGATAGCAACAAGATCTGGAATGCTATCGTGGTCCCAGTCAGCAAACCGAAAAATGAAGTTAGACCGCGCGGAAAGGGGTGTGACCGCATGTAGAGAAAATGCGCTAAATCCACTTTTGGCGTTTAAAAAATGAACTTCTACGTATCCACTTCCCGTTTTTTCTTTTTTGACATAGGCGAGATCGGGCGTCCCATCTCGATCCCAATCTGCGAGCTCAAATTGATTAACGTCTCCAGTTTCTGTTGCCAAGGCCGTTGCTGCATGAGTGACAAAAGTTTGGTAGGAGTTTGCGCCGGATAAAGCGTGAACTTCTACACGCCCAGAGCTTGTAGCGCTCTTGCGAATGCCAACTAAGTCTGAATAGCCATCTCCGTTCATATCGCCAAAGCTAAACTCCCAAGAACCATCGACTTCACCTAAAACAGTGGGTGTATGAACTGAAAAATTGCGGTAATTTGAAACTTGGGTAAGCTCATGCACTTCTGTGCGCCGCGATCCTGTTTTTTGTTTTTTAATTGCCACTAAATCGGCAGTCCCGTGTGCCACCCTCAGGTCTATAAAAGTTCCATACAGATCCCAGTGGCCCCAGCAGAGAGCCTCTGGAGCTAATTTACAATCGTTGTTGTAAGAAGGGTTTAAATCATAAGGCGCACCGTAAGCGGCTAAAACATAAGGACCCAATAAGGCCCCTCGAACATCGCCGCTAACACCGATGTTGTTTGACCAATGTGGAAAACATCCCGATTCACAAACAACTCTTGGCGCAGTCCAGGTTAAACCATCTTTTGACGTGCGAATTTGTAGCCTCGCATTCGGCTGATGAAAGTTGCCTATTTCAAACATCACTAGTGATTGAGTGACAGGGTCATATTTTACATCAACGGAGCCCGTGTTATGCACGTTGGTGGTGTAAGCTTGACTCCAATTCTTAGCATCTTTACTCAGACGAAGATACAATCCAGAATAAGGACCAGTGGTGTCGGTGTACCATTGATAGAGATTTCCATTAAAGGCGATGACTGTAGGCTGCCCGGCTCCATAAGCGGCAGCAGATTCTGGTGTCGCACGAAAAGGCCATACAATCACGTGAGGATCGGTCGGGTTTTGCTCCCAAGTCCCTCGATCCGTAAGTTTTAAAAACGGTCCTTCTAAACTCGTTGCGCGCGCCACGTAGTTGACTGTTTGTACATTGACCACGTTTCCAGAATAAAACATGTAATAGTAATCACCATCACCAGAATTCCACTTAACTACAGAGGGGTCGCAGTTAGCGCGCTCTACAGGAATCGAAGTGAGCACAGTGACGGGGTAGCTCCAATGGACCATGTCGTAGGAATAAACGGATCGAACATGGTCCCAGTCTACGCTGCTGGTTCCATGACTGCAAAAAAAGGCGCGGTAAATTCCGTTTTCATAAACAATCGATGGACCGTACGCATACTTGATGCCCGTCGCTTGAGAATTTACGATGAGATTAGGCGTTGAAGCTAGAACTTGCGCTTGGCTCGGATTTGAAGCTGCGAGCGCCAGGAACATCATAAAAAGCAAAGTGTATCTTTGTGAGACAATCACAACTGATCCTTTCAGTGAGTCCTCATGACTAGTGATCACTGCAAGGATCTCTCCGGGTCACTTCAAATGAATTGAATTTCAGTGCGCCATTTTGAGACTAGAATATCTGGGTGACCCAAATTGGCAACGAGGTGATCAGATAAAGCCACAAAATACGCGGAAATGAATTTCTCAAAATCATGCTTGGCCTCATGCCAAGCCTCTAGACTCATGCCCTGAAGACAGAGTCTGACGACATGATTATTAGGACTAAATTCCAAGCCTACAGCCCTTTCACGTAATCCAAAATCTGCTTCGCATGACCCTCAGCTTTTACTTTCCGAAATTCCCCAACAAGATTGTGGTTTTCATCAAGAACAAAAGTGCTTCTTTCAATTCCCATCACTTTTTTGCCATACATGTTTTTCTCTTTGATGACGTCGAACTGACGGCAGAGTGTTTCTTCCTCGTCGCTCAAGAGATCAATTTTGTAGTTCTGCTTTTCTTTGAACTTTTCATGGGATTTTAAACTGTCCCTGGAAATGCCAAAAACTTGTGTGTTCAATTTATTAAATTGCGTTTTTAATTTTGAAAACTCTTGTCCTTGAATCGTGCAGCCTGGAGTTGCGTCTTTAGGATAAAAATAAAGCACCACCTTTTGTCCTTTGAGATCAGACAACTTAAATTCCCCAGCTGTTGACGGAAGTTTGAAATCAGAAACTTTTTTTCCTACTTCAGGCTTTTTCATAACCACCTCTTGTGCAATGCGCTACTAACGTCTATTTTTTGTGACGTTCTCGACTGATTTTAGTCAAAGATCTGAGGCAGTAAAGGGGTTTTTATAAAACGTTTCGGGGCATCATGGGCGTTTGCCGCAAATTCTTTCGTTTTCAAAAATAAGTTCTTCTCGTTACGACTAAAGTTCGATATTCATGCGCTCACAAAAAGGAGACTCCCATGAAACAAATTTTTATTGCATTGATGACTCTCGGAGTTGCATTTGCAACTCAAGCGGATCCCGGCCAAGGCAGCCACAGACTTTCTGTCCAAGGAAACCGATCTGCACGCCTTAGCTACTGCGGTGGAACAGCACAACTCAACGAAGGATGGCTCGGTGGCCTGACACTTCGTTTTGACGACGTTCGTGACTGTTCTGTAATCGCCCTGAACGGACGCGCGGTTGACACACTTTCAAACGTTGGCAGCGGTGGTAACGGATCAGCAACATTGTCGCTTCCTCGCGGTTCAAGATGGACTGTTGACCTTTATTCTAAATCTCGCAAAACTAGCGAGCATTTTGAAATCGTTAACGCCAACAACCCTCAACCACCAACTAAAGCCAATGTGGTTCTTGACAGTTTCTGGCACACTTCAGACTACCTTCCTGAGTGCGGAGGATCTGCAGAGCTAAAAGTGACTAACGGTCAAGCCAACCTGATCTTCCGTAATTTAGAAAACTGCTCTAACTTTGACATCATCGGTAACAACGGTGAAAGCTTAAATTACGAAAACAAAAAAATCGGAACTGAGCAAAACCGCTCTGGAAGCTTCACACTCCCACGAAGATTTTTAGATTTTGGTCTTAACGGTGTTCTTGTTGTTGTTAAATCCAACAGCGGTGCTCACGCTGACACTATCTTGTTAAAATTTATTGCTCTTTAATGGTCCTAAAGCTTGTCGCGTGCCTTCGGCATTCGACAAGCTTTTGATATTCAGCGGCGCCCCTCAAGGGACTTCATCAGCTTTCCGTAAATTCCTTCAAAGCCGCCATTGCTCATGATCAAAACCACATCGCCCTTTTTTGCTTCGCTCGTCAGACACGAAACGATGGCATCGGCATTGGGTTCACAGCGGGCTGGAATACCCGACCTTTCAATATCAGAGACAAGTTCTTCTGACGAGAACCGCTCATCATCCTGAATTTTTGACTGGTCGTAGGCTTGGGCAATAAGAACCTTAGAGGCACTTTTAAAACTTATCGCGTAGTCTTTCTGAAAAACTTTGCGCCTTGAGGTCGCAGAACGAGGCTCAAATACAGCCCAAATTTTTCTCTCTGGATATCTCGCCTTAATTCCTTCAAGAGTGAGCTTTACGGCCGTAGGATGATGGGCAAAATCCTCAATCACTAAAACGCCGCCAGGTTCGCCTAAAATCTCCTGCCGCCGCTTAACCCCTTGGAAGGTCTTCAGTCCCTCTCGTGCAAGACTCAAATCCCAACCTAAAACGTGTGCCAGGGCAAGACCACTAGCTGCATTAAATGCGTTGTACTCACCTGACATAGGGACTGTAAAACTCCCAAGCCCTTGTGACCCAAACTGCAAATCAAAACTCACACTCTCAGCGCCGTGCTTGAGATTATGAATTTGGTAATCACCTTTGTCTTTCCCAAGGGTTCGCAAATTCTTGGCCTTACAAAATCCTAGGAGGCTCTGGCAGTTGGGATCCTCGGCATTGACGATAAGAGTTCCATCTTGCGGAATCAGTTCAAGCAACTTTTTAAACGCGGACTTGACGTGATCTAAATCTTTATAAATATCTGCGTGATCAAACTCGATGCTCGTTAAGATGACATGTTTTGGCTTGTAGTGCACAAACTTTGGAACTTTATCAAAATAGGCAGTGTCATACTCATCGCCCTCGATGATAAAATAAGGGCCCTCTGGAAGCTGAAACGAAAGGGAAAAATTTTTAGGAATTCCACCCACTAAATAGCCAAACTTTTGCCCGGTGGTCTTTGCAAGCCACGCGATGAGAGATGTTGTTGTTGTCTTTCCGTGAGTTCCTGAAATAACGATAGACTCCCGATTTTCGATAACAAAATCGCCCATCGCTTTAGGTAATGACGTGTAGGCTAATCCTTTCCGCAGCATCTCTTCGGCCTCTGGGTTATTTTTTGAAATCACATTCCCAACGATGACAAGATCGATGTCGCCTTTGAGGTTTTCGGCTCGATACCCTGCCTGGACAGGAATCCCTAATTTTTCAAGCTGAGTTGACATTGGAGGATAAGGATTTTGATCACTGCCAGTGATTACAAACCCACGTGCTTTTAAAAGTCCTGCGAGACTCGCCATGGCTGTACCACAAATTCCCATAAGGTGGATGTGAGCGCCGGGTTTTAAATTCATAAATCCTCCTTAAAAAAATGACTCATGATCAAATCATGAACCTGACCACGCAAAGATGCAAAACTGTTTTCGCGATCAATAAGGACACGGTTAGACAAAATTCCAATGAACACTCGCTTTTTTGGATCCAGCCAAAACGAGGTTCCTGTAAAGCCTAAATGTCCAATAGACTCTTTTGATAAAAACTGGCCAGCGCTTGATCTCGCTGGTGAAGGCATCATAAAACCCAAAGACCAATCCCCGACTTTCGAGGGAAACTCCCGACGCCGGAAAATCGAAAGCGCGCCCTTGTCCAAATTCGAAAGCAAAGACTCTCCCACACACGCAAGATCAGAGAGCGTACCAAAAAGCCCTGCGTGGGTGGAAACTCCCCCCACAGACCAAGTATTATCATCATGAACAAGGCCTCGACGAATTTTTTTTGTGAAGCAGCAGGCGCCAGTAGGAGCATAAGCATTAGCAGGATGGTGAAGATCAGGTCTTCGTCCGTGAATGACTGCTGCTGGAGCAAACGTGTTGAAGTGAAGATCTGTTTTAGAAAAATATTGCTCATGAACCAGATTCCAAATTTCTAAAAGAGGTCTTTCAAAGATACGCTCCACTAAAAACTTGAGAACAAAAAAATCCAAATCCGAATACACACACTTTGTCTTGGGTTGAGTGGATTCTGATTTTACTCTTAAATCAGAAGCAATATAGCTCCAGACGCTCTCAGGCCCCTCTTTGACTTGAGCGAGTTTGTAATACGGCTTCCACCACACAAGCCCTGCACGATGCGAGAGGAGATGTCGCAGCTTTGTTTGAGAGTTTGCAAACCAAGGCACCCAACGCATCACTTTATCATCGGGATGGCACCAGCCTAAATCCGTAGCCCACATCAAGGCCGAGAGCGTAAAAATAGTCTTTGTCAGGCTTGCGTAGTCGAAATATTTGTACGAAGTCCCCAGCGATGACTCAAATATTTTTCGTCGGTTCTTTAAAACCACAATCTGCAGTGAGGGCGTATGTTTTTTTGTAAGATCCCAGATCTGGGTTTCTAGGTCTTGAATCAATTGGACCCCAAACCCGAAATCACCGTTAAAGAAGGTTTAGCTCCAAGCTTCAGTTCGCACCGAGCTCCGAGAGGCAAAACACGTTGAAAGTTTCCGTGGCCACATGGCAAATCTGAAATAACCGGGACTTGCGAAGCCTTTGCAAAATCGGCAAGCACACTTTTCCATACCATCTGGCCTGTTGCCTCTGCGCCGCCAATCATCTGGCCAATTAAAATAGCTTTGATATTTTTAAGCGCGCCCGCCTGTTGTAAATGAGAAAGCATACGATCCACTCGATACCCTCGCTCTCCAACCTCCTCAAAAAACAGAATTTTTCGCGAGGCCTTGAGAGCATAGGGAGTCCCCAGGGAGCTCTGAAGCGTCATCAAGTTTCCGCCAACAATCTCGGAGCGAATCACACCCGATTTTTTTGCTTTGGAATTCATCGCCTTAAGATTCTTAAAGGTGATGTGAGTAAGGTCACCAGATAAAAAATCTCGAAGCTCTTTTTGAACAGCCGACGTGGTCTTTGCAAGAGAGGCAAGCATGGTGCCATGATAAACAGGCCAGCCCCAATGCTCTTGAAAAAATAAATTCAGTGAGGTGATATCGCTCATACCAATAAAAATTTTTGCTTTCGGCGCTTTAAGTTTTTTTAGCTCAGGGAGTAAGCGCATAGAACCATACCCCCCTCGAACGCACCAAACAGCTTTAGACTCTCTACTGAAAAGCGCCTTTGTGAGATGTTCAAGGCGCATTTTATCGCAATTAGAAAAAAGAGGGTGAGGTCCGTACATCCGCTGAGGGATTCGCACACGATACCCCCAAGACTCTAAAACCTCAGCGCCCGCACGCACATCGGATAAAGCGCAGCGACTTGCCGGGGCAACAACATCAATCAAATCTCCAGGCATCAAAGGCTGCGGTCGAGTCATTGGACCTCCAAGCATGATGATCAAGCATCCAAATCCAAAAGTAAATTTAAAATTCTACTGCCCTTGACCGGCCCATGCATAAATGAGGCTTCCACCCTTAAGCTGAGAAACAAGTCGCGAAATCAGACCCACTTCAACCGCAGGACATCCAAAACTCCGTCCTAAAACAGGAAGATTGGGATCCACATACCAGGCCCCATGCATGACGATGGCACGCCGACGCGCATTGCTGTTGGTTGAAGAGCGCCCATCAAGTCGGAGTGAAAGGCCGTGACTCCCGTAGTACGTTTCCGCCGTCAGATAAAACCCAAGACTGGATTTGCGAGAGCCAGGGACGTTTGAAAACTGAGTTGCATACCCGTCATGATTGAGATCGGAATCTCTTCCGTGAGCAACAAGCACTTTTTCGACAACTTTGTTTTTTAAATTTACGATGTACATGCGCCTGCTATTTGCTGAACTTTTAAAATCGATGATGGTAAGATAGTTTTTATTTCGAATTTCGCTCCCATGGGCATTCCAATAAGCCATCGCGCGATCATAAGCAACTTTGGGTATCTCGCTCACTGTTGTGTATTCTGGCGAGCGAACCATGGATGCCGTGAAATTTTCGTTTGAGCTATCGTGATAGTCGAGAATGTCGACCTCAGACTCGTCTTGAACTTCTTGCGAAGCTGCCATTCCAACTGAATTGCAGAAAACTGAAAATAGAAAAGCCCCGACCAATAGATTATTGGCGCGCATGCTGATTCTCCCGTGTAGTGTTGTTTCTTAGATTGTACTTGGGAAAAATTTCAAAACCCATCCGTCGATGGTCGCGCAATGGTCGTGAAGATTGATTTTTAGACACAGGGCCTGGGAAAGCCACTACTGACAACGATAAGCGGCTGACATTCTCTCTCTAAATCTAGGAGAGTAACGACTCAAACACTCCACAACGTCAGCGACCATTGGGTGCTGGCCATCGCGAACGTGATTGCAGGTATTAGGAAAAGCCGCTTCGGGCTGGCCTTTGAGCTCCCCCGTCAAAAGAGAAAATGCAATCCCCACCGACTCTTCAAGCACCTGGCTTGCGCAAATATTCCTACACGGGCGGTCTATTTTTTGGTCCTGGTTCAGCTGAGCAAGATGATAAAAGCACTTCGCAAGCGAGGGACTCTCGCCAAGTGATTCCCAAAAATCATAATAAGCTTGAGGAGCCTTAAGACCTGGCTCACAACGATCACGGGAATGATCAAGCCACTGCAAAGCGCGCATCGCTTTTTCGGGCTCCGCAGAAATTCTTCGCGCGTTGATTTGCGATTTAATCATGCTACAGGCGTGGCCGAGCTCATGACGTAAAACTGGTTCCAGAGTTGCAATTCCATGATTGATATTGATGTAGCTTGATAAAACAATTTTTCCAGGAAGTACGGTGGACTGCACTTCAGACTTTTTCATGTGCATGTCTTCGGCGGAAAGATTTCTTTGCAAAACAGAAAGGGCCCCGCGCGGGGCTCCCTTCAGGTCTTGCCATAACGAGCGAAACACCTGTCGATACTCGCTTGCTGTAAACTGATAAGAGCCACCAAAAACACACGGGTCGGGTTGATTTTTTCCAGCCTTAGACTTACAGAGAGTGACAGGAACAGAGCCCATAGCCTCATGACAGGCCTCGTCCTTTCCACAGCAAAACGCGGCCATTTCGTTTTTCACTTCGACAGCTCTTTGCATAAGTTCTTTTTGGAGCTTTTCTCCATCTGGATGGGTCCAAAGATGAATCTTTCCAGATTGCTCCATAGTCTCGCGACTGGCCCAAGTAAAAGGCGACGAATAGGGATCTGACTTTTCAGATCCACAGCGATCCAAATCTTTACGCTGTTTTTTTATATTAAAGACATGGCAAAGACCTGTAATCTTGTTCTGCTCAAAACTTAGCGGAGTGTTTTCAGAAATATTTTTGAGCGTTGTGCACACGCCGCCAATCGCCCATGATTTGCAGGTGAATACGAGGAAAATCCCAAGCCAGAAGGCATTTCGAGTCATGTCTTATTTTATAATATCCCATGAAGAAACCGTAACAAATCACACCACTCTGGACGGAGATCGAGACCTGATCTGAATTTATTTTAAGGCAAAGAGTGTTGTTCTCTGCAAAATCAAAATTTGAACTGCCTTTAGAAAACGAATCCAACATACTAGAATTCTTTGGAGGATCTCATGAAAAAACTTTTTACATCTCTGTCTCTTCTCACCCTTTGTCTTGGCAGTGCCGGCTGCCAAACAGAAAAGCCCATCGATACTAGTAAATACGACACTAATCCGCCCGTATTAAACGAGCAGGCTGCAACTCCCGATCGACTGAACCAAGGTTCGATTTCTGGCTCTACGTCTGAAGAGCAGATCGTGGAAAAACGAGGAACTCGTCACAACCCCTCACGCCGAAAGAACAGTCCAGGTGTGACTTCACCAACGACCTCTCCCTCTGACGCTGGTACTGGGGCGGATCAGAAGTAAATACTGATGTGGACATAGGACCAACCGGCTGTACGTCCAACTAGTCCTTGTACAAACCAAAAAGCCTTCCAAACTATTGTTAGTCTTACCTCTCCATGGTTAGATTAATTATGAGAAGGCTTTGGTGTTCATTTTTTGCGTTACTCGCTGTGAATAGTGCGACCGCCGAACTAACTCCTCCTGAATGCCCCACCACAGCTCTGGACTACTCCAGCCATTTTGGCCCTATAAGGGATCAAGATGGCTTAGGGTTGAAACCGACGCGCCTTATGAATTATCAACTGGATCACAAGCGTGTTGGTTTAAAGTTTTTTTTCATGAAGGTCCCGGATGTAGGCTTGATTCTCTCAGCGGTCTCTATAATGAGTACGAAATCTGGAAAGCAAAACGCGATAAGGCCATAAATCACTGCGCAAAGCACTCTAACACTTTAGAGGCCAATGAACTCAGAGATCTTATTGAAAAAATACTTTACTATTCCCCAGCACAGGCGAAGGAGTCCAATGCCTACGTCATAGATAGCCTCATCTATTCAAGCGACGCTTCTGACTTCATAAAAAGAATAGTCATTCCTCCAGCATGTGTAAAAAATCGAATTCCTTTTAAAAGAGTCGAAAATTCGCCAACAACTTCGACTCCGCCGCACTATGCACCCGAAATTATCGACCTGGCAAAAATGTCCAAGGCCGAAAAAGAGGAGAGTATCGCGACCAGCATTAAAAAAGGAGTTTCCGTAGGAATTCGCGTTGATCTAGGTAAATATTCCTCGAACTGGGAAATCGGCTCCTTCCACGCAGTCATAGCTACTGGTCTACGCTGGAACTCCTACTATCATCGATGCGAGGTACAGCTGCGAAATTCATGGGGCGAAGGAGCTGTATTTAATGGTTGGTATCGCCTCAGCGAGATTGTGGACTCTAGCGTAAAAACTTTTTCAATTCGGAGAAACTAAATCTAATGCGAATTTTATTTTTCTTTTATTTCTCGATGGCCTTAAAAGCACAAGAAAAACTAGGGCTTCAAGAAAAATTTGTCTCATTTGATACCGTAAACTCCGTTCGAATCCACTGCCAAGAATCATCTTGCCTGGCAAAAACTCTCATCAAATCTACTGATTTAAAACCAGTAAAAATGAAAGTCTCCCCAAGTGAGAATCCGGCTTCGCTCTTTTGCAAGCAAAAAACTGGAGAACCCATCATTTTAGAGGATGAGAAAAAAAATGAAATCAGCGTCTGCATCCTCAAAGATAAAAGCATGTTCGTCACATGGGACTTAATAAAAAAACTGCAACTCTAGAGTCCAACGGGAATCCGATCCGTAAGTTAAGTTTATTTTTAGAACACCGGTTATTTTTTTAATTGCAGTCATTTATTTTTATTGCAACCCCCAAAAGTCTCAAATAGCGTTTGAGACCTAAAGGGGGATTACCTATGAAACGATGGCTCATCGCGAGTCTTCTATGCTTGCCGCACTTGGGATCTGCTGACGAAGCTCCAAAACCACACCTTGACCCGTCTGTGGATTTAAGTCGTGAGATTGTTCTATCGCCTGAAAAATCCATCCGGTTTGAAGTCAAAACGGCCGTTGGGAGCTACCATTTAAAATATGATATTGTCAGTTCTGACTGCGGCCCCGAACCGACAGGGGATTTCGCCAGTGAGGTGGCGGCACTTTCCTACTCCTATGGATATGTTTGGACGAAGCATCCTGAGCCAGAGAAATTTGGAAAATACGTTGAGATTCCTAAGTTTCTCACAGGAAATCTCAGAGCCAACGCCTTTAGTTGGGAAACGGTACCCCTTTTAGCTCAGAGGTTTCATTTTCACCGTCCCAAGGTGGAGATGTCGGGCGCTGCCTTTCAAAAGCTCTCTCCGCAGACCACAAACTCTATTCATCTCGTGAATGTGTCATCGTCTATAAACGTTCAAAACCCGCAGACCGAGCAGCTTGAGAACCTCAATTTCAGTGAGTGGACAAATGCGATGCTCATTCGAGATGGGGATCACTTTATGATGCAGGAATTTGGAAGCACCCGGGGATTCCCTCCCGTCACCGATTTTATTCAGTGGGTTTTTGAATCCTCTCCTAACGAGACTTGCCTTGTTCATATGACTCTTGATCTTTCGAAGTTTGATAAAGAATCCGTACCTAAAGACATCATGGATTTTAGCGCCGCTGAATACCAAGAGCTTTTTAGAAAACGCCAAACCATCACGGATGATCTCCTCCCCTACTACTTAAAAAGTCTGAACGACCTCATCGCCCAAGGAAAAATCGATGACTTGCAATAAAATCCTTTCTCTTTTTTTAAGCCTTCTTCTGGTTGCTCCAACGTCTTTCGCAAAGTCGCGATGGCTTTCGCAAAGCTCGCTTCTTGAAAAGGCCTCACAGCGAATTCGCGGAAAGGCAGAGACATTTGCAAATTTACAAAAGGCAGACTCCTTAAACCCTACCGACTTTAAAACTTTTTATGAAAATCAAGTAGAGCTTTATCTCAAAGATCCTCAAAGCCCCCTTGTATTCACAGAGTGGGTGTTTGAAATGCTCCAGCTATCTCTCAAAATTCAAAATGAACCGTATTCAAATTTTGTGAGCTTTAATCAAGAACCACTTGTAAAAACATCCACCAAGGCGTTGATCGAAGACATTTGGATAAACAACCAACCTTGGGATCAGCTGCTTTTAGCAAGAGAGTATCGATACAAAGGATTAACGCCGTCTCCGCTTTTCTTTGAATCGATTCTTGAAAGCGAGCGCCTTTTTTTTCAAGATCTCTCCCAAGGTCAGTTTTCAGAAACCGAGTCAAAGGCTGATAGCCAAGGTCTCGTCACCGTTGAAGGCAAAGTCGTATTCCCCGAAAGTAACCTCAATGTTGCGGGCGTCATTTCAACGCCCACATTTTTCCAGCGCTACAACACAACAGCCCTCAATCGAAACCGCAGACGCGCGGCTGCTATTTTTAAGCTTTTTTTGTGTGATTCAATGTCGCCCGTTATTCCCACGGATGCCGACAAAGAGGCTAACGATTCAGGCAAGCTCATCGGCGATATCCATGGCGAAAAGCAAATTTCCGACGGCATGAAAGCAAACCTAGAAGCCCAGCACGGGCAAGATCCGCAGTGCAAGGCCTGTCATTATAAGTTAGATCCTATGGGAAAAGCCTTCGAACCCTTTGGGCTAACACCTAAAGACTACGTGGGTAAAGGCATGGTCACATTTCGTAGGATTAATGGAACTAAAGTGGAAGAGCCATTCTTAGGGCTCGCTGGCCTTGCCCGCAAAGTCATTGCGCAGCCCGAGTATCTCCAGTGCCAAGTGAGACACTTTTGGGATCAGTACATCGGCATCGATATTCCGCTCACTTCCAAAAAATCAGACAAGGTACAGATGCAGTTCTCGCAGAAATCTCTAGGAGTCAGAGATCTGGTGCGCGCCCTTGTTTTGAGCGATGATTTTAGATACCGAAAATTCGACGAGGATTTCAGTTACGATGATGTGGCTGGAGTGCTTCGCTCGTGCACCCAATGCCATAACTCTCAAGAGATTCCGCCACTAGTACCTACTCTTGGCGAGCCAGAAAATAAGTTTGATCTTTCTCACCTTCCAACAAAATACAGATCAGACACCATCCTTGATATTCAGCGAGTCTTAAATCTGCCAGAGAGCAACGATCAGTCCATGCCTCGAAATCGTAAAGACTGGAACCCACAGAATTTAGAAATGCTCAAAAAATGGATCAATGGAGGAGCCAAAGACTCAGACGGCAAACCCATGATCTGTGGACTCGGAGGTAGCCCATGCTAAAGCCATTATTTTTATTTCTTTCGTTTTCTCCCTTAGCAGATCGTTACTTAAGTCCCCAGTCTCTCATCAATGTTTGGCCAGATCGTTTTGGCCTTCATAGTGATCTCGACGACTGCAATAAACTTACGGCCGTTAACCGCTTCACACTGGGGATTAATAAAGCTGACAAAGGCCAACCAGCAAGTGAGTTCCCGGCAACCGATTTTTATGCCTGGGTTCAGATCTGTGCCAAATCCGGATTAAAAAAAATGGCAGTGCCTAGCGATAATCACGCTGCGGTGTTTTCTCAGTCTCTTTGGAAAGATCTTAGTGACAAGCAGAGATCAGATTTTGTAAATGGTCTGATTCAGCAATATCTCGGGACTGACCAAATGCTTGAGGACTACTACCAAGGCGATGAAGAACACCCCATCACAGGACGTGAGATCCGTGAGCAAATGGCAAGATCGATCTTAGATCAGCTCGATGAGGTTTTAAAGGCATCGCTCGCGGGCCACCAAGACTGGCTTACTCAGAACTACGCCTTCGCATTTGCGCAAACCACATCTTTTGAGCTCAATTACTTGCGCGCACGCAGTATCACTATGCAACTCATCATTTCGCTATTTAACTGGCGCTACTAAGGGAGGCTCCATGCTTAGACGAGACTTTTTAAAATCAGGCGCAAACCTAGCCGCTTTAAGCGCAATTGCACCTCGCAGCTGGGCGCAAGCCCACCAGAGGCCTTACAACGTCGTTGTCTTTCAATACTTTGGTGGATGGGATGTTACGTTAGCATCTGACCCTCTCACTCACGAAAAGTGGAACACGACTCAGTCAGATATTTTTATCGAGTACACTCAAGATGCCATTACTAAATATGGCGACATGCTTTTAGGGCCCGCGATGGCGCCAATGGCGCCATTTCTCAACCGATTCTCAACCATCAACGGCATTTACATGTCTGAACAAGACATCCCACATCCCGCGGCCCTTTACTACGCAAGTAGCGGGAGCGGTAACGGCACGATTCCTGTTTTGCCTTTGCAAGTAGCCGATGCAGCGGCCCGATCTTACATTGATTTAGAAAGTTCACCGTTTGGAGTTTTAAACCTTGATGCAATGGCACCTCTTCTCAGCTCCAAAGCGACGATTTTAACTCTCAGTAAGCTCTTTGATCTAAAGTCTCTTCATGTCTCCCCGCCCTCCGCGTTTGACACTCAAGCGTTAAAGCTCATAAAACAAAGTCTTTGGGAGAAAAAAAATCTCATCACGCAGTTTCAGACCTTATTGCTTCAGCAACCGCCCGAAAACCAAAATAAAAATGAGTTTCTCATGGCCTGCGCATTCGCAAGTGGCGTAAGTCGCCAAGCCATCATCCGCTTTCAAGAAAATCTCGACACCCATAGCAGTCACGAAAAAACCCATCTTACGAATCTTACTAAAGCGTTTGCAAACACCGCAGGATACTTGAAAGTTCTCTCAGAAACTCCCTCCACTGACGGAAGATCCGTACTCGATGACGCTTACATCCTAATCGTTTCAGACTTTGCAAGAACGCCAGGCCTTAATTCCGCAAAAGGAAAAGATCATAACCCACACACAAACTCCGCTTTCATCGCAGGTCCTAATATTAAACCCGGCCAGCAGTTCGGCCAATCACGAGTGAAGAAACGCTCAGGGCGAACGTTTCACGAAGCTGACCTCATTGATTTCGCAACGGGAACTCCCATCACAAAAGCAAGTATGATTAACGACAAAACCCACGTCATATATCCAGAAACGGTAATTGCAACGCTCGCTCAAGCCATGGGCCTTTTTGATAAAAATCCCTATGACTATTTTGATAAAAAGAAAGTGATCCCGATTGCAAGGCTCCTAAATTGAAGGAGCATCTAAACCAAAAAGTGGCGTCGGATAGTTCCCGTCAAAGCAAGCCGCACAGTGACCTTCTCTGTGGCCAACGGCTTTAAATAATCCATCAAGCGACAGATATGCTAAGGAATCTGCGCCGATGAACTCACGAATGTCTTCTAAAGACTTTTGAGCTGCAATCAATTGAGATTTTTGAGGAGTGTCCACACCATAAAAACACGGGCCCGTCGTTGGAGGACAAGCAATGCGCATGTGAACTTCCGTAGCGCCTGCCTGGCGAATAAGGCCAATGATTTTTTGGCTTGTCGTTCCGCGAACTAAAGAGTCGTCAATCACGATGACTCGCTTTCCTTTCAGGATTGCAGTCTGCGGATTGAGTTTGATCTTAACTCCAAAGCTGCGAATAGACTGCTGTGGCTGAATGAACGTTCGACCCACATAGTGATTTCGGATTATCCCAAGCTCAAAGGGAATTCCACTTTGCAGACTGTAACCAAGGCTTGCCGGAACACCACTATCAGGAACAGGCACAACAAGATCCGCATCCACGGGACTCTGGATGGCAAGCTGCTGCCCCATCGCCTTACGAACTGCGTACACGCTTTGTGAAAACACCACTGAATCAGGCCGAGAAAAATAAATATGCTCAAAAACACATCTGGCCTGTTTTGGAACTTTGGCAAAAATAAATGAATGCTCGCCGTTTTCATCAACCCAGAAAATCTCACCTGGCTCGATCTCGCGCTCGACCTGAGCTCCGATCAAATCAAAGGCGCAGGTCTCTGAGGCGATAACAGGAACAATCTCACCTTTGGGATTTTTCATCCGTCCTAAAACCAGAGGACGAAATCCAAAAGGGTCGCGCGCTGCCACCATTTTATCATGGCTTAAAATCATAAGGCTAAAGGCGCCTTCGATTTTTACCAAAGTGTGCTTAAGAGCCTCGATCAGATCGTTCGAAGGATTTTTAGAAAGTAAATGCAGAATCACTTCAGTGTCGTTAGTCCCTTGGAAAATCGAGCCTGATTTTTTGAGATCATCACGCAGCGGCTGCGCATTGATGATATTTCCGTTATGAGCGACAGCCAGTGGACCATTGAGAAGACTTGCCGTAAGAGGCTGAGCATTAGACAAAAGATTTTGACCTGTCGTTGAATACCTCACATGACCTATGGACGCGGAACCTACTAACCGGTTGAGATCTGGCTCACTGAACACATCAGCGACAAGTCCAAGGCCTTTGTGATTGATATGTTCACCTTTGCAGAGAGAAACAATGCCTGCTGACTCTTGGCCGCGATGCTGTTGGGCGAAGAGACCAAGATACGCAATCCTTGATGCCTCGTCGTGATTCCAAATCCCAAAAACTCCGCATTCCTCACGCCAAGCTTTCAAACACGCCTCCTAAACCTCGATTGTAGACGGTCTCAAGTTCCTTGATTTGAACATCCAGCCATTCAGGAACAAAAATCTGTTCAAGATAGGTCTCACCGATCAAGCCCATCATCACATCTCGAAGCCCCAAAGACTCTTGAAGCTCACCGAAGTTTTCTAAAAACTTCTGCCGATTCGAATCTTCGGTAACGAAAATCACTTCATAAAAATGCTCTCTAAGAAAATTCTCTGGAGTTGCGTAAAATGATTTCAAGGTTCCGTTGAGCTTACAACCAACTCCTCCACGAGACATTTTAAAAAGGCTCGCCAAAAATCCTCCAGAGCCAACAACCCTTGAAGCAACAACGGGGCTCCCTTTAACAATGAGGCGAAGCATTTTACCAAACGCTGCCACCGTCTGGGGATGGATGCCTCCTGTAAACACGACAGGATCTTTCTGCATCTCGGCCCAAAGTCCCGTTGTTTCAACTTGAGGAAGTCGAAGTAAGAAAATCGACTGACCTTTACCAGAGAACATGTCACTTGGGATATCTTTGACGTCATCTCTTAGACCAATTAAACCCGTTGCCGGCGTTGAAGTGATGTTCTGCCCTAACGTTTCGTTATAAAAACTCACGTTCCCGCTCACAATTGGAGCATTAAAAGCCTCTGCCATGTTTGAAAGGCTTCGAAGCGAGTTCACAAACTCCGTCATGATTTCAATTTTTTCAGGATTTCCAAAGTTTAAACAATCAGTCACTGCAATAGGCTCAGCCCCTTTAGCGCACATCTGAAGGGCCGGATAAGCCACAGCATCTTGGCCGCCAAGAACGGCGTCCATTCTCATCAGCCACGGACGGCATCCAACAGCCACGGCAAGACCACGTTGGCTGGCAGGAAGCTGCAAGAGAGCGACCGAGTTAGCAGCATCAAAGGCGGTTTTAGCTCCTACCCGCTGATCATACTGTCTATAAACAAACTCTCGACTCGTCCCTTGGGCAGAAGTCAGGAACTTTTCTAGAAAAGGTTTAAGCTCAAAGTAATTCTTACTTTTGACATTTGAAAAATCGCTGACCTTATTTTTTTCAGTCCATGGACGAAAAGCGCGCTCATACTGAGGAGCATGGTCGGTGAGAAGCTGCGGATCTAACTTCGCAAGGCACTCCCCTTTCCACCAAATTTCAACCTCGGGATTTTTCGTAAGCTCACCAATAATTTTGGCATCAAGGCCCCATCGATCAAACACCGCTTTTAACTGTGGGAATTGCTCATCGTTACATACAAGAAGCATTCGCTCCTGACTTTCGGAGAGCAGAATTTCTTCTGGAGTCATAGAGGCATCACGAAGCGGCACTTGATCCAGGTGCATCTTCATCCCAACGCCGCCTTTTGCCGACATTTCAAAACTTGAGCTCGTAAGTCCAGCAGCGCCCATGTCCTGAATGGCAATAACAAGCTTTCGCTGAATCACCTCAATGCACGATTCAATCAAAAGCTTTTCTAAAAACGGATCGCCAATTTGCACATTGGGTTTTTTTGATTCCGAATCTGCATCGAAAGATTCACTGGCCATACTAGCGCCGTGAACTCCGTCTTTTCCAGTTTTAGCCCCCACATAAACAACGTGATGACCAGGGCCCTTGGCTTTTGAAAGTGCAACGACATCTCCAGGAGCTAAGTATCCAACGGCCATTGCATTCACTAAAATATTTTTATCATAACTTTCATGAAACTCGGTGGCGCCAGTGACCGTAGGAACACCGACGCAATTGCCGTAGCCGCCAATGCCCCGAACAACCCCATCAACAAGAGATGGCATGCGATCCGCTTGAGGACTTCCAAAACAAAGATAATCGGCAAGAGCTATCGGACGCGCGCCCATTGTGAAAATGTCGCGTAAAATCCCACCCACACCAGTTGCTGATCCCTGATAAGGTTCGATGAAGCTGGGATGATTATGACTTTCCATCTTAAAGGCAACACGCTCGCCTTGTCCAAGATCAACGACACCGGCGTTTTCGCCCTCCGCTTCAAGAACGCGAGAGTTTTTTCGAAAAAGATTTTTAAGGTGAACCCGCGAACTTTTGTAACTGCAGTGCTCACTCCAAAGCGCCGAAAAAAGGGCCCACTCAACCCCTTGCGGAGGGCGTTTCAATAAACCACAAATCAAATCATACTCTTGACTTGAGATTCGGTAGTGTTTGAGTTTTGCCGTCAGTTCCATGGTGACTCCAAATGATTAAGTAAAAAACGCGCAGCCATCGACACTTCCCATCCACTCATGAATAGCGCGCTCAGGGTGTGGCATTAAAGCGCAGACATTTTTCTGCGCATTCATAACGCCTGCGATATCATCAAGGCTGCCGTTGGGGTTTTGTTCGTAGGTCCACCAAACCTGTCCTTGATCCCAAAGACGTTTTAACTCGTCTTCAGGAGCAAAATAACGACCATCGCCATGGGCGACAGGGATGCGAACTTTTTGCTCTGACTTTACAGCTTTCGCAAAAAAGCTCTGAGAATTTTTAAGAGACAGTGTGGCCCAAACATCATTAAATCTGCCGTGATTGTTCTTAAGAAGTGCGCCTGGTAAGAGTTCAGCCTCGCAGAGAACCTGAAAGCCATTGCAAATTCCCAAGATGGGAGTTCCATGTCCAGCGGCCTCGCGCACGGACTTCATCGCTGGAGCTCTGGCGGCCAGCGCTCCGGAGCGCAAATAATCACCGTAGCTAAAGCCTCCAGGCAAAACGAGAGCCTCAAAATCTTGCGCAGAAAACTGATCTTGATGCCAGAGCCACTGGGCTTTCAGCCCCAGAGATTCGATGGCTCCAAAGACATCCCGATCGCAGTTAGTTCCCGGAAACTGCAAAACTCCAATGGCTTTTGTCATACGAGTCTTCCTATTCTAAGATCTGGATTTCAAACTGCTCAATCAAGGGATTGTGCAAAACCAATTTGGCCATGGTCTGCGCTTGCGAAAGTGCTTCGTCCTTAGTTGAGGCATCAATTTCAAGTTCAATGTATTTTCCGACACGGCAAGAGCTGACCTCTTGACCCATGCTCTTTAAGCTCGCAGTCACTGCGCGCCCTTGAGTGTCGAGCAAAACCGGGCGAGGCATGATTTTCACTCCAACTTTCATAAAACCTCCTGGCCTTCAGACAATCTCTTAAGAAGCTGCTTGTAGGCCTCTTCAATCCCGCCAAGATCTCGGCGAAAGCGGTCTTTATCCATTTTCTCAAGGGTCTTTGCGTCCCACAAACGGCAGGTGTCTGGGGAAATTTCATCGGCAAGCAGAATTCTGCCATCTGCCGTTTTGCCAAACTCAATTTTAAAATCGACAAGAAGCACGCCCAGACTTTTCCAAAGATCCACAAGAACGGAATTAAGCGCGAGAGCCTTAGTCTTCAGTTCCGCAATTTCTTTTTCCCCAGCAATGCCCATCATCAAAACATGGTCATCGTTAATGAACGGATCATGGAGAGCGTCGTCTTTATAAAAAAACTCTACCACAGGACGTTTGAGACGCTCGCCCTCTTCGCGGCCAAGGCGTTTTGCTAAAGATCCTGCTAAGATGTTTCGTACGACCACCTCAAGCGGGATGATGGTCACAGGCTTGACCCGCATTTGATTGGTGCCAAGGTCTTCAACCCAATGGCTTTCAATACCGTGTTTATTTAAAGCTCTAAAAATAAGAGAGGCAATGTCCCGATTCACGCTGCCTTTGTTAGCAAAAGATCCCTTTTTTTGGGCGTCAAATGCCGTAAGACTGTCTTTAAACTCCATCAGGTAGTGAGGCGAATTTGCCTCTTGGTAAACGATCTTTGCTTTGCCTTCATAGAGTTTTTTAAGTTCAGGCACGAGGACGCATCTCCTTGAGTTTTGAGGATAGAACTTTTTTGATGTTTTTCTTATAGCGCTGGCCTGAGAAAATCGCATCAACATCTTTGGGTTTAAGGTATTTTTTCACATCTAGATCCTGCAGCACTTTGTCGCGCAAGTGCTCTTGCGGTTCAAGGGCATGACTAAGGCGCTGCACATGCCGATAGGCTTCTTCACGGCTCAACCCTCGATCGACAAGCGCTAAAAGCAGATGGGAACTAAATAGAAATCCTCTAGAAGAGTCTAAATTGTCCTGCATCTGGCGCTTATTCACATCTAAATTCTCAAGCACATGGGCCATACGATCCACAGCGAAATCGCACAGAATGAACGCATCTGGAAAAATCACCCTCTCCACAGAAGAATGGCTGATGTCCCGTTCATGCCAAAGGGCCACGTTTTCGAGAGCTGCGGTCAGATAACCGCGCAAAAGGCGAGCGGCCCCTGTGACATTTTCACTGCTGATGGGATTTTTTTTATGGGGCATGGCCGAGGAGCCCTTTTGCCCACGGCTGAAGCCTTCACTGACTTCAGAAACCTCACTTCGTTGCAGATGCCGCAGCTCAACAGCAAGGCGTTCAAGGCCCGTTCCTATCATAGAAAGTGACCAGAAAAGTTCGGCGTGGCGGTCCCTAGGTACGACCTGTGTTGCAATCGTTTCAGGCTTAAGCTTGAGCCTTCGCGCCACTTTTGCTTCAAGTTCCATTCCCATAGCCGAATAGGTTCCAACAGCCCCACTGAGTTTGCAGATCTGCATCTGCGCGAGAGCGTTTTTTAGGCGCGCTAAGTTCCGTTGATGTTCTGCCAAAAAACCCGCCATTTTATAACCAAACGTCGTTGGCTCAGCAAACATCCCGTGAGTTCTTCCAGGGCAAAGCGTTTCTTGATGTTTTTTAGAAAGCGATAAAAGCACGGCCTCAAGGCTTGCCATGGATTTGAGGAGCATGTTCCCAGCTTCTCTCACCTGGAGGCTCATAGCCGTGTCAAGGACATCAGAGCTGGTCAAGCCATAGTGAATGTACCTGCCATGGGGGCCTACGTTTTCTGCGACGTTGGAAACAAAGGCAATCACATCGTGCTTAGTCTCTTTTTCGATTTCTAAAATGCGCTTGACCGAAAATCGACCTGACTTCACAATCTGCCGAGCCGCTGCCCGGGGAATGATCCCCATATCGGCTTGAGCAAGAGCGACAGCAAACTCAACCTCTAGCATTTTCCCAAATTTATGATCGTGATCCCAAAGTTGGCCCATCTCAGGGCGAGTGTAGCGATCAATCACGTCTGAAGTTCCTCTCTATCTTGTTTTTGTCTCCACCATTGAATGAGCTCACTCTCAATGGAAGCCTGGGTCGTGAGCTGACCACACCAGTCCAGCTGCTCCCAAGTCTCTGAACTGTCGAAATGCAAATTTGCAAACGGCTTGCGGGCAATGCTTGCGCGCTGCTGTTGGCTCAAAAGCGGAAAGCGGGGCGGCCCCATTTCATGATACGTGTAGTGGTACTCTTGCGGATATTCCTGAAGCATCGCCCTGGCTGAAGGCATTCGCTTTTCAAACTCTTTAACAAGGGCAAGGCCTTTTTCTTCAAGGTACGGACGACTGAAGCGATTCAGACAAGGAAGGCGCAGCCACACATCAAAATCATCCGGAGAAAACGTTCTTTGAACCACGCAAAAATTCTCATGGCTCCAAGGCAGATGCGGATCTCCCACCATCAAAAAATGCACTGGCAGCACATCCCGCTCGGCAGAAGGACTCAGCCTGAGGCGATACCGCATCCAACTCCAATCGGGTTCAATCACGTTCTCGTTATGATAAAGCTTTTTGAAAACGCTGTCGCTGAGGTAATGAGTTTCGTGCCCGGTTAAGGACCAAACCACATGGCTTGCTTTCACAAGACCAGAAACCTGAGAGAGAATCTCCAAGCCCTCAATGTTTTTTGCATCAATAAAACTCACGTCACGCAAGTCGCTCTTCTCAAAAATATGAACGCCATTGTACTTACACCATCCCAGAGATCTCTCAAACCCAGGACGAGTCGCCTGCCTTACAAAAAATGAGGACATCAAGCTGGCATTAGGAAAAAACGCCGGCTTTTCTTCATGCCCCTGAAACACAGAAGAGTTCCAAAGGGCCGTCAGGCGCGCCAGCCAGCTTTCAGAAAATGGAGGATTGTCGCGCCCATTCCAAAGCAGCTGCGGATTTTGCACAAGCTCGTAGCGCAGTCCCCAGTTCTGCAACTGAAGGAGCGTGAGTGGTCCCTTTGTTTCAATCGGTCCCCGCTGAGTCCAAACAGTAAACCCTTGGGTGACAGCCTCAGGGAAATCATCTTCTAACAAGCGCTCGACCTGAGTGGACTTCATCCGCTCGGTCTTAAAAAAACCAAAGGGCCCTTCCCAATCCTCAGGAGCCCAGCGACCTAGTTTGTCAGAAATATCAATGAGGGCCGTTTGCAAACCTTTGCGGGCCATTTCTGAGGCCAGCCAATGGCCACGGCCAAATGCGGAGACAATCACTACATCAAAATTGAGTTTCATAGTGGCAGCGCCCTTTGCACGAGTTCTTGTTCGGTTTGATGAATTAAATGTTCTACGCTCTCAAATGTCAAAAGATGATCGCCCGTTAGCACCGCATCCAGAACTTTCTTTTGCAAACGAATGGGGCCAGCATCCATTTCGCTCACCACCTCATGAAACGTCACTCCCAGTGCCGCGCCTTGTTCGTAGGCAAGCTCGATGCTGCGAAGACCAGGGAACGCAGGTAGAAGACTGGGGTGAAGATTCCAAAGTCGCCCTTGCCATTTCTTAACAAAGTCTGGGGGCAGAAGCTTCATAAAGCCAAGAAGATAAATTTCATCAATGCGATATCGAAGGAGACTAGAATGCAGCGCCTGCCAGTCCAGAGGAGCCGGCATCACGAGGGTCGAAACACCTGCCCGCTGAGCTCTTAATAACCCCATCGCTGATTTTTTGTTGCTAACGACAAGACAAATGCCACTTCCGGGGTGATCCAAAAGGACCTGAAGATTTGACCCCTGCCCCGAAATCAAAACCGCGCGTCGGGGCTCCCACTTCAAAACAAAACCTCACTGGGCCCTGAGGATTCAACAATCACACCCAAGTCATGATAGCGATGCCCGTGCTGCTCCAGCGCGGCGACCGCACGTTCCCAGTTTTCAGGCCGCAAAATCACCGCCATCCCAACGCCACAATTCAGAACTTTGAGCATCTCGTGCTCCGAAAGCCCCGTGCGTTTTTGCACTTCAACAAAAGGCTCAGGCCATGTCCATTTTTGCAGTTTCAAAGCGGTGTTTTCGGGAAGAACTCGCGGAATGTTATGAACACCACCGCCGGTGATGTGAGCTGCCGCCTCGATCAGCCCCTTTTGGTGAAGCTCAGCCATGATTCTTGCGTAAAGGGCTGTTGGAGTCATCAGAGTCTGCTTCCAGGCGTCTAAATCTTTTTCAAAAACCTTACGTAACAGAGAGTAGCCATTGCTATGAAAGCCTGCACTTGCAATTCCAAGAACCCGATCCCCTATGCGAACTCGGTGAGGCCCAAGGCGCTTTTTCTCATCAACAACACCCACCGCAAATCCCGCGCAGTCAAAGTCCCCAGCTTGATAGACCCCTGGCATTTCTGCGGTCTCACCACCGACAAGGTCACAGAGTGACTCTTGGCAGGCGCGCTTTAAACCCTTTAAAAAGGCCTTCGCCTGATCCAAATCCAACTTGCTAGTTGCAAAATAATCTAAAAAAATGAGGGGTTGAGCTCCAACGCAAAGAAGGTCGTTCACACACATACCGACAAGATCTTGCCCTACAGTCTCATACTGCTGAAAATAACTGGCCAATTTGACTTTGGTTCCAATGCCGTCCGTAGAAGTGACAAGACAAGGAGACTCCATCTGCGGAAATTGGATGCGAAAAAGCGAGGCAAATCCACCAATTCCCGAAACCAAACGATCTGGATAGATAGGTTTTTTTTCCTCTTCAACGAGCCAGTCAACGAGGGCGTCACCAGCTTCAATATCAACGCCCGATGATTTGTAATCCAAGGGAGACCCTTTCGCGTGTGGGAGGTCTCCTTCTAGCAAAAAAAGGCCGAGATGGCCACTGGTTTGAGACTAATTTTTTCCAGGCTTAGGCGGCGGAGGTGGCCCAGCGGGCTGCAAACGCTCAAGCTCCGCTAAGGTTTTAGAAACGCGGTGAACGTTAGAAACCCAATCCGTCAGAATCAAAGCATTGCGACTGCTCAAAACACTGAGCTCCCCATCTTTCGAGGGCAAAATCCTCAGCTCTTTATTGATCTGATCGGCTCTCAGATCTTTGAGCTCGTAAATGATACTCACCATACGCTCAGGTTTTAAGGGCGGAAGCTCAGTCACTACCGGAATCAAACTTCGCTGGATGTTTCGCGCTGACATGACCACGAGCGTGTCCCCATTTTCAGAAATGGCATATCCATTGAGAGCTAGACCTTGGCTTAAATCATTAAACGCGACTTCTTTGGTCACCGGCTGCTCATTGATGATTTGAATTTTTCCCGCAATCTTTCCATCCATAATAAACTTTTGCCCAGTCTCTTTAGCATACGCTTTAACAACGTCGCTGATATCCTTATTTTCAAAACGGAATTTAAAAGTCTTATCATCAGCACCGTGGGCGATGGTGCCGACTAAAGTCGCCAGGAGAACAAAACGTGAGAGCATATTTCCTCCGAAATTTTATGTTAACGAGCGGCCTCAGACTATCACCGAGGCTATAAAAAGTGACGCGGATTTCATCGAATCCCAGACCCTTTTCGCATCGAAAATGAATTTTGTTTCATAATGGGACCCAAAAGATTTAAACTTAAACATCGTGGCAGCGATTCGATAAACTATTTTTAGGTGGAAACATGAAACTTTTCTTTCTTTGTTCATTGATGCTTGCGGCAAGCTGGACCGCTCATGCCGAAACCCTACCTCACCTCAAAACTCCTTCAAGCGTTCTGATCGCTCAAGACGAAGGCGACGACAGCTACGACCCTTTCGCTGATTATAGCGAGTTTGAAGAGGCCTCAGACGAAGAAGAGGACATTAACTTTTTCAAAAACGGTCGCTTTTTTACCATGGGCTTTGTCGGCGGAATGCGCTCCTTCATGGGCCAAAAGAAAAACGTCTATGGATCAGGCCCAACCTATGGATTGTTTTTGAGCTACTTTTTTGATTTGCGATTTGCGCTCCAGTTCGGTTTCGGAACCGGCGATCATGACTTTCACGTCAGAAGCGCTACGCAGGAGCTCACGGGAAACGCTTCGTTCACCTACACGTCGTTTGCTCTTAAATATTATTTCAACACACAAAATGTGACTCGTGGACTTGCGGACCTCAACCCGTATGTTCTCGGTGGGTTCTCACAGTACTATCGAACCATCACCGTTGACGGGTATGATTCATTCTCCAAAGATCCTGCCGTAGGATTTGATTTCGGCGGTGGAATCGAGATTCCGATGATGCGCAAAAAAATGTATTTTGGAATTCAGGCGACTTATCACCATGTGACTTTTAAGGACGACAGTAAGGAGATCATTTTGGATGATAGTAGTCCTACGGGGGTGAAACCGCAGGGGGATATTTATGATCTCTTGGGAATTTTGGGCGTGAACTTTTAGAACCGCAGAAAACTTCTTCGGCTCAGATGATCGGCGTCAATTTGACCAAAAGGCGCGCTAAAAGAATTTGGATTTAGCCCATCGTCGATTTGCCATTTTACATGGTCAAAGTGCTCGGTTCTGCTTAAACTATCTTTATAAGAGAGGGCCTTTAAAATGAATTTGTTTAAAATGTCGATCAGTGTTGCGTTGCTATTTTTTCTTACCGGGTGTGTGACAAATTCGAAGATAGGTGAAAGGGCTCCGTCGTCAACGGCCGGCGATAATTTCGAAACGGCATACCTCAACTGTGAATCCCAATACCAGGCTATAGAGGCACAGGGACAAAAAGGCAATTGGTCCCTGTCGGTTACCCCTCATAGATCTGTTAATAGTAAGTCCATTTCATACACCACAGATCAAAATAGAAACCAGTTTGAAATCACGCCCGTTTTGGAGCCTCGTGCGGGCGTCGTATTTTTCGTTGCTAAACGATCAACTAATCCTTACGTAAGCACAATTCTATACGGGGTGCCTTCCACAATTACTCAAGCCCAAACGTCAGACGAAAGTTGGAATTTCAATGCCGTTTTGGATACGGCCACAACGGATCAACGGCAAAAAGACACCTACGGAGGCTTCTCTCAAGGGATTCAACTTCCGTGCGAACTAACTTTTAAAAAATAGCTGGCCATCAAATACTTGTTAAACGACTGCAATGCAGTCGAGTGTGGCAGTGAGATTGGGCGCCCGCGAGTTTCGGCGGAGCGTGGGCCTCCTCATTATAAATTCAAATGCAGATCCATCTTTTGTTGCCCAAAAACCTGAATTGCTGCCCGCAATGAAATGGACCTGCCCCTGATTAAACCCAGCATTGGGAGTTTATTTCGGCATCTATGTGCCATAGTTATTGGCCATAACTAAAACCAGGGGAGGTCGCAAGTGGAGAGAGTTACAATGATCGGAATTGATTTGGCAAAGAGTGTTTTTCAGATTCATGCGGTTGATCAAAGAGGGCAAATGGTTTTCCGAAAAACCCTTAAAAGAGATGAGATGATTTCGTTTTTTGCAAACTTTCCTATTACAAAAATTGCGATGGAAGCCTGTGGAAGCAGCCAATATTGGGGAAGAGTTTTGCGAGACATGGGTCACGAGATAAAAATCATTTCCGCTCAGTACGTAAAGCCCTACAAAAGGACTCGTCAAAAAAACGATCAAGTGGATGCGGAAGCGATTGCCGAAGCTGCAATGCGACCGAACATGAGATTTGTTTCAGTTAAAAATTTAATGCAACAAGACATTCAATCACTTCACCGAGTTCGACAGCTATTACTTGAAAGCCGGGTCCAATTTACTAATCAGATCCGTGGTCTTTTTGCTGAGTACGGAGTTGTGATGAGTAAGAGCGTAACTAAATTCTTTACCGAACTTCCCGACGTTCTAGAGGACGCAGAGAACGGCTTGACTTCAGTTATACGGGAAATTGCGCGAAAACAGTGGGAGCTTATCAAATTACTTGAAGACGAAAAAGACAATGTTGAAGAGAAAATTAAATCCCAGGTTTCAGAAAATGAAGATTGCCAACGTCTTTTAAAAATTCCTGGCATTGGTCCAATGGGTGCATCAATGTTTTTAGCAAAGTTAGGAGATCCAAATATTTTCAAAAATGGCCGCCACGTTTCAGCATGGTTGGGCCTTGTTCCGCGACAAAAATCATCAGGTGGAAGTAGCCGCCTTCAAGGAATTACAAAAACTGGAGACTCAAAACTCAGGTCCGTGATTATTCATGGAGCTAGATCAGTAGTTCTTTCTACTATCAAAAAGCAAGGAAGTGATACGTACTCAAAATGGATATTGCAGCTATATAAGAAAAAAGGCTGATGAAAAATAGGTAAGACCTATCTTCGGTGGATCCTGATGCAATCAGAGGATTTCCAAAAATCCATGCTCGCTGTGAGGAATCGAAGATGCGCGAAATTCATCAGGGCAACGTATTAACAATACGTGAAGCCGAATATACTGAAGCAGTTCATCCTGTATTTTGTTGGTCAAAGTTTAGTCTTGCGCGAAGGGGCAGGTCCATATACTGATTGCAGGATCGACACAATAATCTCATGTTCTCTAGCGAATATTCACCACCCAAGGCCTGAGGGACAATATGATCCTCCTGGACTGCAAACTGCGAACCACAATTGGTGCACTTGGAATTGTCACGCGCCCAAATCTGCCGCCGAATCTCTGCCTTCGATTCTTTTCCATCAACATGGGGAGTGCGTGAGGTCCGTTGCGCAACTGTCGTTTCAGCTAATGCCATTTGCGTTAGCTTTTTAAATAGCTCTCCATGGGTCATATTTGGATCTGAGTGGGCAAAAAGGCCTTTGAGCTTTTCGATATTTTCTAGAGTCTCATCATCTACGTAGATCTTCATTTCATTGAGCGTCTGCGAAACAGGTTTAACACTTTCTTTTCGCAGTTTCTCTGGATTGGAGGATTCCTCGATGACGACACGCTGAGCCTCCCGCGTTGTCGTTGATTCAAGCTTTTCAAGCACTTGCAACTTTTCTTCCTTGGTCAGCTCCTCATGATACTTTTTTTCGCTGTTAAAAAGACTCTGCGCCATCGATAGGTGGGTGAGAGTCAAGCCGTTGTTAATCTTCTCCTCAACCTCTGGGACCGCCTTCATGAGTTTCATGGCCTGAATTCGTCGATTCGCTTCATCACTGGTGTAGCCAAGAACTTTCACCACATATTCTTTCAAGGATTTGAGTTTCAATGAACAAAAGAGCCTGCGCCGGTCGACTTCCAGCAGATGATGCAGGAGTTGAGTCAGAATTTCTCTTTCCTCTTTAACGAGCATTAAAGTTTTTTCGAGCAGTGCTTTGTCAGTCAAGTTTTGCAAATTCATTGGAGGTCCTCCTATTTACCGAGAACCTTATCATGGGTTTTAAGAGCGAATTTTTTCGCGCACAAATCCGGTATAGGAAGTCCAAAAAACCTGAGCACATCAGGAGGTACAGAGCAAAACATCTCTAGCTAGGGAGCCAGCCAGCCACGTTTTTTCGCCTCACACAGACCCGTTTCGGGCGAACCCTCGCGCCGTAGTTTTTAGTCAAAACACCTGTCAAACGGAAAAATAAATAACGCGCATTAAAGAAGTGCTGCCTCAGCACCGTTCTTCAAATCGCAGGGGGATATCTATGATCTCTTGGGAATTTTGGGCGTGAATTTTTTGAACTGCGGAAAACTTCTTCTGCACTGGCGAGGCCTAATTAGTCTCATTTTTTTCACTTAATCGGCGCGCTAAAAAGCTGTATTGTAGAGATTATGAAATTTGAAGAAAATTTGAGCTCGCAGCAGCTGATTCGATTGTCCGAGGAAATTCGCAAAAGTCTAGACCTTGAAAAGTTACTCAGTTCCCTTGGAACGCCCCACTTGGTTGGGAGTGCAGCACTCGATCTCATGGTTTGGCCGGATCTAGATTTGACCGTAGTGGTGAAGAAAATAGATATATGTATGCTCTATACTGCTGGGATGGAGTTGGCCAAGCATAAGAATGTCCGTCAAATGACCTTTAGAAATGACACTGGAAAGTGGAATGATGATCCCGTAAAATACCCCGACGGAATTTATTGGGGAATTGATTACCGGGACAATCAATATAAATGGAAATTAGATATCTGGTTTGTCGAAGACGAGAGTAAACAACCGGATTTGCGGCATTTAACCGAAATCCTGCCACGTCTGACTCAAGAAACACGGGAAGCTATCATTAACATTAAAAAAGAATGGATCAATCGTCCTGAGTATGGAAACAAAGTTACTTCTTACTCCATTTATATCGCAGTTCTAGACAAGGGAGTTAGAACCATCGAAGACTTTAGAAAAACGTTGTCTATTTAACCCTTGGTTGATGGCCGCATTCCGTCCAGGTTCACAGTGACTTCGGTAGCGGTGCTTCCGAAAGGGAGCCAGAAGACACGTGATGCTGACCACCTCTAACTCCTCAATAGACTCCAGTGCGAGGCGCTCCTTTGCATGCTGGCTCAGGCCATGGGAGTCGGATCGCAAGCAGAGAACTTCACCTATCAGCGCCATTGCCCGGAAGAAGGAACTCTCTATAGGATAATCCAAGACAATTGGTTGGCCTTTCAGGAGCAGGTATCAGGCGACGGCGGCTCGCTACCAGATTTCGTGATCAAGGAATTTGAAGAGTATCTGCGCTGTGGGATCCTAGCTTATGGGTTCCTGCGAGCTAAGTGCGAGTCTTGTAATCATGAACATCTGGTGGCGTTTAGCTGCAAACGCCGCGGGTTCTGTCCGAGCTGCGGGGCTAGACGCATGACTGAGACGGCTGCAAACCTCGTGGACTCAGTTCTTCCTCTCAAACAAATGCGCCAATGGGTGCTGAGTTTCCCGATCCCGATTAGACTGTGTTTGGCAGTTAGACCAAAAATTATGGCTCGCGCCCTTCAGATCACAACCTCAGTCATTTCGAAGTACTATATAAAAAAGGCCGGCCTACCTAGATCCAAAGCTAAAACCGGAGCGGTGACGTTGATTCAAAGATTTGGCGGGAGTCTGAAATGTACATTTTCACCAAATCTTTATCGATGGCACCTATGAGTTGGGAAACGAGGGCGAGCCAACCAACTTCTTCGCAAGCCCCCCGCCAACTACCTCCGACATTAAGAATGTGCTTCATGAAATCATCCTCAAACTCACTCGGAGATGTCGTTTACACACTCTCAAAAAACCTTAGGACGATGGCACCACAGCCGTCAAAATAAAAATCCGAAAACCCATGTAAGTCCTCCTAAATCAAAATTCTTCCTGAACGATAGAGGATTCAATGCTTAAAAAGTTGGAAGCAAAGGTCCCGGGCAAATCTAAAATCGGAGATTCCCATTACGCTTACTTGAGAGGTAGGATATTCTCGATGAGGTGATGCAGAACTTCTGGCTGAGTAAAAGAAGTATGAGCGGAGTCGAACAACGGCACCCAAAAATTTATGCCAGCTGTGGATCCTAAAAAGTTCCAAAATTCCGACGGATTTCCGTTTGTGCCGGCGGCTACGACGTCGGCAACGATGTCTTTTTGTAAAAGGTGTATATCAATTCCATGTCTGTTGTCTGCAAAAGGCTTATCGAAGAATGGTCCGTCGCCCACCGCGGTTCGAAATCCAACATTTGAGGCAGGTTTGGAAGTGGATTTGATGGGCCGAGCATTTCCCGCGTCGTCTAACTTAGATAAAACGATAGAAATATTTCCTTGACCTCTCTCTTTTGCTCTTTTCACTAAAACTCGCAAAATGGCATTTCTCGTAAGCTGCCCGTCCTCAAGCATCTTTAGTTCTTTTGGAATGGCTCTGCTTTTCACTTCAGCAACCGTATCCACTGCTAGTTTTTCCATATAGCTACGAATTGCGACCGGATCATTCAACCGATTCCAGACACCCACCATCGTGTTTTTGATATTTTCGCTCTGTTTACCTACTCGGGCCGCGAGTTTTGCGCCTCCTCCGGAGCCGATAAATCTATCGGCGGCTTCGGTCCATGGAATTTGGTCCACAGAATTGACTTTGGTAAATTTAGGAACCTGAGATTTAATGGTGTTGAAGCTGAATTTTGAAAGTGTTTCAGCTAGCTTGGGATAATCTTTGAGAATCGGATATTTAGTTAAGAGTTCAGCGGCGTTTGGACTTAAAGGAATACTTACCTTTTCTGCAGGTGCGACGGGTGAACTAGGGCCAGAGGAGGCTACTTCCGATGGGGCGGATTTTGGTGCCGATGCTGGCGCTCCGGTGGTAGAAGTTGGGGGCGCTGTCGTAGATGTCGCAGGTGGGGCTCCGGCGGTAGAGGTCGTTGGTGCATTGGGAGCATTCGCCGCGGTGCTTTTAGCTGCACCCTTTGTAAGAGCGGCCTCCGCTGCTTTTTTTACTTGAAGTGATTCAGCGGCAGAGAGTTTTATTCTTTGAGACAGTTTTAAAAGCAATCCACCAGACATGAGGTCAGCGCCAACCTTGCAGATCGCTTCTGCCTGAGCTTCGCTGCTATAACAGAGAAAAGCTTTTCCAAAGTACTGGTAGATAGCATCGCCAACCATATTCGCAGTTCGCATTGCGAAACCCTGTGGGTCTTTTTGTGCTTCGGCACTTAGAATTCCGATCGTTGAAATTAACTGATCTTGAAGTTTGCGGTTGATTGCCAATTTGATAGGATAGACTAACAACTTGGAAAGACTTTGTATCGAGTTCCAAGGGGCCTTAATAAAGCAACTTGCGCCTATTTGTGCGAAGCTCTTGGCACTTTCCGCTAACGTCATTTGGCCCGGTTCTTTGACTCTTCTCTGATCTTCAGGAACTGAATCACATACTTTTTGAGAGGCTGGGCCATTCCAGTCAAAATCTATTTGAGGTTCAACATCTGAAATATCCTGGCCTGTCCACTGGTACTCTTCGCTGGGAGCGGCTTCATCTATTGAAGATGGCAAACGGGCAGTTCGTGGTAAAGGCTCGAAAAAATTAAGTCGAGAGTCGACTTTTTTTAGGTCGTTGAAACTTACGGCATTTACGAGATATGTCACGGAATACATAACACCACGGTTAATATACTGGCGCTCAACAGATTGTACGTCTCTCCCATTCGAATCTAAGTATCTTGATTGGATTTCTTGTCGATAGGGAAATTTTGAGTTCTTAAGCTGTACCTTTTTAATACCTAAAATGAAATATTTGTTAATACCGAAATTACTTAGGAAATCAGCCCGGGCTTTACTGATTTTTTCCGACTGTGACTGCAAATCTGATTCAAAACTGTCATCTTGAGAACGCAGTTTATAGCTCTGAATGATGATCATTTCATTGCTTTTAGATTCCATATTTTTGTAGATGGCATTCCCGCCTGGGTCATCAGTTATTTTTTGCCAGTATATCGGAGCAGATATTTTAAAGTCCGCACTGAGAACGCGCTCTGAGTGGTATGTAACCAGTGCTATAATAAAAAATAAAAATTTAGAAAGATGGACTTTTCCCATGCTCAAGGATTCGGCAGATCTCTATTTTTCCTCAATTAAACTTAATAAAATTGGCGATAATATAGACTTTAGGCGGTCCCGCCTCCAAAAACGAGTTTGAAGCGAAGGACTAATGTCCGCAAGCAGTTTGGTTAGGTCGGGATCAAGCCGCACACACAGCAGAGAATTGCTATTAAGCCAACTTGCGCGAAGCTTTTGAATAAACATTGCCCCTCCTATTTTTTGTTTCGGGAAAATTAAGGTGTAGGGGTGAAAAAATCACTACGCAGTGATCAAGAAAAGGAATGTTTCAAATGCCGTACACAATCAGGAGAGCATTAGCACTCTGACCTCGCCCGTATAAATACTCAGAGACTGGATTGAAAATAGACCCCTACAGCCGGAGAGAGCCGTTTTTGCAGATCTTGGTTGTAGATTTTTGGAATTCCAGCTTGCATAACACCCACAAAAAGTGGGGATAAAATCGAAATGACAGATCCCGCCACCGAGAGCGAGAAAAAAGTCTGCCGTGGATTTTCTTCTTGAGAGGCAAGTCCCAGAGCAAGGCCTGCAATTCCAACCCCCAACGAGTACAACTGCACATTTTGCCAAACTTCAGCCTTGTGATATTGAGCCATCGCTTCGGGAGACACCGCCTCAAGCATCGGCCGAACAGATTCCCAGGTGTGCTCTCGTTTTTTAGGATCACTCTCAAAGCAGGGAAAGCCGCACTCTTTTTCTTCAAGGCGAAATCTACGGATCTCTTCCTGAGCAGGCACCCCAGTCAAAGTCAAATCTGGCGTTTTTCCCTCATATCGCAAAAGGGGCGAAGAGCAGCCAACGGTCGCCAAAAGAAAAAGGGAAAGCGCTGCTTTACCAATCAAGGGGTTTGCCATCACGGAAAAACCCTCCTGTAGGACCACCGGCAGGAATGGTAGCAGCCCAAACGATTCCAGAAATCCCTTCATCAAGACTTCGAGTGGCGCCGGCGCCGCCCATGTCGGTTTTCACCCATCCAGGGCAAACAGAGTTGATGAGGATGTCTTTGCCTTGGAGTTCTTTGCTAAACACGCGCGTGATCACATTCAATGATGTTTTTGACATTCGATAGCTGAGGAAATTTCCTTCCATGGCAGTGAGCTCTCCCATGCCGCTGGAGACGTTGACGATACGTCCGTAGTTTTGCTCAATCATCTTTGGTAAAAATCCTTGGATGAGCAAAAGGGGAGCAAAGGTGTTGGTGGTGAGAGTTTTTACGAGAGTGTCTTTGGTGGTGTTCATGGGAGTTTGATCGGCTTTTTCATCGCGATCCAGAAGCACTCCTGCATTGTTCACTAGAACGTGAATGTTTTTAAAATCTTTAAGAAACGCCTTACAAAATTCAGCCAAATTCTGATTTTGAGAAACATCGAGCTCGCGCAAATCAAAACTTCCCCCTATTTTTTTAAGATTTGGAATCTCGGCTTCCAGAGACTGCAGATGACGAGCGGCAAGCACCACATGGTAGCCTTGAGAGAGCAATTTTTTGGCTGTGGCAAGGCCCAATCCACGATTGGCTCCGGTGACTAAAGCAATTCGATTCATAAAATCTCCTTTGGCGCTAATATCGATCGACACTTGGCGCTTTGCCAACTCATAGTGCCTTGTGTTTTGAAAATTATTTTGCCAAAGTCACTTATGTGGATGGGGTAAGAGGGCTTCTGGTTATTTTTACAGCTGCGTTATGTCTCAGAGTTGAGGCTAAGGAGTCATCCCCCTTTATCGATGTTGACGCAGGATTTAGATCTCTTCCTCGTGGATCCAGTCTTGGAGTGACGGTCGGTCAGGATTTTCTGCTCTATGGAGATCCGGCAGGATTTTTTCGGAGTTTTAAAACCCCAGTTTCAAGTCGCAGCTCATGGCCTTGTCGAAGGGGACGTTGTCTACTACCCCGTTTCATTTGTCAAAATTTCAGCGGGCACGAGCGCTACCAACAGGTACTACGAGCAGCCTGATTTTGATTGTAATAATTCGGTGTGCACAGGATGGCTTAAGAGAAGCACGCTTCAAGCGACAACCGTCCTCGGCTACAGTGATTTTTTCGCCCTGCTCTCTTATGGAAAAACAGAGCACTCCATCGAGGATGTGTCCAAGCCTTTGGCTGTGGAGGGCGAGGGCCTTTACTTAAATCCTGGTGGGGAGCCGGTGATCACGTCCGCTGGCGCTTTGATCTGGAAAGAAAACAAAGCACGAAACTGGATCCTGGCATCGCGGGATTTTCGCGCGGTGGACTCTGTGGCCTGGAGCCGCTCGCAGTATTTTATTTTTCGCGGAGATGTGTTTGATAGCTATCAATTGACGTTGGGTCTTGGACAGTTTGAGTCTTCAAGATCCCCTCGAGGTGGTTCGGTCGTGGTGTCTTTGAGCCGCTCGTGGGGAGAAAAGTTGAGCCTATTTTAGAAGGAGATTAAAATGGTGGCGCATGAAGATGTGGGGGTCACAGCGATGATCAACTTGAATTTGGATGGATTCAAAAAAAGTATTCAACTCAGGCGTAAAGACGCCACCAAGAGCTTTCACCGGTCTTGGTCTTGGGCGAAGACGACGCTGTTTCTAGCTGAGAGTTTTACCTTGCCGCTTGTACAGTGGGCAGCAACAGGTGAGAAGCCTCGCCCTATCGAAAGCCTGCGCCTTGTGCGCTGGATTTTTCAGGAGGCGCAAAAGCTGATTGAACAGGACCTGCAGAACATCCAAGATGGAGTTTACCCTGCTGAAGTCCTCTATGAGGTTCATCCACTGGCCCACGTGAAGCGAATGCCTCGAATCCTGTTCGACACCATCCGATTTGCTCGGCAGAAAAAATCGCAAAAGCACGCCGTTTTTAGCGAAGATGCGCAGGAGTTCCTCAGAGATTTGCCAGACTACTACCGCCGCAACTTTCACTTTCAAAACCAGGGCTACTTATCTGAAACTTCAGCAGAAATTTACGAGCATCAGGTGGAAATTTTATTCGCGGGCCTTGCCGATGCCATGCGAAGGCTTCTCCTTCCGGCCCTCAAGCGCACTATCGGCGGCACTCAAGGTGAGGGTCTGAGATTTTTAGAAATTGGAGCCGGGCGGGGGAGTCTCTCGCGTTATGTTCGTCATGTTTATCCTAAGGCGCAGATTGTGCTGCTTGATTTGAGCCCCCATTACTTAAGAGCGGCAAAGCAGGACTTCGTCAATGACCTCAGAATGGATTTTATCCAAGGCGATGCCGCCCAATTGCCCTTTGAGGCCGGCCAATTTGATGCTATTTATTCCTGCTTTATGTTTCACGAGGTGCCGCTTAAGGTTCGCTCACAAATCCTTCGAGAGTCTAAACGCGTGCTCAAACCCGGTGGGTTCCATGGGTTTGTCGACTCCTTACAAAAAGGGGATCGACCTGAAGTGGATACGGCTCTTAAGAAGTTCCCACTGGATTTTCACGAGCCGTTTTACCAAAATTACATTCTCAACAAGATGGAAGGCCTTCTGATCTCTGAGGGGTTTGACGACATCGACACCCAGTTTGGGTTTCTCTCGAAAATGGTCAGTTCAAAAAAACCTGTATAGCTTAGCGGGGACTGCACCAAACCATACATCCACCCGAATAATGGTTGATCTACAAAACCTTTTTCGTTATATTTCCGCCTCCTAAGGAGACCCACTATGATCAGCAAATTCATCGATCATCACTATCGTCACTTCAATGCCTCTGCTCTTAAAATGGCAGCTCAACGGCCTCAGTTTGGCTGAGATGATCCGGCAAAACAAAGTCCACGCAATTTGCTGTACGGGAGCTAACCTTGAAGAGGATGTTTTTAATCTTGTCGCTCACAACCACTACAAACTCATCCCTAATTATCGCGACTTGACCCCAGAGGACGAAGAGAAGCTTCTTGATCAGCATCTCAATCGCGTGACCGACACTTGCATTCCCGAAGAAGAGGCCATTCGCCGTATTGAAAAAGCCGTTTTGCAAGAGTGGCAAAAAGCAGATCAAAGCGGAACCTCCTTTTTTCCCCACGAGTTCATGTATAAGATCATCAACTCTGGTGCTTTAAAGTCGTTCTATCAGATCGACCCTAAAGACAGCTGGATCGTAGCTGCTGCTGAAAAAAACCTCCCCATGGTGGTCCCAGGTTGGGAGGACTCAACTCTCGGAAACATCTTCACGGGCCACTGCCTCAAGGGCGACATCAAACGGGTTCACACCGTCCGCACAGGCATTGAATACATGATGAATTTTTCTGAGTGGTATGTTTCCACCAGCAAAAAACACGACATCGGATTTTTCCAAATCGGCGGCGGAATCGCCGGAGACTTTCCAATTTGCGTGGTTCCTATGCTCAGCCAAGACCTTCTCATGACTGATATTAAAGTATGGAGCTACTTCTGCCAAATCAGCGACTCTACGACAAGCTATGGATCTTACTCAGGCGCGATTCCCAACGAAAAAATCACATGGGGAAAGCTCGCCGTAGACACCCCAAGATTTGTTATCGAATCTGACGCCAGCATCGTGGCACCTCTGATCTTTGCCTACGTTTTGGGCCTATAAATTCTCAGGTTGAGACACCTTTTATCTCAACCTGAAATCGCAGAACTTTTTTTCGTTTTTCCTCATCTTTGGTCCAGGGCGTGCCGAAGATGAGAGTGTGAAATCAACCGTTATTATTCTACTTTTGTTGAGTCTTTACACCCACGCTGAAGAACAGCCGCTGTCCATGTATGACGAGCTCAACAAACTTCCTTTACCTGAGGAATCCGCAAACACGCCAGCCCCACAAGCTACGGCCCCGCTGCCAGATGCCTCGTACAAGCGAGATCAAGAATTCGCAAAAATGCCAGCCATTACGGACTCCTTAGGCAAAAGACCTGAAGTTGATGTTGATATGGCAGAAGAGCCCTTAGACATGCAGGTCAAGCTCCTGCGCTCGACTCCGCTGTTAGTTCAAAGTGCGCCGCCAACGCCACCTCAAGAAATGCAAATCATGCTGGTCCCAAAAGCTCCACCAACTCCTGAAGTCGCAGCTCCTCAACCCGTGGCCAAAGAGACGAAGAACAAAAGAAAATCCAAAACAAAAGTCAAAACGGCCTCCGTCAAAAAGCGAAGATCTATTGCCAGCGTGACCGTTGCAGACACGCCTGCTCTTAGAAAAGCTGTCAAAAAAAACAAATCGGCAAAAAAGAAAAATAAAAAGACAGGCTTTGCCGACGAAGGGCGAAGACGTTTGAAGCTCGAAAAAACCTAAAAATTCAGAAGGCGTCAAGGGCATATGGCATATTGCATATTGGCATATGCTCAAAAGGCCAGTTCTTATTTTTTCACTCGGGTTAGTTGCGAGCGTAAATCCATCCAAATCTCATGAGACTTCCATGCCTTTGTTCCGGCCTCATCCTCAAGATGATCGGGTTTGAGCTTCAAGTCCCCAGTTGCTAAAAGAACATCTTTGACAGCCGGATTTTGCTGAAGCTTGGCCTTCATCGCTCTGACGATCAGTTGGTAGTGGCGCCCAGGTTTTTTTGTGTGATAGGGAAACTTGCGTCCCTCGTAGCTGACCCAATCAATATTCATCTTCTTCATATTTTCAAGAGCCAAATCTCCAGCCTCTTTAGCATCAAACGAAGTCATCTGCCCCACCTGATCGCGCGTGTACTTCCATGTCAGTCCAGGGAACTTCGCTCTGGGATCATGAGGCCCTTCAGGATAGAGCATCATCTGCCAGAACCCTTCAATACTGCCATAAGTTTTACCATCAAGGACAAAGGGCGTAGGCGCAAAATTCGAAAGCAAACCGAGCTCATTGCGCTTTGACAGCACGACTTCACCCTGACCCGCCTCTTCGGGAAGCACCTCCCACTCCGGCGCCGAAAATCGATTGTAGGGTTTCCACCAATGAGGAGGATACCGCCGCTCTGTCTGAGCCACAGGCCCCGGCTTTTCAGATTTCACCTTCTGCGACTGGCATCCCGCGGTCCATTGGACCAAAAGGAGGCCAAAAATAAGAGTTGCGAGCACTTTTGGAAGCTGTGTCATTAGCGACCTCCTTGGTCTCTTGACCCTAAACTAAGAGGAGAAATGTTGGCAACTCGTGCCGCCGTGATCTGTTTGCACGAACTTACGATACTATGATTGACTTTTAAGACCTGGGTGCATAAACTTGCTTTTCCTTTGTCGCGGGGTGGAGCAGTCTGGTAGCTCGTCGGGCTCATAACCCGAAGGTCGTAGGTTCAAATCCTGCCCCCGCAACCAATTCTTCCGAATTGGAGTTCAGTAAAATCAAAGGCTTAGATCAGTTTTCACGGAACCAATGGTTCCATAGGTTCACAAAGAAAAATCAGAAAAATAAAAATCAGAGTTCCAGGCTCCCCGGTGGGTGAGTAGGAGGCAGACACACGTCTTCTTCGTGGGGAGAATTATGGATCCAAAACTCGATGCAAATACTCTGTATCCTGCAGAGACTAAGACTGTAGAGGTAGATGGAATTTCCATGAATCCTGGAAAGCCAGGAGATCCTATTGGATTTTCCGAATCTGGCTCGCTTCTCATCCAAGAACGTGATGAATGCAGAACCAACCAATCCGAATTGTCTAAAGGATTTTTCACTTCGATCATCTGACCTATGTCCGGAAAATCCTTTGCAACTCTTAGCCAACCAAAGTCATTGGAACTTTCACCCTCGCAACCAGAGTAAGGTATTGGTGCCCACCAAGAAGAAAACTCATCTGAACGAAAGGAGTCTTCCGACTCTGGCTTCCCAACATCAAGACAGGTTGGATCGATATCTCTCAATCCTGTAATCTGCCAAGCACTATGAAAAACTCCATGTGGTCGGAGCGATGGGATTTGAACCGCCGACCCCTTGCTTCCGATTCCCTGTAAGTTATTGATTTCACAATACGTCATCAAAATTTACGCCTGATCTGCCGAATTTTCGGCGGTAAATGAGAAAATCTAAAAACGGAGGCCTTGTGCAGCGAGAAAAATATCGTCACTACACCGAGGTTGTAAAACAAGAGATTGCTCGAACGGGAAACATCTACCTTTTTCCTCAACTAAAAATTCCACGCACAACGGCTCAGCACTGGATCAAATATGAAAAGATAAAAACGAATGAAAATTTCGAATCGGTTCATAAAGGTAAAATTGCCTTTCTTGAGCAAGAGCTCAACAAAGAGAGAGCCTTGAGAATTTTTGTGGAAACAATACGAAAGGTTTTTCCCTTTGATTTTCAAAAAACCAGGGTCAAGGACAAGCGCATCCGAACGAAAATTGTAACTGCAGTTCGAGAATGCCTAAAGTTTCACAAGTTATCTACCTGCTTGGCGGCCATAGGATTATCTAAGAGTGCCTATCAACGTTGGGCTTCGGAAACGACTGCGTGTGAAAGAACACGTGGTCTTTGCGAAAGAAGATCGCCCACCCAGCTGACAAAACAAGAAATCCAAACCATGAAGAAATTTGTGACCTCAAAAAAATATGCGCACATTTCAATTTCATCTTTGCATCTTCTTGCACAGAAGATGGGTGAGCTCTTTTGTTCACTCGATTCTTGGTATAAATACGTAAGATTCTATGAATGGATGAGGCCTTGGAAAGTTGAAAAAATGAAAATTGACAAAGTTGGAGTCCGAGCGAAAAGGCCAAATGAGCTCTGGCACATTGATGTCACGGTGATAAAAGTTCGACCTGGAACAAAACTTTACATTCAGGCGATCATCGATAACTTTTCAAGGTTCGTACTTGCCTGGAATGTGACCGAGCAGATTAGTGCTCAGAATACAATCGATACTTTAGCAGAGGCTAAGAAAAAAGCAGTGGATTTGATTAATTCAAAGGTCATCTCCCAAGTCATAATGGATCCCGGCTCTGAGAACGACAACCAAGGTGTTGCGAAATTTCTTGGTTCCCAAAATTTGAAAAGAGTTTTAGCGCGAGTCGATGTTCATTTTTCAAACTCAATGGTGGAGAGGCTGTTTCACAGTCTAAAGAACAATTTTTTGTATCATCAGAAGATTCGCTCTCTCAGGGATCTTCAGCGAAAGGCAGATTTTTACTTCAGTCAGCACAATGAGGTGGTCCCGATGGCCGTTCTCTCGGGAGGTACTCCCTTAGAGGTATATGCATCCAATTGGACGACAGAGAAAAAGCGCCAACTCGAGAGAAGTCATCAACAAGCCATATTGAAACGAAAACTTCTGAATAGGATTCCCGGATGCGGAACGTGCCAAGCATGAACTGTGAATGACTTGGCCAAAGTTTTTCCAAAAAACGCGTCAGAGTCCACCGTAATGGACTGTAAGTATGAAAAACTGGACTGTTTCTTGAGATGATCAATTCACTTGGAAGGGAAAGCTAAAGATATCAAGGGCAAGGAACTTCGCTTAGAATTGGATTGCGATTTGCACATATAAATTGTGAAGATCGAGTTTGGTCCCTCATCCCAAATACAATATTGAGCCCAGCAAATGTTTATCCCGCGAGTTTAAAAGTCACGCGTCCTCCGGTTGCAGCAATGACTTTCAGAAACAAATCGCTGGAAATCCCGACCAGAGCGCCGTTTTTGATGGCCGAAACTTTGGACCGAGCCACTCCGGACCGTTTAACGATTTCATTAACAGTCATGTGAGAGGCATGAATGGCTTTGGAAGCGAGAGTTGAGAGCTGGGCCTTATACTCCATGAGAGCGAGGTCTGCGGTTGAATCAAGACCAAGGGCTCTCCCGATTTCACTAGAGGTTTTGGCCACAACATAGTTCTTTTTATTTTTTTTAACTTTCATCTTCCAACTCCTTAAGAAAAGAACTCAATCTTTTGCGAGCAGTCTCAATTTCTTGTTTTGGTGTTTTCTGAGACTTCTTTTTGAACGCATGAAATAATAAAATACCGTGTTTGACTTTGATGATGTAAAAAGCCCTGAAGATACCGCTGGTCTCCTTGATCCGAATCTCAAAAACTCCTGGCGCCACGGTGGTAATTGGCTCTGTGTCGGGGTAGCCGACCTCAGATCCTTTCTGCAGTTTTGTTAGAATCGAGCCCAAATCCTTTTTGGCTTCAAGCGGCCAATGCAGAATTTCCTTACGAGCCGGCTCAAAAATGAAAACGTGAAGCCACGACTTATGCATTCAGTAGCCATTATGTCCCTTTAAAGGGACATTGTCAATATCTATTTGAAATCCAGTCATTTTTATTGAGCGCTTCAACTATTGGTAACCTAACCAAAAGATCCATAGGCGCCACACGATATTATATGGGGCATGGAGTTGTCATTTGATATCAAATATGCAGAGACTTTTGGCGGAGTATAAGGGTTCTTGTGGAGCCTTCCCAACTGGGGATCAAGGTCTTTCGTTGGTTTCTGATAAAAGATCCATAGTCTGTCCGGTATTTTGGGAGCATCGAGAAGAGGACCTAAAAATGAAGCAGAGTATAGCTGATAAAAAACTAGAATATAGCTCAGATGGAAATCATTATTTTTTGAAGAGCCTAAACTTCCTGAAGATAAAATTCTGATATTTTGCAAAGGATCTTGGAATCAACAAGGCCTTTCAGGAATTGCTGATCTGATTTTAAGAGAAAAACGTGAAACAGAGATTTCAGGCAAAGGAAATTTGATTTTAAACTCTTTTGTTTATGGTCCACGTCCTTCAAATGAAGATTTTGATCAAAAATTTATTCGGCAGTACAAAGTGGGGGTCATAAAGTTAAATGAAATAGGTCCAAAGTGGACGGATCGCTGGGTTCAGATTCGGGGCGGGAATTACCTTGAGGATGCGTCTATCGAACAAAGCTCCTACCAATCTCTTTCTTTATTAAAACCTCAATTTTATAAAACTCTTCCCAACGGCCAAATATTAAACGGCTTTTTATGGGTTCCCTCTCCAGACACCTTCCGGCCGTATTTTCCGATATATGGGAAATGTGTTGAGACCCAATAGCAACGGTATTGACGCAGCTGTTTCGCAATCACCTTATTGAGTGTCTTCAATCCAGACAAGGGGACCTGATTCCTGTTTTAATGGATCTCTCTAGACTCACGAGAGACGAAGTTTCTATAAAGTATGCACTGGCAATTTCAATTTTTAACCAACAAAAAAATGCGGCTGATGGAATTCTAGCAGTGTCGCGATTTGCCGAGCGAGAAATGAAAAATCTCATGGCAACGCAAAATTTACCGAGTCTCCGGATTTTCTCTTTTGAAGAAGTTGCGGACGACACAGCAGTTCGGATTTTAAAAGCAATGGGAATCAAAGTCGAAGACTTCGAAAGTCTGTGGTTTAAGGCCGCCGATTCTTACCAGCCCGACACCAGCACGCAATGCAAAGCGGTTTTCGCATCAGGAGCAGTCCCCAACTATTTGAACTGGACGAGTTGATTGTAGATGGTGCGAGACGTGGCATGAGATGTTGGACCATCGGCCCTCAGTTGCGGGTTGAAAGTGCTTGGACTTCCTTCAGAGCAGTAAACGAAAGTTCCAGATCCATAGGACAACGGAGAAAACAAGAGAGTTAAGATGATGTATTTCATAGGCCGTGAGATTAAGCACGGAAATGCTTTTATGTCTTTATAAATGATCAGCGACCAACGCAAAAACTCTCGTCGCTGATATATCCGTTAACGTGGCGAACTTTCCAGAAACCTGCGGATCTTGAATCTACCTTATCCGCTCCACAGATCCCAGATCCCGTCATTGTATCTGTGGGTTGGCCTTCCGCAAATTCAGTACGGGTGACTGGCCGCGCTTCTGCTATCGAGCGCCAAAAATCGACGATGAGAACGGCCTGGGCTGAACTTCCCCTGATATTTTCTCCGACTAAATCTCTAAAAGCCTTCGCCTTGTTCTCGCATTTTTCAGCCAAGGCGTCTAAGGCTACGGCTTTCGTTGGTCCGCTGGCAATACTGGGGCTTTTACTTAGAATCCTGGCGCATCCCCCTCGTCTGCTGGAGGCGACGACATGGCAAAAACCGGTACAATACGTTGCATTTGCGATGTGGGCAGTGATCAAAAAACTGACGATGAGAAATGCTCGCATGGGCTCTCCTAAATATCTTGAATAGAGGAGAGTGAGATGTACAGTACGATGCGTCAATAGTCGAGAACTGGATTTTATTTAGAAAAATATTCCCGCCCGTTAGTTCACAGGCGCACAAGAGTACTTACGGGTGTTGTAGTCGTTGATTTCGCTAATAGTTCTGCGATGAGAATGCCACCAAACGACCAGTCCCTCTGACTCCATTTCAAAATTGTACTCGATCAAGTCGGGGTCACTAGCATCAAAGTAGCGGGAAAAAAGGGTTTTACCAGGCTTTACGTTATGAAGGTCGTTAGCGGTGATGGGCTTTTGATCATCCCAACCGATAAGTTTGAAGTTGCCTCTATCGGTCACTGCGATCACTGAGTCTCTGTTGACAATGAGTTTGAGCTTATCGCCGGCGATAACACAACGGAGCTCAGTGCCGGCCGAGGAAATCGATGCCGTCATAAATGCCATCAATACCAAAACACATCGAATTGTTAGACCCATGGGTGAACTCCTTCTGACATAAGCGTGCTGATTAGATTCAGCTGCCTTTATTGCACGAACTGTGCCTAACTCTGACTTGCTTGAAAACGACGACACGTCTAAAAGACCTATTTTAGGGAGGTTGAAAGTCGAAAGAGTGTGTTCATCTTGTGGGCAGACATGCCAAAAACGGGACGCTTTAGCGAAAGGACAGGTTCCTGAGCATATTTCTCCTCCGTTTTTTATGAAAACGAAGCTTACACTCTTTGGCCTGCAAATAAAAAAGGAAAATATCCTCTGACTTTTGTCTGGCTTGAGCTTAAACGTGAGAAAATCCTGTAAGATTTCACGCCTTCCCTGCTAGGTTTTATCTATGTGGTCAAAGCTGCCATTTTTAACCCTATTTTTTCCATCGTGGCGGTTTTTTTCTAAAGCCTTTTGCCCCCAGCTTCGGTCAGAAGGCCGGGAGATAACCTTCAGCTCCCCTCGGCGCAAATGGTGGAATCTTTTTTTTAATTCCGAAGGCAATAGAGCCCTTGCTCAGTGGGATCTCGTCGATCGATTTCTTGTTGAAGCTCAATCTTGCTCGCCAGGTGAAGTAGAAAACCTGACTACATATAAAATGTTAGTCCGTCTTGTCGAGCCATCAAAGCAGTGCCCTGAGACTGAGAAAATCTCTTTTCAGATTTATGATCACGAGCACTTGTATTTTGAAACCACATCCAGCGGTGTTCATCTATGAGGGAACTTTTGAGTTTATTTTCAAACATGGATTCAGCAGTAGCCCTTTCAGCACGTCTGCTGGGTTTATCGGCCTTCGTCCAAACCGCAGAGTACTTGGCGATGGCAAAACTCTGGCGTCGGGAAGGCGTTTGGGACTGGAATATTGTCAAAGAAGATTTTAACTACGGGCCTTGGCCACTTCGTCGCGCCTTTGACTTTTTTTTCGATGATGCTGGGTTTTTAACATTGCTGATCCTGAGACTTTTGGCCGCGATTGCTCTCGTTGCTGCCGGCGCAATTCCTATGTGTCTTATGGTGATCGCCGCCTCTACCCTGTTGATTGTTTGGAGGTTTAGGGGAACATTCAATGGTGGTAGTGATTCGATCACATTTTTGCATGCGCTCTGTCTTTGGGGGATCCAGGGATTTGGTGTGAAGTATGCCGCCATATTTTATTTTTATCTGAGTGTGCAAGCCATGCTGTCTTACTTTGTTGCGGGAATTGTAAAGGTTCGAGAACAAACGTGGTGGACTGGTGAGGCTCTGGTAGGGTTTCTCAGTGCCCAAAGGTATGCTGTACCTCCCTCTGTCTCACATTTTTTTGGTGGGCATCTAACTCTCAGTCGGCTTGCCAGTGGAGTTGTGATTTTTTATGAATTGACCTTTCCGCTTGCCTTTCTTAATGCCAGGATTTTGTTGGGATATCTTTTTTTGGGAATTCTCTTTCATCTTGCTAACTACTTTGTGCTTGGACTCAATCGATTTTTCTTTTCTTGGACTGCGACCTATCCGGTGCTCTTTGCGGTGGGTCTCAAACTCACCGCAAACTAGACTCTATTACGCATTCGGCTTTGGTTCTCAAGGCTGGCAGACAAAATGCAGATTATTCTATAACTCAGCTTTTAAGGCTGAGATGAGGCATTCTTTACGAGTTAAGGAGGAAATATGCCACGGGGGAGTAAAAGCAGCTACACCGACAAACAAAAGCGACAGGCAAAACACATCAAAGACAGCGAAAGGAAAAGTGGTAGGAGCGAGAAAGTCGCTGCGAGGATTGCCTGGGCTACTGTGAATAAGGAAACGGGCGGAGGTAAAAAGAAAGCTCAAAATGCGAGTCGATTTCCTAGCTAGTCAGCTATTGGGTTTTGACCCCGCTAAAGCTTGAAGATATCCTCTTTCAAACTGGGGGATATTTATGAAGGTCTATGTTTTCAAATCACTGCCGCCTTTTCTGTGGGGCTACACACGCGATTTGCGGGCCATGTGGGCGCTTGAAGAATGCGAAATGGCGTATGAGCCCATCGGTCTTGACTGTGGGCCCAATGGCCTACAAGACGAAACCTGGTTTGAGTCGGTCTCGCCGTTCAAGCAAATTCCAGCCATCGATGATGATGGATTTAAGCTCACAGAGTCGGGCGCAATTCTTCTTTACATCGCGGAGAAATCGGGAAAACTGATTCCTCGTGATTTGCATGCGCGCTCGCAAGTCTACCGCTGGTTGATCACATCGCTGAACAACATCGAACCTTTTGCGCTTCCCGTTTTCTTTGCTGATCTTATGGGAGACTCCAATCCCCACATGAAAGCCCTTCGACCCTGGAATGTTGAAGTACTGAGTCGGTTTTTGCCTACCATCAATCAAATGCTGAAGGATCAGGTTTTTGTGACGGGCGCTGACTTTACAGTCGCGGATATTGTTTTTACTTGTGTCCTGCGCGAGCTTCGCAAAACTGAGATCCTGAAACAATATCCGTATATTGAAAAATATCGTAGCCGCTGTGAGGAGCGAGCCGCATTTGTGAGAGTTCTAAATGCTTACGAAGACAGGCTCGGAATTCCGAGGGGAAGTGCGCGGTAAATTTCTAATGCAATACATCACCGCCAGATTGAAGTTGAACTCCATTTTCTTCCAAGATCTAATCTGAAAAACTAGCTAACACTTCACAGAAGGAGTTATGGGCCTATGAAAAAGCTCTTTATTGGATCGTTGATTTTATTTGCAGCCACTGGCGCACAGGCGGCAAAACTCTATGGAATGGCAGGATGTGGTTTAGGTGCGCTCGCGATGGGGCCTGATGGTGGACAGGTTTCTGCGGCTACAACAAACTCAACTTCCTTCAATCAAGGATTTGGAATTTCTTCTGGAACTTTGAATTGTCTAGAGCCTGGTAAAGCGGCCGCTGTTGAAGCTCAAAAAAACTTCTTCGTAAATAACCTTGATCAGCTCTCTAAAGAAATGGCTCAAGGGACTGGGAGCTATGTTTCTGCTTTTGCCGAAACCTTTGGTTGCCAAAATGAATCTTCTGAGATTTTTGCAAGTCAAATGAAGCGTTCTTATGACGACATATTTTCGGCTCCAGGAGTGATGTCTATGCTTAGCAGAGTCAGAAGCAGTGTTAAATCTAACCAGGCGCTTTCTAAAAGCTGCTCAAAAGTTATTTAATTGGGGAGTCAGAAAATGTTTAAATATTTATTTTTATCTGTTGTTGTGATTTTACCTTCGCTTTCTATGGCTCAGAAGAAAAAGGCAGAAGCCTCCTCTGAAACATCCAGCTACGAAGCTCCTTGGGGAATGGCGGGATGTGATCTTTGGGCGATGGTTATTAAAGAAAAGAGTCAAGGCGCCCAGCTGGGAGTTTACGCTCTTCGAAACCTTGTTCTAAATTCGCAAACGTCAGCGATTTCTTCAGGAACCTCTGGTTGCGTTGAAAAAAAACAGGGTTATGCAGCTCAGGAGCAGCGGGTTTTCATCAATGTCAATTTGGCGACGTTGCAGAGAGAGGCAGCTCAAGGACAGGGAGATCACTTAGATGCACTTGCTGAGGTTTTCGGCTGCGAAGATAAAGCCTCGTTCTCTGGTTTGAGCAAGGACAACTATGATGGGATCTACAACTCTCAAGATGCAGGCGCTGTCATTGAAAACTATCGAAAAGTGATTCAATCAAGTCCTACTGTAAAAAAATGCTCTCGTCTTAGCTAGTAGTGGTCAGTTTCCGAAAACTTTATTTTCTATTTTTATGGCTTATTTTAATCGGGGGAGTCCAAATCTTGGAGCTCCCTCGAGCTTTTTGTGAGCCCTCAATCGGTTACCAGCAGGATCTTATGGCTCAAGCGGCAAAGGCTGAGCTTTGGAAATCAGAGGGCTGGAAGCGCCGTCTTTTGTATTTTGACGGGCGATTTTTTGGGTCTCGCGGAATCATCGACGATCCCCATTTTTATTTTTCAAAAAAAGGTAAAACCGACACTCGGGACGAGCTCAACGAATCGCTGAAGGCTTTTTTAGATTCTAAAAAAATACAAATACGAGAAAAAACAGATCATCCGCGGTGTCTTTTCCCAGCCCGTTGGCACTGGCTTAAAAAAAATTTAAATATTGATGAATCAAAAATTTTTCAGGTGACCTGTTCGGACGTCGATAGATTTTTGAGTTACACTCAGTACCAGACGGTCAGCCTTGTGTTTAGTAACTATTTCATCGATAACCCTGCCTCCATGTTCGGCCATACTCTTTTACGCTTGGGACGCAAGGGACCTACCAACCATCAGCTCCTTGACGATGCTGCCAACTACTCAGCGTTTGTACCCGTGTTCAACCCGCTGACCTACCCTCTCCAAGGGTTGGCTGGATTTTTTGAAGGCAGGTTTGCTATTGTCCCTTATTTTCAAAAAGTTCAGGAGTATACCAACTTTGAAAGGCGCGATATTTGGGACTATGAATTGAACTTTTCTCCGGAAGAGCTTCACGATCTAACTCTTGTGCTTTATGAGCTGGGATTTTTCTCAATCGATTATTACTACCTGGACGACAACTGTTCGTTCATCATGTTGATGATCTTAGATGAGGTTAAGCCGAGCCTATCAGCCTCTAAAAAATTTAGTCTCTACGCAATTCCCGCGGACACGTTAAAGGCGGTGGTGAAAAACTCAGACGACATTTTGCTCAAGGTCAACTACAAGCCTTCATCCTATTCCAGATACGTCGGGCGTGTGGTCGGCCTGACTCCGCAGGAGGTGGCGCATTTTACGAATGTTATGAAGAAGAAAAATGCTCACGATGCTGAGTTTCTACAAACCTGTGATCAGCAGTG
>JBGATJ010000007.1:0-124188 GCA_044229295.1 Pseudobdellovibrionaceae bacterium
CACCAACTGCGGCTCAACTCATGCATTGGAAGTGGATCATCGAATTCCAAAATCTGCTGGCGGCGCTGACACGCCAGAGAACCTACGGCTTCTGTGCCGGAATTGCAATCAGCGCTCAGCCATTCGCTTTTTTGGCGCCGGAAAAATGGACCACTGCTTAAACCGGGAACCGCTGACTGACTTTTTCGGCCAGCGCGAAAAAGGCCTGGGCTTCGCTCCCTTTGGGATGGCTCTCGACGATGGGAATACCGGCCTCAGAGGCTAAACTGACTGACGGATTAAATGGGACTTCGACAAGTTTTGGTAAATCTTTGGAGTTTAGGAACTCGTCGAGCTGTCCTTTAGGGAAAAGGGACACCTTTTCCCCGGAGGATTCGAGGTAGTACGACATGTTTTCGACGACTCCTAAAACGGGAATTCCAACCCGGGTGAACATGTCGATCGCCTTTTTGACGTCAGCGAGAGCGACGTTCTGCGGAGTAGTTACGCACACCACTCCACTGACTGGGACTTTTTGGGCCAAGGACAACTGCACATCGCCTGTTCCCGGAGGAAGGTCGACGATCAAATAATCCAGGTCACCCCACTGCACATCCCGTAAAAACTGATCCATGGCCTTAAAAAGCATGGGGCCGCGCCAAACTACGGCGAGACTTTCCTCAATCAAAAATCCGATGCTCATCAATTTGAGGCCATAGCGAGCAATGGGAGAAATCTTCTGCTCGGCGGAAATATCGGGTTTTTGGTTGAGGGCCCCCAGCATCCGCGGCACGCTGGGACCGTAGATGTCGGCATCGAGCAGGCCCACTTTGTGCTTTTTGGAAAGGGCGAGGGCCAGGTTCGATGCAACCGTAGACTTGCCGACTCCGCCTTTGCCTGAGCTCACCGCAACGATATGTTTCACACCGGGAATGGGACTTTGTTTTTCAAACGGGTTTGGGGCCTGGGCCATTTTGAGACTCCTTGAATTTGCTGCTTAATAAGAAACTTGAAAAGCCCTTGAGGTTATCGTCTAATAGAAATCAGATGCCCTCGCAACCGTTTTTGTCTCTTTCTGTGACGTTGGTTGTACTGGCGGTGATTTTGGCGGGAGTCGTTTTATCATTTTTTGTAAATCGACGCTCCATGAATGCGCCGTCGCGGTTAAAGATGGGAGGGACGAAATGGTCCCCCTCTGCTGGAGCTTCCTTACAACCGAAATCGTCGTCGCCGTCCGAAGTCGCGCCTGAAACTCAGGAGTGGAGGCCTCGTCGCGAAAAGCCCAAAAATCTGAACATCTTTTTCAACTACAACGGCCATTCCTGGGATGCCTACGAAGTTCTCGGCGTCCCCGCAGGGAGCAGCTATGAAAATATCGTGGCCTCCTTCAACGAAGCTTGCGCCACAACTCAAACCGAAAGCCACGAATTTCTCAAAGCGGCACTCGTCGCCATCAAAAAAGATTTTGAGGATTAAACTGGAGTAACAGCACCAGGATCAGCTTCAGCCTCAGCATTAGCGGCAGTACAGTTTCGGTCAAAAATTCAGCAGACTGCAGGCTGTAAGTAAACTGAAGCGGCAACTGTACTGAAGCTGAGGCTGATGCTGATGCTGATACTCATGCTGTTCATGTTTATAGGTTGACTGCCTTTACACCGATTGATACGCCTTAAAAAGCCATTTTTTGATAGGAGATTTCATGGAAACAACTCCACTGAAAGATTTGACCACTCTGGTATCTCTCTGCAAACGTCGCGGTTTTGTGTTTCAGAGCAGTGAGATTTATGGGGGCTTGAATTCATGCTGGGACTACGGTCCTCTCGGCTCGCAGATGAAGGCGAACGTCAAAAAAGCATGGTGGGAGTCGATGACTCGCAGACATGACGTCGTTGGATTGGATGCCTCGATCTTAATGGCCCCTATGGTTTGGAAAGCCTCTGGGCACGTGGATGGTTTTTCTGATCCTCTCGTCGATTGCAAAGATTGTGGAACGCGGTTTCGAGCCGACAACGCGGAGTCGTACATCAAGGACAAGAGTTGTCCTTCCTGTGGGAAGAAAAATCTGACAGAGCCGCGAAATTTCAACCTGATGTTTAAAACATTTATGGGGCCGCTCGAGGATGCCAGCAGTGTTGTCTACCTTCGCCCAGAGACTGCCCAGGGAATTTTTGTGAACTTTGAAAATGTTCAGAGCACCACGCGCAAAAAAATCCCATTTGGAATTGCGCAGATTGGAAAATCTTTTCGTAACGAGATCACACCCGGGAATTTTATTTTTCGTACACGCGAGTTTGAGCAGATGGAGATGCAGTATTTCGTAAAACCTGGAACCGACGACCAATCCTTTTTAGATTGGAAAGACACTCGTTACCAATTCTATCTCAAATTTGGTGTGAATAAGGCCAACTTGCGGTTTCACCCTCATGGGCCTAAAGAGCTTGCTCACTATGCAAAGGCGGCGGAGGATGTTCAGTATCAATTCCCGTTCGGATGGCAGGAGCTTGAGGGAATTCACAATCGCAGCGCTTTTGATTTGACTCAGCATCAGAAGTTTTCAGGAAAAACCTAGAGTATTTTGACGAAGCCTCCAAAGAAAAATTCGTCCCCTATGTGATTGAAACTGCGGTCGGCTGTGATCGTCTTTTCTTGGCGTTTTTGTGTGATGCTTATCGCGAAGAATCGGTAATTGATGAAGAAACAAAAAAAGCGGACACCCGTGTCGTGCTGGGTCTTCATCCTTTTCTGGCACCTATAAAAGTGGGAATTCTACCGCTGTCGAAAAAGCCGGAGCTCCAGGAGCTTTCGATGAAACTAAGGGACACCTTGTCAGAGCGCTTTGACGTCACTTATGACGAAAGTGCCTCCATTGGTAAGAGGTACCGTCGTCAAGACGAAATAGGAACGCCTCTTTGCGTGACGGTCGACTTTGACACTCTTAATGACCAGGCTGTCACTGTTCGCCACCGCGATCGCATGACTCAGGATCGCGTGGCCATCGATCAATTGGCAGACTACGTAGATAAAAAACTTAAAAATTTTAACGCCTAGGATTTTATGAAAGATACAGAGTTTTCTCCCATGTCCTCACAAAAGTTACCCGTGCCAGAAAAATTTGTTTATTTTTTTGCTGCAGGAGAAGCTGATGGCAACGCTTCTATGAAGAACACTCTTGGAGGCAAAGGCGCCAACCTTGCGGAGATGACACAGCTTGGGATTCCCGTGCCTCCCGGATTCACTATTTCCACAGAGATCTGTGCGCATTTTTATCAAAATGAAGGCCAACTTCCTTCCTGGCTCAAGCCGGCCGTTGAAAAAGCTCTTCGCCGAGTTGAAGACAAGCTCGGGAAAAAGTTTGGCGACGTTTCAAACCCGCTTCTTGTCAGCGTTCGCTCAGGGGCCAGGGCTTCAATGCCAGGGATGATGGACACGATTTTGAATCTGGGCCTCAATGACCAAACGGTTGAGGGGCTTGCCACTGTTTCGCAAAATCCCCGGTTTGCTTGGGACTCTTACCGTAGATTTATCCAGATGTACTCCGACGTTGTCATGGGAATGAACTCCTCATTGCTTGAAGTCGTGTTTGAAGACTTGAAGGAAGAAAAGCATTATCGACTCGACACCGAGTTGACGGTGGATGATCTCAAAAACCTTGTGAAGAAGTTTCGCGAGCAGATCAAGCAAAACACCGGAAAATCTTTTCCTATGGATCCTTGGGAGCAGCTGTGGGGAGCCATCGCCGCCGTTTTTCGAAGCTGGAACACTTCACGAGCCGTCACTTACCGAGAGATTCACGGCATTCCTGGAGAGTGGGGAACCGCAGTTAATATCCAATCCATGGTTTTTGGAAATATGGGAGAGGATTCTGCCACGGGCGTGGCCTTCACTCGGGATCCGTCCACTGGAGAAAAGAAATTTTTTGGCGAGTTTCTTATCAATGCTCAGGGCGAAGATGTGGTTGCTGGAATTCGCACCCCTCAGCCCATCACTCGCATTGATGCCAGGGCGGGAAAAACCGTTTCTCTTGAAGAGGCTTTGCCAGCGGCCTACGGACAGCTTGTTGAAATCTATCATCGTCTCGAAAAACACTACCGAGACATGCAGGACATCGAGTTTACTATCGAAAAAGGCAAGCTCTGGATGCTGCAAACTCGAAATGGGAAACGCACGGCTAAGGCCGCGGTTCGCATCGCCGTTGAAATGATTGCCGAAGGGTTGATCACCGAAGATGAAGCCCTCATGCGGATTGATCCCGTCAGTTTAGAACAGCTCCTGCATCCCACTTTGGATCCAAATGCAGAGAAGACTGTGCTTGCTAAGGGCCTTCCGGCAAGTCCAGGGGGCGTGCACGGGCAAATTGTTTTTTCTAGCGAAGAGGCCGTCGAGTGGAAAGAGCGTGGCAAAAAAGTCATTCTTGTTCGTATCGAAACCTCTCCGGAAGACATTGCTGGAATGGTCGCCTCCGAAGGCATTCTCACCACTCGCGGTGGTATGACTTCACACGCGGCGGTTGTCGCTCGTGGGATGGGGAAATGCTGTGTGGCTGGTTGTGGGGAAGTGGATGTGGACTATCACAATCAAACTCTCCGTGCGAAGGGTTATGTTCTTAAAAAAGGCGACATTATTACTCTTGATGGCTCCACGGGCGAAGTGATTTTAGGTGAAGTTAAAACCATTGAGCCGTCTCTTGATTCCAATTTTGAAGTTGTTATGAAAGCGGCCGATCGCCTCAGGCGCCTCAAAGTGCGCGCTAACGCTGACACGCCTTTAGATGCTTCAACGGCAAGAAAGTTTGGCGCCGAGGGGATTGGGCTCTGTCGGACTGAGCATATGTTTTTTGGTCCCGATCGGATCGATGCGGTTCGCGAAATGATTCTCAGTGAGAATAAAGAAGAGCGCCAGCGGGCTCTCGCAAAATTACTGCCTATGCAGCGTTCAGATTTTGCCGAGCTTTTCCGCATCATGAAGGGGTATCCAGTCACAATTCGTCTCTTGGACCCGCCTCTGCATGAGTTTTTGCCTCACACCGACGAGGAGACGGCCGAGCTTGCCAAGCGACTAAGCCTTGACGTGAATCGCTTGCGCGCAAAAGTGAAGTCTCTTCATGAATTCAATCCCATGCTGGGGCACCGCGGATGTCGTCTTGCCATCACTTACCCTGAGATTTACCAGATGCAGGTACGGGCCATCGCAGAAGCCGCCTGTGAAGTGATCAAAGAGGGTTTGAGCTTAGTGCCCGAAATTATGATCCCTCTTGTTGGCGTGGATAAAGAGCTTGAAATTCTCAGAGCCCTTTCTGTGCACGAGGTGCAGGCTGCGCAAAAACGCGAATCCATTAAATTTGATTTTTTGGTAGGCACGATGATCGAGCTTCCTCGCGCCTGCATGACGGCTCATCAAATTGCTCACTTTGCTGATTTTTTCAGCTTCGGTACGAATGATCTCACGCAGACGACTTTAGGTCTTTCAAGAGACGATTCCAGCAAGTTTTTGGGAAGTTACGTCAATTATGGTCTTTACAAGCGAGATCCTTTCGTCAGCCTTGATCAGGGCGGTGTCGGTCTTCTTGTAAAATCGGCTGTTGACTTAGGTCGCCAAACCCAGTCTGATTTAAAAACTGGAGTTTGTGGTGAGCACGGCGGTGATCCCGAGAGCATCGAGTTTTTCCATTCGGTGGGATTGGATTACGTCAGCTGCTCTCCGTTTCGAGTGCCTGTCGCCAGGCTTGCGGCGGCCCGCGCTGCCATTCAAGCCCGAAAATCTGCCAAATCTACGCACAGCTAGAAGGCCTCGAAAATTAGGCGCCTTTTTAAAAAGGTGCTTTAGTTTTTTCGGAACTTGCGTTTATGATGGCATTTTGTAGGGTGAAATTTGAGAATAAAAAAATTAGAACTTCAAGGCTTTAAATCGTTTAAAGATCGCACTGTCATTCAGTTTGATGCGGGCATTACCGGCATTGTCGGACCTAATGGATGTGGTAAATCCAATATCGTCGACGCCCTTGTTTGGGTGATGGGGGAAATGTCTGCTAAACATCTGCGCGGCTCTTCCATGGAAGACGTTATTTTTGCGGGATCCGAAAATTACGCGCCCGTAGGAATGGCTGAGGTCTCCTTGACCCTTGAAAATGATGGCGGCGCTTTTCCGGTGAAGTTCATAAAGCACTCTGAGATCATGATCACGCGTCGCCTGCATCGCAATGGCGAGTCTGAATATTTAATCAATAAAGAGCCTGTACGGCTGCGAGATGTGCAAGAAGTTTTCATGGATACGGGGGCTGGCTCCAAAGGGTTTAGCATCATCGAGCAAGGGGCCATTGGTAAGATCATCACCGCAAAACCCGAAGACCGCCGGGTGCTCATCGAAGAGGCCGCGGGGATTACGAAATTCAAGGCCCGAAAAAAAGAATCCCAAAGGAAAATGCAGGCCACAGATCAAAACTTACTGCGATTGCAAGACATCGTCGGTGAGCTTCGTCGTCAGATCGATAGTCTTGAGCGGCAGGCGCAAAAAGCCGAGCGATACCGTGGTCTCAAACGCCAGATTGAAGAGCTCGATTTGGCTCTTTCTTCGTCTCATTACCTGGATCATAAAAACACCATAGATCTTGCTAACCAAACTCTCCAAGAGGCTCAAGATCAGGACGTTGCTGGCGAAGCAGAGTTTAAACTGCTAATGGCTGAAGTCGAGCGCCTTAAGCTTGATCTTCTGACAAAAGAAAAAGAGGTCGAAACGGCCCAGACGGCTTTTTACGATCAACAGTCTCAAGTCTCTCGCAAAGAAATGGAAGTTCAGGAGCTCAGGTTTGAAATTGAGCAAGCTCGTCGCAACGAACAAATGACAGGAAGCCTCTTGCAAGAGCAGAAAGCTCGTAGCGAACTTTTGCTGCGCGATCAAAAAGAGGCCGAAGAGCGTTTGGTTGTGATTTCTCAAGAGTCCCAAGAGTTAGAGACGCTTTACCACGAAAAAAACTCACACTTTGAAGGCGTTCACTCAAGAATTCAAGAAATCGACGATGAGCTAACAACAAAACGGCGGGAGCTCTTTGCCGTTGGGCAAACCGACTCTCAAATGGACGCCAAGTTTCACTCTATGACCTCCCAAGTGGAGCAGGCCCAGGAAAAAATCGAGCACGAGCAGAGCCTCATGATCGAACTTGTCCAAAAGCGCAGCGAGTTTGAGGCGCGCAAAGATCGCGTTTTTGCAGAATCCCAGCTTGAAGCTGAGGAGCTCACGCGGCTCACAAGTGCCGTAGAAAATTTGGATACCGAAAAGAAAACGGTGACTGAAAACCAGAAACAGAAAAAAATCGAAGTTGACGAGTTTAAAGACGAGCTCAACCAAGTTGTGGCTCAACTTTACGGTCTCGAGAATTTGCAAAATAGCTTTGAAGGGTTTGAAGCTGGAGTTAAAAACGTCATGCTATGGCAACGACAAAGGGCTCAAACGAATGAGCAGGTCGTGGGGTTTTCTCCTGTTTCTGAAGTTGTAGAAGTCCCTGCAGAGTATGAAATAGCCATGGAAGCCGCTCTGGGACAGCGTTTGCAGCTTCTTCTTTCAGAAGATTCGCAGGCTTGCCTAGAAGCCGTCGATCATCTTAAGGACCAAAACTCAGGTCGATCTAGCTTTTTGAGCGAAGGTGTCGTGCTTGAAAAGCCTGCCCACGCAAGCCCTGCCTCTGAGGAGGGCGTTAAAGCTTTGCTTAAAGACGTCGTCTCTTCTTCGGAGAAATATAAAAAGACAGTTTCGACTCTTCTTGATGAAGTGGCCGTCGTGGAGTCCCTACGAACCGCGCTTGCTTTAAGGCCCCGTTATCCACAGTGGACTTTTGTGACCCTTGATGGGGATACGTTATCTTCTGACGGTGTTTTGACGGGTGGAGGAAGTGAAGGCGCTGACTCGGGACTTTTACAGCGCCGCCGCGAAATCAAAGAGCTGAGTCTTAAGCGTGATGAGTTCAGTGGAAAGCTAGCTCTTTCGCAAGCTCAACTTACAAAACTCACCTCTCGCCTAGAGGCTGTGACCGCAGAGTTTGAGGCGGCACAAAAACAAAAAACAGAGCAAGAAATTAAGGTCAACGGCCTCAAAAAAGATTACGAGCGAGCGGAACAGGAGCTACAAAACGCCCAGACAGCCGTCACTCGGCAAGAGCGCGAAGTTGCGAGGCTTAATGAGAACATGATGTCCCTGCAGAACAAGCTCAGTGAGATTGAAACCCAGCTGCAAGAAATCCGCGAGAAAAAATCGGCCCTTGAAGAAGAGAGCGAAGATTTACTTCAAGAGCTGAACACCAGTCGCCTAGGGTTTGAAGGTCTGCAAAATGAGGTCCGCGATCTTCAGGTTAAAAACGCGATCAAGTCTCAAGAGGTTTCTGGTCTCAAACGGCAGCTAGAGATGCTGACAAAATCAGTGACAGATTTAGAGCAGCAGCTGGAGCGTATGAGTGAAGAGAATTCCAAAAGCTCCGAAAGTCTCACCGAAAATCAACTCAAAATGGAAGAACAGAAAATCGAGCTAGAAAAGTTCATCAGCGAAATTGAGGACAGACGCCTCAAGCTTGCGCAGCTCAAAAATGAGTATGAGGTATTAGCTCAGCAGGTGCGCTCTCAAGACGAAAAGCTTGGGCATCTGAGTTTAGAAAAGAACACAGTAAAAAATCGCATCAACGAATTTCAACTTAAGTACGAACAGTCTCGAATGAAGGCTCAGTACCTTATCGATCAAGTTCGTGAAAAGTACATGCTTGAGCTCCCCGAGGTTTTCGAGCGGCATCTCAATCCAGAGCGAGATTTAGGGTCTGCCGAGACCGAGCTCAAAGATTTAAGAGACCGCCTAGGCCGTATGGGCGATGTCAACCTAGCGGCCATCGAAGAGTTTGAAGAGACCAAAAACCGCTATGAGTTTTTAACCAAACAGCAAACCGATTTGATCGAAGCTAAAGAGCAGCTCCGTAAGGTGATCGATCGGATCAATCGCATTTGCACTCGTCGTTTTAAAGAGACTTTCGATTTGGTGAACGAACGATTTACAAAAGTCTTCCCGGTGCTTTTCGGCGGTGGTGAGGCTCGGCTTGAAATCCACGAAGATGTCGAAAAAGCGGAGCTCGGCATCGAGATCATTGCTCGTCCACCCGGTAAGAAAATGCAAAATGTGACATTGATGTCGGGAGGCGAAAAAGCCCTGACCGCTGTCGCCTTGATTTTCTCAATATTCTTAGTTAAACCATCGCCGTATTGTCTGCTCGATGAGGTGGATGCGCCGCTAGACGATGCCAACGTGTATCGCTACAACGATCTTGTTCGTGAGATGGCCAAGCGCAGTCAAATCATCGTTGTGACTCACAACAAACACACCATGGATGTTGTCGGGAAGCTCTATGGCGTGACGATGCAAGAAAAAGGCGTTTCAAAAATGGTCTCAGTTAGCTTACAGGATGTGTCTTAATGATTTTAAAAGTGATTGCTTCAACCTTATTAGTTGTTTCCCCGGCGTTTGCAAAAAAGGCCAGCAAATCGGCGCCTCCAGAAATCTCGCGGGCTGTGCTTTTGGAAAACAGTAAAATTCCTGAAAAGCGGGAGTTCCCGGTTTCTGATAAAGTGTCTGCATGCGAAGATTTTCATAAGTACGCTTGCGAAGCGGTAGAGACAGCGTTTCACTTGCCAGATGATCGTTCTGCTTGGACTTTTGCATTTTCCGATAGTCATGAAAGACTTTTAGAAGCCAAAAAGAAATACTTTAAGTTGATCGAAGCGGGAGCTGCACCTCGCACCGAGCGCGCCCAGCAGTTTAAAAATGTGTATCTTGCCTGTATGAACCCAGCGGCACGAAAAAAAGAAGAAAAAGCGTGGGTTGAAAAAGAAAAAAAGGCGATTTTGCCTCTCAAAGATTTGGAAGCCATTCAAGATTTTGCTCAAGGGCGAATTGGAACTCCAGAGACGACGTTTGTGGGATTCGACAGCACGCCCAATTTAGATGACCCCTCAAAAAATGATTTGCTCCTCACCACCGACATGATGAGTTTTCCTGAAAAATCCTACTACGACAATCCTGAGGCCGTGAAGGACCTAAGAGACTTGGCGCAGACCTTTTTTAAAGAGATCAAACTCGACAACCCCGCCAAACGGGCCGATCAGGTCGTAGCTTTCGAAACCAGTTTCTCTAAGGACTTTCCAACACCCGTCGAGCTTAGGCAGCGTTCCAACGCTAAAATGTACACCCCACGGGAGGATTGGAAGAAAAAGCACGCACAGCTCAAGCTCGATCGATTCCTTACAACCATTAATGATAAAGTTCAGATTCGCAATATGACGCCGGAGTCTTTTGCCTTTATGAGTAATGCATTGTCAGAGCGCTCTCCTGATGAGCTTAAGAACGTCTTGCTTTTTCATTCTTTGCAAGACTTGATGGACGATGCTTACCCAGCCTATTATAAAAAATATTTTGAATTCCGCCGAAAGCACTTTGGTGGACCCAAGGTTCGTCCTCCTCGAGATGAGCGCTGCACTCGCACTGTGGGAGGGCTTTTCGGGATGGAGCTTGATGAAGAGCTTCTGCAATTGCTTTTCCCGGATTTTCCGCAAGAAAAAGTCGTGGGTTTGGCTGAAAGAGTTCGCAGTTCTATTCTTTCTGGTCTCAAAGAGAATACTTGGCTTAGTAAAGATGCAAGGGCTGAGGCCAGTCACAAGATTCAAAATGCAACTTTGCGTCTTGTGAAACCTCTGAATGAGGCCGATTGGAATTTCCTACCCATCCAGACATACTCTCCAACAGAGCCTATAGCGAACATCAAACTGGCTGTTAAAGCTCGTATCGAAAAGGACCTTAAAGAACTCGCTGAACCCAGAAACCGCAATCGCTGGTACATGGGACCTCTGACTGTCAACGCGTACTATGAACCTTCAGACAATCAATTCGTCCTGCCTCAAGGAATTTTGCAGTTTCCATTTTTTGAGCCGACCATGGCAGACATTGAAGCTTTGGGGGCCATGGGCTCAGTGGTTGGTCATGAGTTGGGCCATGGGATTGACGATCAAGGCTCTAAGTATGATGCCGACGGCAAGCTTCGCGAGTGGATGACCATGAAGGATTTGGCTGAGTTCAAAGCGCGAGGGCAAAAGTTTGTCGACCAGTTTAATAGTATTGGTCACAACGGAAACCTGACTCTCGGAGAGAACATCGGAGATCATGTCGGCTTGACCTTTGCTTTTAAGGCCGCATTCAGCGACCCTAAAAAGGCGAGCATTGACGATATCAAAAAATTCTATCTCGCTTACGGCCGCGTTTGGTGTTCAGTGCAGCGACCTGAGTACGAGCAGATGATGATCAAGACGAATCCCCATGCCTTGGGATGGGCTAGAATCAACGAGCAAGTCAAGCACCAGCCGTATTTTCAGAAAGCCTACGCTTGCAAAAAGGGAGACAAAATGTTCTTGTCCCCCGAAGAGCAAATCCGCGTCTGGTAATGAGACGGGCTCTTAGAAAGGCTGTTTGGTGAATCTCTCTCAGGGCGATGCATTGTACTACCTCATAGGAGTGGTTTCCCTCCTATTTTTCATTCTGCTTGGAAGCGTGATTTGGAGTCAGCGTCGGCGCAAAAGACCTGATCTCCCTCAACCCGAGAGTCAACCAGAGCGCGATGTGACGCCAGCACCGGTGGCTGAAAAGTCTCTGGATTCGGCTCTTGCAAACACGCGTAGTCATTTTTTTGGACGCATCAAAGGACTTTTCGCAGCCGCAAAACCTCCCGAAATTGAAGAGATCGAAGAGATCTTGTACACCAGCGATCTGGGGCCAAAAACTGTTCAACGACTCATGGGAGCCGTGCAAAAGGGACTTAAGAGTTCCCAAATGAAGGACTCCGAATCCGTCAAAGAGGCTCTCAAAGGAGAAATGCTCGATATTTTCTCCCAAGTGAACGTCACTCCCACCTCTGAGCATCCGTTTTGGGGACGACTGAATTGGTCCACCCAAGGGCCTACTGTGTGGCTGATCGTCGGAGTTAACGGCGCTGGTAAAACTACCACCATCGGCAAAATTGCAGGCCGCCTGGGAGAAGAGGGAAAAAAAGTTCTCGTCGCTGCAGGGGACACGTTCCGAGCCGCCGCGGGCGAACAGCTAAAAATTTGGGCAGATCGAGCGAGTGTGGAAGTTTTTGATCCTCCTTCGGTCAAAGATCCAAGTGCGGTGGCCTTTGATGCACTTAATAAAGCCGTTGCTAAGGCATTTGATGTGGTGCTTATCGACACGGCTGGGAGACTTCACACTCAAACAAATCTTATGGAAGAGCTCAAAAAAGTAAAACGGGTGATGCAAAAGGTAATTCCTGGAGCTCCCCACGAGGTCCTTCTCGTGCTGGACGCGAATTCAGGGCAAAATGGCCTTAACCAAGCCCGTGAATTTCACCAGGCTGTTGAAGTTACTGGGGCCGTGCTCACAAAACTCGATGGAACTTCCAAGGGCGGGGTTATTGTCGGCGTCGCCCATGACCTGGGCCTACCGGTTAAGTTTATCGGGATTGGTGAGAAAATCGGGGATCTTCGCCCGTTTTCGTCTTCAGATTTTGTGAATTCCATCCTTTAACATGCTCTAAGACTTGGGCGCGCCATGCCTTGATCTCAACCGGGCGTAAAGTATAATTTTATTGATGATTTAGTGAAAAGAGGTAAGTCCTTTGCCACTCGACAAGAAAACCTATGAATTCCAAATTGCGGGTGTGCCTTACAAGCTCAAAACGTCCCATGATCCGTCCACGGTGGAAGAACTTGTGCGGTATGTTGATGAGAAAATCAACAGCGCCATTTCAGCGACCAAAAGTGGTTCCTTTCAAAATGCGAGTATTTTAGCAGCTCTGAATATTGCAGAAGAGCTTCTTTTGTTAAAACGTAAAGCTGTTAAGCAGTTGGATTTATTGGAGAGTAAAGCGCAAAGGTTAGCCTCAGATCTTGAATCATCAGCGGTTCCCAAGCAAAGCTAAATCATTTAGTCGCGCTCTGGGGTCTCGAGATTGATGGCATCGTGAGTAGAAAAGTAGTTGAGGCGAAGGACCTTGGTTCTTCAAAGTCAGCCCACCGAAAAAGTTTTCGCAAAGCAGAGGCGAGTTTTCGCCAGTCTGCCTATTTTTCTGAGGCCCAAAAATCTCTTTCAAAAAACGTCACCCAGGCCCTGGCTCACAAATCGGGATTTTGGGGTGCCTATTTGTCGCTTCCGGGAGAACCTGATTTAGTCCCTGGGCTTCGCCAGTTAACGCAAGTGAATTGGGTTTTTCCTAAGCTTTCTTCAGACACTGAGATGCAGTTTGTAGAGTGGGATTTTAAATCTCCACTGACGACCAACGCGCTCGGTGGTCATGAGCCAGCCAATGACCAGATCGTGGATAAGAGGCAAATCGAGGGCCTCTTGATTCCGGGTTTGGCTTTTGATCCGTGGGGCACCCGTTTGGGACGGGGTCGCGGATATTATGATCGATACTTATCTGATTACCAAGGCGAGAAGTGGGGCGTGGCCTTTTCTCCGCAAATTTCCCAAGACCGTTTGCCACGTCATGAGTTTGATCAACCGGTGACGTACATTGTTACCGAAACAGAAATCCTGCAAGCGCGCGACGGAGATTGCTGAGATGAACTCATTTTTTTTCATTAACCGATTCGCGAGCGCTTAAGTAAGGAGAGCCATGGACTCATGGGCATTAATCAGTGTTATTTTATTTATGGTTGGGGCAGGTTTAGGTGCGGGGATTTTCTTTGTTATTAAACGCTATCAAGACGAGGAAAAAAAGAAATCCGCTCGTCACGAAGCTGAAAGGATCCTCAACAAAGCAAAATCGGATGCCGCCAAAATTGACCGCGACTCTAAAAATAAGGCTAAGGATTTTGAAACCCGCGCTCGAAAAAATGTCGAAAGCGACATTCAAAAACAAAAAAATCAGCTCAAATCTCAAGAGACCAGAAACGATCGTCGTCTGAAAGAGATCGAAGATCAATTTAAACTTAAAAACGAGGACTTTGAAAAAAGTGCCGCCGAGCTTCGATCGCGTGACGAAAAACTCAATATCGCTGAGAACCGCCACCGCGAGATCGAAAAAAAATTAGAATCGCAGCTCGAAGAAGTCCGTAATAAACTCGCCTCTGTTGGCTCTCTCACCTTAGAAGAAGCCAAGAAAGAGCTTTTCAGATCCATGGAAGATGAAGCTCGCGCAAAATCTCTTTCTAAAATTTTGCAAATTGAAGAAGAGGCAAAGCAAGAGGCGGAAAAAAAGGTCAAGCGCTTGATTTCAACCGCGCTCTCTAGATACGCGGCTGAATACACGGCAGAGCGTACGGTCAGCGTGCTAGCTCTGCCTAGCGATGAGATGAAGGGCAAAATCATCGGTCGTGAGGGAAGAAATATCAGAACTCTGGAAGCCCTCTGCGGAGTGGACGTGATCGTTGATGACACTCCCGAATCCGTTGTTATCTCTGGATTTGATCCTGTTCGCCGCGAAGTTGCCAAACGCACTCTAGAGAAACTCATGGAAGACGGGCGTGTGCATCCAGCTCGCATCGAAGAAGTCGTCGACAAAGTCCGAAGTGATCTTCTTAAACTCATGAAAGAGGATGGAGAAAAAGCCTGTTTAGATCTTGGAATTCCAACAGTGCACCCTGAGCTTTTAAAACTTCTGGGCTCGCTCAAATATCGAAGCACTCACACACAAAACTGCTACAACCACTCCCTTGAAGTCGGACATCTTGCGGGATTAATGGCAGCAGAGCTCGGCGCTAACGTGAAAGTGGCTAAACGTGCAGGCCTCCTCCATGATATTGGTAAGGCTGTTGATCATCAGGCCGAGGGCAATCACGCTCAAGCGGGCAGTGAAATCGCAAAAAAATACGGCGAAAACGAAGTCGTCTGTTTGGCCATTCGTTATCATGAAGACGGAGGAGATCGGCACAACTCACTCATCAGCTACGTCGTTGAAGCCGCGAATTTGATCGCCAATGCAAGGCCTGGTTCGCGTCGACCCAATATGGACAGTTTCATCCAGCGGCTTGAAGATCTCGAGTCTATCGGAAACAGTTTTGATGGCGTGATTCGTACTTTTGCTGTTCAAGCAGGGAGAGAAGTTCGTGTGATTGTTGAAAGCAGCAAAGTGACTGACGAACAATCCATCATGCTAGGCCGAGATATTGCTCGTAAGATTGAGCGAGAGCTTTCGTTTTCTAGTCCGATTAAGGTGAATGTAGTCAGAGAAACCCGAGCTGTAGAAATGGCGAGGTAGTCATGGGGTTTCTCGACCCAAAAGAGCAGCTACGACTTTTGAAAAAAGGAGTTGTTGATCTCATCTCTGAAGAAGAGCTTTTAAAGAAGCTAGAAAAAAGCCGTAAAGAAAATCGGCCCTTAAAAGTGAAGTGGGGAGCAGATCCCTCGCGACCTGACATTCACATTGGCCATACGGTCGTCATCAATAATCTCAAGGTTTGGCAAGATCTCGGGCACCACGTGATTTTTATCATCGGTGATTTTACGGCTATGATTGGCGATCCTACAGGCCGTAATGAAACTAGGCCTGCCCTCAGCCGCGAAGAAGTTTCTGAAAACGCTAAATCTTACGCCGCGCAAATTTTTAAAATTCTCGACGAGAAAAAGACCGAAGTTGTTTACAACTCCTCCTGGCTAGATCAGCTCAAGCCCCAGGACATGATCAAGCTTACGGCACAATATACTGTCGCGCGCATGCTCGAGCGCGATGATTTTACAAAGCGCTTTAAGAGCAACACCCCTATTTCGCTCCACGAATTTTTATACCCGCTCTGCCAAGGCTATGATTCCGTTGCCTTAAAATCCGATGTTGAGCTTGGGGGGACAGAACAAAAATTCAATCTGCTCGTGGGACGAGAGCTTCAAAAAAGTTATGGACAGGAGCCTCAGTCAGTTCTTACAACGCCGCTTCTTGTAGGTCTGGATGGCGTTCAGAAAATGTCGAAAAGCTACGGCAACTATATTTCCGTGGTAGATTCTCCGACTGAGATGTTCGGTAAAACCATGCGCGTTTCTGACGAATTGATGTTTCAATACTACGAACTTCTCACGGATATGACTGTCGAAGATGTCAAATCCCTTAAAATGCGTGTAGAAAAAGGTGAAGAGCATCCTCGTCAGGTCAAGGTGAATCTTGCAAAGACTTTTATCTCACGCTTTCATTCTCCAGAAGCTGCCAGTAAAGCCGAAGAAGAGTTCAATCGTATTTTTAAAGAAAAAGGTTTGCCTGATGAAGTGCCTGCGTTTGACATGCCTTCCTCTGAGCCGCAATGGATTTGCGCGCTTATGGTCAAGCTTGGTCTTGCGCCAAGTAACAGCGAAGCTAGGCGCTTGATCGTAGCTAATGCCGTTGAACTTGATTCCGTCAAAGTCCAGGATCCAAATCTTAAGCTCGAGATGTCTTCAGGTAAAAATTATGTTCTTAAAGCCGGCAAAAAGAAATTTGCTAAAGTGAAGGTTCTATGAAAATTCGTTTTGAACCTCATAATGTCGAAGTCGATTTAGATCCAGCAAAAACTCTGCTCCAAATCGCTCAAGAAAACAAAATTCCCGTCAAATCACTCTGCAAAGGGACTCTGACGTGCGGGGAGTGCCGAATTAAAATTTTAGAGGGCGAAAATAATATTTTACCCCCCTCCAAGGCTGAGATGACCTTGCTTGGAACCAACTATTTTATCGATCACCGCAGATTTGCTTGTCAGGTCCGATGTTTTGGAAAGGTTGTGATCGACGCCTCTGAACAGGTTCAGCGGCAAGAAACTCAGAGCAAAAAGCTGCGTGGGTTTCGCTCAGCTCGCGGGGATGCTGATTCAAAAGCGGTGCAGGGAACTTTGGTTCTTGATGAAAAGCCACCCCTGGACGCGCCCCCTAAGGAGCCACGTCAGCAGCAAAGGCCACAGCAGCAGCGCCGTGAACCCAACAACCGGCAAAAATAAACTATTGAGGAGCCGCATCTCCTGATGCAATGAGGGATGGCAACATATCCATCTTACAGGCAACGCTGCAGACCGCGCCTGATGAGGCCGCGTCTTGAGCGTAGATGCAGGTGACAGAAGGGTCATGGACGTCACAAATGTAATTTTTAGGAGGTTTCGCGTAGAGATAAGATCCATCGCCATAGAACCTCTGTTCCGGCCGATGATCTTCGGGCGCGATGGAGGATCTGCAAGCTCCCTTGCCCGGATAAATCCCAGCCGTCGTTGAAGGACAGCTTGCTGCCGTGCGAGTGCCGTCATAGTAAACCTTAGAATATCGATCTGCACACTCATGAGTTTTTAGGTTGTAGTAAAGCATCCCATCGCTTGTCACATGGCAAGCAAGGTCTTGAAGGTTTGCTGGTGGGCTGTTCTGAATCGAATAGCAAAAGAGAATTTGGTTAGTGTCATTCGTAGCCACATAAAGAGAGATGTCTTGAGCGACCTGCTGTGCTCCCATGTTAGCCTGGGATTTAGTAGCCCTTACGGAAAAGTTCGCAATATGTCGATTTTGCCCGAGAGATTTTTTAAGCTTTAACTGAAAGGGCATAATCCTGAGGGTGTCGCCCGAAGCTCCGTTGGTTGCAGCCAAAGTGACAGGCGGAGCCAGTGGATCATCCACATTCATCACACTGATCGAGTTCAAATCTAAGGGATTCACGCCAAGAGTTTTGAAGCCCAGATTGAGCGCACTACTGCAGATTTTTGTATCGTCTAATGCCATCGACACTCGCTGAACCAAATCGTGAAACTCCTGCATGCTCCGCAAACTGTCTTCAGTCTGGCGTGTGGTGCTGATGTAAGACATCACTCCTAAGCCAACCACGAGCGCAAGGCTTGAGCCAATCATGACTTCTAGGAGCGAGAATCCTTTGTTCGTAAGGCCATTTTCTGAGTTTTTCATCGGACGTCCTTTTCTATTAGTCATCTTGCCAGGCTTGAGCATCGGCAAGATCGTCGACAGAATACCCTAAGAGTAAGTCAACATTACAACACGCAGAACAAGTTGCGCTGGCCGACGGTAAATCATTGGCATACGCGCACGAGACCTCCATTGTATCATTGGGATTTGGATTGCAAACGTAAGGTCGAGGCATCGCAGAAAAGCGATTGATTCCATTTTCGTAAGTTCGAGAAAAAACCTCTCTGTTAGGATCTACTAAGTCAGAAGAACAAGAGTAAAAGTCTTTATCGATGAGGCCAATACCGCCCTGACCACATCTTGCCGTGGTGTGGTTTCCAGGAAAGCACTTCTTTGCATAACGACTTTTGCATTGCCTGGTTGCTGTATCAAAATAGTATTCACCTTGGCTTGTCGTCGCACACACCGACTGCATGAGGTCTTCACCGCTAGAGGGAACTTTTCCAAAACACGAGGTGATTGAAGAGAGCTGATCGGTGTTTGCAAAAATCGGGATGGACTCAAACATGTGGGCAGAGCCTCGCGAAGGATACATGAGGTCTGCTGTTATTTCTAAGCTTGCCATCCAACGATTTTTACTGATGGGCTGGGTAGGTTTTAACAATACACTTTTGACTGTAATGAGATTATTGATATTCTTCCCAGACTTTGCAACTTCTTCGATCTTGTTGTTTGACTTGTCGTACTCGAAAATAGGGATGTCTGTGCTTCCACCGGTAGTTAAAGGGAGACTCGAAAAATTCAGCCGGCAGTTGTTTTCGCTTTTCAAAACGGTGAAGGTGCGGTCCACGAGATTGTTAAACTCTCTCTTGGCCCGCAAGTTCGCCTCACTCACATACATCCCTTGGATAAAACTCACAAAGGATGTGAGAACCACCCCCGAAATGGCAACAGCAACCATGATTTCAATCAGGGTCAGACCTTTTTGGTCAAGACCCGACACTTTCTTATTTGCAAAGGCCGACGATAAAATCATAAATCCTCACTACGCCGTTGAGCGTACACATTTGATCTTGTAAGACCGTTACCCCATCGTATGAATAAGCAGAAGACTGACAAGCAACGATGTCCCCTGCTGGTTTGAGTTGTAAGTAGATTGGGATTTTCTTAATGAACGAATGCACTCCCGAAGTATTCATACCACTGGCAGTGACGGTGATCTCACCTAGATGTTGGTCTGTTTGAATGAGCTTTTTGTAACTGAGGGAGATGTCCTTAACGGTGAGACGTCCACCAAACTGGGAGTTGGGCCGTGCTAAAAGAGTTCCGGTATCCACGACGCCAGCGTAGTTTAATGATAAACCAGTCAAAGGTGTGACTTTAGAAAGCACTCGATTTTTGAGGTTCGCAAAACAGCCCTCTTTCGTGCTTAAAACAATGCTGATTTCGCCCATAAGGTTTTGGAATTCAATTTCTTCACGCTGTTTGACTTTGTAGGTGTCCATGGCGCTTCGACTTTGTATGATGAGGCCAGTGCAAAGGAGCGCAAAGATGAGCCCCGTGACAACGCACATCAAAACTAAGGAAAAACCACGCTGATTGCGAAAAATTGAAAGTTTCATTACGTCCTTCTTAAACGTGCCAACACCTTATATCTTACTTGAAATTTCGAATTGTTAAAGTCTCGTGTTGAGAATGGCCGTGCCTTGGGCCTGAGGGCTTATGAATCAATTTTCTGCAAATTTTGAATATCAAACTGAGACGGATGTACTTTTTCGGTCGTCATAATAACACAAAATCTACAGGCTTTTGGCCTACTCTCTGGGTTATCCATGATTGTGGAGGTCTATATGTCATCAACCATTTACCACTCAAAAAACCAGTCCAAACCCGGCAATCTCATGAGCATTGTTCACACTGAGCTAGTTACGATCGGCGCAGAAGACCCTGTCGAAGAGGCTTACGAGATGATGGTTCAAAAAAAACTTCGTCATCTTCCAGTTGTAGATCGCGATGATCAAGTGGTGGGAATTATCTCATCCCACGATATCGAAAGGGCAAAGTGGCCATACCCCAACAGCCAAGGTCGATTCATCCCAGATACAGGATTTCCCATACACGCTGAAGTCCGGGATTACATGACAGCTCCCGTAATTTCGCTATCTGTCCTCAGCGACATTTCCTGGGTCGTAGATCTGATGTTAGATAAAAAAGTGTCGTCTTGCTTGATTGAAAAAGACGGGGAGGTTATCGGAATTATTACCGCACATGATCTGCTGGTTCTGCTCAAAGAGCTTTTGCATAAAACAAACAACAGTCCGACGATGACTCTGGAGCAATGGCTGTCAGAATCTCCAATCGGGCCTCTTGCGACCATGCTTTCAAACAGTGGAATTTAGACGTTGAAGGAGGCGCCGCAGCCGCAGTTTTTACTCGCGTTAGGATTTGAAAATATAAAACCCTTACCGTTGAGGCCTCCTGAAAAGTCCAGCGTCATCCCAATGAGATAAAGAAAGCTCTGTGAGTCCACAACAACTTTCTCGCCAAAATTTTCGAAAACCTTATCGTCGCTTTTAAGTTCTGAATCGAAATCCATCTTATAAGAAAGACCTGAGCAGCCGCCTTTTTTAACCTGCACTCGCAAAAACGTCTGGTCGTTGTCTTTGCCCTCTTCGGCTTTTAGAGATTTTAATTTCTTTGCTGCAGCCTCAGAAACTTGAATCATAATTGGTCTCCTGATTTCCATCTTAGCACAAATCAAGCGCTGGATAAACCTCTCCCTTGAGATCCACTAAACATATAATTTTACTTGCTTTTTTAAGCCTGCGGACGCAAGGTCTCAGTGCTCATCGAAAGGCGTTTGGCGGCTTCCCTAACCTCATCCTCAGTCGTGAATCGGCCTAAACTCACTCGTACTGTCGAGTGCGCGTCCTGCTCACTCATTCCAATGGACGCTAAGATATGGCTGGATTGCACGTTTCCAGATTGGCAGGCAGATCCCTGGCTCATGCAAAGTGAGACAGTTCTTGCGATGAGAGCATCTGAAGAAACTCCTGGCAGGGTGAGGCTGAGAGTGTTGCAAGAGCGCTCAGTGGGATGGCCGTTAAATCGGGCTGACGGCTGGTTCTGCTGAACAAGGTTAAAGAGTAAATCCCTCAGAGCGGCAATGCGTGGAACCTCTGTCGCCATTTCTTTTTGCGCAAGCTCTGCCGCTACTCCAAAGCCGACGATTCCAGCCACATTCAGTGTCGTGCTTCGCAGGCCTTTTTCTTGGCCGCCGCCAAGGAGAAGCGGCGTGAGTTGCACTTTGGGATTTTGACTACGAATATAGAGAGCGCCGACACCTTGAGGTCCATAAAACTTGTGAGACGAAAGTGACAAAAGATCAACGCCGAGTTCATTCACGCTTAGAGGAATTTTTCCAGCACCTTGAGTGGCATCACAATGAAAGTAAACTTTTGCCGACTTCGCGAGAGCTCCCAACTCAGCGATAGGATTGATAGTGCCAAGTTCGTTGTTAATGGCAACAGTCGTGAGAAGGCGAGTTGTTGGTCGTAGCGCCTTTTGTACCGTCTTAACTTCAAGCTGACCATAAGAGTTGACAGGAAGAAGGTCGACCTTGGCGCCCCATTTTTCAAGATGTTCTAGAGTTTTTAAAACTGATTTGTGTTCGGCCCTCGAGGAAAGAACATGAAAATCCTCTTGAGGACTAGTCTCTTTGAATTTTTCAAACAGACCCGTGAGGGCCCAATTGTTACTTTCCGTAGCGCCCGAGGTAAAAATAATTTCCGAAGGCTTACAACTGAGAAGATGAGCGACCTGCTCCCTAGCCCGAGTCACAGCCTCACTAGCCTTCCACCCATGAGGATGTTGGCTAGCGGGATTTCCAAAGTTCTCCTTATAATAGGGAAGCATGGCTTCAAGAGCCCGAGGATCAAGAGGCGTTGTAGAATTGTAATCAAGATAGATGATCTTCTGCATAGAATGGATTTAGCATACTTAAACGGCAACAGCAACACTGGCAAACTGACAGCACCAGAAACAGCACCCGAAACAGCATCAGCACCAGCATCAGAGACAGCGCCCGAAACAGCATCAGAGACAGTGCAGAATCCAGTTTGCTGAAGTTTTTAAAAAAACTCCGAAACTAAACCTGATCTTGAAATTGAAGCTGACGCTGATGCTGACGCTGATGCTGATGCTGATGCTGATGCTGATGCTGGTGCTGATGCTGATGCTGATGCTGATGCTGATGCTGATGCTGATGCTGTCAGTGTCACCACCGCCAAAACAAATCAAAACTTGGATAGTATCCAAGTTCAGCGTTGACGTCTTTGGTGTAGCGGAGGCTATTGATATCGTTGGAGTCAAGTTCAAGGGCGAGATGCAGGTGATCCCAAATCATCATGTAGGCCAGGTAGCCACCTACGGTTTTATTTACGAAGTTGTAAGAAGGGCCAATAAGGACTCGATTCCAGTTCCAACGAATGAATTCGTAGCCGGTTTGGATCGAACTGCTCGTGAAATAGTTCACCAGAAGATTTTTGTCATTGGAGTTGACGTTGAGAGCTGAGACGCTCAGACGGGTGTGTGAGACCATGGAGCTGTTGGAAATAGAATCCCAATACAGCGATGCTTTGACACTGGTTTGCTTTTCGACCACATCATTATTTTTGACCTGCAGCTGAAGGGCATCAAATCCGATAGAGAGAACCTGGGAGTCAAAGCTGTAGAATTTGTACTTTGCGCCGAAGTTATAGGTATTCGCCACCAGACCTGGGACCCAAAGATGAACGGAGGCCTGATTAGTGATCCCATATCTGTAAAAGCCGAAAATCGAAGCGAGGCTTTCGCCTTGAGCGAGGGTTTCCGCTGTTTCTCCAACAACCGTTCCCTGATACACGAGGGGTTTGATACGCGCAGGAACTTCGGGTCGCTCTTTTACGAAAAGTTCCGTACCTCCCAGGTAGAGATCCGGAGGTGGTGCCGTGAGGTCAATTCCTAGGACTTCATCTCCAGAGAGAACAAAGCGCCCTCTCAAATGTTTTGTAATTTTAAAAGTGAGCTCGTAAGCTGTTGTTCCCAATTTTTTGATGGCAAACAGGTGAACGAATGCCAGGATGACCTTTTCATCAGTGCGATCGACAACGGGGTACTCGGTACCTAGTGTCCATGGATGAGCCGACGCTGTTCGGCCCGTGAGTGTGTAGTGATCGACAAAATCGACAATTTCAGCTTTTGCTAAAACAGGCTGAGAAAGCGTTTCATCGGCCTTAGAAAATTGAAAAAAAAGAAGTGCCATAAGCACCAAAAAATACTGCATGATTTAGAAACCCCAAATTTGATTTTGAATTTGGAGAGTTTCGGCCACACCTGGGTATCCATTTTCAAACCAAATCCACCAGCTTCCTATCATGATCATGTGGCCTACAAAAATAAAAAAATGACTCCACATTTCAACTCGGTCAGAATGCCCAGTGAGATACCGATGCCAGTGCATTGCTTCATCAATGATGCTGTAAAGAACACTTAGAAACAGCATCACAAATGTGGGGACTCGCATGAAGACGGGGTAAGTGTAAGCAAGGCACAGCATCATGGTGCTCGTAATTCCAGCAAAAATCGTGATGTGGTGAACAAGAGCCTCAGCTTTTTTTAAAACTTCTTTGTTGATGGTCCTGTGCCCGTTGGTGTCGAAGGCAATCGCGGTAGAAAAAACAAACACGCCAAGAGGAATGTTCCAGACATAGGCTGGATAGTTAACTCCGTGAAAAGCTCCCATCATCAAAAATGTCGTAATGACGCCAAAGAGTCCATACATCAAGCCAATCCATGCAGCGTAAACCACGCAATCAGTTTTATTAAACTCACAAATTCGCCTCACATAAATCACTGAGTCTTGCCAAAAAGAAGTGCTCATTTATATCTCCAAACGGGGAGCCTGGTGGGTTGCCAAGGACTCTTGAAGCGAGCTGGCCACTGCCAAAAGTTGAGGCCAAGCACACAACAGCGCAGTTTTCGAAAAAAAGAAACGTAGGCACGCTCGCGCACCCGCTGGTGGCCCCATCTCAACCGAGTGACACCAATTTCAAAATAAATTCTCTGCGCAAAGCCGACGGCAAGAGAGGCTCTCCACGGAAGGTACTGAAGGCCTTCAATACCGCTGTCATAGTACGGACGGCTTAGCTCTATGAGCTTGATGGCGACAGAAAATAGCAGCTTTGTGTCTGAGAATAGCAGGGACCGGTTTTTTGATTGAATCCATTCCGTAGGAATGTAGTGGCGACCCCGCTCGTGATCTTCCTGAAGGTCACGAGCGATATTTGTTAGCTGCATGCCAATACCAAGGTGAACTGCATGCTCAAGGGCGCATTCATCACTCACTCCCATGATATGACTCATCATCAAGCCAACAGTTCCCGCAACACAATAGCAATAGTCGACCAGGTCAGCTGAGGACTTGTACTCAAAATGATCAAGATCCATTTGCATGCCGCGGAGAAGATCTAAAGGGTACTCCTGAGGTATTTGGTGGCGGTTCACTAAATCTCTAAAGAGGGCAAAAATCCAACGATCTTGATCGGTAAACTCGACAGTCGTGCTTTTATCTCCGTAGGCCCATTTGGTTTTTTGCATGAGATCACTGAGACGTTGAACAGCCATTTGGTGGGAAGGCTCTAAATCAATAGCATCATCACAGAATCGGCACCAAGAGTATAAAGCCCAAGCCCCTTGCCGGGCTTTGCGATCAAAAGCCAGAGAAGCTAACCAGAAGCTCTTAGAACCGTTTGAAATAACTTTTCGAGCTCGATCCTGCATTTGTTAAAGCACCGATTCTGGTTGGAAGTCGACTTTGGGTCGTAGGCGTACTGGCGCAAGCCGTTTTAAATCGGCCATTACTAAAGATGCGGTAGCTTTTGCGGAGTTAATAACTCCTGGAACGCCCGCGCCCGGATGAGTTCCTGCCCCTGCAAAATAAAGTCCTTCGATCTGATCATCCCGGTTGTGACAACGGAAGTAGGCGCTTTGAAGAAGTGTCGGCGCAAGTGAAAAAGCAGCGCCCTGGTAAGAGTTGAGTTCCTTTTTGAAGTCTTGAGGCGTAAAAATTCGTTGGGTTACAATGGATGAGCTGAGCCCTGGCATGTAATGAGTTTCTAAATAACTCAGAATTTTTTCGGCGTAACGAGGACCTTCCTTTTTCCAATCCAGACTGAGTTTGCCTAAGTTGGCCACAGGTGCAAGCACATAAAAACTGTGATGTCCTGGAGGAGCCAGAGACGGATCGGTGAGAGTTGGCGCGTGGAGATAAAGAGAAAAGTCTTCGGGGAGCTCTCCATGAGTAAAAATATCATCTAAAAGCTCGCGGTAGCGTGGTCCAAAAATGACGTTATGGTGGGCGAGCCGTGGAAATGATTTTGACGTGCCAAAGTAGATCAAAAACAGAGACATGCTAAAGTCTTTTTTCTCAAGCGCGCGAGTTTGGGTCTGAGCGAGAGGTTCGCGCCGGAGTAAATCTTTATAGGTGTGCATGATATCACCATTTGAAACAACAGCATCACTTGCAAAAATTTGCCCTGTCTTTAGACGAACGCCAGTGACTTTGGATTTTTTAGTCAAGATCTCATCGATCTCAGCATTGAGATAAAGCTCGCCTCCCAAATCCTCGAAATAGTCGACAAGTCCTCTGACAAGCTGACCTGTCCCGCCCATTGCAAAATAAACACCCCAATTTTTTTCTAAGAAGTGAATAAGCGTATAGATCGAAGAGGTTGTAAACGGATTTCCGCCGACAAGAAGAGAGTGAAAGCTAAATGCCTGTCTAAGCTTTTCATCTTTGATGAATTTAGAGACCATGGAGTAAACACTTCGATGCGCCTGGAGAGTCACTAGTTGAGGTGCAACTTTGATCATGTCCCAAAATCGTAAAAATGGAACCGCCGCAAGTTTGGTATAGCCTTCGTGGAAAACTTTTTTGGAATATTTTAAAAACCTCAAGTATCCCGAGTAATCTTCTGGATTGTACTTTTCGATCTCGGCACGAAGAGATTCCTCGTTGTTGCTGTAGTCGAAGACGGAACCGTCTTCCCAGTGAAGGCGATAAAAAGGGGTCACTTTTTTTAAAGTGACATAGTCTTCAAGACGGGCGCCGCCAAGAGCAAAAAGTTCATGCAGGCAATCTGGCGCGGTGAGAACTGTTGGACCCGCATCAAAAGTAAAGCCTTTGTCTTTGTAAACGTAAGCGCGACCTCCCGGTAAATCCCGTTTTTCAAAAAGCCTCACTTGATAACCTGCTGCTTGAAGGCGAATTGCGATACTGAGTCCGCCGAACCCACTTCCGATAACAGAGACACGGGGCCTGGAAGTCATGTCGAAACCTCACAAGCAGGAGGAGGAAGCAACGAAGGGTTTTTGAAATGACCTCTAGAGATAGACATTGAAGATCCTTTCGGAGTGACTTTGTAAACTGAAAAATACTTCCTTTTGCCCCGGTGAAATAGGATTTAACTCTCGAAGACCGAGATCCATAAATTTTCGAGATTCTTTTTTTGCGGTTTCGCAAATCGGATAAGTGGACAAACACTTCTCCAGAGAGCGAGTGTCTGGCAACAAATCAACGGCCGCTGAGAACTCTCTGAAGATTGCAGGCGTAAACTTTTCGGCGACGGTCCACCAAATCCAAGTAGGACGTTTGAGCATGAGGTCTTCTAGGTTTTTTGGGTTGTTGCGGTTCAATTTCAGATTTCCTAAGTCGTCGCACATTTGTAGGAACATCCCAAACTTAAATCCAAAAGAGTTGAGTGCGCTTTGGCTTTCCTCATCACAGTCTCCCAAAATCGCTCCCAGCGAAAGAGCCAGAGACATGAGTGAGCCGCTTTTAAGTTCGAGGCTTTTTTTACAGAGCTGAGGAATCGCCTCTTGCGGAGCTTTATCAATCTCAAGCCCAACGTCGATGGCCTGGCCGAAATGAGCGCGTACCAAATTTTTTTGAACGGATTGATAGAGCCGAAGTTTGATCACATCAGGAACCTGCATGTATTCCAGTAATTCTGTCGCCCAGAAATAAAGCCAGTTTCCTGCATTCAGCGCAATTGGCAATCCATACTTGAGGTGAAGTGTTGGCGCCCCTCTTCGCAAAACGCTGTTGTCTTCGATGTCATCAACAATGAGCGAACCAGCATGTAAAATTTCGATCAGCGATGTGGCGTACCGACAGTTTTCTAAATCGTTGAGCCCTGGAGTTTTTCCGCCCCAGAGAAACCCCAGTTTCACCAGCTCGCCACGAATTTCTTTTCGAGGCCTTTCGAGAAAATCTTTGACGGGAGCAAAAAGAGTGTCATTGAGAACAGGGTTCAATGTATGGCAGTCACTACCGAGCAGGGTTTCAAGGTGCGCCTGCAGCCCACTAATTCCTAGGTGTGAAATGTCCAACGTCCCCCCAAAAAACACCTTATGATAGTATCTGCGGTCTTCTGGCAGTCAACTTTAAATTCCCGCGTCACTCATTGCTGACCAAAATGCAATGGCGCGCTCTACTAGCTCTTGTTCGGCTCTAAGGATCAGGTTTTTGTTTTGGTTGAGTGCAACGATTTCTGTTTTACGCAGTTGATTTTTTCTTTTCCATCCGACCTGGGCACATCCTCGGTCCATCTTGCGAAAGAACAAAGACAGGTCTTGCGCACCGCCAGAAGGAGTCTGATTTTTTAGCCAGCTCAGAGATTGACAGTTCGCAAGGCCAGGTAAAAGGCGTTGGATAAGGCTATCTCCAATTCCGTGCTCTTCGATGGTTATTCTCATTGGTCTTTGCAGGAGATCTAACAATCGCTGTTTATAAAAATCCGAATCCTCCGCGAAAAAATATTTCTTGAGAGATTCTCTAAGTTTTGAGTCTGCCGCTTGCGCCACAGTCTCCTTTGATTTTTGATACTGAAGCTTCACCTCGACAAAAGGCGCATGAACTCGATAGCCAACCAGGAGCGAGCTGGAATTGTTCACCGACGATAAAGCCTGTTCTGTGAGATGTGCAATTTCTGATTCACCAGCCCCTAGGCAATTGTATTTCAGCAAAAACCAGGGGTCCTCGGTCTTGAACCAACGGTTGCGGTTGGGCGCTATCTGATGATCCCAAATCCAAGCGATTTCGGTCGGTGGTCCGGGGAGAGCAAACACTCCAATGCCCCGCACTTGGAGGTAAAAGCCAAGAGCTGTGCCTTTTGCATTTTCAAGCAGCTCGGAGTCTTCCGGAAAGTAGCACTGCTGCTTTTGCATGTCGCGAATGACTTGACCTCTCTGCAAAAGAGTCTTTTGGACGTACTCCCAGACAGGCTCTTGGAAGATCAATTTCTTTTGCGCCCACTCTGCAATTTGATCCCTTGTAAAGTCATCAGAAGTCGGGCCAAGTCCACCAGTGACAAAAATCACATCCACACGAGAGCTCAGCTGCTCAAGCGCCTCAAGGATTAAGGCGCGGTCGTCTGGCAAAGTGATGTGGTGAGTGGTTTCAATCCCCCAATTGAGAAGACGTGCAGAAATATCAGACGCATTTCGATTGATGATTTGCCCGAGGGTCAGCTCAGTGCCAACCGCTAAAATTCCAGCTTTCATGGGGCCTCCGGTGCGAGAAAGTCTTGGGCCCATTTCTGCACATCCAACCGGGCTTGTCCATAAACTGGTGCAAAATAATGTTGGTGGATTTCGCCTTGGCCATATAGAGAATTAGACATAGTCACAAAGTGAAAAACCCTTGATTTTCGGCTTAGGATTGCTCCCCAATAACCCTTCTGATTGAGCGGCGAGTCCGGAAATCCGGCCAACAGTGTTTTGTACCAGTTTAGATTGCGTTTTTAGCTCCCAGACGCTAGAACTCCGCCTCATGGGACAGGAAAATGCGACGCATCCACAATTGGAAAAACTGGCTGAGCTGATCGGCGAGTTCATTCAGTATTGGGGATTCAAACGTGTTCACGGTCGTATTTGGACCCATCTTTTTCTCGCTCACGAGCCGCTTGACGCAGGCGATTTGATTCGGCGGCTAAAAATCTCCAAGGCGCTCGTCAGCATGTCGCTCGCGGATTTGCTCGAATTTAACGTGATTGTTGAATCGGGAAAAAGCTCTCGGGGAACCCTTTTGTACCGGGCTAATCCCGCCATCACTGATGTCATTACCCAGGTCCTTGTGCAAAGGGAACGAAAACTTTTGGAACGCATCAAAATGGCCTCTGAAGACTTGCGAAAACTTGAGGAGGCCGACCTTTTGGTCCACAATATCAATGGCCCCCGCATTCAAAAAATTGTACAAATGTCAGACGAGGCGAACACCTGTCTCACCGCCATCGTGGCGCTTTACCAAATCGATTTTGGTGGATGGAAACAGTTCAACTCATGAATCAATTACGAACAGAGGCAATCCATGGACTATAAAAATTTTGATCTTTTTAACCCTACTCCAGAACATAAAATGCTCAGAGACACGCTTCGTGGTTTCGTTCAAGACGAAGTGGAGCCTCAAGCCGCTCGTTTTGACCGCGAGGAAAAATTCAACCTCCCACTATTTAGAAAACTTGGTGAACTCGGTTTGCTAGGTTTGACCGTTGATCCGGATTTTGGGGGTTCTGGAATGGATGCTTCAGCCAGTGTGATTGTGCACGAAGAGCTTTCCTCTTCGGACCCGGGTTTTTGTTTGGCGTATCTGGCTCATAGCATGCTCTGTGTGAATAACGTGGCGATCAATGCCAACGAGGCACAAAAAAAACGAGTTCTCCCTTCTCTCTGCTCTGGCGAGTCCGTGGGATGTATGGCCATGTCTGAGCCCGGTGTTGGAACGGACGTGCTAGGTATGAGCACAACGGCGGAAAAAAAATCAGATCACTACTTGATCAATGGCCGAAAGATGTGGATCACTAATGGCGTGATCGATGATCAAGGAACCAAGGCTGATGGTGTTTTGCTCTATGCAAAGACCGGCGAAAAAAATGGAAGACCTCAAATCTCAACTTTTTGGGTGGAAAAATCTCATCCTGGGTTTTCTGCGGGACAAAAAATTCATGACAAAACCGGGATGCGAGCCTCAAATACCGCTGAGCTTGTTTTTGCTGACTGCAAAGTTCCATTAGATTGTCTTATCGGGCATGAGGGCGAATCCATGCTCCATATGATGCGGAATTTGGAGCTGGAGCGTCTCACTTTAGCTGCCATGAGTTTGGGAATCGCTCGGCGATCTCTTGAGATCATGAATCGGTATGCTCATGAGCGACATGCTTTCGGCAAATCCCTCAACCAATTCGGGCAAATTCAAAGACACATCGCCGAGAGCTACGCCGAATTTAAGGCTTGCAGAACTTACGTCTACGATGTTGCTAGAAAGATGGACCTTCACCGCGAAGGCAACCGCATCGATTCTGATGGTGTTAAGCTTGTCACTACAACCATGGCAAAAAATGTAGCGGACCGTGGGATCCAGGTTCTGGGTGGCTATGGCTATGTCGGTGAGTATGTGGTGGAGCGTCTGTGGCGAGATGCTAAGCTTTTGGAAATTGGCGGTGGCACGCTCGAAGCCCATCAAAAGAACATCACTCGTGATCTCGCGAAATCCCCTGAGTCTATCTCTCACTAATGCTGAGTGATTCCCTCTTTCCGCTTTCTGCTCGCATGGTTTTACCGACGGGCTTACAAGTTGACGGACTTGAAGCTGCTGAGTTTTTGCAAAGTCAGATGACTCTTGAAAGACGTAAGAAAATTGAATCTGTGCTTCAGCAGCGCAACTTCTATCACACCATGGTTTTAGAGAATATCTATGACCGTGGGAATTCCAGCGCCGTCATGCGATCTGCAGAGGCCCTTGGTTTTGGACAAATTCATCTCATCGAAACCCAGGAAAAATTCAAGGCCGCCAATCGTGTCACTCAAGGTGCTGACAAATGGCTTTCCGTTGAAAAGTGGAAAACGACCTCAGAAGGCGTGACTGAGCTCAAACGGCGCGGCTTTCAAATTTGCGTAACAACGTTGGAAGACGCGACTGCAATTGGTGATGTGGATTTCAATCGGCCGAGCGCCTTGGTTCTTGGCAACGAGCACGCAGGAGCTTCTGCAGAAATGCATGCGCTTGCTGACGTTCGAGTGAAAATTCCTATGTCTGGATTTGTTCAGAGCTTTAATATCTCAGTGGCAGGAGCTCTTTGCCTTTATCATCTTTTTCAAACTTGCGAAAAACTACCTGTAGAGACCTGGCAGTTAAGTGAAAGGCAGAAAGACATTCTTAGAGCTCACTATTATTATCGCTCGGTCGACGCGGCAGCAGAAAAGCTCGGTTATCATTTTAAAAGACCTTAACTCATAAGCCTTTTGAGGGTCGAGAGCAGCTCACCTCTATGAACCGGTTTGGTAAGGACCGTGTTGCATCCTGATTTTCGGCACTTTTCTTTTTCATCTTTCATGGCGTGAGCTGTAAGAGCGATGATTGGTTTTGTAAATCCTCGTTCGCGTAAGAGTTCTGTGCTCTCGTAGCCATCTTGGCCAGGCATTTGAATGTCCATCAGGATTAAATCAGGATTTTCTTTTTCAAAAACGCTCAGGGCTTCGACACCACTTGACGCTGATGAAACGTGAACCCCTCTGGGGCCGAGGATGCGTTCGATAAGGTTGCGATTGTCTTTAACATCGTCCACGACCAGAATTCTTCGCCCGTGCAAAGTTGAAAAATCCGTATCTCCAGAAGACTCTGTTTTGACGAGGACCTCTTCTCTTTCTTGCCGGCGTATACGAAGGCTGATTTCAAACACAGTTCCTTTGCCCGGTTGAGAGCTTTTTAGGATCAGATCTCCATTCATCGATTTTGCAAGTTGCTTAGAGATGACAAGACCAAGACCTGTCCCGCCAAAATGTCGCCGAGTGGAGGCATCGGCCTGACTAAAAGGTTGAAAAAGTTTATCTATCTGTTCTCGAGTCATTCCAGTTCCTGAATCAGCGACAGTAATTTTAAGAGCCTCATAGGACTCGCCATCAAGATCCAATGGCGTACCCTCAAGGGTCACTTTCACAAATCCCTTTTGTGTGAACTTTATCGCGTTCCCGATAATGTTCAAAAGCACTTGCTTGATCCTAAGAGCATCTCCGATGCATCCGCCAGTTCGAGTTTGCGAACTATCGATTTCAAGACTGATTCCTCTCTCGGCGGCTTTGAACGAAAGGGTGGATTCCACGTCCGCTAAAAGGTCTCTAAGATTAAATTCGCTATTTTCTAGTTCCAATCTTTCCGCCTCAATTTTTGAAAAGTCCAAAATATCGTCGATCAACCGCAGGAGAAGATGCCCATTTCGGCGAATGGTTGAAAGACATTCCTGGCGCTCTTTTTCTGTCAACTGATCTTGCGCGAGCACGTCCACGAAACCAAGGACGGCGCCCAGCGGGGTTCTGATTTCGTGAGACATATTTGCCAAAAAGCGACTTTTAGCTACGTTTGCCATTTCAGCTTCGTGTCTTAAAATTTCAAGATCGTGCATCTGAGTTTGCAAAAGGCGATTTTGTTGATCGATAGTGACAAAGACTTGAACTTTGCTTTTTACAACTGCGGGCTCAAGCGGCTTAAAAAGTAAGTCGACCGCCCCTGCTTCGTAACTTTCTAGAATTACTTTGGGCTCCCTTGATTGGGCGGTGACAAAAATAATGGGGAGGTTTTTTGATTTTTTGATTCCTCTTATCAGGCGGGCTAAGTCAAATCCGCTTGTCTCAGGCATCTGCACATCTAAGAGTGCCAGCGCAAAGTCGTGATCCAAAATCAGGTTTAGCGCTTTTTCGGAATTACTGGCGGAGTGAATTTCCAGATTAGGGTTTGAAATCAGCGCCGATAGGGCCATGATATTTTCACTACGATCGTCGACAATAAGGATTTTTGTTTTATTCATCAATCCCTCCTAAGGCTAAGGCAGAGATGCATAGGCTGATGTCTTCAAGATGCAAGACATACTGAGGTGTAAAAATCTTAAGTGCGGCCTCAGGCATGATTCTTACTTCGGCTGAATCTGGATTCTGCACAATAGTAAATCCACCCAGGTCTTTAACAGCACTGAGTCCCTGAGCGCCGTCTGAATTAGCTCCCGTCAGGAGCACTCCTAAAAGTTCACTTTTGTACACTCGGGCCGCCGATTCAAAAAAGACGTCAATAGAAGGACGGCAGTAATGAACGGGATCTTCAACACTGAGGGCAAGGGTCTGATCTTTTTCAACGAGAACATGATAGGCCGGTGGGCAAAAATAAATTTTTCCCTCTTCTATTGGCATTTTGTCTTCGACTTCAAAAATTCCATAGTGAGTGCAATTCCCGTAGACGATGCGAACATCGACGTTGGCTTCCTTGGGGATATGTTGAACAACAACGATAGGGGTTTTTACTTTACGTGATAAAGATGTCAGCAAGTTTTTGACGGCGACGACGCCTCCTGCCGAAGCCCCTATGGCAATCAGTTTGATCGGCGTTTTCATAGGGGGTGTCCCTGGCTTGAAGGAGCCACGATGCGCGTGGCCTTTTGATAAATCTTCCAGTTCTTTTCTAAAACTTCAAAGTCGGCCGCCGCTCGAGAGAAGCGTAGATTTTCTTTACTTCCAAGTGCTAAAAACCCACGGTGTACGAGAGACTGCGTGAAAAGATCAAACACTCTCTCCTGCAGAGGTTTGCTAAAATAGATCAGGACATTCCTACATAAAATGAGATTGGCTTCTGTGAAAACGGAATCAGTCACTAAGTTATGTTCTGAAAAAACAACGTTGTCGCGTAGAGAGCTATCAAAGCAAGCTTTCCCATACTCTGCTGTGTAGTAGTCTGAGGGACTAAAAAGGCCTCCGGACTCAGCATAATTCTTTGCAAATGTCTGCATGGAATCAAACCCATAGATCCCATCTCTTGCCATCTTCAAGGCGATAGGATCAATGTCGGTTGCGTAGATCGTGGATCGCTCATAAATTCCTTCCTCTTTCAAAAGGATAGCGACGCTGTACACTTCTTCGCCGGTGCTACAGCCAGCCAGCCAAATTTTTAAAGACGGGTAGGTCCTAAGAACTGGAATCACCTTGAGCCTGAGGGCCTTGAAGAACGGCGGATCTCTAAATGGCTCAGTTGTAGAGACTGTTAGGCGCGGAAGTATGCTAGAAAAAAAACTTGGATCCCGTAAAATATACTGGAGCAGAACCAGTGGGTCTTGAATATTGAACTTAGAGAGCAGCGACTCAAGCCGTCTTGAAAGCGAAGCTTCCGCATACTGGCGAAAATCGTATCCGTGCTTAAGAAAAATCGCTTCGAGCAGGATCTTTTGCTCAACTGGGTCAATTTCGATCATAAAAACAATCCTGGAGGATTGAGCCAAACTTTCATAACAGAAATGAGGTTAATTAGGTTGATCGGTTTTGGCAGATAGTCGTTGGCTCCGGCTTCGATACATTTTTCATAATCACCTTTCATCGCCTTTGCTGTCAGAGCGATGATGGGAGTTTTGTCATAAAAATCCATCTTACGAATGTGGCGCATGCACTCCAGACCGTCCATTTTTGGCATCATTAAATCCATGAGGATGATGTCGATGTCAGAAAATTCTTTGAGCGCATCGAGAGCTTCTATTCCGTTACGGGCCACTCTAACGGCAAAACCTTTTCCCTCAAGGGCACTTGTTAACGCAAAAACATTACGGAGGTCATCATCAACAAGAAGGGCTGTTTTTCCATCAAAGACTTTTTCTTTGGTGCGCATCTCAAGCAACATGTGCTTTTTTTCATCTGGCAAAAGCGATTCAACCCGATGTAAAAACAAATTTACTTCATCAAGGAGACGATCGGGAGATTTTGCGCCCTTGATGATGATGCTATCCGAGTAGTGACGAAGCTTTTCTTCTTCGTGGGGGCTCAGTTCCTTGCCTGTGTAGATCACAACCGGAGGTAGAGAAATGGAAACCGAGTTCAAACGGTCTAAGAGCTCAATGCCCGTAACGTCAGGCAAACTCAAATCCAGAATGATGCAATCAAACGTCTGTTTTTGGATCATTTCAAAAGCATTTTGCCCAGTTTTCGCAAGATGAATTTCAAGGTCAGGACCACTCACCAAATGTTTGAGAGCCTCTTGCTGGCGCTGATCATCTTCGACGATGAGAAGTTTTTTGACCTTTTGCGAGATCATCGTCTCAATTCTTGCTAAGACAGAGCGAACTTCACCGATATTGACGGGCTTCGCGAGATAACCAATGGCACCCATCTTGAGCGCATTGTGCTGGTAATCTAGCCCCGAAATAATATGCACCGGAATATGCCGAAGGTGCGGAATATTTTTAATGCTTTCGAGAAGGCCCATGCCGCTAAGCCCAGGCAGTTTTACATCAAGAAGTATGGCAGATGGGGAGTGGCGTTTGAGAATTTCTAGGGCCACTTCACCGTCTCCCGCCTCAAGCGCTCTAAACCCATAACTTCTCGCGGCCTCAGCGACAGAAATTCGGAAGGCATCATCGTCCTCAACTATCAAAATGGTTTTCTCGCCAGTTGAGACATCTTTGAGAACGTTTTCAGCAAGACGCAGATTTGGGGCAAATGATTCGACGTCAGTTTTTTGCTGGGTATGGATATCCGGAATTCTCGCAGGAGGCAGATTCTCTAGGGGTGCCTGTTGAAGTTGCGTTGGAACCTCTAAAATAAATTTGCTCCCTTGGCCAGGCTCACTCTCCACACGAATGCTGCCGCCAAAAAGTTGAGCGAGTTCTCTAGAGATGGTAAGTCCAAGCCCGGTACCGCCAAATCTGCGGCTGATGGAGCCATCGGCTTGTTCAAAGGCATTGAAAATCAGATCTCGTTTTTCAAGAGGGATTCCGATACCGGTATCGGTCACAATAAATTGGATATAAGCTGGATCTGTAGCTGGCCGCGCTTCCAGTTTCACTTCGCCGCTTTCGGTAAACTTCAACGCGTTGGAAACAAAGTTTCGCAAGATCTGTTCCAAACGCATTCTGTCGGAGGTCATTTTGAAATCCGCCGGATAAGACTCCTGGAGAGTTGTCAGCTTTAGCTTTTTCTCAGTGGCCTGAGGCTCAAAAGTAGATCTAAGGTGACTTAAAACCGAAGAAAGATTGAAGGTCTCAATACGTAAACTCAGTTTGCGTGCTTCAATTTTTGAAAGATCCAGAATGTCGTTGATAAGGTTGAGAAGATCGTTGCCGGAATCTTGAATGGACTTCGCAAAGGTTCTCTGCTGGTCGGTCAGATTTCCTTCTTTGTTTTCAAAAAGCAGTGACGACAAGATCAAAAGACTATTGAGCGGAGTGCGCAGTTCGTGAGACATCTTTGCAAGGAACTCAGATTTATACTGACTTGCCTTTTCGAGGTCAGAAGCCTTCATCTCAACATCTCTGCGGGTTTGTTCTAACTGCTGGTTGCGCTGCTCAAGAGTGTGTTGTTGGCTCTCAAGAGCCCGAGTCTGTTCTTCGAGCTCCTCGTTGTTCACACGAAGTTCTTCTTGCTGAGCTTGAAGCTCCTCGGCCTGCTGCTGTGTTTTTTCAAGCAAACCCTGCTGCCGCTCGCGGAATTGAGCAGAGCTAATTCCAATGCCGATCGCATCAGAGAGATCTTTGAGGAAATCAAGCATGTTCTCCGTAGGATCTTCGAAACAGGCAAGCTCAATAATCGCAATATTTTTTTTCTGGAACGAAATCGGCAAGAAAAGCAAAAATCGCGGCTGCGAAGACCCAAGACTTGAAGAAATAGGAACATAGTCAGCAGGGACGGCTCTGATTTGAACAGGGGCCACTGCGCGGAAAGCTTCGCCTAAAAGACCTCGATCAAGAGAGAGAAACTCTGGAATCTGGTTTTCGCCTTCGATGAAGGTTAAAGCCATAGAGGCGTAGGTTGCGCTACGACGAAGACGGCCCTCTTCTTTGACATACAAACTTCCAGCAGGGACATGAGTTGTTTCTCCGATAAAGCTCAGGACTTTTTCAGAAATAACGTCAACAGACCGCTGTTCGGCCAGCATCTGGCTCATTTCAGCAATGCGAGAATTCTTCCAAGCTTCGTGAGTTTTTATCTTCGTTTCTTCAAGCGTGGAGAGATAATTTTTTCGAAACATCGAAAATGCGTAGCTCACAAGCAGGAGAGTCAAAAGCGCGGTGGACAGGAGGGCTAGGTAGAAATAGAGTTCATTGGATTTAACGGAGGAAATTCTTTCCTCGAGGAGGCGCTTCTCGTTAGCCTTCATGACGTCCACTTGATTTTTTAGAAGGTCCATCGATGCTTTCCCGATGGCAACATCAAGCTCTGGTTTTTTTCCAGATTTTAAGACCCTTTGATATTTATCGATTCCATCATTCAGCAGAACCAATCTTTTTTTGAGCTGATCCTCGAGAATGCTAATGGACATTTGTTGCGCGGGGTTGTCTATCGTCAAAAGTTTGACTTGATTGAGGTGAAGCCAAGCCTCGTTCACTCCGTCGCGGAAAGAGACAAGATGGTCGTCTGATCCTGAAAGATAATAGCCACGCACCGAAGATTCGGCATCTTTAACGCCGGAAATGATTTGATCCACTTCAAGCATCACTTTGAAAGTGTGCTGAACCCAATCTTGCTGATGAGAGAACTTGTCAAAGTTGTAAAAGAGAAACCAGGTGTTGAAGGTAAAAAATGCCAGAGCGCCAAAGAAAAATGCGTTTAGCCCTTTGAGTTTTGAAGATGGCGTGGATAGTTCCATCATGGAAGTAGGTCCCTGGTCACGGTGGACTCCTCATGGAATGTTAAAACGCGACTTTACCCCTCCCGTGGTCACAACTCAATGTGGGAGTGGTGTAGAAAACTAAACGACTGTGCGATGGAAAGGGGAGTCGTTTACTGCGCCGACTCGGGAGTCCGCCCTTGGCTTTCAAGACGCGAAATTTGCTTAGAATTTTTGAGGCGCTGACCTTCGAGGGTGTCAAGTCTGAGAGCAAGGACCTGCCGCGAGGGTTTTGGAGTGTTGGGATCAGAAAGGGCCCGGCGCACCCCAGAAATCTCAGCAGCTAAGCGTTCATTTTTTTTAGCCAATTCAAAGATCTCAAGACCCCGGTTATAAGTTTCAAGAAATGATTTTGAAGACCCATCGGGGCAGACTTGGCCGTAGGGAGTCCCTGCACGACCTAGCATTAATGCATTTTTAACATTACAGAAATCAAGCAGTCCCATCTCTCGTCCAAGGCGGTAGGCCTCGGGATCAGGCTCGCTGGCAGCACAGTTCAGGTTTGGGTTGACCAGCTTTTGTGGAGTAAGGCCAGAAATACCATCCCGACGGCCAATTTCAAACCAATCGACACTGTTGCAGGTGGGCTTTGTGACGGTTTTGAGTTCTCCAGACGAGCATCCAGTCAGCGCCATCGCCAGGGATAATTTCAGCCATTTTCTTCGCATGATTCTATTTAACTTTACTGCCTGGGCAAAGTCCAGTCTTCGAGAGGTAGATTTGTAAATTTGGCATTGCTCTCAGGTCCTAAATTTCGTAATAGACCAACAACAAAGAGGTCACATGGAACCCAAAAAATACGGACAAATCGCCATCGAAGAAAATAGGCTTGAGCGCTTTGAAAATCGCACGCTCGTAAGGCGCTATAAAATTGAGTTCACGTGTCCAGAGTTTACCTGCCTGTGCCCTCGAAGCGGCTTCCCAGATTTTGCGACCATCCGAATTCGCTACGTTCCTGCCGAGTACTGTGTCGAGCTCAAATCCCTGAAGCTATACCTCAACGGCTTCCGCAACAAGAACGTCTTTCATGAGGACGTTACGAACAACATCCTCCAAGATCTGGTCGATTTGTTAAATCCCTGGGAGATTGAAGTTGTAGGGGATTTTACAGTCAGGGGAAATATTCACACTGTGGTGACGGCGACGCACGCTCGGGAGGTATAGTTACGGCACCAGCTTCAGCTTCAGTCCCAACTTCAGCCTCAGCCACAGCCTCAGCCTCAGTATTAGTATCAGTTCAGTAACAGACTCAGTACAGTTTACGGTTGGTAACCTGGTTTAAAAAACTGTTGTCCTGATTCTCAGCGACTATCGGCTCAGAACAAAAAACGGAATCAGGTGGTTTAACGCCGCCTTTAGTATCCAGTTTTTAAGTTTCAGGGGAAGATCAACCCAAACTGAGACTTGTGCTGAAGCTGCTACTGTGCTGATGCTGATGCTGGTGCTGGTGCTGATGCTGATGCTGATGCTGATGCTGATGCTGATGCTGATGCTACATCACCCTCACAGTCTTCATCACAGCCTCCCTCCCCGGAAGTTCAAAATCGTAACTCCAATTTTGGTGAAGAGTGCATCTGTGTTTTAGGGGAACCGCTTTCTCGCACGCCCTGAGAAACTCGGCTGGGGTCCATGACTCGTAGTTTGTTGAAAATAGAATTTCACCTTCGGGTGCCAGGATCTCGAGCAAGCTTCCGATAAGCCGACTGAGGTCTTTTTCGATGCGAAAGACCCCTTCGGGACTTCTTGAAAATGAGGGTGGGTCGCAAATGATGAGGTCAAAAAATCGATTCTTCTTTTTTGCGCCACGTACGAAAAATAGAGCATCGGATTGGTAAAATTCGTAGGCAGCGGGATTAAGTCCGTTGAGTTTAAAATTTTCTTTGGACCAGGTTAAAAAAGTTTTGCTGAGGTCTACGGTCACAACCTCTTTGGCTCCACCTAAGGCCGCCGCAAGACTAAATCCGCCGGTGTAAGAAAATAAATTCAAAACACGTTTGCCACTTGAAACTTTTTGGATCCAGTTTCGGTTCTCGCGCTGATCCAGAAAAAGACCTGGCGATACGCCGCTCTGCGTGCGGAATTGAAATTTTCGATCTTCCTCATTCGCTGTCCATACAAAGGGCTCGGGTTGGCTGGTGTAGAGAACCGTGGGCTTAGAGTCTTTTATTTTGCGTAGGTGATTGATCACGAGATCGTTTTTAGAAAGCCGCTGACCGAGGTCTTTGAAAAAATCAATCTGCGTGAGCGTGGGCTCCTCGTCATTAAACCAATGGATCCAAAGCACCGGGCCTAGCAGGTCCGCTCTCCACCCAAGGAAATGATCATGCAAAAGTCGCAAGGTCTGCTCTTGGTTTTGTTGGATTTGATAGAGGTGCTGGCGCCTTCTGATTTGCTCTTCAAGATAGCAGGTCTCTGGGTTTTTGAGTTTCTCAAGATCCTCAAAGTAGTTGGGGATGGAAAAAGTAAATTCGTAGCGCTCGCCATTCCAAAAAAATTCCAGCCGATGTGCGATAAGCGCAAGAACTGGAAAGTCGGCTCCCTCGTAAATCTCGTCCCCCAAAAGGGCTTGTCCTAAACTCTTTGCATGCAAACGAATTTGGTGAGTCTTGCCGGTCAGTGGACTTGCCTTCCATAGGCTGTGTCGCCCCTGCCTATCAGAACGCAGATATTCAAAGTCGGTGATGGCATCGGGCGAGTCGCTGGGGCGGCTCTGAAAAGTTTTTCCGTTCTTTGAAATGGTGCTTTTGACTTGCAACCGAGTTTCCGAAGGCGGCGCTGAGCGTGTGATAAAAAGATACTCTTTTTTGATCTTTCCATTTGCGAAAAGTTCGGTGAGTTGAGCCGCCGCGGTTTTGGAGCGCGCGAAGATCATGACTCCACTGGTTTCTTTATCGAGGCGATGCACAACATAAAGGTTCTCCCCACGCATGATTTCAAGAAACTCGACAAAACCTGGCGTTACCGGGTCGCTTTGGTGGGTGGTGAGCCCTTTAGGTTTAAAGGCCACCACGAAGTCGTCAAAGACTTGAATTTGGGGAGAAAGCTGCCGTGCCATGGGAGCGTTTTAACATCATTTATCTACTTGCGGCATGAACTTTTGCATTATTCTGCCTTCGACCTTGATTTTTTACCCTGAACCTCCAAATTGTTAGGAAACCAACGGAGGTTGTAAAAATGAAAGCTTTGAATTTATTGGCCATTGGACTTTTGGGCGCGATGCTTTCGGCGTGCGGAGTGCAGTCCATTCCTACGTCCAAAAACAATGTTGAAGCCAAACTTGCTGAAATTACCAATCAGTACAAGAGACGTGCCGACTTGATTCCCAATCTTGTGCAAACGGTAAAGGGTTACGCCAGTCACGAAAAAGACACTCTTGAAGGTGTGATGAGCGCGCGAAGCCGTGCCACGCTAATTACGATCGATCCTTCAAAGGCTTCGCCAGAAGACATCAAAAAGTTTCAGAATGCGCAGGGAGATCTTTCGCAGGCGCTTGGCAAACTTATGGTGCTTTCGGAAAACTATCCCCAGCTCAAGGCCGACCAAAACTTTAGAGATCTTCAGGCTCAACTTGAAGGGACTGAGAACCGAATCACGGTGGCTCGAAATCGGTACATTGAATCCATCAACGAGTTTAACAATTTGGTGACAGTGTTTCCAACAAGCATTTCAAACTCGCTTTTTTTCCATTACGAAAAAATGCCTCAATGGGATTTGACAGAAGCAGAAAAAGCCACCGTTGAAAAACCACCGCAGGTGAACTTCTAGTGCGCCTAAGTCTGATCGTCCCACTGCCATGTGTTTTCTTGTTTGCGCTTGCAGGCCAGGCGCAGAATTTTCAGGTTCCGCCTTTGACGGCGCCGGTGATCGATCAGACTCATATTTTCGATGAGCCTGTCCGGGAGCGCTTAGACCAAGCTCTGGGGCAGCTTTATCAAACCAAGAAAACCCAAATTCAAGTTCTGGTGGTGCCGACTCTTAATGGTGTTCCTATTGAACAAGCATCGATTCAAGTGACAGATGCGTGGAAGCTTGGCGGTAAGGAAGGCGATCGTGGACTTTTGATTTTGATGTCCATGCAAGATCGAAGAGTTCGCATCGAAGTTGGGCAGGGTCTAGAAGGGGATATCCCCGATGCCCGCGCCAAACAGATCATTTCAAATCGTATCATTCCCCTTTTTAAACAGGGGCAGTTTCAAGCAGGTCTACTCGCTGGAGTTTTCTCAGTAGCGCAAATCACAGACCCTGATTTTGATTTTAAGTCTTATTTCGCCGAGGACTTCATTCCTGATATTCAACCTAAAAACACCGGCAAGAAACTCCCAGGGGTTTTCTTTATCATTATTATTTTGGTTATTCTTTTTATAAATCGCTTTGGTGGCGGTGGTGGTGGATTTCGCAGACGTGGTTGGTATTTAGGTGGCCCTGGTTTTGGCGGTGGAGGCTTCGGTGGCGGAAGCAGCTGGGGCGGTGGCGGCGGTGGATTTAGTGGCGGCGGCGCCTCGGGGGATTGGTGATGAAAAATCGATGGATCAACTCCTATTTGTCTCAAGACGAAATTTCTCGCGTCGGTCAAACTGTCAAAGAGGCTGAGGCCAATAGTACCGGCGAGATTGTGCCTATGATTGTACGAAGTTCTTCGACAGTGGGGCACTTGCCACTCATCATCACTTTACTCCTCACGAGCATCACTTTGGCCATCGATGTTCCGCTAGAACACTCGCTTAAAGAGTTTCACGTCCTGAGTTGGCTTTGGCCTATTGTCATTTTATTTTATTATGGTTTTTCGCTGGTTTTGTCCCGCGCCCTTTGTGTGCAAAGGTGGCTGAGCTTGAAAGGCGATCTCAGTCATCAGGTACACGCGAGAGCGCAGCTTGAGTTTTTTTTAAACCAGGTTCATAAGACAGAAAAAGCGACAGCTATTTTGATTTTTATCTCGGTGATGGAAAGGCGCGCTGTTGTGTTGGCGGATCGAGCGATTGCCGAAAAAGTTCCTTCTACAGCTTGGCAAGAAGCCGTGGACTATATCCTTAATGGAATAAAACAGGGGAAACTCGCCGAGGGTCTTACTAAAGCCATCGAAAGCGGTGGCTCACTTTTAAAAACTCACTTCCCAGCCCATGGGGCTGGTGTCAACGAACTCTCCAATCAACTTGTCATCAAGGAATGATCTCATGAAAAATAAACGACCTCAAAATTCTCCACAAAATCCACCGGCAAAAGAAACCGTCCATGAATCTGATCGTCAAACCAACCTGCTGTTTCAGAAAGTCGGAATTTTTGTCGATGCTGAAAATATCGAGCTTTCAGGTCTCAAGCACCATGAAGGACGTACAGACTATAAAAAAATCATCGACCAAGTGGGCGATCGAGAGATCATTCGGCTTTTGTATTACAAGCCGATTTTTAAGGAGATCAGTGCTCAATTCATCAGCTTTTGGGCTAAGCTCGGCGGCGAGGTCAAGCGGCCCAGTAAAAATGCGGATAGCTTCCTTATTATCGATGCTGTCACAATGGCAGAAAAGCTGGATGTTGTGATCATTCTTGGGGGCGACAAAGATTTTCTCCCACTCATTTGGTTTTTAAAATCGCGAGGATGCCGGGTTGAAATCTGGTCTTGGCCCGAAGCAACAAGCCCCGAAGTCCAAACCGCCGCCGACTTTTACTTTCCTTTGACAAAAGACTACGTTATGGGCGATTCTGCCGGTCCAAAACGCACTCGTAGCTCAATTGGATAGAGTATCTGACTTCGGATCAGAGGGTTCCAGGTTCAAGTCCTGGCGGGTGCACCACGCAACGTCGTCAAAATGGCAAAGCCATTTTGATCGCCGTGCGTATCCGAGGATGAGGTGAGGAGTCTTGCGACGAACCCATCCGCAGGATTGACGGGCGCAAGGCCCTCGAGGGGCCGGCGACCGGCTTATCCACCGGGCGTAGTGGCTGGGAAAAAATCTAGTAGCCCTCGAGCACTTTTTGCGCAGCCTCGAAAAATCGACATTCCGCGGAAGCTCTGCAAAATGCCTCGGTATAGGCAGAACTCCACGCAATCCTATTTAGGCGCAGAGTTTCGGTGACCTGCGATTTTGAAAAGAACGGTTTCAAGGTGCTAGCATCAAGGTTTTGGTTTTGTTGATAAAAGGCAGAAGGTAAGATTTCTATTCCGTAGACTCTTTCAGTAGATTGCTGATCCGAGCGACGAGCCAATTCCGAAACGACATCCTTCATGTAAGATCCTAATTCAAATCCATGAAACACCAAAAGTCGCTGTAACTGGAGTGTTGAAAACGATGACCAATGAGTCACATTCTCAGGATGAAATGCACCTAAATCTTTTGGCGGCAAACTTAATATTTCAGGCCAAGGAGCCAAAAATGAGTTTCTAAAGTGAAGTTTTGCCGATGTGGGAATAAAAGGGATAGGTATTGGTAACTGGCGAAATCCCGAAGACTCGAGAACCCACGATAAGTAAGAAGCACAATTCTCTGTAAAAAAATAATATCGGTCACTTCCAAAGCGAACTTCGTTGATCTTGGCTAGTGTCGTTAATAACGAGCTTCGTAGTCTCTCGCTAGAGGGAAGTATGGTACGGCTGTAGCCTCTGGTTTCACGGAAATAATAGTCTTTTATCAGGTTGCCTAGTGGTCCAAATGATAGGCCGATGAGGTAGCCACCAAAAACACCCTTGCCAGCTATTTTGACAGGCCCGTCTTCGGGAGCCCCAACAGCCAAGGCCTCTACGACAATATCATCGAGCGGGGTTGAGCCACTGCCGACAAATCTCAAAGCAAGATGACCCCATCGACTTTGTGCCTTTGCAGAACTAGGTCCGGCAGAAACAACCTCGATACCCCCAGTTTTTACCCAGTTGATTCTAAGATTTTCTATGGAATGCCGAACACTTTTTCTGAAATCTTCAAGATTTGAAGGTCCGGTGTTGCCAAGGCAAAGCGGCGAGAAAAGTAGCGACGCCGCGAGAGCCACAAAAAATGTTTTATTTGCTTGATTCAACAACATAATAAACGATCAGACGCGCCCACTCTTCTTGCGTGAGAACTCCACCTGTAATTGGACATAAGCTTCCACTATCAAGCATCGCTTTAGTCGCTTGAATCAATTTACCAGATGGAATCTCCTGACCATTTAAACTTGTTTTCAGCTCTATTTTCAAATCGTCGTTAAGAGGTGAACTGAACTCGAGGTGCTCATTTTCCATTTTCGGCACAAAGCTACCAGTGTCATAAATGGCGCCATTTAGATCCGCTACAAGCTGACTCGTATAAGGCCCCAAAACCCCTGCACTGATTTCTAAAAGCGATTGAGCTAAATTTGAAGCAAATACCGCTTCCGCTACCTTTTCATCGCCTATTTTTCCTAAGGTCGATCCACCTAATACTCCAATAGTACTAACACCACCGCCAACAACTCCAAGGCTACCTGCGGTCGTCATGCCAAGAACCAGGGCCGATCCTCCCATCTGCATGGGCTTCCCCACTAGTTTCTTAGCCACAGAAAAAGAAGCGTATTTATTGATGCAAGCCTGAGCGTCTAGCTTAGCCATAGCCGAAGTGGTCGCTGCGAACACAAAAGAAAATGCAAGAATCGTTTTGGTAGTCATAATCCAGTCCTTTAAAAGGGTTTCAGGGCAAGACCTTGCAAAGCCGGGTCCAAATCTAAACGCGATAAAAATAAATTGAGCACTTTTTCTTCAAAATAAGATGTCTAAAGCTTTTACACCTATCAAGAGCCAATCTTAGTATAAAACGCATCTGGAGATAAAATCCTCATAATTATAGATAGATCCAAAGGTGTAGAAAACGTCATTGAGATTGCCCAATGTCGGACTCTTTTAACTCTTAAAATTCGGCTTAGAGACCACCAAGTCCCTTAATTCTTTTGAGGCGATCGTCGTACTTCTCATCCCCCAATTGATCTTTGAGTAGAGGATAGGCTTTAGCAAAATACTCTCTTGCGCTAGCTTCATCCTTTTTAAGCAAATAAAGCTCTCCAAGCTCTAAATTTTCTTTTTCGAGCTGTTCCTGTTCGGCGAAGGCCTCGTCGATTTTTCCCACCAGACGTTTCATCTGTGCGACGGTTCGGCGGTCATCAAGCAAAATCCAGTCGGGTGAACTATTTGCTTTATCCAATTCCGCCGCTTTTATAAATGTATCCAGAGCTTCTTTGTAGAGTTTGAGCCCGTGATAGGACCATCCTGCATTGAAGTAAAGTGAGCCGAGCCATTTCTTGGCATTTGTGGAGTCTTTGCTTTCTGCATAACTAATGGCTTTGGCTTCCCATTGCAATTTCTCTTGGGCTGATTCTAAAGCTCCATAGCTATAGGTGATGGCAATCATATGGAGGGCGTCAACAGCATATCCCCATTCCTTCGTTTTATCCGCGATTGAAAAAGCTTCATAGAATGTCTTATTCGCAAGTTCCCCACGTTTCTCAGCATTTTGAGTTCGGCCGAGTTCGAGCAAATAACGAACTTTCGCAACATGCATATCATCTGTTAGTTGGGAGGATACATCCGCCAGGATTTTATAAGCCTCTTGATAATTGGCTTGTAAGGAGAGAGTTCGTGCGATTTGAGTGAGGAGCTGAAGGTAATACGATTTTCCTTTTTTCTTCGCCTGAGGGAGGAGATCTCTGAATTTCAGTTCAGTTTCAGCGGGCTTTTGATAATTCCATAACTTGTCAAAATTCAGCCGCGGCTCTTCCGCTAACGCGTTCAAGCTCATAAAAATCCCCAGAGTAAGAAGCACTTTAAACATAAGGTGTATTACTCAATTTAGAAAAGGATGTCAGCAGGAGAATTTATCGCATTCTGTGGTTGAATGTGCTATGGGACCCTTATGAAATTGTTGTTGATCGTTGTAAGTTTAGTCCTGTTTGGCCGTTTTGCTAGAGCTACTGATTTGTCCCAAATGTTTGTAGTGCCTATCCCCTTGGCTGATCCCAGTGGCGAGCTAGCGAAGGGAACTATAAGTTTTGTCTGCCAAACTCCCGGTCCCGATGAGGATATTTTTAATGGCCCGGCATTAGGATATAAAGTTCTTAAATTCAGTATTAAGCTGAAGCCAAACTCGTCGGACTCTATAGTTATGGAAAATGCGCAACTTGGCTATGTGGACCAAGACCAAGTAACTTGGTCCCCGGTCTCCGTTAGTAATGGAAGCGGGATATTGGTGGCTTGGCCCGGGAGCAAAGAAAACCAGTACATTAAATACACTTCAGCGTACGAGGTTCCGACTCAGAAAGGATCAAAAAAAGTTTCGTTGTCGATTCTACTTGATTACAAATCTGGGCTTATGTTTGCAAGGTATAGCGAGAAATTTCCAGCGGCCAGCGCCCGCAGCAATCAAGGTAAGCCCTTCATTGATAATTTCTACCTGTGCAGCTGGGTTCAGTCGCCGAATCCTCGATAGCTAGTTTGTTGTTGCTATAGCGTGAATATCGAGGCGGTAAATGAGGCCCCAGTAAGAAAAATTCCATTGAGCAGAAGAAATATGGATCGTTCTGAAAATTGGACTCCCAACGCATCACGCTTATTTTTAAAATCCTGCGGAGATACCTAATGCTCCTACCGAAACTTAGGTGATCCAACTGGTGGCTGAGATCTGGCTTTCAGGATGTCATTCGCAAAATGGTCTGCGATCTCAGGCTCCTCTGCTAAGCTCATGATTTGCTTTGGGCTCGGGAGAGGCTTGGCTGAGCGCTAAGAAGAGCCCCCCCTCCCGGAGGCTTCGCTTTGCTACCGATCTTCTAGTGCGCGCCCTCGCGAGGTTCTTGATTATTCGCAGGCAGAGATTCCACCAATAAACCACGTAAAGCCCCTATAGCTTGACAATTTTTTTGTAAGCCTTTTAGCTGCATGGACATTGCAACAATCATTCGAATATTCGCACGTTGGAATGCGCCCACCGCAGACTGGGAGCTTAAATCGGTCATCATCGATTCGACATCTGTGAAAGTTTTCTTTTCGCCTTTCATGCGCAGGATGTTTTGAGGACGGTTGTACACGGCTTGTTCGAAGGAATTGGATCTGGTTGAAATCGTAAAGATATCTCCGTTGAGAGGATTTTTTGTCACTAGATCGGTGGTTCCGTCGTCTCTTTTGATTAAATTGGCCTTAATTTTATATCCCTGTTGATCCGTGACCGCTATCTCAGCATTTCCATCTTTACATGAGGTGATATCAAAAGATGCTGATTCCCAAAGACCTTGGAGATATTCATTTTTATATTTTTCAAAAGGGCCGCCCTCTGTTGCATCTAGAGCTAGTATTTCAGTTTGTTTTTCGGGCGAAAGCTTCATGAATTTGATAATTCCTTGAGGGCTCATATAGCTGCCGGAAAGCGTCGTTGCGTTTGCGGTTCCTGGAGTTCCAACTTTGTAGAGTGCGCTCCAAGCCAGAGATTCTGGTCCTGCGATCTTGGCGATTTGTAAAATCCTTGGAAGAGCAAACACATTCCGTAAACCGGCGAGGCTAAAAGAAAGTTCAGAAAAGAGGCCGTTGGTCACAGCGCTGTAGCCAAAATTTTTTGCAAAAATGACCGTCTCAGCTCCAGCTTTGAAGGAGTTCCCGCTAGAGTCTACAGACATACCATTGTCAAATATGTATGCCGTTTCTCGCGCGACTCCCCTGACGTCTTTGATAAACGTTCCACCGCCAACAGCATGTGCGGTTGGTTTAAACACGTTGCCATTTTCATCAGCGACTCTTCCATCATTGAAAACTCTCGTGACGGTTCTCACTTTGTTCGCATCATCGAGAACTACCGCTCCAGATCGGTTTTTGCCTTGGAACAAGACCTCATTGACCATGGGTCTGAAAGCCTCTTTATTTTCATCGACGGCAGTTCCATTAATGAAAAGATGCTGAATTTTTCGCATCTTTCCGCCTTCAGTGAGGGTGTATCCATTTCTTAGGTGCTTATGGTAGTTTTCCACTTCGTGCACTCTTGGGACGTAGGTGTTTCCTGAAGAGTCAACAATCGTTCCCTTTTCGAAAACGTGAAGCACCGTTTGCATTCTATTTTGGGCGTTTAAAACGTTGATGTTAGGTTTTATGGGGCCGACATTGGTGACCTCATACTGCGAAACTTTATACCTAATCCCATCGGTTGCAAGTGCATAGCCACTGCCAGTGTCTTGTTCCAGCGTGTGAACCACACCTTTGTCATCAATGAAGCTGGCGCCGGGCTTGCGTAAAAGATAGCTTTTGCCCTCATCCTCGGCGGCTCCGACCTTCAGACAGGAAAAGTTAAAAAAAATAAAGATGCTTAATATCCATTTCATTGATTTCACTTATTTATCGGTAGAAAAATCAGAATATCCAATAAGTTCATAACTATTATTCTTAGGACCTTCAGAAAAGTTTAAAATCCCTTATGCCTACCGGGATCTGTTGATTTCTCAAAATGAGACTGTTTAGAGGCGACTTTTTTCTAAGAAATTTAGAATTGCGGGACCTACCGTGCCCAAGTGTGTAAGGGGTGAGTTGTGAGATGAGCCCTTGACCGTAAGCACTCTTGATCGTCGAAATGTTTGAGCAAGAATTTGAGAAATTTTTTGATATGGTGTTCTGCTATGGGAGCCATGGATCGTAAGAACTGGTACATTGAGTTTTCCGTAGGCCTCTAAATCGCATTGTAAAGCGAGCGAGGCTCGGCTGTGGGCCGTCAATGTTTCGATGTTTTCTACCATCCATTTTCTAACTTTTTCTGGTAGCTTATTCCACTCGCCATCGCCGAGGATGTATTCAAAAAGGTCGTGAGCTGCAACAGCTGTATTACCTTTATCTAGTTCTGAGTGACAATGTTTATACGTGGATGAAATTTCCTCCCATTCATTGGGAGCTTTATCTCTCAAAATAGTAGGAAGCATTGGCTCAATTAGCACTAGTCCACTGATAAACTCAGGTTTTTTAATTGCCAATTCGATACATACCGACCCTCCAGAGGAGTGTCCAACGAGATGCACAGGTTGACCGTGCAATTTTATCAACGCCTCTAGAAGATCTACATCACTGGAATAAAAATAAGGTGTATTGTTCTTTGATGCCCAAATGGGAGTGTCACCATGACCATATAGATCTGGTGCCAGCACACGATACGATCTCAAATGTTCTGTAAGACCTTTCCAATAGTTTCTATTCGCTCCAGCTCCGTGGACCAATACCACAGTGTTGGGGGCGGAACCTATTTCTTCGTAAGTGATCACAAAACTTCGGAAAACAAACGTACGCTTCACTTGGCACCTGTCAATCCGCGGCATCTGGCGTTCGCTCGTCTTTGGGCAGCATCAATTTCATTGCTGCCCACTCTTCGTCAATCGCACAAGATGCCACAGAGTCTAGTCCAACATTTTCGCCAAGTTCCCATATGACCTCGCGGCTGAGATCAGTGACCTTCCCCTTTTTCCAGCAAATCCAAATTTTTCCTTTTGGTTGAATCGCTTTTCTGATTTTTCGAAGGTCAGCTTTCAGAGACCGCTGATTTAAATAAAATCCTTGGATAACGTCAAATGGCTCCCCAGCAAGCCGAGTTGTCAGCTTCGTGTCTGAGGGAAGATCCGCCAATATCGAGGTATAGCCTCGAGGTGGATTTAATATGGCCATGCGATATCCAGCTCTAATACCAAGTTTTTCTTTTAAAGGGCGCTTTGAAGCAGTCGTCTTCATGCTATGCTCACGACTGAGAAACACAGATAGTGTTGCCTTCAGAATCTTTCATTATAGCAAATGAACCCCAATCTTCTTTTTTGACTGGGCCTAAAAACTCAACCCCTTTTTCTGCGAGCTGCTGATAAGTCTTGCTTAGGTTATCCACTTCAAATGCGGTGTTTAGAAAGGTTCCGACGCGGTTTTCGTGGCCGTCAGGTGTGAAGAGCGCAACTCCTGTATCTGCACCGGGAACCTTGAGTTCGATCCAGCGTTGCTTCTCGTTGAAATCCTGCTCAGTTAATAAAGAAAACCCAAGCATGTTTGTGTAAAAAACTCAGTCATCTAAAGATTGCCGACGCCACCGGACTTTCCAAAAGTTCGGTTCAGTCAGCTCTCAAAATGCTCACTCGGCGCAAATTAGTCCGATCTTCCAGGTCAACGTCGACCGCAGTTCCTGACCACATGGTTCTTAAACCTTGGATTAAGAACTAGAGTTTCCAAAAAATCGGAAGGCTAGCCGGTTATTTCCTTATATTGATAGAGGACGAGGTTGTCATCGGCCGTCACCACCTGCTTGTCCTCCGCATATCCCGTGTTTGTTCAGAGAAATAATCCTCATACAGCGAGCGAGGTTTGCTCCCACCCAAAACCCGAAATGCCTCAAAGATAAAATCAATATCATCAACCAAAAGAGAACGAATCAAAACCGTAATCGTTTTATGATTCTATCAATGAATGAAAAGACAAGTCCATAGGGAAAGAGGAGTAAAACTCGGGATCAAAATTGGGAAGCCCAAAGGGCCGCTGCCAGGAAGGCAGCGCCAATTTTGCAAGGCACGAGCCGATCCCGAGTTTTACTCCTCTTTCCCTATGGCGCAATCGAAGGCCTTTGTTGCGAGCTCTTCCCCTAAACTTTGAGCGAGCGACTCGGCGATAAAATCAGAGCGAAGGCCGAGAACAGTAGAGCCGTTGTAGTTTTCAAAAGAGGCCTTAACAGATGCGAAGAGCAAAGCGAGCATTTCACCATTTTCATTCACAATAGCTCCTCCTGAACTTCCAAAGTAAGCGTCCAAGTTTGTGAGCAAAAATCTGGATTGATTATAAATTTCACGGTTGCGGTCAAAAGTCTTTTGCCGATCTTCCTTTGGAATCTGCGCTATCAGCGATTGTAAAAAAGAATCTTCGCTGATGTCTTCTCGCGGGTGTCCTAGAGAAATTCTCTGTTGAGATCCAGGTGAGTCCAAACCTTGAGGTCGATGGGTCCATCCGGGAAATGAAGCTAACCACAAAGGTTGAGATTTTTTTGCCGCAAATTTTACAGGAACACTCACGCAGGCCTGAGGCTCGTGGACTTCGTATTTCAACAGTGCAAAGTCTTGGTATTCGTTTTTTAACAAATTCAATTCTTCTTCAGACAAGAGCATCGCCCGTTTTTCATCAAAAGAAAAAAAGCCTTTACCAACAGCCACTAGCTTTGGATTAGAGAGCGGATGACCTGCATCCTCAGAGCCCCATAAAATTGCGTGAAAACTTGGGGGACACTGAAGTTTGCCAGAACCTTTCTTGACCGTCTTTAGGCCATGAAAATAGTCTTTCGAAAATTGGTTTCCAGTCACTTCAGGGTGAAAGTCCCATGTGTCTACGAAACAATCTTTTAAGCAATGCAAATTCGTCAGAAAATAACCATCCCTCGAAACCATGACTCCGCTACAATGATTTCCATCGGGAGTTTGGAGTTGGTGAACGGCACGCGAAACAGTCTCTAGGTTTGTAAAGGGCACTGGAAGATTGGCGGGGGTGTAAAAGCCACCAGATTCAAAAACGTCAGAATTGGAGGCCCGCGAAAAACTCGCAGATGCAACTGCACATCCCAAAAGTATCACCAATAACCGGCTTTGGATTTTCAAAGACATAGAATCCCTCCTCCGGGCGGTGTACAATAGATACAAGGCTCTTGGGTAGGGATTTTCTTGCCGTGGAATTTTCTACTGGCCAAAACTTAAATATAGGCTCACCGTACTTGAAATCCAAAACAGTAATGACGAAGTCTGTACCTCCGTTGTTAGCAAACCGCGAATTTGCACTCTTCTTTGGCTTGAGTGAAACGAAAACAGAATAAAAGTAGGTTTTGGGCGTAAGGCGGTTTTAACGACTCACTCCAAATTCCTCTCGAGCTCGCATCAAATTGTGAGCTTGGCAGAGGAGCCTGAGGTTCTCCGGCGTGTGTTTTCCACCCGTAGCAAGCGGAATGATGATCTATCTGTACAAAGTGGTGAGAACCGCAGCCAGGGTGAGTGCAACGCCCTCCATCGCGCTTCCAAACCTCTCGCGAGATCTTTGCAGGAATATGTCGAGGGGACTTCGGCGTTGGCGTTGCCTTGTGTCGTGGATTTTGCAAAAGAGGATCCTCACGCTTTCTGCAGACTTTCGCCATTTTGCGAATCACATCTTGAAAGCTAGCTCCCGGCATGTCGTGAGACCAGATCTCTTGCAGACGCTCTAGGTCTTCTATGAGCTCACTATCAGCAAGAAGTTTAATCTCGGTAAGCTCATCGGCAACAGGTCTTACTTTCTCTTTGGACCTTGCAGGATTTGTGGACTTGGAGATAAGGATTTCGACTGGCTTCAGGCTCGCTATTACGCAGAACTTTTATGCAGTAAGCAAATAAGCTGTTAACACCGACTGAGGCAAAGAGCCTTCGGCGCTGAACTTCGCAGAGATGATGAAGCACCACAAGGGTAGCGGCCTTTTCATCGGAATCGGCTTTGAGAGTGTTTTGCAAAAGCTCTTGATCTGAGAGGTGTTTAAATCCATAGGTAGAACTCCTTTTTTCAAGAGTTGTACCTATGGTTTTTAAAAGCGAAGATTTTGCGATTTTCCAAGAGCTAAATATAATCGAAGATCTCTAGAAAACACGTCATACAAAGCAAGCAAAGCCTCACCAGCAAAAGAAAAATCCCAACACGTTCCCGACCGAACCCACAAGAAAAAAACTCAAAGCGCGCCCGAATAGAAACACGAAAAGTCAGTCAAGCAAATTCCACTTCCTAAAAAATAAAAAAACTCGTAGTAGCTGACCTCGGCTGTGGGTTGTCCACGCCATCCACGCCTTCGATCAACGCCGTGAAAGCTGCCGGAAATTTGTGGACAATATATTGTCCACAATTTCCTTGGATAATTTTTTATAAAAGGGCGGAGGAGCGCTTATGGCCAAAGTGACAATATTTGCCTCATCCAAACAGATGCATGGCGAGGATCTTGCTTAAGATGAATTTAACCAAAAAGGAGAGACTCATGCTTAAAAAACTCGTAATTACTGGAATCCTGTTTTCTGTCGTCCAATCCAATGCCTACACAGTGAACTGCACTTCACGGGGTGGAAAGAAAATAACCCTCGATGTCAGCGATACTGTCAACGAAATCAACAGTGTTAGCGTCGACGGCACCAAAGCAACTGCGACTGTCGAAAAATCCGATAGAAGTGATATTTTCTTCACCATTAGCGGCGCTGCTTTTCGTCTACGCCACGGAAATTTAGCCCAAGCAGATTCTACCGGTATGTATCAGTCGGTTCCCTGCATTTTATCTGCTGAACCGAAATCTGAGTTTTAAATCGGCCCCCGTCCCGTAGACATCCTCCCGATTTTAGTGCAGATTGAGGCGTGATTTTTAGAAAGCGCCTCCAAATCCTTAAAAAGCTTTTTTCTAAGCCGCCCAACCCCGTTGGGCTTAATGCTGTTCTCATTCAGTTTTCTCGAAATGCCGAATTGCCTGAGCGGATGGATCTTTTTCGCCAGCTTCTCGTTTGGCTTATGGAAAATGGCAGTGACCAGGTTGAGACAAGATTTCGGTATTTTTTTAAAGCTCTTGAAAATCAACCGGAATGGGAAAAGGGTTTGTCGACCTCGCTTAATCAAGTTCTTAGGGACTGTAGATCCTTTCGGCTCTTCACAGAAGTGGGAGTTAAGATTGAACATGGCCTTTGGGGGGACATTGCAGGACGACTGCTTGCAAAAATCCTGACTCCAGCAAGTCGGCACGACTCTGCTCAGATTTTTTCGGAGAGTTTCGTCACTCCAGATGCCCGTGAGGCGCTGGACTCCTTGTCGCCGGCCGCAGTTGAAAAAATCTGCGAGTGGTTTCAAAAAAATCTGGGCCATGAAAATAAAGAAAAGCTCGTTGTTGAAAGAAAAGAGGCGATGTACCTGCTGGCTGCGCACGTGGCGCACTACGGTCTTAGCGCACCAGTGCAGCGTCGAGTGGCTCGGCCTAACGAAGTCTCAACGTCTCCGTATTTTTTGCTGGTAGAATCCATTCGTGAGTTGGATTCGGTTCGCGGTCTTGAAGTCCTCGACCTCTGCCAAAAAGAAATCGAATCTGTCTACGATCACTTAGATCAAAGTGGTGTAAGCGTTGACGTCGTCAATCGCCTAGAGACTATCGAGGCTTTGCTACAAAGGCTGAAGATCTTGCTCGAGTTACAGACTCCGCAACCTGATGTTGTCCATCGATTTTTGCGCGAAGTAGTCAAGGCTCAAGAAAGCAGTCGTTCGGTTTTTAATTATTTGGCCAGGCATTTTTATCTTTTGTCGCGCAAGGTAGTTGAACGTAACGGTCACTCGGGGGAGCATTACATCGCCCATACAAAAGCAGAGTTACGGTCGATGTTCTGGTCTGCCTTGGGCGGTGGATGTATCGTTGTTTTGATGACGATATTTAAAGTGCTTTTCATTCACACGCATCCAGCTCCGGTGTTTTTAGGTTTAGGAGTTTGGATTATCTACTCTGCGGGCTTCCTTGCAATGCAGTTTAGTGGGACAACTCTGGCCACTAAGATCCCGTCTTTTACAGCATCTCGGTTAGCTGGTTTTTTAAAGTCTCGTCACTTTGATCAATCCGGTTTCACTAACGAAGTTAAATCCACTCTCAAATCTCAAGTTTTAGCGCTTATTGGAAACCTCTGTGGAGTTATTCCTTTCGCTCTCGTGATTGACCAAGCTTTACGATATGGTTTTGGCGGAGGATTGATGGATGTTGCCTACGCCGATCACGTCATCGATAATTTGCATCCTATTTTTAGCCTCGCGGTTCTTTTAGGAGCACTTACGGGATTTCAGCTTTGGCTTTCGTCCTTAGTTGGTGGGTGGTTTGAAAATTGGGTTGTGTACAACCGGATTCCAGAAACCGTGGCCGAGCACTATCGTTTGCGCCAAGTTCTTGGAGAAGCTTCGGCGGTCAAATTTTCAAATTGGATTTTGGATCAGTCGTCGGGGCTTGCCACCAACGTGTCGTTGGGATTTCTCTTTGGATTCTGTCCCGTGATAGGGGACCTATTTGGTCTTAATTTTAATGGCAATCACGTGACAATATCGACAGCCTCATCGCTTTTTGCTTTTTCGGCTCTGAACTTTCAGGTTGATGGATGGACCGTCGCTGCCACGAGCACAGGACTTTTGCTTATTGGCCTTATGAATTTTGTGGTGAGCTTTTTATTAGCTCTATTTGTCGCAGCCAGAGCCCGTCGAATGCAGTTCTGGCGAATGCTTCATTATTTGCGACAGAGTTTTGGCAGGCGAGGGGCTTAGATTTTACTCCCAGCCCATAACAGTCGCACAATCATTATTATACGCGGCTAAAGCCTGCTTTGCAGACGTGAAATTCTTCACAGTGCCTTGCATATCTACGGCGTAAGTCGTGCGACCATAGTCTTCAACTTTAATAAGATCGACGTAGTATTCGGGGCGGTAACCTTCGCAGTGCTTAACAACTTTGGTTGCAGCTAAAGAGGTAGAAGCTGTTGCGAAACAGAGTGCCAGTATCATTTTTTTCATTCTCATAGTCCTTTCAAAAGTTTTTTTGAAACTATGACGGTTTGCGTTCTGGAACAAGAGGGCAAGAATTATTTTCTGTAGATGTTGTGCCTGCTTGAAACAATTTTTCAACAGGACCATTGCCTTTTATCAACTTGTCGGTTAGCAAATGCGCCTTGGGGGGGCTTCATGAAAAACATTTTTTGTTTTCTTTTATTTGCGACATGGGTTTCGATTTCCGCCCAGGCAAGAGTTCTAGATGTCATCGAACCTTATCTTGCGAATCCTGAGATCGACGTTCTTCATTACAATGTTCGTGCTAAAGTGGCGCAAATGCCACCTCAGCAGATTGATTTTGAAACCGACCTCACTCTCAAAACACTCACCAACAATCAAACCATCGAGTTGCATGTCGAATCCAGCGTGCTAACCGTCGCGAGAGTTCAAAGTTTTGGCAGTGATCTTGCTTTTAATATTCTACCAGGTAAAAGCAATAAATATGGCTTGTCAGGATCCGTTCTTGAAATTGCACTTCCTCAAAAAAGATCCGCCGGGCAAACGCTCACTCTTAAGATTTTCTATACTGTAAAGAAGAATTTCGAGGCTGACGACAAAGGCCTTTTTTACACGGCAGGTGGTGGACTCATCACTCGCAACTGGCCCTACTATGGCCGATTCTGGCTCCCTAGCAATGATTCTCCTGATGATGTCGCCAATGTGGAATACCACCTTGAAGTTCCAGACGGCTACATGGCCCTGGGTAATGGCTCGTTACTCAAGGGCGATGAGCATTCAGGTTCAGGATTGCAACCGAGTGGATTGCGACTGTTTGAGTGGGAGCAGAAGGCGACAACCACCGTCTACAATTTTATTTTTGGCGTCGGGAAATTCGATCTTTTTAAGAGCGAAGTTTGTTTTAATAATGACGGTGAAATCAACGACAAGACTGTCGATTGTGCGCGGGCGGATCGCAAAATCCCTCTGATTGTTTATTATCACAAAACTGATCCAGAAGGGCCGGCGATAATTAAGAGCGTTCAAGAAGCGGCGTTGTCTGCGGTGTATTTCTCAAAACTCCTTGGGCCATTTATCTTTGATAAACTGGGGTTTGTTATAAGCCCTTATCCATTTGCCATGGAGTCTACGTCGATGATTGTGCTTACGGGTTCTAAAAATGCCGTCCATGAAGTGGCCCATCATTGGTGGGGGAATAACGTGCATTTCGCGCATTGGGGTGATTTTTGGATCAGTGAGGGATTTACAACCTACTTCAATGGGCTTTACGACGAATACAAGACAGGAACCAATAGTTCCTGCCTTGCAAATCCAGCAGAAGACTTGAACCATCCGGCAAATACAGATGCCAATGACATTTTCAATTCAACTCCCTATTGCAAAGGAGCTCTTGCTCTAAATACGCTCAGACAGGAGATTCGGGAGTTGGTTGGTAAAGATGTTTTTCTGGATTTGATGTCGGCACTCTACAAACAGTACAAGGGTGGAAGACTCTCATCGCTAGATATCGTCAATTTTGTTGATAAGAATCTTGTCGGGATTTTGGCAGCTCAGGGACTTAAGGCTGAGCAAGAGCAAGTGAGTGCTCTTGCCGAGAAGTGGAGAAGGGAGTTTATCGTAATAGAACTGGCCCCTCAGATTGTTAATAGGAACTGTTATTTCTGTATTTAGCCGGCGATTCTTCTGTTTTCGGGACCCTGCTCTCTAAGGACTCGGCTCTCTGGCCCAGTTGGTGAGAGCATGTAACGCGCAAACTGGTTCTTCATGCTTAATAAATTCAGCGCTTATAACCTGGCCATCCAATTCTATAAGCGTTGTGCAAAAGTAATGGAGCTCTCTTCACGACTCACAAGCCATTTTGCATTTGCTCACCGAATCCGAATCTGCATTACAAGCCAGAAAATGAGGCGAACACCTTGGAGATTGTATTTTCAAATTTGTGTCGTGCCTTAGACAAAAAAGTGAACCCAACTGGGTCAGAGAGCTGGGTCCTTATCGTAATCCCTTCTCAGGTCACAAACTAGTTATTCCCAATCGGCGGCAGCATCTCTTGTGCCGTTCCAGGTGTGTTCGTCATTCCAAAGTCCATCAAAGCCCTTACAATCAGTCGCGAAGGTAAAATCTATATCGCCTTCGCCATATTTGTCAGACCATTTTCCAGTGAGGCGGTTGTCAGCGAGTTTTAGTTCGGACAAAGTTCCAGGAGAGTTATCATCGCTCATAATGTAAGTTCCGCCAAGACTTCCATTGTCTGCCATCTTAAAGTTAGTTTGGGAGTTTTTTCCACCGCCTTCGATGTAGCCGTGATAATTTCCAGCGATATCTTCGATTTTGCAGGTTCCGGCTAAGGCATTTAAGCTAAATACCAATACGGCAGCGGTCTTTAATAAAAACATAGGATCTCCTTTTTTATTTGGACGTCAAATGGAACATGCTGAGTTTTAACAGGCAAACTTTTTCTGGATGTGATTTGCTCAACCTGTTGCAAAATTCTGTAGAAGAAGTGATTTGACAGTTTCAAAATACTGCGATCTCCTTGAAAATATGCGTGTTTTATCTCTCGTTGTCGCACTTGGTTTTTCGATTTTGGCTCATGCCGAACCTTGGCTGGCAAATCGCTTTGCGCAGAACTGCACAGCGTGCCATTCGCCGGGGCGCCCCGATGTCAGTTTCTCGCAGAAGCGTTGCACGGCAACTTGCCAAGGTTGTCATATCAGTCCCAATGGTGGTGGGCTACGAGGAGCCCATGGGAAGTGGAATGAGTCGAAATGGCTTCGCTCTTTTTATTTAGAAACCTGGCGGCCTAATTCCAAAACTCCAGCGCCGTTAGCGGAGCAAAAATTCAACGAAGAAAATTTGAAACGTTTCATCGGAAACCCCAATCAAGAAAAAGAAATGATTGAGCGTGGAATACCGATGAAAGGGAGTGACAGTCAGACTGAAGATCCCAAATATATCGCGCCGATGATGACGGAAAATGATCCGCAGAAATTCATGTATCGAGTTCCAGCGGGAGATCCCCTTCGCCAAAAACAAGAGCAATGGTTTACTGCTGGTGCAGACCTTCGCTACTTTCTGTTAAATACAAGTGGAAAGACCGAGGTCAATGGGGAGAGCACTCCCGCTGAATCCAAACAGTACAGCGCGTTTATGGGGCTTGATATTGGAGTTGAGGTTTCGCCAGTTCAGCCAGTGCACTTCGTGTTTGAGCACCGCTATGGCAATCCACCATCGCACGACCATTGGGATCAGCTCTTCACTGGGCAGAGTGCGGTTAAATCAGCTTACGTGTTAGTCGATGATCTTCCGTACAACTCTTGGATTCAATCCGGTCTCTATCGTCCTTTGTTTGGTCACTCAAATCCTGATCACAACACTCTCCTCAACCAGCTCACTGGATTCACACAATTTGTAACCTACAACACGACCTCGATTGGGACCGCGCCGGGGGCACCTTTTTTCAATTTGCATCTCATCAGCAAAAAGTCTGGGATTGAAGATGAGCCCGGAAAAGCTGCGGGCACCGCCTTTAACCTTGGGGCTAGGTTTGTGTCCTATGGTCTCTCTTTGATGATTTCAAATTGGAACACGACAGCTGATACTGCCACTCAAAGCATCACTAGAAAAATGACGGCTTTTGATCTTGGTACGGCGTTAGGAAGGTATGTTGGAAATATCAATCTTACGCGGGTTGAGCTGCGCGTGCCCGATCAGTCTCAGGACAAGGGCACGATCGTTACGCTTGAGAATAAGTACCGTTTCTGGCGAGAAAGTTACATGGTTTTAAATTACGCCTTTGCAAATACAACCCGTCTTCTGAAAGAGGGGACATCAAACCAACTAGGTTATGGGATAAGAACGTTTTGGCTCTCTGGCCTTGAAACAGAAGTTCTTATGACGACAACCAAAGAAAAAGTTGAGGCGACCCAAACGACGGTCACCGACAACTATGCTCAGCTCCAGGCGCATTTCTTTTTTTAGTGGACGTCCGCAAAACCAACCGTAATCACATCGGCTTCTGATTGAGCCTCGATGCCAAGAACAATCGGCGAGAGCGAAGTTCCCGGAGCTGACACTGGAGCTACTGTGGCGGAGATGCCTGACCACTGATCCCCTTGGATGACGTCTTCAACGCCAAGACCGCTACCACTTGCCGGCCGCACATAAATATGAAGGCCTCTGAGAGAGATCGGTCTGATGTTACCGTAAATTCGGGGATTGAAGACTTTGTACTCATTTTGAACTGAATTAAACGACTGGATGCTAATCTCAAGGGTTGCGCCTGCAAGGCTTGCAACCGCAGGTGCAACCTCAGAAAGGTTGAATTTGAGAGTTGCAACTTGCGTGGTTGTGATGAGTGGTAGAGGGTTTACAATAGCAACAGGGGAGCTGACATAGGGAGGATTCGGGAGCGTGGCTCCTGCAATAGAGCCCCCAGTTGAGCCACCTTGCTGAACTTCGATCAATGCCCACTGGGTAAGGAGATTTTGCATGACAGCTTCGTTGCTAGGATCTGCGCAGATGGGATCTCCGCAGTGATTGTTACTCACGTACGACGCATAAATCGATGCTACTGGATTTGCAAAGTCAACAAATGGGCGTGCAAAATCATAGGCCACTTTGACATCTTCGTTAGCCCATTTAGGGCTCACTCGGTTGGCGTGACATTTTACGCAGCCGTGGGTTTGTCCGAAGGCGTAGACAGTTGTAGCAAAACCTTCGATCGACGACTCTGATGTTTCAGTAGCTGTGATCGTGGAGCTTTCCTTAGATTCAACGACATGCCCTTTTTCGCAGGCTGCAAGTCCCAGGGCGATCATCGACAGTAATAAAATTCGATTCAATGATTTCATCATATCACCAACACATCTGCGAGGTTTTGAATGTTCATCGCGGTCACGGCCGCTGGAGGTACTGTGCCAGCATTAATCCATTTGAGAGCCGAAAGATAAAGACCAGAGACCGCTTCAGCTGAAGACTTGATATTAGATGCTGTTTTTGCATTTCCATTGTTAGAAGTGATCGTGCCCGTCATTAGTGCTGTAGGCCCAACTCCAGCTGGGTTAAAAAATACAATCAATCCTGCGTTGTAAGAACCACCGGCATCACCGCGAGCAACTGGCGCGTTCACTGTGGTTGCGACGCCTCCGATGGTTGCGGCCACCGACTGAACTCCCGAAGCAATAGCTTGACCATTTGAAAAGTAAAGGAAGGCACCAGGCGCGTTGGCTGCGTAACAGGCCGCCAAGAACATAACGATGGCGCGAGCCTCCTCGATATCCGCAGGCGCGATGACAGTTTGTGGATTTTGTCCATGATAGTCTCTGCCGCCAAGTTGAAGAACAACACCACCGATCACACCCATGGCTGATTGGTAGTAAGAGGCAAGCAGCGATTGCTCAGCAGGTGTTAGACTTGCTACAGTAAATAAAGATGTCAGTGGAGCAAGCCCTGTGGCTGTAAATAGAGAGCTACCAAAAGTAGGATCAACAAGCGCAGAGTTCCCGTAAAGCGCGCATCCCGCAGATGTTGTTAAATTAGCAGCCCCGTTTCGAGAGGCATTGCCAAATGTGTTGGTCATTGCTGCGGCAATATCGATAGCGGCGTTAGATGCATCCGTCATAGACTGTGCAGTGACAAGTCCAGTGGCACTTGGCGAAACTGAGAATAATGTTGAAAGCGTTGCAGGCGTGAGTCCATTTTTGGAGATGGAGCTAGCAGCCATCCCTGTGGCCCAACTTGCCATTTTGTTAGAGACAGAAATACGAAGGTCTTTACCGAGTTGAGTGTTTTTAAAAGCTGCCGCTCCTCCAAGGAGACCCGTGTTGGAGCCAGCCCCGTCGTCAGAATTAAAAGGACCGCGATGCCCGCCGCCGCTGATTTTGCTTAAAACTTTAGTCTGCCAATCGGCAGATCCGCCCACCCAACCTGGAGGTCCTTGCATGATCGTTGCGCCAAAAGGACTCGTTGTATCGATCACAAGATTGGGCCCTAGTTTTAAAAGATTGGTTCCAGAAATTCCATAGTTTGCGGCAATCGTCGGGTTCATCATGGCAGCTTGATCTTCGCCAATAAAACGAGCTCCCATGGTGGGGCCGCCTTCTGCAAAGATTTGAGCGATGGCGCCTGTCGCCCTCACGGTAGGAGGGCAGGTGAGCGCGGCTTGAGCCTCTCTTGTTAAAAATGGCAACAGTGCGGTTGGAAGAGTCGTAGATATAAATCCAGTTGCAAGCCCACGAGCCAATAAATCCCGGCGAGACAGGCCTACATGATCTGCCTTATCAATAAGATCTTTCCAATTTTGTTTTGACTTGTATGTCATACCTCTCCCCTAAAGACCCAACATGCTTGCACCTGCCGTGTTGGCGGCAATGCAAACTGCCATAAATGCCATTTTACTTGTGTTTGTTCCTACCGCGGCCTGTGCTTGAACTAAGTTTGTGAGTACGGTGCTGACAGCGGCACTGTCAGGTCCTTGTGAAGCTAAGCCGGCTGTGTGTTTGTCTAGCATCCGTAGGCCTGCAACAACCAGCCGAACCTGATTTGCCGAAATGGTTGCAGCTGAATCAATGCCGTAAACGGTTTGCATGATGGGTGTCTTTCCGGTTGTTAAGTCTGAGCAGGCGGCGTAAGCAAGTAACTCCACCTGATCAAAACCTGCGGCATTAAGAATGTTGGTTCTTGCTGGTAAGTTAGTTTTTACAAGACCTAAAGTTTTCTCAAAATTTCCTCTTGTTGCTAGCGCATTTTTTTCTAGACCATTTTCAAGACGAGCGACAATTGCAGGGCCGGTAGGAACTAAAACCCCTTGTTGGTTTGGACCACCAGTCACCGGAGTTGCTGGTCCCGCTTGTGAAATGTTATTTCCGGGAATGGAGCTTGCCGCAACAGCGACTCCAATTTCGCCGTGAGGCGGAGCTTCAATTTGATGTTCTGAACAGGCGCAAAGAGCGAGGCTCGTCACAAATAAGACATATTTCATAGGCACCCCGGACTCGCAGCAACAGCTGCTACGATCGTTCTTAGATCATCGGTGCCAGCAGGCTCAGCCCACGGATTAGCGCTGGCTGCGATGGCCGTGATCTCAGCGGCAGAGAAATTTCCAAGAGGGCAAAGTTCTCCAATCACACGTTGAGTAAAAAACTGATAGACGATCCAAGACTGGGTGATGGCGTAGCCGAGCTGTTGAAGACCTTGACCTTGAGTTGGACCTTTCCAACCCATGGCTGAGAGAACGCCCGTTTCGCTCCAAGTTCGCGAGACATCCCAACTTTGAGCCGCGTCCACATCAACGCTACTGGGATTGCATACAGGAGTTGGAGTTCTAGTAAGGTTGCATGTGAGGTTACGATTGCGTTGACCTGGATCTGATCCCAAAGATTTCATCGTGTTCACAGTAGGGTTTGCAATGTACACAAGACCCTTGCCAGTGAAATCAAAAACGTTTGCGACTGTGGCATATCCATGTCCCACCGAAGTCATCCCACCACCGTGACATGCGATACAAGCTGTTTGGTTTTGCCCATGGAAAAAATTAGGGTCATACTGAGGAACAAATTTGGGGACCTGATCAACAGATGCGGCGGGTGATGCCACGTCAATGATTGCAAACCCCGTTGAAATTTGCCAAATGCCTTCGATCATGCGCAGATTGGTTCCTGCGGTGGCCCCATACATCGCAAATGAATTGTCTCCAGGCCTATCACTTAATGTTGCATATCCGCCAACCACCGAAACTGGTAAGTAGATGCCGTTGCTGTCGAGCTGACCGCCAAGGCGAACGAGTTGAGTCCAATCGACATTCGCAAGTTCATCTCCAGAAAGATCAGCTGCGTGAACTTGAGCTCCCGTCGAAGGGGAAATCACCATGTAAGTTGCATTTTCTGACCAGATATTGCTGATTCGAGCAGGGGCGCCTGCGCCCACAAAGTGCGCGATTAAAAAGGCTGTGGCATCGTTGTCTTTCATCCCACTGGCATCTAGACCTGGATTTTGCATTTGAAGAGCCAGCCTGCGCGCCGTAGAGTTTGCAAAATATTTGCTGTTGGCAGCAACGAGAGCCGCGCCTCTGATATCTCCTGAAGCCACAAGGTTGACCATTTGAGTAAATAGTGGATCTGACGAGGGCATTAAGCCCCCAGTGATTGCATTTTTAAGACGAAGCGCTTTGACGGTTGAAGCAACATCTATGGCTTGAGCAAGGGGTGTGGCCACCATTGTCCAAACCAAAGCGAGCATAGCTCCGTAGTTCATATTCTTTGACATTAATCTCCCCCGACGCTTTAATTTTATCGGCTATTTGAGGTGAATTCGAGGGTCATGATCAAATTAATAGCAAAGTTCTTGTTTTGAGTTACTTCTTGGCGAGAAAATGGTTTTTTTTCTGGCGAACTTTAAATCACCTGTCAAAAACTTAGTCACTGTTTGTGACCTCTCCAGTGACGGAAATGAGAAGGGAAATGAAGAAAAATCTGAATCTTTTGATAGCGAGCTTATTGGTATTTTCCTCTCCGTCGTTTGGAGCTTCACCAAAAGTTCGAGCTGGGACTTTTGCACCTGGAATTAGTCTTGGTTTTAAAGGTGCAGGATCGATCAGTTTAAAGTATTGGCTTCAGGAAAAGATCGCTTTTGATATCAACGTTGAGTACTTCAAGGGACCTTTTTCTGTGATCTATGCCGATGCCTATTATCACTTCCCTGAGGTTTTCGCGAAAAGCTCAGGGCACTTGCGAGAAACTGCGCTTTACGTTGGCGCTGGACTTGGCGCGGGCGCCTGGCATCGCGAAGACAATTGCGCAAGGTTTGGTTGCTCATGGAATGAGGGCACCAAGGGTTCTGGAGATGGGTACTTTCTAAGAACCGTCGGAGGAGCTGAGTGGTATCCGCCAAGAACAGAACTTGGTATATTTATGGAGCTTGCGCCATCGTACCTGCTCTACCCGAATACAAAAATCATTTATGATCTTTTAGCGGGCGCTCGCCTTTACTGGTAGGTGCTTCAGCGAAGATTCGGGATGAGTGAGCGCGCGGTAAACGCCGTTGGTCCAGCCGAAGCCGTCTTGCGTGGGATACTCGCCGCCGCCAGACTTTAGTTTGGTATCGATGACGTTGTATTTTTCCATCATCTTGCCTGTGGACTTGTAGACTTGAAGATTAATAGCAAGCCACTGATCACGTATTTTTTTAGCAAGTGGCTCTATGTGATATTGCTTGAGACCAGCGTAAGCCATCCACTGATGTGGAGCCCAGCCATTAGGGGCATCCCATTGTTGACCTGAGGTTCGAAGAGTCGTTACAAGGCCGCCGGGTTTTAGAAGCTTTTCTTGAATCACGGAGCTAGCCCTGCGAGCTTGATTGTCTGTGGCGAGTCCGACAAAAAGAGGCACCACCGTTGCGATCGTGAGTTCTGGAGTGCGGGTTTTATTTTTCCAATGATAGTCGTAAAAAGCCCCGGCCTTTTCATCCCAGAGATAGCGGTGAATCAGATTTTTTCTCACGTCAGCCTGCTTTTGAAAACTCTCAGCCTGGCTCTTGTTGCCAGCGATCAGAGAGAGCTCAGAAATTTTCATCTCCAGATAGTAAAGAAGAGAATTTAAATCTACGGGCAGAAGCCTTGTCACTTGAATAGAGGCAAGCTCGGTTGGATCTTTGAACCAGCGCGTGCTGTAATCCCAGCCAGACTCAGCGCCGGCTCTGAGTTCGCGGTAAGTTTCGGCGCGACTTCTCCCGTAGAGTTTTTCCGCCTTCTCTGCAATGCGAACATCTTCTTTATAAGCTTCGGGCCTCGGATCGTTGCGATCATCCCAATATCGATTTAGAACTCCGCCATCCACGCTCACAGCGCGCTCGCCTTTCATCCAAAACTCATGCTCTATGAGAAGAGCTGGGAGAAATTTCACGGCCGATGGAGCTCCAAAACGAGATTGCCAAAGTGCAACCATCAAAGCAAAAAATGGAGGCTGGGAGCGGGACCTGTAGTAATCGCGGTTGCCGTTAGGAATGTGATGAAGAGTGGTAAGAAGGTGCGAAAAGTTTTCGAGCATGTTTTTAAAAAGGTCATCTTTTTGATCCTCTAGTAATCCAAGCTCTGTGAAATAAGAATCCCAGTAATAAATCTCACGAAAACGGCCCCCAGGAACTATATAAGAAAATGGCAGGGGAATCAGCGAAGAGTAAGGACTTACGTTTTTATCAGGTGGTCTTGTGAGATGGTCCCAAAGTGTAGTGAAGTGCCGGTCTAGATCCTCAGAGGTGTTTGTTTGGTAATTGTCCTGAGGGCTCGCAGGGGCTTCAAAATTTTGAGACACAAACTGCCGTAGGTCTGCTGGCTTTTCTTTTTGAAACGAAGCCATAATTTCCACGGGACTGCGTTTAGGCGTCATATCAACGAAATATTTGGAATCAGGAAAAACAGGTGCAAGCTGCACAGCCGTGAAAAGTTCTCCGTAGAGCTGTGAGGGATCTTGATCATCACGAGGGGACTCAAGACGGTGCGAAGGCGGAGCGGTGCAGCTGACAATCGAAAAACAGACAAACGGAATTAAAAGGAAACTTCGCAAGGGCGGTCCTTTAAATAAAAATTAACTTGCAGGTTTGGCTGGAGCTGGTTCTTCGTATCCTTTCTCGTCACTTGGAGTCGTTGGACCTTTGTTTTCCGAAGGTTTGCAAGCCATTTTTCCAACGAGGGGTTTAAGAAAATCCATGGAGCGTTCACACTTTGCCCGATCATCATCGGTTATGGTCGTTGAGGTCGTAAAATCAGTGCAGCTGGTCCTATCTATCCAGGTGACGGGAGCGGCATACGTGGATTGGTGGAGTGAAAGAGTTGAACTTGGTAGCGTTCCTGGAAGATTGGACGGGCTAGTTTCATTGTCTTTAAGATCTTTCACCAGATCGAGATTTTCTTGGCTGAAAGAAAAAACCTCAAAAGATTTCGGTCCTGCCCAAAGCCAAATTCTTGCGGACATTTCATTTTTGTCCTTGTCCCTTTTAATTTCAGTAATCCTTGCAATAGACATGTTATTTGGATTGTCATGGTCTGGAAGATATTCCACGTGCAAAACGCTACTTGATTTTTCGATGATTCGGTTTTGGTCAATGTCAACGCCCTTAGGGTCAACGGCCGCAATAATGAACTCACGAACAAATCCGCCACCAACTTTTTCACATTTTTGCGCATAGTCGGGAGTCGGGCTTCCAATGTAGGTATCAGGTTGCTCGGCTGGCGTTTGAGATAGGTCTTCGACACAGCCTTCAGGCATTTTGCCCGTGTTGATCTTCGGCCATGCTTTACATTTGATCCACTTTTTAACTCCTCCAAAAACTGCAGCACAACGAAAGCCGTCGGTTGAACCCATTTTGCCAGTAAAAGCGCAGGCTCCTACAAAGGTGCCGAGAGCAAGAGCTTTGATATCTTTGGCCTCGGCGATAAGAAACCTTTTAAGTCGAGGGAGAAGTTTGGTTGCTTCTGCCTCTGCTGCTTTCGCAACAGAAAGAGACTCCTTCATAGAAGCCTGGAAGGCAGCTTCGACGCCGTCGATAACCTGGGGAGCGCGCTCAATCGCTTGCTGGACGCTGACTCTTGTAAGTGCCCCGGAGGCAAAAAGTTCTTCTAGGGCAACAGCCCCCTTAACTCCAGCGCCGAAGGGGCCTGTCACAAGCATCCCGATCGCTTTTTCAATATCTGCGTCCGACGGCATTTTAGGAGGGCCCGCAACTTCGCGGACCGTCGCTCCCCAAGCTGGTGAGGATATGGCATTTGCGACTACCGAAAAAACCGGAGACTCCTGCTTTTTCACGGTAACGAGTTTTTTCTGGAGAACACTAAGGGGAGTGTCTTTGAGAATAGTCACATTTTTTCTGTTAATACGAAACTGTCCAGAGAACACATCAATGGCTTCTAAAGTCGTAAAACCGCCTGGGAAAAAGATAACGAGTGCGTTGTTCTGCACGATGACTTTGGTGTATTTGGAAAGGGTCTTGAAGCTCTGCGAAATAGCATCGCGGTCTGCTGGATCCCAATTTTTCGCGAGGTCCTGTATCGCCTTTGGATCTTTTTTCTGGTTGGCTTTATCTAGCGTGGTTTTGATCATGTTAAGTACCAGAAATGTGATCGCGCTTTTAGCTTTTTGCCGATCCTTGCTCGTTACTTCGGGCGGCCTTTCTGAAATTTTGATAAAGTCCACCGATTTGGAGTCAAACACCGCCGATGGCTTGACGGGTTTTTTTCCGGCGCCGAAAGCGAAGTTACAGGTGAGAATTAAAGCTAATAAATTTACGATGTTACGTGCGACTGGAGTCATACCTTATTGTATTGAATAGAAATCGAAATTTAAAGACTAATTTCAATTGCTCGACAAGGGGCTCGACCTTGGGTGAGGCTAGGAGACAATTTTTGTCAGTGGCTTTGTCAGAGGCAGTTAGTGGTAAGAGACGCCTCGTCTGCTGTAGGATGCGCACACCCACACTTTAACTCAAGGAATCGATCATGCTAAAAAACATTAAACCTATATTAACTTTGCTTTGCACGGCTTTGCTCGCGCCTCAGGTCCAGGCCTACGCACTCTCTACCCCAGAAACCAATGCCATGGCCATCTTATTTGATGAGTATACCCAGATGGGCCAGGTCATGTTCACAGAAGATGACGTGCGAAAAGTTGCGGCAGATGTTCAATCCATCAAAAATGCATTTCCTGAAGTCGATGGTATTTCTGACTATTTTTCTTACGCACCACTTTATCGAACGGCAGAATTTAATTTTGATAAACCAACGGCAATGGCCATTCTCAAAAATCATGGCGTTAAAATTCCTAAGAAAACAAGGTTTATGCCTGAGGGGATTATTGACGTGACCAAAGATGTTCAATCCATTTCAGACTTTCAGCAGATCGCAAAGCTGGCGCCCTTTTCTAAGGTCACTCTCAAATACCATTTTGTTCGCTCGTCAAGAAAGCTCTATTCTTATTTAGAGGGTAAGATTGAATTTGATAAAGATGTCCACGTTCCGAATTTAGAAAAGGCATTGGGGGCAGGACTTTCAATGCGGCTCTATCGTGGAGGGTCGATCATTGGAGACGGAGACCATATTTTGCGCGGCCACCAAGTGAGTGATGGAAGTTTAGTTTATGTTTTTTCTGTGGGAGATGGCGACTGCATCGCAGGTTGTATGAACCATAAAAACTACCGTTTTAAATTCGACTCGGCGACCGGACAACCTGTTAAGATTGGTGAAGACAGCGAGCGCCCCGAGTTTGGGCTAAATGTTTTAAACTGGCCCCCTTAATTGTTGATGGAGTGGGGGACTTCGGTAAGGTCCCAATCCTAAAATTTCACATCACGTTTTAAATGAGTATCTCGTTATGAAAATGCGCGTACATGATCAGATGGGCCTGGAGTCGCTCTGCTTTTTTCGTCGTTGCCCAGGTCTTTCTCTTTAATCGATTCACATTGTCTCGAATCATCGCGCAGGTGTGATTTAAACTAAATAGGGGATCAAACCCTTACTATTACCCACATCTTTTCTGAAGTGTGGGTTTTCATTTCCTAACGTACGTTCTAAAGTCGTTATTTCCAAGGAGGAACGATGGCGAACGTATCAGGGAATGATGGGTGCTGGATTGCGGAGGAAATGGCCAACGCTGATTTTGGCGACATTCGGCTCAATAAGCGATTCCACATACTGGCTTCAGAGCTTGCCAATAAGCCTTCGCAGTCTATAAATCAAGCCAGTTCAGATTGGGCGGCCACCAAAGCCGCATATCGATTTTTTGATAATCCAAAAGTTGAAGCAACACAAATTCTTGAGCCTCATTTTTAAAATACGCAGTTGCGCTCAAAAGGACAACAGCGGCTAATTGTCGTGCAGGATACAAGCGTCATTGATTTCACAAAACACATAAAAACTGAAGGCCTTGAACGGACCTCTAAGAATTCAAATGGATATGAAGCCAAAGGACTTCTTTGCATGTTCGTTAGCCCTATCGGAAAAAGGACTTCCTCTAGGTCTCTTATCTCATAAGTGTGGCTGCGGCCTCGCAGGGAAGTCATCGACGCCAATGCTATAAGTCGATTGCCCAGAGAAGAAAAGAGAGTTTTAAGTGGTTTGAGGGGATGAGAAAACCTTACTGAATACACCCGATCATGAGGTGATATTAGTCTGTGATCGGGAAGCAGATATTTATGAGTTGCTTGAGGAAAGTATGACTTGCGGAATGGACTTGTGGTTCGCGTTCGTTTACCTAGAATGCTTGATGATGAGGAGTTTGGTGACATCAATGTTTTTGATCGAATTGCCTTAGCGCCAGTTCAATCTTCCATAACTATTGATATTCCAGGGCTGGGTGGCAACAGACCGGCAAGATCTGCAAATTTGCAGGCAAAGTTTTTCCCTGTTACGTATGCAGCTCACCCAAGAGGAATTAAAACAAAGCAGGTAGCAAATCGTTCCCACTTAGAACTGAACATTGTACATTTATTTGAAAACAATCCTCCACAGGAAGAAACCGCCGTTCACTGGACACTAGTTACAACATTGGAGTCGAAAAATATCAGTCAGCTCTCGAAGTGGTGAGGTATTACAAGATGCGTTGGCAAATCGAACTTTATTTTAAGAGTTTAAAAACGGGTTGCGGGGTGGAAAACTGTCGATTGGGAAGTGTCGAAAATTAATCCGATACATTTCGCTTCAGTCCGTAATTGCTTGAGAGTTCTATGGATGACGTTTCTAAACAGAACTGAGCCTGAACTTACTTGTGAGGCCTTCTTGACTCAAGATGAGTGGAAAACATTATGGCTCAAGAAGCATCGACGCCAAATTAAATCTGGTCAAATGAGCGCCGACCCGACCCCAAAAGCCACCGTCTACAAAAGAAGCCATTCGATGGATCGCCATGCAGGGTGGATTTTTAGGGACGTAAAGGAGATGGAGAGCTCCGGCCAAATTACTCTTGGCGAGGGCGGGCTTGAACTCGCCTGCTTTCGTTGAAATTTATGAATTAATGAAATGAAACATCAAAAGATGTGGGTAATAGTAAGGATCAAACCCTGTCTTTTTTAACTCCCCTTGGCCGACAATCGCACCCCTTTTCCCCTTGAACGTCTCATGCTGTGCCTCTGGGAAGTGGGCTTTGACATCTATCGGATAGTGCGGATTCTGATCGGACTGAATCAAAGCCTGAGAGTGAATAAAGGCTTTCATTCCCTCAAAGAGTTTTTTACGAGCCTTGGGCCTTTCATCTGGCCGCTTTCCGTACTTTTTGTGTGAAATTGCGGCAAGCTTCCCTTTGGCCGGCATCACCGACACCTCAATGCCCAGAATCCGACGCTTTTCCTTGTCAACCGCAAGGGTGATTGACAGCGGCTTACACTTGGTGTGCTCATGAGTGTCCATCTCATCAAACTGGAACTGAGTGACGGCGGTGTCCGGAGGTGAGGTTACAAATCTCAGTGCGGCCTGGGCCGAGAGGAATAGAAACTTTCTCACCACGGTCTTTCGATTGAGCTTTAAGATAAGCGCAGTTCTTCGAAGGGACACGCAGGAGCACAGAAGGTTTCTGACATGGGAGTTAAGATGTCTTTTTTTCTGTCTGTAGCAGGGCTGCCAGGTGGCGTGTGAAAAGCCTTTTGAACATCGCTGACAGTGAAATCGTTGAATCCATTGAGAGTCAGACTTTCGGTAAAAGCGTCCGGTGCGAACGACGGTCGGACGCTGTGGTCGGGATTCGGATGTGATCTTGCAGTGAGGGCAAATAGGAGTCATGCTCAGGGGCACAGAGCAATTACCGGGCCCTGTTTCCCATCAACAATCAGGGGGGTCGGTTCCTAAATGTTTACGAATAGCGACGATAACTAAAAAACTTCTGGTGGATTTGCTCTTTCTGTCTCGCCTAAGGTGGCTCAAAAGGAGGCCTCTTGGCACTACAAAAGCAAACACCAGATCGCAATCGCAAACCCCGACCACCTTTTCCAAAACAACATCAATCCAAGCCGGGGCTTGAGTCTAAAATCAGACCTCGGCCGAAGTTTGAAGCTCCCCTTTACAAAGCTGCTGGAAAACTGAAGGGCCAGGTGGCACTGATTACCGGAGGAGATTCTGGAATTGGCCGGGCCGTTGCTGTTCTTTACGCGCGGGAAGGCTGTGACGTTGTGATCACTTGTTTGCCGAAAGAAATGTCGGACGCAAAAGAGACAAGTCGATTCGTTGAAAAAGAAAATCAACGCTGCTTGATCATTAAAGGCGATCTCACCAATGAGAGGTTTTGCAAACGCGCCGTCAATGAGACGGTCCGAAAATTTGGCCAATTGAATATTCTCGTGAGCAATGCGGCTCATCAAAATCGCAAGGAGTCGTTGGATGAAATCACAACCCATGAGTTTGACGTTACATTTAAGACGAATGTCTACGCTTATTTTCATCTTGTAAAAGCCGCCGTCCCCCATATGAAACCCGGCTCGGCTATCATCGTTACAAGCTCAGAAACCGCATTTTTAGGACCTAAGGAGCTTGCCGACTATTCTGCAACTAAAGGTGCTATCAACACTCTCACTAAATCGTTATCGCAGATGTTAGTTGACCAGGGCATTCGAGTTAATGCTGTTGCACCGGGCCCTGTGTGGACACCTTTAAATCCCTCTGATCAAGGCACAACAAGAGCGCGAGTTTCGAAATTTGGATCAAAAACTCCAATGCACAGGCCTGGTCAGCCCGAAGAAATTGCACCGGCATATGTGTTTCTTGCCAGCGAGGCGGACTCGAGCTTTATTACAGGAATTGTGCTTCCCGCAATGGGTGGGACGCCAGTTTGATCCTGGCATGGCCCATGCATGTTAGAGAGCATGCAGATGCTATTGAAAATACTCAGTTTTTTTGTAGTATATGGGGTCGTTCAAGGGGCCCCAAAGCTGAGGGAGCCAGCCTTTTTTGCCCAGGCCATTCGGCGTGACCCCATCGCCATAGAAAAAAAGCGATTTGTTCAGTTGAAAACTCATTATGATGAAAGCGCCGTTGAAAACTGTACGGCGTTTCCTGTAGCCAATCGTGGGGGCCATTTTTACTTCGCCTCGGCAAGGCATTGTGCTTCCTATGCGTTTACGAGTTTGTGTCGTGAGCAAAAAATTGAGCTCACGACTTTAGCTCATGGTTACCGCGGAATTTGTATCCAAACCATCTTTGATCCCGAGGACCACGATTTTGTTATTTTCGAAGCCCAGTTCCCTTCGGTTCCAGCGAATTCTATTCGCGAAGAACTCCTTCCTGCGCGGTTGAGCGGCCGATGGATGTTTGAAGATCCCCTTGTCATGTATGGCTTTCCGAGTGACCCAGAAAGAAATAGGCAAGCCACGACAACGAACAACTGTTGGGTTTTAGATCCTGCAAAAACCCGTGGAAGAGACGTTCAGTTCTTAGATTCTAAAGAGCGTAGCGAGATAACTCGGTTCTTTCAGGACAGAGATGATACCAAAGACGCCTACCTTCGCGGGATTTTTCAGAGAGCTGCTGCGCTCTCTCAGTTTCTGACTGACACCTATGGAGAGTACAACTGCTCAGTTTATTCTGGTAATAGTGGCGGTCCGATTTTTAAAGAGCGTACCGATGAAGTGATTGGTCTTCCCGCGAAATATCTCCCAAATGTGTATCGGTATTTCCCGCAGACCTTGTACACGACCTTTGTTTCCTTAAGCCCCATTCTTCTTCAATACCACGAGGTTTTTGAAACCTTGGGAATTATTACCGTTCTTTAAATCCAAAACCAATCGATGTTAAGGCAGGCGATTTCTTCTGGAGGAGAGTCCTTTACTGTTTTGTTCGCGCTTTTTAAAAAGTCGGCGAGGACCTCTCGAAGGGTTTCAAAATCCTTTCGCGAGATTGAGAACTGTCCCGAATACATCAATTCTTGTTGGGTCACTGTTTCGGTTTTTTGCATGGCCTTGAGGCGCCAGTTCGTGTGGTGTTTGATAGAGTGTGGAGACTCCTGAGACACCCAAGTGCTTTGGGTTCCCATGAGGTAACGCGATTTTTTTTCAACAACGAGTTTAGATTGGATGAGAAATTGGATGATTTCTACAGCTCTCGCTCTGGAGATCGAAAAGCGGGTGGAGATATCCTCTAGGCTCACACCTTCTTTTTTTATCGATGAAAAAAGGTGAATCGCGGAATAAATCCAGCTTGAATAAAAAACCGCGCGGTCCTCATCGGAAAGAACACGATCGTGGGAAACTCTATGAGCAAGTTTGAGAGCCTCAGATTTCAGACGAGCTAGCTTTTTCTCCAAGTGGCCTCTGAGGTTTTCGCTGCCGGCGCGCTCTTTTCTGACGAGAAGGTCGAAATACTCAGTTTCAAGAAGACCATGTCCTAAATAGGTGCTCAGCTCGAAAGTCTGCTCTTCGCTGGGGTTTCTTAATCCCGCTAGCACCTGGCTCAGCATTGTGCTATTCACCCTCAAGTGTGTCGCTATGCGGGTGAGTTCTCCACGGCCTCCGTTTGGCAGGTGTTGGATGTAGTGGCGCAGGTATTTGCGGTAGTCCGAAAACTGAAAAAGGCTCATGGGAGCTTATAGTTTGTTGTTTACAAAAATGTAAGAGAAAAGCCGCCTTTTTTATAAACAAAACCTGGACCGGCGATTTTTGGTCTTTTATAGCTAGGACCGCAAGGAGAAACCGATGTTATCAAGGTTGAGATCCCTACTGACGAGCTTTCTCGTAACAATTCCGATGACGGCTTTTGCTGGCGGTGCCAACGGCGGAGGTGGAGACGCTCTTCGTTGCGTGAATCCGTCTTCGCTCAGTCCTTTTTCTGGTTACTACAGCCTTGATTATTTAGCGACCTATAAAAAAGCCAATGCGAACAGCGATATCATTAACATTTCAAGTTGGGCTGATTCTGCAGACAGGATCAGAAAAAATCTGCGACGGCTCAACCAGTTTACTTTTTTAGCCTCCTTTGAACGTTTTTATAGAAACATACTCAATGATTCAGATTTTTCATCTGGGATTTTGTGGAAAGAATCGGGGTATGGACTTCACCTCATCGATGATCAGGAACTTCTTAATAAGATTCCTGCAAACTGCCTGAATGGTGCTAAAAATGAGCTTCTCCAAGCCGTTTACTGGCAAGACTATAACGGCCTTCGCGTTTACTCTTACGATTTTGATATTCTTGGCGAGCTTGAAAAGACGTCGGCGCTGCAAATTTCATTTCTGTATATTCACGAGTGGTTGTGGATTCACTTCTCGGAGCCTGAACAGATTCGCATTTTAAATCGGCTCATTCACTCTGCTAAGTTCGACTCGATCTCTGAAGTCGAGTTCAATTCGTTAGTTAATGCTTTTGATCCGACTTATCCTGCATTTTTACAGCAGGGGATTTACGAGTCGTCAGACGGCATGCGAATCAATTTTAGTTTGAATCTTGGAACTCTCAAGCGGCTCGAAAATCTCTTTAGTATCTACAAAGTGAATGTTTCCTATCAATTTCGTTGTGAGTTTAACTCGGATCTTGTCCAAATCTGCAGATCTCCATATCTTCCGGGCACGTATCAGGGCCTTGAGAACTCTCCTGATTCGGTGGTGATTCGAATTCTTGACTTTAACAGTTTGAGTGTTGAAGGTAATAACTCCGTTGGAAAAGTATTTAGATTTATCAGAGATTAATAAGGAGAAAACCATGTCGTCTTTCAGAATATTTCTTGGAGTTTTAGTTTCTATTTTAGCTGGCTGTGCATCTCCAACGTACAAGGATTTTAAGACTGAGAAAGTGAAACCTACCGAAGGCATAGCTATTGGCACAGTTAAAATCCGCTACAATGGTAAAGACATGAGCAAAGGCTGCGCCGTTTGCTTGACTTCAGTGAATGGCCCTTGCCAGAGTCTTGCTGAAAACGGCCTCGTATTTTTGAGTGCGCCAAAAGGCGAATCTTCTTTACGCAGGATTGTTTGCAGCGATGTCTCGGCTCAACATTACAACATACAAAATGTGAATTTCACGATCCACGACGGAGTTACCTATTTTGGGAACGTTGATATCGACTGGGCTAACGCTGGGGGGTTTAAGTCCTCTGACATGTTCGGAGCTATTGGCGCCATTGTCTCAGAGTCCAAAAATGACGGAACCATCAAAGTGCGTGTCAGCGATCGGAATATGAAGGACGTCGTAGAGGCCTACGAACAACAGACGGGTCAAAAAACAAAACCGGTAAAAAACCTTCTTGTGGTGCCTTCAAAGCTCTAGCCAATCGATATTGAAGCAATAAAAACTCTCAGGATCTGTGTCTTTGACCGTGCCCCCGAGTTCGCTAATAAGTTTAACAAGCTTTTGGCGGAAGGCCGCCGCGTCCTTTTGAGAAATCGACAGCGGCGCCGTATAGACAAGTTCATGGCTTGAAATCACATCAAAGTTTTCTATAGCCTTGAGTCTCCAGTTGGTGTGATGGCGGGCAATCAACGGAGATGTTGATTCCAGATGTGTGCGTTGGTGACCAGGTTTGAATTTTCCGCGCTCACTGATGCAGAGATTTCGAGACACAAGAAATTCCATGGCATTGCTGACCATGGCCTTGGGCAAGTCTAAGTGCTTTGCAAGGTCCTCAATGTTCTGATGGGAGTTGAGCGACGTGAGCACGCGAAGAGCGCTGTAAATCCAAGAAGAGTAAAAAATGCTTTTATCTACATCACTGAGTTGGGTGTCTTTCGCGAGATGGTGAGAAAGCTCGAGGCCTTCCTCGCGTTTCCGTTTGAGTTGCTTTTTCAAGTGAGACTTAAGTTTGTCTGTGGCCGCACGGTCAAGCTGAACCAGAAGCAAAAAGTATTCGGTTTCGAGCTCTGAGAGGCCAAGGTAATCAGCTAAAGCCATAGCTTGATCCATACTCAGCGATTTATTTCCTCGAAAGATCTGACTGACAAGGGTGGTATGAACGTTCAAAGCAACCGCCATGCGCCTGTACTCGCCGCGTCCTCCATTGGGCCTATGTTCAAGGTGGGCTGCTATAAATGATCTGAAGTCGCGAAACTCATAAATTTTCATGGACCTCTATCGGTGCGTATTCCCGAAAAGTTGACAAAAAGTCTTCAAACTCAAAGAACAAAGACCTCAATGTCCTATCTAGGTTTTTACTTTTCGCTTACGACTAAGGCCTAGACACCCGGACTGTAAAAAGTTTAACGAAAGGACGCCATCCTTTGCTTTTTGTTGGCCCTAGGAGATGTTAGGAGGACCTATGTTTTTAAACAAAAATTTCGTAATAGCGCTTGGGCTTTTATTTTCGCTGAGTTTAGAGGCGGCGCCCGGTCCCACTTTACAGCAGTCGTTTGACAGAAAATGGCAAGCCGTACTGCCGGGGCCCGTCGGCTCGCTGCTCCGCCTTTTTGAATGGACTGGGAGAAAATCTCTCAATCCCGATTATTTTCCGGCGATGACAGAAGTTTTAAAATCCCTCAGCGATCAGGACAAGCGAACTTTTGCTCAATATCAAGATTTAGTTTCAGACGAGGACTCAGAGTTTGTCCAAAATTCCTTGCGTAGATTTCCATTTCACAATTGCACATCGAAAAACGTATTAGAATTCCTTTCCGCTCGGAATTCAGGTCAAAGCCCTGAGAGTCTGATGAAAAACTTTATGAGCCTTTCTGAAAAAGCAAGTGCTCGCGTGATGCTGGCTTACGCATTTTCCCAGGTTCCGATATCTAAGTCAGGAGAGTCTTTCACTCCCGCGCAGGCCTTCGTTATCGTAAAAATCATTGATGAAAGCTTTAAAGGGGATTCGCAGGCTGAATATCTATTTGGCCTTAGTGACGAGGAAACCCAAGAAACTCAGGTTGCGGGAGGAGTTTTAGATGGCGGCGGCGGCGGATTTTTGCCATTTCGTTTGAACTGGGCAAAAAAATTACTTCGTGATGAAGTCCTAGCCTCATCAGGCACCTTACATAGAGAGATCGTAAATTCCAGAGTGAGGGTTTTCCCTTCGCAGTTTGTCCACTCGATTGAATCAGAAAAAAAAGGCAGCGAAATATACTCCCATGTGGAAAGCATCAACTTTTCAACCCGGGCGCTGGCAGGTGCCGATTTGACGGCGGCGCTGGACTTTTCTACTTTTGATGGGCGCCTTTCAACTGCGGTTCAAGAAAAACCTCAGGTTCGAATGTCTGCCTTCTTGGATTTGATTTTAGATCTGACCCTTCAGCATCTTCCTCAAAAAAATCCAGAGTTTTGGTATGCACCTCGATATCTAGACTCATCTGAGGTTCGCCGAAGGCGAAGTACTGGCAAAATCCTTTTAGATTTCGGCTATCAAAACAGTGCAAAATTAAGGGCTGCAAAAGACATTGTTTTTTCAGGCGAGATCCAGAGCTTTCAAGGAGCTGAACTTGAGGCTGCAAGGCGAAGACCCATTTATCTTTTGGAAATCCCTGGCACTGCTCAGAATGCTGCGGTTGAGGCTAAGACGATTTGCAAAAATGTAGGTCATCTTTCTGAGACTGTCAGCTATCAAGTTAAAGATCAGGGCTTTTCATTTGTCGGCTGTGGAGTAGATCCAAAAAACCCCCTCTCGTATTCAAGCCTTCTTGAGATTCAGAAAAAGCAAACTCTTAAATGGCGTTTAGAGACTGCGCAGAAGATCGCCGCAAAAGCTGTTGAGATGATTTCACCAGAGGATCTATCTAACGAAGTTACCGACGATGTCGTAGAGTTCTATCGTTTAAGTCGGGATCTCTTTCGCTCTGAACTTTTGGACCTTTCCTCCAAACTTAAGCTTGTAGCTCCATTTCACGAGACAAGCTTTTTTTACGGTAAGATTGCAAAGACCAGTGGTCAGCCCCACGATACGATTTATTTGTCAGAGCTCGCTCGTTACGGCCGCGTCCCTGAGATTGCATTTTTAATTTTGCACGAGATGGGACATCATGGTGCGGCTCCTTGGGGGCGAGATCTTCTTTTAGATCATGAAAATCGTCTCAACGATTTAGCTTTTGCCCTCATTGCAAAAGTCATGGACCGCATTCCAGAATATGAGGCCTTGATTTTTGTTGACGAGCCCATGCAAAAGCAGGTTCTCACATGGAGCGAGGCTAAGGAAAAACCGTTTTTTATGCCTTCCTCTCAAGGGACGGCGGTAATCACGAGGCCCGAATATCAAAAACGCCCTTTTCTTTTTATGACAGCAGCGCAGCTCCAATTAAAAGACACCGATAGCGCGAAATACGAAAAGCTTCGCGCGGCAAACCTTGATCAAATCTGCAAAACGCTTGGGTTTAAATCCCACAGTTATTGGGAGCTTGAACCGCGAAAGGTTCCTACAGAGCTCAATGTAGTCCTTGCAAACGGGGCGATCCAGCCTCAGCTTTTGACACCTGTGAAGCCGATTCCGCTTGCGGTTTTAAGTTCTATCACTTGTCAAATTTCCGAGCCCTAGTAGGAGTAAGAAACCAGGTGCCGAAAATAATCGGGCGGCGGCGCCGTGATTTTGATTCGGCGACCGTGAAAGGGGTGAGTGAACTCCACGGAAAAAGCGTGCAGCGCCATGTTTGCCGGCTGGCTTTTGCCGTATTTTGCATCACCAACAACAGGATGGCCTTCGTCGGCAAGGTGAACTCGAATCTGGTTTTTGCGCCCGGTGAGAAGGCGAATTTTTAAAAGGGAGTAGCTCTCTACCTCTTTTAAAACCGAGTACTCCGTGCGAGCGAGCTTTCCTTGGTTATTGGTTTTACTAGAGTGAACCACATAGTCTTCATCTTCAGTGAGGTAACTCTCGATGTGTCCTGTGGCTTGAGGCATTTTGCCATGAACGATGGCGTAATACAGCTTTTCGGTATTTTTCCACTCATCTTTGATTTGATTTTGAACCCGTTCGGATTTTGCAAACATCAATACCCCCGATGTGTGCTGGTCCAGTCGATGGATCACGTAGACGCACTTTCGAGATTTTAACTGCCCCTTTCTTACATAACTATTGAGGGCGCTGTGGATGGTTTGATCGCGATTCCACTGAGCGCTCACAGTGAGAAATCCCGGGGCTTTATTCCCGATGATGAGGTCCTGGTCTTCGTAGAGAATTTCAAAACCTTTGGGGTGATATTTACGAGGCACTTTTTTGAAATCAATCATGGAAAACAGGGGCTAACTTAGGGGCGCAAGCGTTGTCAAATTCGCTCCTCAAATTAAAACAAATAAGTAAAATCTCCTTGCTGAAACTCTGAGCCTTGACTCTTTAAAATAGCCGGCGTCTATTGACCGCAAAATGGAGGTATTTATGAAACTTTTTAGCATGTTAGTGGTTATGGTAGCATCCTCTCTTGGATTTGCTAGCGAAGCTCCAAGATTCAGCGCATTTGCGGCAGGTGATGAGCTTTATGTGACTGTCCTTGCGGACTCTTGCAACACATTGTCTGGACAACTTGTTGTGGCTGACTTTTGTAAAGAAGATCGCCTTGAAAAAAATCTAGCTCCGATGTGCTCTGCGGAAGTTTTGATTCGTAGCACGCTTATGGGTTGCAATGACAAGCGCAAAGTCGCACGTGTTGTAACTATGAGTTTGAAAGCTCAAAATGTCGCCCATGAGGCCGAGATTCTTAAATTGACCTATGATGGCCAAGAGATCGAAGTCCGACGCTAACTGTCCTACCTCAAATCGACAGCCTGGAGTCCTCTAGGCTGTCAGATCACTACGCATCCTAACCAAAACCAAACAGAATTTTCTTTCAAACTGTGAAAGACTTTCTCGCATATGGGGGGTGCGAGTGAAACAGCTTTCAATTGTTATTGGATTGGTTTTGGGTTGGGAAAGTTTGTCGGTGGCAAGTTCTTACATGCCGACAGAAACTGGAAACTACTGTGTCGATCAAGGGCGGAATTTCGTTCGAAATGCACTAGGCCCTGGAACCAAAGTGCTCAAATCTTATAATGATAAAGCCAGAGAGCGTAACGACATAGGGTACGTCACTTGGCACAAGACAAATAAATGTGAAGGCTATATTGCCGTTAACTACGGGTTTACCAGATGGTGGATGTGCAAGCTGCCGCACTATTACTCCGTGCCTCACTATGCTCGCCAGGCTTGGGCGACAGGGGATTGCAAGCGTCTCCTGCCTAAATTTTACTACAACATTTCTTACGAAGAGGCTCTCAACCGAACCGAAGATTAAGGTCGTGTGACTAATTCTAAGCGTGAACTACTGCTTGACCTGTGGGACTTGCGCGGAATAAAAAGAGCCACAACGCATTAAACGGGAGAAAGCAATGGCCGTAAAAAAAGGTAAAGTAGAAGCAAAAAAACCAAAAAGAGCAAAACCAGCAGTGGCATTTGCGCCTTTGAAGTTTAAAGATTTCACAATCACTCAGAAAAACTCCGGCCGTTACGCCGTTGTTGGAACTAATGGAAAAAACATCAACGGCAGCGACAAAGTTAAAGTCCTTACCGATGCTAAAGTTCTTAAAGGCTCCTTTAAAAAAGAAGCCGCTGAAGCAACTGCTAACTAATTGACCTCACCGTTTGCAAGGAGTGCCTTCTGAAAGGCACTCCGCTGACAGCAGGCCTCAAAGTGCCTTTTGAGCTGTGGATAATCTCCTAAAACAGGCGTGTGTCTGACCGCCATCAGTGTTGAAACCAAAAGCACGTCAGTGACCGAAAATGTCTCACCCAAAAGATAAGTTTGTGAAGCGAGCCGCTCGTTGAGGGGTTTTAAGAACCTTGCTAGCTGTTCAAAAGCCATGGTGCGAATTTGCGAGGTGGCTTCGTTTTTTTCGTAAAAGAAATCGCATCCAAAAATTCGCGACGTTTGCGGCTCAACATTAGAGACAATGAAATAGTTCCATTGCTTGGCTAAATAGTAATCAGCAGATCCGATGTTTTTTGTCATTCCGTATTTTTCGCCGAGGTATTCACAGATGGCGGCAGATTCAAAAATGCAAAAACCATCATCTACCAATGTCGGTATTTTTCCTGTCGGACTCATCTTAGTATAGTCAGGCATTTGATGTTGCCCTTTTTCAGGATCCATAACGATGCGCTCGTAGCTCAGGCCCAGCTCCTCGAGCAGCCACGTGACCTTGAGATCGCGAATCACTCCTTTAAGTTCACTCTTAAATGCTTTTAATCCGTAGACTTGAATAGCCATTGTTCCTCCCTTGCCGGTTCTACAGAATTGGGTTAGCGTTGACAATCATGAAGGGTTTTTTACGTGTTTTTCTCATCTCGTCATTTGCGGTTGGGTGTGCGACAAAGTCCTTATTAAAAAGCCCTGCGGAGTATTCAAATGCGGCCTGTGAAAGAACGTTTGCACCCTCTTTAGCTGCAGAGCCTGAAAAGCAGCTTGATATCATTTCAGATCTTTTCGCTCAGTCTTGCTTTAAAGAAGTTATTAAACTTGGGACTTTCATCAGAGATCAGCGTCGGGACAAAGTCTATGAAATAACGGCGGAGGTGGCCGAGGTTGTTACCCCTGAGGGAACATTTACCGACTACGTCCTTGAGTCTTATGAAAGATCCTATTTGAGCCTTTTGCTCGCGGTCAGTTATTTTGGCTTGAAGCAGGAAAGTTCGGGTTTTGTGGAACTCCGGCGAAGTTTAGAAGAAGAACAAGCCTATATTTATAATTACGGAAGCGATCCTGTGATTTTGGCTCTGCAAGCGAGCATCTGGGATCGTCATGACTCCTCCATCTCGCGTCCTCTTTGGAAAGGTCTTAGCGAAAACCCTCAGGTGCAAAAAGAACTGAGGACATTCGCTCGGGCGAGGATCCGGGAAATCGATCAAAATCCTTCGCAGCTCATAAAGTGGCGTGTGTCGGGCATTGGCTATATGCCTCGTCTAGATTGGCAAACCGATTTCATCAAGCAGAGGTCAGGACCTTACCTGATTACCCCAGAAAGGTGGTTTCCTGTTGCTTGCTCCTCGCGAGACAGCGTGATTGTGCCGACGTCAACCTGGGCTGACAAAGTTGCAGCAAGGTATCAATCTGATTATCATCCCATTTTGTTCGCAAGAAGTCTTGCTCGCGTTCCTTTTGGGTTAGGGTATGGCGTTTTAGGAGTGTCGGCGGGAGTTGCCGTTGGATTTGGTGGATGTGCTGCAGCCGCTTCAGCGAAGACGGGCGGAGATCAGTTATGTTCGACTTCGTTGCAGGCTGCGAGCTACATCGTCAGGAAGTCGGCAAATCTTGTGGAGTACACGATGAAGCCAGATCTTCGTCACTGGAGCCGCGTCCCGATGGGATTTGAAATCACACGTGTGAATCCTGGAGAAGATCTTGCTCCTTGTTTAAATCAATATCCTTTTCGTGCGACGACGGCAGTTCTTCTAGAGTAGGTTTTCCAGACACTTGGTATGGGTTTCAGGATAGGTTTTCATGACCTGTCTATTTTCAGGCATGCCCACTTTGTTAAGATCGATAAGGTCAGAGTTCGCTTCGGTTCTGTAATTTTCAAACTTATCGCTGACGTATCCTTGCGCTTTGAGATTCAGGTCAAGCATTTGGACAGGAGAGGAACAGTGGGGATCGAACTCGGTAAGGTCAGCAAATTTTAAACCAGGTGCTGTTTTAGTCCGCCATTTAACGCCTTTTAACTTAAGATCAAAAAGCATTTGCCACTGAGTAAGCTTGGGATCATTCACGCTCTCGAGAGCATGAAGGCCATAAACGAAAACATCTTGAGATCCTGAAAAGCCAGTTGACCAGAGAGCAGCTCTTGCAAACCGATCCAAAGACCCAGTGCTTTGGTTTGCCAGGATTTCTTCGCGCGACTTCGTTGATGTGAGGTCCTCAAAAAACTTCAGAGACTTTGGGTAAGCATCGTTAGTAAGGGCCGTTAGTGGTAGGTCAGAATCGCGATGAACTTTCAGGCGCCCATTACGATACTCAAAAATTTCACAAGCTCCAGAGCTTTCACAAACAAAAAAATGCATCTTAGAAAAAGCCGAAGAGAGATTCGTAAGCTGAGCACGTTTTCGAGCCGATTTCAAATCGTGAGCGGTGTCCAAAATGTATTGGACCCATTGTAGGGCACCAAGGACCGGCTTATCGGATTTTGGGGGACGACTTTGCTTGAAGACAAGAATGTGTACGGAAAGTCCGCGCTCGTTAACGCCTTCCTGAGGGAATTCTCGGGCGCTCATCGTGAATGTCAAGCTCATGTACTGGGAAGTCCAAACTAAAGGCTGCGGATCTTTTTCGTAGGAGTAAGCCTGTTTTTGAACGTGTCGCTTATTGATAAGGACGAGTCCCTCGCCTCGAATCCAATCCATAGTTTTTGCAACCACAGTGTCTGAGGGGCTAGAAAGCAGAAATGCAGTGCAGGCCTGGGTTTCAGGTTTAAGGAGGGACAGAAAAAAAATCAAAGTCGCTAATATTAAACGCATGGAAGGGATATAAACCAACAGCCCTTGAGTTTCAATGTAGCGGGAGGTTTTAAATCGAAAAATAATTTGTAGTGTGGGGACGGCACCTGAAAAGCCTTGACAGAGACCCTAAGACTTAATGCAATTGCCAAAATACAATTGGGAACTGCTATGCCGCCGGATTTTCAGACGCTTTTTGAATCTTGTCCAGGAATGTACCTGGTGCTGCTCCCAAATCCACCGCAGTTTACAATCGCTGGCGCCACGGATGCGTATCTCAATGCCACATTCACATCTCGATCCTCCATCGTGGGGCAAGACCTTTTTGCTGTCTTTCCTGACAATCCTGATGACCCGAGTGCCAATGGGGTGGCTAACCTGAGAGCCTCCCTTGGAAGAGTTTTGCTGACTGGCCGAACAGATGTGATGCAGGTTCAAAAATATGACATTCGTAAACCGGGGAGTTCAACTTTTGAGGAGCGTTTCTGGAGCCCGGTCAACTCGCCAATTCGAAACTCAAAAAATGAGATCATCTACATCCTTCATCAGGTCGAAGATGTGACAGCGATGGCGCTTATCAAGCAAAAACAGCAGGCTCAGCAAAAGCGAGCGGAGGTTCTTCAGATCAGAACCGAAGAAATGGCTAGTGAAATCAAACTCCGTGGAAAGCAAATCAGCGAGCAAGAGGAATCCATCCGCCAAAGTAATGAGCGTTTGCGTTCCATTCTCGATACCGCTTACGACGCATTTATAGCGATGGACTCCCGTGGCTTGATCACAGATTGGAATTTGCAATCCGAATCCACATTTGGTTGGACTAAGCAAGAGGCCATTGGCCGCTATCTTCACGACACCATCATTCCAAAGCGATTTAAGACCTCGCATATCAAAGGCCTTCGCCGATTTCTTGATACCGGTATTGGGCCTGCTATCGGGCGGCGTATGGAGCTGATGGCGGTGAAAAAAGATGGAAAAGAAATACCCATCGAAATTACCATCAATGCCGTTGGCCAAGGGGAGCACATTGTATTTGGCGCTTTTATTAAGGATATTTCTGAGCGAGAGAGGACTGAAGTTTTTCAGCTCGTTCAGCTTGAAGTCACAAGGTTGTTGGTAGAATCGGCCAGCGTTGCCAATACTTTCAATCGATCTTTGGAGACTATTTGCAAGGGATTTGGCTGGGAGTGGGGCGCTTTTTGGAGGGTGGGGCGCAGCGATGGCAAACTTTTTCTAGACTCGAGGTATTTCAATCGCGGGACTGATTTGAGCCATTTCGAAGCCGCCACCCAGGAGCAAAGGTTGGCTATTGGAGACGGTCTTGCTGGACGTGTTTGGCTTACCAAGACGCCGGTGTGGATTTTGAGTATCGAAGATGACCCACTTTTTTCAGTTTCCTTAGAGGCCCTGAGAGCCGGAATGACAGGTGCTGCGGCCTTTCCAATTTTAGTGGGTGAGGAGTTTCTGGGAGTGCTTGAATTTTTGGGTCGAGACATTCACCACCCTGATCAAAAGTGGCTAGAAATCATGACGGACCTCACGACGCGATTGGGTTTATTTTTACAGAGAAAAGAGGCCGAGGACAAACTCAGGCAAAGTGAAGAACAATTCTCGGCCCTTGTTGAAGGGGTTAAAGACTACGCTATTATCGGATTGAATCCAGAAGGTTTCGTGACAAGCTGGAATCGCGGGGCCAGGCAAATCATTGGCTATGAGTCTGACGAAATTATTGGAAAGCATTTTTCTACATTCTATCCACGGTCCTCCGTAGAAAATCACTTTCCTGCCGTTGAGCTATCTTCAGCAACAGCGCTCGGAAGGTTCGAAGATGAAGGCTGGCGGATTCGTAAAGACCGATCTCAGTTCTGGGCGAATGTCAGCATCACGCCCATTTTTGACCGCAACGAGAAACTCGTAGGTTTTTCGAAAGTCACTCGCGATATGACCGAGCGCAAGAACGTTGAAGAAAGTCTCAGTCGGCTTAACGAGGAGCTTGAAGCGAGAGTCGAAGAGCGCACCGAAGAACTCAAGAGAGCAAAGCTCGCTGCCGAAGATGCGAACCACGCCAAGAGTGCCTTTCTTGCAAATATGTCTCACGAGATTCGTACTCCCCTTGGAGCTGTGCTTGGGTTTTCAGAGCTTTTGATGAACCCGCAAATTCCCAATGCTGATAAACTCACCTTCATGGATACGATCCGGCGCAACGGGGAGCTTCTTTCTAATGTCATCAACGATATTTTAGATCTGTCCAAAGTTGAAATTCGTAAGATCGAGACCGAGCGAAGAGACACGCCCCTATCTGAAGTGCTCACGGATATCACCTCGCTTCTCGGGCTTAAAGCGCGCGAAAAGAGCGTCAGCATCGATGTGACTTTAGACGGAGCTGTGCCAAAGATGATCAAAACTGATCCTTTGAGATTGCGGCAGATACTGCTGAACATTATCGGCAACGCCATCAAGTTTACAGAGCGTGGTTCAGTCAGTGTGACTGTGAGGCTGGATACATCTCCCACAGGCTTGCGCAAATTGCATTTCTCGGTCACCGACACAGGCCATGGAATCAGCCCTGAGCAAGCGACAAAGTTATTTCAACCCTTCTCGCAAGCTGACATCTCTACTCGACGACGCTTTGGTGGGACCGGCTTAGGATTGATTCTTTCAAGACGCCTTGCGAATCTTCTTGGCGGCGATGTCGTGTTGACAAAAAGTGCGATCGGCTCTGGGAGCACATTCACCATTTCGATAGATCCTGGAAATCTCGAGTCCTCGGATTTAGGCCTCATCTTCGATGCAGAAATCGATGGCACTCCTGCAAAGCCTGTTGAAAAGCGGTTGGACGGTTTACAGATTTTGTTTGCCGATGACTCTCCCGATAATCAAGTCCTTGTCAGTCGATATCTCAGACTTGCCGGTGCCCACGTCGAGACGGCTGAAAATGGGAAGGTCGCCATCGAAAAAGCCCTTCAGAAAAACTACGATATTCTCTTAATGGATTTGCAGATGCCGGTGATGGATGGTTATGAAGCAACAGCCAAGCTGCGATCCATGGGCTACAAAACCCCCATCATCGCGCTCACAGCCCATGCTCTTAAAGAAGAGCGTAAACGCTGCCTTGAAAGCGGATTTGATGCTCACGTGAGTAAACCCATTAATAAGGTCACGCTCATTGACGGAATTTTACAGTGTCGCGAAAATCGTACAATTACAAATGCAAGAGCCCACCTCGAACAAAATCCATAAATACGCTTGTCTGACATCCAGCAACCCGATATAAATCCAGCTTTCAAACGGAGGGGTCTATGAAGTTTTTGATGTTGAATTGTTTGGTGGTTCTAAGCCTTGGCTGTATGGCTCGCTCGCGTGGCCCATACTCCGCTTTTGAAACTTTTACTTCCTTGCAAAATATCGCTCCTACCGAGGCCTGTGACGAACGTTGCGTAGGTTTGAAAAAAGAATTTCGCTACGTCGTTTTTGCTGGAGAGCAAGCTTACTGCTACTGGGATCAAAAGCAGGCGGAAACAAAAACCGACTACAAGGCGCTCGCCGATCAACTCGAAAATCAGATCACAACTCAGACCTCTGATACCGACTATTATTTTATTTTATGGCAGTGGGGTTCCGCTTTCCATGATGGGCATGTGAACCCTCGTCTCAAAGATGATCTCAGTAAAATTGAGTTTTACAATCCAGTGATCCGATTTGAACTTATCGCCCCAGACACCGATCATGAGGAGCTCATCGTCGCACAAGTCGGTGATGGCGTCAAAACTCTCAAAGTGGGCGCTGTGGTTGAGTCGATCAACGGCATTGCAGCTGCAGATCTTATCAACGGAGCAGAGGCATTTTCGTTTGGTAGTACGCGGCGCATGCGTAGGTGGCAGACGGCCGCGACGATTCCTCGCTACCTTCTTAAGCTGCAGGGGCCTAGGGCTCTGGCGGTGACCGCGCATCTTGAGGAAAAAAAGTTAGAAGAAACTGTCGCTCGAAATTTAACTCTGGTTGATGCGCCCACGCCACCGCCTTCTTTAGACAGCGGTTTGAAATTGATCAAAGCCATGATTGTTGGAGATAACCTGGGCTACCTACGAATCGATGGTTTTCAGGGCGAAAAAATGCCAGAACTCTTGAACCAAGCTTTGGATCGATTGAGTTCAACATCAGGACTTCTTATCGATGTGAGAAAAAATGGCGGAGGAGATCTCTCTGGTGATGCTGTGATCGCGCGTTTGATCGGAGAGGACAAAGTTCGTTTTTATCAAAAAACGAGACGCTCTGATTTTTTAGCAGCCATCAGGCCCGAAGCTTTCACAGAGTTTGAATTTATCAACGCGGCTTTTTCTGAACTTCTCCCGCGAAAAGTCAAAAAGTCAAAAGAGCCTCAATACAAAAACCCCGTGTTTTTGCTGACTTCGCCAAACTGCTTTAGCGCTTGTGACACATTTTCTGCAGGCTTAAAGCAAAATGGCCTTGTGACTGTTGTTGGCGAGGGTACGGGTGGTGGCTCCGGAACCCCCATTGTTTTAGAGCTCCCTAATTCTGGAAATCGTTTTCGCTATTCTGTTTGGCAGGGCCTCAAACCGGTCACTCAGGATTTGATCGAAGGCGTCGGGACAGCCGTGGACATTGCCATTGAGCCAACTCGACAAGAGCGTGTCAAACAGGTTGATGATCAGCTCCAAACAGCGTTTCGGCTCTTGGGTGAAAAAGTGCATGGCGCTCCGTCGCCGGCTCTTCCGGCGGCACTGCTAGAAAAGCCAAGTGGGGAGCCTTCAGCCTTAGCCCCTGAGCTTGAACTTGAGCGACAACTCAATGCCGACTCAGAGGATGTGACGCCGGTTTTGTAAATGCATAAATTTATTTTTTGTATGCTTTTAGGGCTCTCCTTTGGGGCCCAAGCCTCATCGTTAAAGTTAGAACCAGCTGTTGGATTAGGGACGAGCACTCTCGGCTTGACTGTAAATAAGGATAAGGATGCTGTTGACTACAATCCTACCAACGGCGGGTATTATTTCTTTTCCCTGGGCGTGAACGACTTTTCGGGGGAGTTAAAACTTCCCAAAAGGGACGACGAATCGATTTTGAAAAAAAATGGAGAATCGCGCGTCGTCGACTACAGACTCGGCTTGACTCTCAATCGCACTTGGAGTGTTGATCTCATTTATCAGAAGTATGAGGGCTATTTCGGAACCTACGAAGAGACTCAGACTCTAAGGCCTGATTTACGAATGGCTCGCTCTGGAGTTAATGTCTATTACACATTTAACCCAGTTTACTCATCTGCGTTGATCGATAGATCCATATGGCACCAAATGGTGACACAAGGCTCAAGTCTTCTTGGCGTGTCCTACAACTCATTTTTGCTCAATGGAGAACCGATGTTGGTGCAAAGAGAAAGCTCTCTCCAGGAGGGTAGGATTCAGGGCGTTGCCGTTAAATACGGCTATGGGCAGAACTGGATTTGGAAAAACTGGTTTGCGGGATTGAAAGGTCTTTTTGGACTCAGTCCCTATGAGAGTAACTACGACTATAGCGACAAAAGTGGTAGGTCCACGTCCCTAGGATTTGTTTTTGAAATGGGTGCGGCTGGTGGTTATCAATGGGAAGATTCCAAATTCGGTCTTTTTTCAAGAACCGACACCTCTTTTTACCAGATCGACGGTCGGGACTTACTCTCCAGATCGACCCTGAGCGGAATTTACTTTAGCCATATGTTTTAAAACTGGCCCCTCAGATTGTTGATGAAAAGCATCAAGGGCATATTGGCATATGTTCACGGCATAAGTTAAAAGTGGAAAGGTGTAGGTTGTGATTGACCAGGCTTCCCGCTAAATGAACCAAGGGCTATGCGGTGGTATTTATGCCTGTCCTTCTCGATGTGCCTAGCGAACATACAGCTCTCTGCAATTGTTCCAAAGCTTGGCAAATTCAATGGCGAGATTTTTAGTTCGAAATTCAGCCGGCATAAGACTCAATAACGATCCAATAATATGCCGTTGAACTTCTCACTTTAACTTATGCCGTGAACATATGCCAATATGCCTTATGCCCTTGATGCCTTTTGAAATACCTAACTATCAACAACGTAGGGGACCAGTTCTAACATGTTTTAGTTGAAATTTTTTTAAACTGCCGCTGTCGCAGCTAGAAATATCTATGATCACTCGGAGAATTCGCGTAGATTTCGGAATCTTCAAAAGCGGGGTGGTCAAGTTTGAGGATTCAAAGAAGTGTTATCATTCTGGGACTCTTGCTCGGGCAGCTGACTTGGGCTCGTGGCACTCTTAACTATGTTAAAAATCTTCGCTCGACCTCGGCCTCATCTCGAATGGCAGGGGTTGATTCTCTCATCGACAGTTTTACGGTAGGATGCCGGCTTGGCCCCTGGACTCAGGCGGCTCTTGCTCGTTCGCAAACCTTAACCTCGACTCTCCAAGGTCTGTTGAAAAAAGCCGAATGCCAAGGCATCGAGGAATCTATAAACGCCGCCTCTGGCATTGAGAACAATCTTGCGGTCTTGGTTAAAAATAACGATCTTACGAGCGAGTTTTTACTTCGCGAGCAGCTCCGTGAACTTGCGCTAGCGACTCAAGATCCCGGCCTCGATGAAGGCGCCAAAGCACAGATCGTCAAAACCTACGGCGACACTCAGGTCAAATTAGCAGAGCTTCAGCAAAAAATTCGAATTCAGTCCACGTCCACATTTGACAGCAATCTTCAGCTTGCGAGCTCGCATCTTCGAAAAAACCTGGGAATTTTGGTATCCGAATCCAGCCACCTTTCGGAATGTTACTCTCAAAACCCATCGGCCGCCTTTCAGATTGCCGCAAGTATTGGAGAAGTTGCGGGAACATTTTTGCCAGACGTAGCGGGCATTGCAAGCTCGGGAGTTTCTAAACTTCTTCAAGTCGGAGTCGAAGCCGCTCGTACAATGCCAATGGCGGAAGCCATCACCGACACTTACGCAGCAAGAATGCCCATAGCATTGACCTGCGGACTTGAGGTCCTGGCCAGAGATTACTGTCACGCCAGAGATGCTAGAGCCCTCGTGGATTTTAGTGGCTCCGTTTCTAGTGAGCCTAACGCGTTTTTTAGAGGTGTTGATTTTGTCGAGAACAGCCTGCCCATTCTCAACGCCTGGCTGTTTGAAGTGCAAAACGGAGGAAAGGCCGTTGATCGCGTTCAAGCTGTTCGCGTGTCTCGACAGTTTGGGAGGGTAAACCAGGCCAACAGACAACGCCGAAAAGTCGAGGCTATCATTTCTGAAACTCGTATTGACATGCAAAATGCAAAGAACGACGATGATCGTGCTCAGTACGTGAAGGGAATGATCTCAAAAATCTTTGCAGTTTTTTTTCGCGCGCGCGAAGACACGCTTTTTGTGGGACAGACTGCCTTGGGCCTTTTGCAAAAGATCGTCGGTGATCAAGTCCAGTTAGATCCTGCGCAAAACGAATTTGATGAGTATGTCAGTTATGCTTATCAGCCGCATTGGACGGTTGATTTGTTTGAGTCTCGACTTTTTGATCCCAAAGATGGCCTATTTACAAAGGCTCAGGCCGAAGTATTTCGAATCTTTCGCGAACGAGTTAATGTTGATCCTCCCCAGCTCATTCGCGCTGCTACGGCAAGACGAGCCCAGGGCGTTTCTCCTCTAGGAGCACTCTATCAGCTTGTGAGGTTTTTGGACCAATATGCCCAAGACTCGAGATCTGATTTCGCAGCTCAAGAGGGAGAGTTCCTACGCAGCTTTCGTGAGCGCCTCATCAAAGTCATTAAAGCTCTCGAGAATCCCGAGGCTACCCAACCTGTCAACGAAAATGCTGTTAACTCTGAAACCGTTTACACTCAGATCTACGATTTGTTTGAATTGCAAAACTCAAACACTTATTTGCAAGGCCGAATCTCGCGATTAGTGACTGATGATCTCGCAAACCGTCTTTGCCGAGGTGAGGGACCGCAGAATGTGCGCGAGGTGATAGCCATTGCAGGTCGTGATATTTCGAGTCTCATTCAAGAGTCTGTGAGCCGCTATGAAGTGCGTACAGATTTGGATTCTGCCCAGGGCCTTATGTCCACCACCCTGAGTGAGTTCCGGGATTTTTTTTCGCTGAATTTACGTTGGGCCATCGAAGATAAAATCCAGCTTGCTAAGGACAATCGCGAGACAGGTGACGGTCCAAGTCCGAACCGCGCGGTTGCTGCAAAGCTTTGCTTACTGACTCTAATGACGGGAATGGAATGGCCAAGAGATATTGACATTCGATGGTGCCAGGGACTTCAAATTCAATCTGATGATGCTCGGCAGACCCTTAGCTTTGACGATCTTCGGGTCAAGTTACAGGGGCGTCCCTTTGAGGACCGAGTTTGTGTTTACGAGGATTTTCTCCGCCGTGATCGGCTCAGAGTTCTGCTGCAGCGGCAGCAAAACTCTAGTGAAGTTTGTCAGCGACCTTAGATGTCTACCGGAGCTTCTGGTTGAGATTGCAAAAACTCGATTTTGTATTGTTTAAGGGCTGCTTCTCTGATTTTCCATAACAGCTGCTTGGCTTTTACTGGATTAACGTCAAAAAACCTAGCAGTGGCATTGACAATGTGACGAGAGCCGACAAGTCGGTTTCCTGTTGTATCAAGGACGGCTGCCGCGAGCTCGTCAGGGTTGTAACCCATCTGTGCAAAACCATGTCTTGCTGAGATTTTCTTGTCGTTGATTTCTTGCATGATGACTAGGAAGTCTTCGGCTTTGTCTTTTGAAATATCTAGCAACTGCGCGACGTAACCTGGATCGATAGTGATGTTGGTTACGTCACTTGCAGCGATACAGCTGTCATTAGTCCAGACTTTACATTCTTCGACAGGGCCATAATATCCAGGCTCATAATGACAGCGTCTGTGCTGAACGGGTCGCGGTTGGCAAGGTGGGGGGCTATATTGATTATTTTGGTTTGCAAGAGCACTCCCAGTAAGAAATCCACCAGTTGCAGCTGCAATTCCTACGAGAACTTCACCATCGGTGCAGCCCGGAAGTAACATTCCAGAAGCTGCGATTGTGAGGACTGTGAGTACGATTTGAGTTTTACCGAAAATTTTCATTTGCACCTCGCTGAGTGATAACTTAGCAAAATGAGGGCCAGATGAGGGGCTTCAAGGAGTGTGGTTAGGCCCGTTGGCCTTGAAAAAAGGCGCAAAATTGTCACTGGAGGTGGGATGTTTAACAGGGGCCGCCCGAGCGTGAGGCCATTTCGAAAGGATGCGCGCGAAGACGACTAAAGGAACTGAGGACATCAAGCAGTGCTCTCAAAGATGAAACGCAAACCAGACTCCCGGACTTCTTCGCGAGCCTCGTAACCAAACTTTCTCTCGACCTCATTGGCATGCAGGTAGTTCTTCAAGATCCAATTCTCAAATGATGTCTTAAGAACCCGTGTGAATAGAGTTTCGGTCCAAAAGTGACTAGCGCAATTCACTTTTTTGATCATGTACGAGGCGATCTGCCCTGTCGCAGCTCTAATGAAGTTCTTGTACAGGTCTTTTCTTTTGAATCTAAATCTAAAATGGATGTGGTTTCCCACACTGCTGTCCGGAAGATTTCTACGAAGTTTTTCTTTGCGTATTTTTGGAGATAAGAACTTATTACTGCTTGGTAGCGAGTCAGCTGGGCTTTGTCGGACTTTAAGACAGCGTGATGGAATTTATTGGGCGCAAGCGGTCTTGCTGTCTTTCTTTTTCCTTGAGAAAGAGTGCCTCCGTGGGAGGTGCGATTAAAGTTTTTTTGCTGTTCTTTGGAGAAGAGATTTTCGTTTTTCACGGTGTGTTTTTTATAGTTTTTCCCTCTGAAAAAGTCAATTTTTTGCTTTAGTTTTTTTGAGTTATTTAGATCGGAAATACTTTGGGGCGATGGTATTTTGTGAAGTTTCGGAGGCGCGTGGAAGAGTGATGGAAAATGGGGACAACAAAAAAATTGTTGCCCCCGGATTCTCCACGACTCTCCCACTATGGCAGGGTCTCGCCGCGCTAAAGTTCTCTCGTGATTTGAAAGCCATTCTGTGCTGTACTTTGAATGAGTGGGGGTTGCATTGGAAGATTTAAAAAAAGTTTTGAAACCAGAATTTCAGATCAATTCATTTGCTGAGGTTCCTTGTGTGTTTTTGCACTTTCAAGAAACTCTTCGGAGTTGGAAGAGCCAAACGCAAAATCTTCATCTGGGCCTTGAATCAAGAATCTCTGAGGTGGATCATTTCCTGAAGCAGCCTCAGTTGATGAAGCTCACCAGACAACGATTGAAAACTCTAAAAGAAGGTTTTCAACTTCAACATGGGACGTTTCAGAGTCTTTTGCCTTTTCGGCATCAGCAAGATGACGTTCTGCAAAGTTTGTTTGGAAGTATTGAAGCTCGGGATCAGCAGGAGTTCTTGCAACAGTATGGAAATATTTTCCGCGACTGGTCTTGGGGGGAATCAGAGTGCCTTGCGACCGTAGAAAGGCTTCTTCAATGGCACTCGAGCTCCCTGACCAATGCCTTGTTTTGTGGATCAGGCGCGGCTCGAGTTCCTTATGAATGGCATCAAAGAGCTAAGCCTCAGTGGACAGTTGCCACGGAGATCAACCCACTGCTGGCGTCAGTAGCTCGCAAGTTAACAGCAGGACAGAAAATCAGTATCTGTGAGTTTCCAGAACTGCCAATAAATCTTGATTCGGTGGTGATCAAACATCAATTGACGGCTCTTAAAGGGGCTACCGAAAGGTTTCAGGTTGTACTTACAGATTTCCATGAAGATGCATTTAAACCTGAAAGCTTTGATCTCGTCGTGACAGATTGGTTTTTAGATATCATTTCAAATGAGCTAGATAAAACAGTTCGCCAAATCCATCGACTTTTACCTGTTGGGGGGATGTGGTTTAATAGTGGGCCTCTGATGTTTAAAGGCCGCTCCCTGCCAGCGACTCCCGAAGAGGTGCTCTGGCAAGTCGAAAAGTTAGGCTTTGAAATCCTGCAGTCCGATTGTCAGGACCTGCCCTACATGCATTCTCCGTTTGATGGGCATAAACGCATTGAAAGAGTTGTCTGCTTTATCGCGCAAAAAAAATCCCAGGCCAGAGAACACAATGAGGATTTAACCAACCTTTGGTTAACGGAGTCGCCCTGGCTGCAGGACACGCAGATAGCTATACCTGTGTTTCCGGGTATGGAAGATTTGGTCATGAGCCTTCAATTTCAAAATGTCATTCTGAGTCTTGTTGATGGGCAAGAATCTGTGGAGAGTATCACCAAAATCATTTCTGAGAAGCTAGCTCAGGCCGATCCAGCTTCTTCGCAGCCAACGGCTGTCGAAGACATTCGAAAATTTGTGATTCGAACACTGGCGAGCGCCTCACGCGCCCGGTGATAAGTTTTAGAATATTTTTATTCTCCGGCCTTTACTTGCTTCGGGAAACGGAACTGAATAGCCAAGGCCTAAAATATCTGAAACTGCTTGCAAGACGTTTTCTCGAGGTGTTTCGTCAGCGTAGTAAGTTTCAAAATCTCCTCCGCCACCGACAAATTTAAAATGCACTGGGTATTTGTAGTGAGTTCCAAGAAATGGAGTCAGGCTTCCATTGGCTTTGCCGCTCAGGAAAATCGGACAGTTTTTCTTGCTATGGCCCATTTCCGCCGTTGTTGATCCCCACATGAACAGGAGGGAATCAAATAACGAAGAGCCATTTGCCATACTCGTAGCTTTGGCCCGCGTGATAAACTGGGCAGCTTGGAATTGGTTCCACTCAGTTGCCGCCTGATGGCCACTGCCTGAGGCGTGAGATGCCGTATGGGTTTCAATTTCGTTAGTACTCACTTTTAAGTTTTTTAAATCGCGGATCGCGCGCACGTTAGAAGTGCTGCAGCCCCACATCATCACTGCCGCTGAGTGAGAGATTCCACACTGCATGGAGGTTGCAATGATATCAATGTAGTTCGCCACACGCTTTTCTATGACTCCTGAGGCATCGGGATCGGTGTCGCCTGATGAAGCGGCGGAACCTGGCTTGTGGCAAGAGGCTCCAAAGTCGATGTTTGAAGTAACATTGCGCTGAATTTCTTCCACGGAGGTGAGGTACTCGTCGAGCCGAATTTGATCTGAGGCTCCCAATTTTTTTGTTTTGTAATATTTGACATCGTCGAGGAGTACGTCCAATAGCTTTGTCTTCATGGATTTTAATTTTGCGGCTCCAGGATCGTTGGAGTTAACTTGGCCTCCAGGTCCATTGACAAAAATTCGCTCAAAAAGCTCTTTGGAGGTGGTTGCTGGGTTGGCGTGACTGCCATCAACTCTGCTAAGGGCGCCGTATTCATCGCCCTTGGGGGAGCGCTGGGACTGAGCATAGATGGTGCGAAATGCTCCATTTGATTTTTTTCCGTAAAGCTGATCTAGGGTGGAGTTTTTACCTGTGCTTGGACCAGCAAGAAAGGCTTGAGAGTCATCGGAGTGGGCACCGCCTCCTAGAGAGGGAGCACTCAATCCTTCAAAAATGATCAAATCATTTTTGTGATCAACAAGTCGGTTGAGGCCTTGAGGAAGGGTCCAGGTTTTTCCACCAGAGCCTGTGGGAAATATGAAGTTGTTTTTTACGTAAGATCCGTTGCCCCAATAAAAAGAGACAAAGTTAATGGGCTGCGTATCTGCAAATGCACTCGATGCTGCAAATGGAGTCAGGGATTCTAACACCGGCAACGCCAAAGTATAACCAGCCCCACGGAGAAAGTGTCTGCGCAAGATTTTTTTGTCTTTGAAGTCCGACATGCTATTCCCCCTTGGGATTTGTAAAAAATAAGTTGCTGGTGACGATCTTATAGATGACATCTTGAAGTCCTGTCGTTGATGTCATCGTTGAGAAGGCGAGCGAATTTACGGCGCAAAACTCTTTATCTTTAAGGTATCGTCCTAGAGCAAAGCTCGCAAGTTTCTGAGTCACGCAGGACTTTACATCTGGCTTTTTAGCTAGGATCGCCGTCATCTCTTTGGCATTACTAAAACTCACGCCATCCAGAATTCCACTTGGGTTAACGACCTTGCCTGCAGCAAGGGGATATCGCTCTTGAAACTCCGTGGTCCTAGGATATTTGTTGTTGAATACGCCGGTATTCCAATCAAAGTTGTCTAAAGAAAGACCAATCGGATCCATTTCAACATGGCAACCCCGACAGCTAGGCGAAGAGGCGTGTATGGTGAGCTGCTGCCTAAAGTCCAGAGGCTGGGTGCTTGTTGTATCATTAAGGTCAGGAATATTTTGGGGTCTTGGCATTTTATTTCGACACATCAGCGATAAGAGGACCCATTGCCCTCGGGACGTCGGAAAATTGTGAGAGGCCAAAAAACTTCCTTGAGTTAAAAAGCCTGAGCGAGGAGAACCATTTAAACTCACGTTGGTCACCTGATTTGAACCTGGAAGAGGCAGGTCATAATAGACTGCTAGGGGATCGTTGATATAAGTCTCATTGGCGTTCACAAAAGCTTCAACAGATTTATTGCTCTGGATGAGGTCTGTAAAAAATGCGACAGACTCATCGATGAGAGAATTGCGCACTTCTTCGGTCATACCTTCGGGAAGACTGGCTGCGATCAGGCGAAGGTCTCCCCACTGCATGAGGAAGGCCTTAATAAAACGACGGGCTTTAACATCTTGGAGCAGTCGTGCTGTCTGGCTTTTGACAACCTCGGGTTTTAGAATTTGACCGGATTTAGCGAGATTCAATAACTCAGTATCAGGGACACTTTGCCATAAAAAGAACGACAAACGGCTTGCGATTTGGTAACTGCTCAGTTGAGTTTCAGCAGTCATTTGAGACTCATTATTTCCAAAGTCTTTAAACAGAAAGCTTGAGGAGAGAAAAACCGCTCGCACTGTCTCGGTGGTGGCTTCTTGAAATGTTGCTCCGACAGCCTGAAGTTGAGAAATCAAAGCTGAAAATCTTGTCACTTCGGCAGGCTCTACGGGCCGACGGAAAGCTCTGTAGAGTAAATCCGCAGTACCTGCTGTGAGGCATTGGGTATTATTAGCCCCACAATTCAACAGCGTTTTTGCAGGGTTTGAAGTCGTCGAATCCAGAGCGGCGGCAATCGAAGATGTCAAAAAATCGGAAAGGTTGACGTAACGATTTGAATCAAAGCGAAGAAATTTTGAGTTGTGATCAAAGTTATAAACGTCAGTCGCCGTTTCTGTTAGCACTAAGGACTGAATTTTAGTTCCTAGGATATCATTTACCGCGTTTGTAAATTCTGGTCCTGTCAATCTGGAAAGTTGGTAGTTACCGACAACATTCTTTTCATCGCATGTACCGATGCGGTCGAAGTTAAGAGCCGTTGCAATGGCCTCTATAATATCAGGAGTAACGCCTTCTAGGTCTGCGGGTCTGGCCTTCATAGTAGGCACGTTGTTAAGAGCCCAAAGGATTGTCGCAGCTGATTTTCCGACTTTGGTTGATTGCTCAAATGACTCATGACAATCGGCACAGTGCTTTTCGTAAAGGGCTTTGCCCTCAAGGTATCTCTGTTCTCCTGGGGATACATTTACGGCTGCAAGAGTAGCAGACCCATCGGAATCCTTGTTTGGATCAAAAGAAGACGAACATCCCCACGTGAAAGGAATCAATAGAAGAAATAGGTGACGTACGCTTAATATATTGAACATCTGCCCCCCCTGAACTCTTAAAAGAATACTCGATTCAGGAGGCCTCAGAGACTTACATTTTTTTGGTTCATGAGTGTCTCATTCTGAAACCAAAATTTTGTAAGCCGTCGTTTTTTTGAGATCTCCTATTCTAGTGAGAGGAGGGGATATGAACAAATCACGTTATTTTATTTTATTGGCAGGTCCTTTGATTCTCTGCTTTCAAAATTGCGAAAAAACACCGAGCGTTTCGGAGGAGCCACTTCGTCTTGAGCAGAATGTCGCCTCTAATACTGATCCTTTGACTGAGACCATGACGCCAACCCCGACTCCGACCCCGACGCCAAAGCCTTCTCCAACGGCTACGGCGACACCAACACCTACTCCAATGTCGACTCCTACAACCTCTTCAACTCTTAAGCCCCTTTTAACGACTGTCGCAAATCAAATTTTCAGTGACCATTTCTCCTCCTCTAATCTAGCTAGTGAGTGGAATCCCAACGGGATATGGAATTTAGCTCAGAGCTTTGTCACTGCTACCAATTCGGGAGGTCACCAGTCCAGTTTACTTCGCAGTTTTAATGCGACTAATCTTGCGTTTCTTTACTCTTTTCGGTTTTCAGGCGCAGATGAAGTCGGGATGAGTTTTCGTACCCACGCTTCTGGAGATCATCTCCACCTCCTTGCCGCGCGAGCCACGCCTTCGGGTTTTGAGCTAGAGGTTCCCGCTCGAACGACGCGAGATCAAGTCGCATTCAAGTTTCAGCAAGGAACGTGGTACACGGCTCTAGTGGAAGTTGCCGACGGGGAGACACTCATTCAGCTCAGTAACGGCTGTGTGCTTTATGCTCCCAAAACTGCAAGCCTGGATATTCCCAAAACGCAGTTGGCTCTAGCGGTTTCTAACGGCTCTGGCTCTTTTGACAATGTTCAGATGTGGCAAGCCAGCGCCAGCAGCAGCTGGCCCGCAAAGAAAGCAGCGGTCCTGAACCAAGAGTGCCACTAGATCACGTTAGGAATTGGTAGGAGACGGACTTGCCTTGCTTCGTTTTTTTGAGGCGGTTGCTGGAAATTCCAGAGTTGAGGATCAACCTCACCGTCTCAGCGGAAAGTCCTAGGCTGCGTGTGACGTCGGGAATATTAAACTGCTGCAGTCCAAATGTTGCTCTTATCTGATTGAGCTGCAGTTCTTTTGACGATAATTTATAGATCTGCTCACCAACAGGGAGCTTAACTGCAAAACCCTCTAATATGTAAACTTTAAATAGCCCGTTGAGCTCATGAATCTCAATGGGTAAATTTTGCTTTTGAAACCAGGCGCGCAAACGAAAAATAAGTTGGTGGATTCTCAAGGGCGTCTCTCGTGGGAAGTAATTTTCTTCAGGATAAAGAGATGAAAAGATGCGGCCAATAGTTGCAGGTCGATAGAAGTCTTCCAGTAGCACTAACAACAGTTTATTGAGGCCCTTTCCAAATGCGATTCCAAGGGGACCTCTTCCCTGGATGCTCCCATTGGTCAGGTCAAGAAACTGGTCGGGCTGAGTCGCGCTACGAGTGGCTTTGCGCATGTGAAAGTCTTTAGCCACAAAATCGCGTCCAAATTCTCTTTGCCGCCGCCATTTCTTGCAGAGCCTCTGGGTCGCGCTTTTGCATCAGGTTGTTCACAGCTCGCCATTTCAGGATAAGTCTTTGATACCTATCTTCAAGGCGAGAGAAGCCACCGTCTAAGGCGTCAATCAACTTCGCGGTTTTGCCATGATCGCCCTTAGTGAAGTTCAATACAATTTCCAGAATTTGGATCCCTGTCTTCATCCGCGTCCACTGGCGTTCAGAGCATTGCACGAGAAGCTTCTGAATCTCAATCTCAGCTTCCGTAAGCTCTTCTAGAAAAATCAGACCGGCACAAATGTTGGTTCGTGTGACAATGCCCTCGTAGGAGACCGGATCAATGGCACTAAGATAGGCCTTCAGACTCTTGACGCTTTCGGAGTAGTTCCACTCTGTCACTGAAATATTCGCGCGAACCCACTGGATCCTAGGTAAATTTACGTCCTTGCAAGACAAAAGGAGCTGCAGAGCCTCTCTATTGGAACCGATACGAGACAGTGCGGTTGCGTACTCGACGATTTCAAGATCCGTTGCAGGATCAGTAGGTTTTGTGGGACGTATGTAGGGAGCCAAGGCCCGCAGACAAAGATCGTTCAATCCAGCCCGTCGACAGAGGGTTGCAAACTCCAATGTCAAACGGCGAGACAAGTGATTCAAACGCGCGGCCATGAGATGCTCTCGCGCCGTCAGCACCTGACCGTCGACAAGCCACTGATTTACTTTATTAGCAAATTCTGAAGTAAATTTTTCGGTCATGACAAAAACTCATTTTGAAGTATTACAAGTTGTTAACACACTTTGAGTACGCAAAAAAAGATTGGGTTCCTTCCATTGGCACCAGCATATACCCGGTCAATAGCTCTCCTTGAGTTCCGCTTTTATAAAAATCTGGCTTAAGTATCGCAAGGCTCAAAAACTCCTGAAGTTCGTTGGTTGTATCAGGCATGAAGCTAACACGACTCATTCTCTGCCATGCCACCAAAACTTTCTCAGAGTGACGAAGGTCATCGCGAGCTCCGAATTTGTAGTGAACAATTTTTGAGGCGTCAAAAGCCTCGAGGACAGGCCGTGGACCATAGACAAAAGCTTCGATCACATAATTGAATTCACGTTTGAAACTGGCGTTTTCGATCATGCGAGAGTCTCGCACAAGGCCGTCGACTGTGGTTTTCAAACCCGATTTAGGATCTTCATAAGAACCCTGACAGTAGGCGATCACACGGTCGGTCGCCTCCACCGTTACTTTCGGGTATTCTTCACGGTATTCATAAATACGCCCCTCGTAAACAAAGAATTGATTGTTCATACTTTTGAGTCTGAAATCAGAGGGATTGACTGTCGTAGCTTCGCGGGTTTTGCAATCATTGCTTACTAGCTGGAAAGTTCCATTAGATTTAACAATCTCAGAGGCCACAATTTGATCATTCTTACCGACAGATTTACAAACCGAAGGATTCACCGCGTAGTAGTGAAGTTTGCCATCATAAAAACTTCCGTCGCCACCACCGCTTACGGATTGCGCTTGCGATCCCAGTTTTTTAGTAAGTTCAGGTTCTGCGGAATTAGAAACAGTTTGAGAGCTGCGACTGCAATTTTGAAAAGTCGTTCCTAGAACAAAGAAAATGGCAAAAATATATAAGAACGCTTTAATCCTCAAAGTACCACCCCTACAGAAATATTGTAGCACTATGGACTGAATTCACAAAACCTAAGATACGAGAAAACCGTGTTGATTTGATACGTCTCACTGAGGCCCGATTTTTAGGTCCCACATCTTGACGTCAATCCCACTGCGAAATCCAAACTGACACTCATTCGGTTCATCAGAGTCTGCGTTGTTGAAAGGGAGGACCAGCACAAGTGAAAATCCTCGTACTTACTTCGACACTTGACTGCACTCTGAGCTTAGAAAGACCTTTCGAGTCTCGAATTGGGGCACTGTCAGATGTCGGTCAACAGCCCGCCGCCAACTGAATCAGGCGCGGCATCAGGGACTGCACCGGGTTCGGCTACAAAGAATCGCGATTCTCTATACAGTCAAATGAAAAAGAGTAATCCCAGAGAACGCTCCCTGGAACGGCCCAATCATAGGGATAGCTTGTGCCCGGGGGATTGGAGAGAAGCAAAAGGCGAATGCCTTCCTTCGTCTCACCTTCGTATTCGACGTCCTCATAGCCCAGAACTTTGAACTGGGCGCCGTTATTCACTTTGTCTGAGAGCGTGGGTCCACTGAAAGTAACGGTGCTGAACAGATAAGCAATTCCATTGGGCTGATCTTGGGTACAGATGGTTCCCAAATCTGGATAAGTGGAGGCAAGGGCTGGAAGGCTTGAGCCTAAGATGAAGAGTGTTGTGAAGATCGTTTTCATGTTTTTCCTCGGTTGACAAATGCCATAGCACCGAGGGGAGTGATTCACTAGGAACATCGGTGAACAAAGGATCGCCGGCGACGCTGAGAATTTGTGCAAACGACTCTAGCGCAAAGCAGCGCTACCTGGGATCCGCCAAATGCCCTTTTGACTTCCGCCCCCATTATTCGTTAAAACAGCCCCTTATATTAAATAGTGGCGAAAGTTATTCGCCCGTTAAAATATCGAAAAAAGAGGCAATGCATGATCAAAGTTTTCTCGGCCCTTGTGGCCACTTTTTTGTTTGGGTCCATGGCCCTCGCGAATGAAGCCGCCATTGTGCTTCCCGCGCTCAATGTGACTTTCCCCAACTTGGGTGGAGTGTCTGGGGAGACACTTTTATGGTCGGGATTTGGCGTTGCCATCCTCGGGATTTTATTTGGTCTGATGGAGTTTACAACCATCAAAAACCTGCCTGTGCACCGTTCGATGTTAGAGGTCTCTGATCTGATTTATGAAACTTGTAAAACCTATCTTCTTCAACAGGGCAAGCTTCTGATCCTTCTTGAGGTCTTTATCGGCGCTTGTATTGTCCTTTATTTCGGTTTTCTTGTCGGCTTGAGCTTTGATCGTGTCCTCCTCATCTTAATGTGGTCGGTCCTTGGGATTTTGGGATCTTTCTCTGTAGCGTGGTTTGGAATTCGTTTGAACACCTACGCCAACAGCCGAACCTCTTTCGCATCCCTTAAAAATAAACCTTATCCTGTTATGGAGATCCCGCTCAGAGCTGGGATGTCTATTGGTGTGGTTTTGATTTGCGTTGAGCTCATCATGATGATCATCATCTTGCTCTTAGTTCCACCTGAGTCTGCAGGATCTTGCTTTGTCGGATTTGCCATCGGGGAGTCTTTAGGAGCTTCGGCCCTTCGCGTGTGCGGCGGCATCTTCACAAAGATTGCTGACATTGGTTCTGACCTTATGAAGATCGTTTTCAAAATCAAAGAAGACGATGCTAGGAACCCTGGTGTTATCGCAGACTGTACCGGTGACAACGCTGGTGACTCTGTTGGGCCCACAGCTGACGGTTTTGAAACTTACGGCGTTACAGGCGTAGCTCTTATCACCTTCATTATTTTGGCCGTTGGATTCACAATGGGAGCCGATGGTTCTCGCCAAGCTCTTCCTGGTCAAGCAGACCTTCAAGGGAAATTCATCGTATGGATTTTTGCCATGCGGATTCTCATGATTTTGACTTCTATTGGCGCTTACCTAATCAACAATGTGGTTTGCCGCGCGAAATTTCTCACTAAAGATCATTTCGATTTTGAAATTCCGCTGACTTCTCTTGTTTGGGTTTCGTCTCTTCTTTCTATCGTTGTGACCTACGTTGTGAGCTACTACATGCTTGAGCAAATGCCAGACGGAATGTGGTGGAAACTTTCTTCAATCATCAGCTGCGGAACGATTGCTGCTGCCTTGATCCCTGAGCTTACTAAAGTGTTCACTTCTTCTAAATCTAAGCACGTCCATGAAGTGGTTCAGGCCTCTCGTGAGGGCGGCGCTTCTTTGAACATTCTTTCAGGGATTGTTGCCGGGAACTTCAGTGCCTTCTGGAAAGGTCTCACGATCGCAGGTTTGATGGCTGTTGCTTATATCGTGAGTGATATGGGACTTGGAACCATCATGATCCATCCATCCGTGTTTGCGTTTGGTCTTGTGGCTTTCGGAATGTTGGGTATGGGACCAGTGACTATCGCAGTTGACTCTTATGGTCCTGTGACAGACAACGCGCAATCGGTGTTTGAGCTTTCTCAGATTGAATCTCTTCCTGGGATCAAGGACGAAATTAAAAAAGATTTCGGGTTTTCACCAGATTTTGAGCGTGGAAAATTGTATCTTGAAGAGAACGACTCCGCCGGTAACACATTTAAGGCAACTGCCAAGCCAGTGTTGATTGGAACTGCGGTTATTGGTGCAACAACAATGATCTTTTCGATCATTATCCTGCTCAACCTGAAGCTGGATTTGATTGATCCTCAAGTTTTGTTGGGATTGATCTGCGGTGGATCGGTGATTTACTGGTTTACTGGGGCTTCAACTCAAGCGGTGACCACTGGTGCTTACAAAGCCGTTGAGTTCATTAAAAAGAATATCAAACTTGATAGCTCCGTCAAAAAAGCTTCTGTTGCCGACTCTAAACAGGTTGTTAAAATCTGTACTCAGTTTGCACAGCTTGGAATGATCAACATCTTTGGTGTGGTTTTCTTTTTGACTCTCGCGTTTGCGTTTTACTCTCCGACCTTCTTCGCCAGCTACTTGATCTCCATTGCGACTTTTGGATTGTTTCAAGCCATGTTCATGGCGAACGCCGGTGGCGCTTGGGACAATGCTAAAAAGCTTGTCGAAGTGGATTTTAAAGAAAAAGGAACTCCTGTTCACGATGCTTGCGTCGTAGGTGACACTGTCGGTGATCCATTCAAAGACACAGCGTCGGTGGCTTTAAATCCGATCATCAAGTTCACAACTCTTTTTGGACTTTTGGCGGCAGAAATTGCTGTTGAAATTTCAAAAGGATCAAACCTCCATATCATTTTAGCGCTTCTCTTCACTTTGGTAGGGATGGTTTTCGTTTGGCGCTCTTTCTATTCAATGCGCATCGGAACTAAGTAAACTTCAACTGGTTTAAGACCGTTTCAAACCTGCAAGGATTGTCCTTGCAGGTTTTTTTTTGTAAAATGGAGTCCTTGGAGGCGCTTTCTGAAAGATCTCATCTGGATTGAGTCAAAAAAACAAGCCCGTGGAGTCGTTGTTGTTGGACATGGCTTGAATGCCAGACCCGATCAGATGGGTGAGCTGGGGCACTACCTCAGTGAGCTTGGCTATCATGTTTTGATTCTAGAACTCCACGGACACGGGAAGCTAGCGACCTATCAGGATTTTAAGCAGGCCTCGCTGGATCGCTGGCTCTCAGATTTTTCTTTGGCCTTTGAGCTCGCCGAGGAGCGAGCTTCAGGTCTGCCACTATTTTTTCTTGGATATTCTGTATCAGCGGTCGTAGCCCTACAGTTTATGAAAGTGCGCCAGTCTCATTTCACAAAAATGATTTTGCTAGCGCCTGCTGTTCGTGTGCGCAATCATGTGCTTGCTGTAAAACCTTTGATTGAGCACCTTCCATGGATTTGGATTCCGAGCATTAATGGAGCTCGCTACCGGGCTCATCGGCAAACTCCCAAAAACGCCTATCGAGCGCTTTTTTGTGGAATGGATGATCTTACTGATTTTGGGTCTGTGACAAAAATCCCAACGCTTTGTTTTTTAGATTCAAGAGACGAACTCGTGGGCTCAAAAAAGATTTTAAGTGTGGCGCCGAAGTCATGGAAGATTGTTGTCTTTCCAAAAGCACCAGACAAAGTAAAGTTCCATCACCTATTTATTGATGCGAGTTCTGCGGGGCCGTCTCGCTGGCAAATTATGAAAACTCAGATCGCGGAATTTTTAGGCGCCCAGTGAGGGGGGCTCACAAGGCGCCTATTCGGGACTTAATGAATAACCATATTTAAAGGACATCGGCCATCTTCGCGTCCAATGGGTCTTAATTCGACGATTCGTGGAGCGTTTCCTGTTTGGTTGGCCTTTCGGTAGTCGGCCTCGCTAGTGAACACGCAGCTGGTACCAGCTTCGTTAGCGAAGTAATAATTAGGCGGGATTTTGAAAAATCCCTTGCCTGTCATGCGAGTTCCGGCGCGAGGAACTTGTGCAGGCGCAGGGTTGTCGCGGGCATCGCGTTCTCCAGGTTCAAATCCCTCGTTGGTAGGTCGGCATTTTCCAATCCATCCTTCGTTGATTCCATACTTAAACCAGTGCTCCATGGCGCCCATACCGTGAGCTTTGACGTCCTTTCTTCGATCGCGATATTCAAAACCAGTGCACGCATCATAGTTAACGGTAGGTCGGCATTTCCCTTGGAAAACTTCGTCTTTACCAAAACGCTCCCAGTGATCAAGAGCTCCCATAGGGTGAAACAGAACGTCTCGCCGAGCATTGAAATACTCAGTGGCCGAGCAAGTGTGAACAGGAGCCTCGCTACGTGGTGGTGGGGCAGAGGCGCGTACTCCTTGTACAACTTTGCAGTGACAAGGGGGAGCTTTGGCGTATGTCTCTTGAGTTAGTCCGGTCACCTTAAAAAACAAATCCATGAGCATCGAGTGTTTCGCGCGATCCGCTGCTCTTCTCTCTTCATTAGCTCGATTGGAGATTTCGCGACCACATGGAGTCATTTTTGCGCCAAGACGGTCCATCGTCACAGCCTCTCTAACAGCCTCTCTTGCGGGAACATGTTGCCCTTCTGTGATTTCGACATAGTCGTCTTTATCAAGCCAATCATCTCCAACTCGAACTTTCCCGTCAGGCGTAATGGCTCCCTGTCGGGGAGACCAGCCATCAGTGGTACGAACCCAATCGCCACGAATGGTTCCAACCGCGGGATCGCGACTGTCTCTATCATCATCGCTATCCCTTTCATGGGGACCACCGGTATCAGCGCCGGGCTGTGAACCAACGGCCATAGCGTAGGCCTTCTCCGGAGCCGCAACGAAGATCGCGGTTTTGACAGCGGTACAGTTTTGAAAGATCACTAAGTTCGCACTGAGTAGAAAAAAGATGGCAGGTACTTTGAGACGTTTTCTATTTTCTGAATACCAATTTGAGATCGACATTTATTTCCCCTTTGTGATGTTGTTCTTCAACCAATTTGCCAAACGGGATAGGTTTATTGAATATAGAAAAATTGGAATGTGGCTCGGGTTGGGGCACTGGCAGCTTCAGCTTCAGCTTTAGCACCAGCATCGGCACCAGCATCAGCATCAGCATCAGCTTTAGCCTCAGCACCAGCACCAGCATCAGCTTTAGCCTCAGCCTCAGCATCAGTACAGTACGTACAGTTTTGGTACAGTGAGGAAAGTTCAGGTACATTAGGTAACAAAATAGTTTAGGGACATGGGTGACGCTTTCACTAAGTTACATCCTCAGTACGGTTGATAAATGTGATGGGAGTCTGAGCTAATACTCATACTGATATTGGTGCTGATGCTGGTGCTGATGCTGGTGCCGATGCTGGTGCTGATGCTGGTGCTGGTGCCGATGCTGGTGCTGGTGCTGGTGCCGATGCTGGTGCTGGTGCTGGTGCCGATGCTGGTGCTGGTGCTGGTGCCGATGCTGGTGCTGGTGCTGGTGCCGATGCTGGTGCTGGTGCCGATGCTGGTGCCGATGCTGGTGCCGATGCTGGTGCCGTCAGTGGCTTTCGTTACATAACAATCCTTTGTTTCCTATCTCATCCCTCACATAATTATTTCTAATAAATATTCTCTAGACCAAGGGCAAGAAACCTCTTACCGTTTTGGTTAGTGCAATCCAATTGAAGGGGAATTTGATTGGTGTCGCACATGGAGGGGGAGTTATGATAAACAAGGTTGTTTTTCTATCGGTTTTCTTTTGTGCAATTCTGGCCCAGGCGGCTTCTAAAGATCTCATTCTGAGATTCAAAGATAAGGCTTCTGCAGATCAAGCGCTTTCGAGCTCGCAGCTCAGACACATGAAAGTGGAAGTGCTGATCCCAGAGCTCAATATGTATTTGGTGAAGGCACCGGCGACTCGCGACAATGGGGCTCGTTTGCGTCAAGGTCTTCGCTCGCTCTCGGGCGTGACGTCGGTTGTTCAAGATTACGAAGTAAAGATGCGAGCAAGCATTCCCAATGACGTGAGCTACGTTCGGCAGTGGAGTTTGTCGTCGGGAAGTCCCATTGGCAACATCGATGCTGTCAATGCGTGGGACATCTCAAAGGGCGGGCCCAATGCTTTAAATCAAGATCCTGTGATTGCTATTGTTGATGGCGGTATGGATATCACCCATCCTGATCTTGTCGATAATCTCTGGGTCAATAAAAACGAAATCCCTGGCAATGGCATCGATGATGACAACGATGGTTACGTCGATGATGTCAATGGCTGGAATGTTTTTTCGGACAACGGTGAAATTAAACCTGATGCTCACGGAACCCATGTTGCTGGGATTGCAGGGGCTCGTGGAAACAACGGCATCGGAGTTACTGGGATCAATTGGGATGCTAAAATCATGTTTGTTGCTGGATCTTCTGGGAACTTTTCAGTCGTCGCTAAAGCCTATGGCTATGTCATTCGTATGAAAAAACTTTGGATTGAAAGCAAAGGGATGCTCGGTGCTAACATTGTCGTGACCAACTCTAGCTTTGGTGTCGACTATGCCGATTGCATGAGTGCTCAGTACATCGATTGGAATGACATTTACAATAAAATGGGAGAGTACGGAATTTTATCAGCGGCGGCGACGGCCAACCTTAATATTGATGTCGATGTTAAGGGTGATGTTCCCACAGGTTGCCAAAGCGACTATGTTATCTCGGTAACTAATACCACTCAAACCGATGAGAAAAATCGGGGTGCGGCTTTTGGGCTTAAGTCAGTGGACCTTGGGGCGCCAGGGACTGCCATTTTTTCTAGTCTTCCGCGTGGGAACTACGGCGAACTGACTGGGACCTCAATGGCGACTCCTCACGTAGCTGGCGCTGTGGCTCTCATGCATAGTGCTGCAAGCCGTGGATTTGCCCAATACTATCAAGATCATCCCGCGCTGGCCGCTCTTCAGTTAAAACAGGTTTTGCTGAGCACGGTAGATGTGCTTGAGCCTCTCAAATTGACAGTGAGTGGAGGGCGATTGAATCTTTATCGTGCCGTGAAACAGATGAGCGTTTTTGAGCCGCCCACCTTTGGGCTTGCTGGCCGTTGATTTTTGAGCTCAATATTTTTAGTGATTTCTGGTCCTAGGCCCATTGGAAAGTTGGCAAAGAATTAACAAAATTGAGAGAGCGTCGACTCTTTCAAAAGTAGGAATTCATGCCAGACTCGAAACTTTCAAAAAAGTACACAGTGGGCCTTGCCTGCGCCATGATCGTGGTGGGTATAGGGGTTATTCTCAAACAGTTCGTATTTCATCGGGGGACAGTTGCCAATTTTCCTCCGCCCGGTGAGGCTGCAAATTGGCCTTGCCCTGGGCCTAAATACACTTTGTCCATGCCTGACTCGTTTCTTTCAGGGATCTTAGAAAAAGACCAGCTCTACACAGTCACTTCCAACTACTACGCTTGCAATCACATAGAAAAGGACGATCTCGTTCTTTATAGATTTTCTGAATATGCGGTGCCAGTGGTTCGTTTGGTCAAAGCCGCTTCGGGCGATACATTTCATGTTGTTAAAGATGCTAAAAACAAACGTTGGAATCTTGAAGTCAATGGCGAGCTTGTCAAAGATGGAAAAGGCGAAGTTCTTTGGTTTGGATCAGATGTTCCCCACATGCTCTCGCAGTATGAAACGGCTTTCAAAGGGCGCCTTGAGTCAGATCTGGTCATCCTTATGTCGAATACTTCTCCTGGTTTTGCCGACTCTACAAACTTTGGGGTCATGAGTCTTAAAGACATTGTTGGAAAAGTCGAGCCTGGTGGGAACGCGCGCGATCTCGCAAAGCTTGATATTGTTCCTTTGCCCGGTCGTGAAATCAGCTCTAAAAAAGATCCAAAAGCCGTTTCCGGATCAAAAACAATGAATTCTGAATCTAAAGAATCACAACAAGAGTCAGCATCTGAAGAGGCTGAAAGTAAGGAGAATTTATGAGTTTAACTTGGATGCAAGTCACAGGCGCCCTTCTTCCGACATTTTTCTATTTTTTCGTTGGATCCCTCGTTCTTTGTAGTGCGTTTTGGTTTTTAACTACGAAAGTCCACAATAAAATTCAGTTTCATTTTATGACTCCCGTGTTAGGTTCTGTGTTTGTAACAGGGCTGTACGTGCTCAATTCATTCATGAATATTTCAATGAACAAAGACTTGTACGTGGCTCAGCAAGACAATCGTCCTCAAGCGGTGGCACAAAACCCTGACGGCCGCAATCCGCAAAGTGTACCACCACAACAACAGCAACAGGTCCAGCAGCAACAGCCACAGGCACAAGCTCAGCCTGTCGATCCTGCGGTTCAGCTCAAAAGCGAGTTTCTAACCCAAGTCAATTCTCTCATGAGTCAACCTGATCTGTACTCGGATGCGATTAAAGCGCAGCTTCTGCAGAAGTACCAAGGCGTGTTTGCTGGAGGAGAAAGTAAAAAGTCCTATTATGGAACTCTTTCGGCGCTTTTGACATGTGAGAAGAGTTACTTCGAAGACGCTCTTGAATCCTATAAAAAATCAAAAGTTGTCACGAGCAAAAATCGCAAAAAATGCGCCGATCAGGATGGGCATCTCTTCAATCGTGAAAAGCTTTTCCCTCCTGCTCTAGCTCAATCGTATGAGGGCGCTATCGAAATTCTAGCTGGAGTAAAGCCTCCGCCTCAGGGCGCTGCTGACAATTATAAAACTATGACTTTAGAAAACATCAAAGGTCATTTGGCAGCTTATGATAAAAAAATGAAGGTTTTAAAATCTCTTTTTGAATAACCTGGCTCGCTCCTAGCCCCGTTTTTTAGATGAGGCTAGGAGGTGTTTGACAAGTCCGTCGTCATCCTCGTCGTAGATATCCCCAACCACCTCTTCAAGAATATCCTCTAAAGTTATGATCCCTAACACTTGCGTTCCTTGAATGACAACGCCCATATGGCTACGCCTTGCTTGCATGATCCGAAGAGCTCCAATGATGGGGGTTGTGTCTGGCAAATGCACGACAGGTCTGATGATTGTCTCCCACTGGGCTCCGGGATTAGACTTTAGGTTGAGAAATTCTTTTGTATTGATGAGGCCGATGATTTTTTCGCGTGCGACTACGGGAAGCCTCGTATGGCCTGAGTTAAGGATGATTTTTTCAATATCATCTTCGCTATCGGTGGTTTTGATAAACATCACCGTTTTCCACTCCACAGAAAGATCGCGAATCTTTTTCTTTTCGATATTAACGAGGTTCATGACGTACTGCCGGTGCTGTTGAGTGAGATGCTCAATATCGACAGAAAAAGGGGATGGTCCCGGCTCCTCAGCTCCTGTGCTTTTTTGTGTTCCTTTTCTTAAGATCAACTTGAGAATGAGTCGTGTTGAGCCCTCGAGCATATTAACGAGTGGACGCATGCTTCGATCAAAAACCATAATCCACCGAGCCGAGTACCTGGCAAGTCCCAAGGAGTGCCGAAGGGCAATGGACTTGGGGACGAGCTCCCCAACGACAACATTAAAAAACGTCAATGGAATAACTACGGCAACCATCGATGTGAGCTCGGCAATTTTTGGGGTTGTATGCAAAATGTCTTGAAGATACGGAGCCACACTTTCTTGAGCTCCAGCTCCGCCTACGGCCGCAGCTAAGCCGCTAAAAAGCGTGATTCCCGTCTGCAGGATCGAAAGTGTTCGCTCGGGATTGTCTCGCAAACGTAAAAGCAGTACGGCGTCTTTATCGCCTTTGCGAACACGTTCTCGAAGCGTGGGTTTTGAGACCGAGACAAACGCGATTTCAATAGCAGAGAAGAGGGCATTGATGGCTAAACAAACAAAAATGATAACAACGGTGCTCACGGAGGCCATACTACCGAATAAATGGAGGCTGGCCTACTGAATTGTTGGAATCTTATCCACCGCATCCTTCTGATGACACATACTTAGAAATGTGTTTTGAAACGCCGTTGTCGGCATCTTGGATGATGGTAAAATCGACGAAAACTCTACACCATCCGCCAAGGCTCTTTTCGCCCGTACATTTGACTTCGTCTGAAGCAAAACCAGCACTTGATCCAGTTTTTGGTAAGAGCATTGAAAGTGACCAGCATTACTATCCTGAAATACGGCAAACTCTTCCCTGACATCGGCATTATGTTGTTGAGATTGGGTCAAAGCACCAAAATGCTTTACGAGGGGAGCTATCTCTGACAAGAGCTGCTCGGGTGAGACGGGAGTTGAATGTGCCTAGACATCGCTATGTGATTTCGTTTTTAAGCTCATCGCCCGCGTTTTTCGTCTCGAGAAACGCTTTAAGTACGGCATCTGTCGGGCCAAACTGCATGACATCTCCGTTTTCTAGCCAAAGCACTTTGTCGCAGATGCGTAAAGTACTAAGTCGGTGAGCAATAATAATCAGCGTACGTCCTTTAAAAACTTCCTCGGTCGCGCGATTGAGGATCTCTTCAGACTGAGGGTCGACTTGGCTTGTAGCTTCATCCATGATCACAAGGGGCGTGTTTTGTAGCAAGCACCTTGCCATACAAATCAATTGTTTTTCACCCGATGAAAGATTGCGCCCTTTTTCTTCGATGGGATGTTGGAGCCCAAGCGGGAGTTGCTCAACCCAATGGCCCAGGCCCACACGCGCAAGGGCCGAACGGCATTGAGCATCGGTAATGGCTGGATTCAAAGTGAGATTCTCGCGTAAAGGGGCGCGAAACAAAACAGGATCTTGAGTGATCAGGGCTATCAGTTCTCTGTACGCAAACAGATCCACCTGATGAGAATGAGCGGCGCGCTCACCTTCAGGAAAAAACGGAGTGAAGCCTCCCACAGAAATTTCGCCGCGGTTGAGCGGATAGAGATAAAAAAGCGCTTGGATCAGGCTCGACTTTCCGCTGCCAGTGCGCCCAATAATGCCAAGGCGCTCACCCGCAGTGAGTTGAAAGTGAACGTTTTTAAGAACCCAAGGCAAATGGGGTTTGTAACGAAACCAAAGATCTTTAACCACGACAGGAGCACCCGCCGTAAACTGTGGAAATGCGTTGAGTGCCGGCGGAGAAAAACTCCGATAGTGGTTGGTTGCAAATTTTGCCGTGGTTGGAAGAGCGTGCCCTGGCTCAATTTCTTTTCTAAGATAGTTATCAAGTCGCTCCACGCCAACCATTGCTTCTTCAAATTGCGCCATCCACTCAAAAAACATTTGCACGGTGTTTCCAGAGAGTGCGACAAAGCTAAACGCAACACCTACCGAGCCAAGGCTAATGAGGCTTGAGTGCGAAAAATAAGAGGCAAGAACTCCCGTAGTTAACATGAGCAGGGCCGTAAGAACATTCATCTGATAAGAGAACATAAATATCAACGTCGAGGTCCGAAGGCGTTGAGACAAATACCCGTCGTTGAGTTTTGAGAATCGATTGAAGAATTCTGATTCCTTTAAGAATGTTCTAATAGTGCTGGCTCCTTGAGCTGTCTCAGCAAAGTGAGAAATTGCTGGCGCTCGGCTCACCGAAAGGTCTCGGCGAGCCAACCTGAGGCGATTGCGGTTCGCCCGGTACACAAGGTAATAAAAAACAGCGATGACTCCCACGGAAGGTAGAAAAATCCATCCCGCAAGAGAAATCAGGATGATCATGGCGGCGAGATCATAAATAATCGCAATGAACTCAGCTAACGGGCCTCCAAAAAGACGAAACACATTTCCATAGTCGCTAGAAAAACGCACGATAACTCGGCCGGCCGGAGTTGAGTCAAAGAAAGACATTGGAAAGCGCGAGGTTCTCAGCACAACTTCGTCGTGGAGTTGGCTCACAGCTTTGGCGGAGATTCTAGAAAACCCGATACGAAAGTAAAGAGTCATGATAAATCCCACGGTCGTCAGCGCCATAAGCAAGAGCATAAACTGATTGTTACTCAATCCCTGAAGATAGGTCGGGATGGGCTTACAAACTCCGGGAACCCCATCAGGCTGATGGCAGAGTGAGTCGGCCCAATAACCAAGAAGATTTGCATTTGCCAGCAAAAGAAAACGTCCTACGAAACCAAGCAAAAAGCAAAGAATCAAAGGCACCTTGTAAGCACGATAGGCCCACCACAAAGTTTGAAGGACAGTTTTTTGGTACTTTCCAGTAAACTGGATTTCGTCTTCCCAGTAAGAGGATTTGGCTGGAGTTTTCATGGAGCGCTCTCTTTCTCAAGAGGCTTGTTGGGAGCTAAGAGCACAAACTCTTTAAAAGCACCGCAAGTCTCGATGAGATTTTGATAAGAGCCAATGGCTTTGATTTTACCCTCTTCTAAAAACATGATTCGATCCACTTTTTGCAAGACCGACAGGCGATGTGTGACTAAGATTCGCGTGCAGTTTTGCCATGCTCCGCCTAAAAGACGATCGATGAGAAGGCGCTCCGTTTCTACATCGACTGCGCTTAAGCAGTCATCCAGTAAAATCACAGGTCTTGTGAAGTAGTGAGCGCGCCCAAGGTTCACTCGTTGTTTTTGACCTCCAGAAAGGTTTACGCCGCGCTCGCCGATTTCTGTTTCTAATCCGAGAGGTACATCTTCTTCATCGATATCAAATTGTGCAATTCGTAGAGAGTTTTTGATGTCTTTATCAAGGGAGTGAACCGCGTGATAAGTCATAACCACGTTGTCGCGAAGGCGTGCGCTCATTATAAAGCCATCTTGCGCGACGTAAGAAAAAACCTTTTTTCGCTCTTTGGGCAAAAGTGGAGCGAGATCAACGTTTCCTACTTTGAACTCTTCAAAGCTCGCGCCGTTTTCACCAAGGAAAGACAAAAGCAGAGACGATTTTCCGCTTGCAACAGCTCCTACCACAGCAAAAAACTCGCCGTCTTTGATATCAAAGTCTAAGTTTCTCAGGATTACTTGTCCTTGAATTTCTAAATTGAGACCACGCACGACAATCTGAGGCCTCTTAGGGATTGTCGAAAGATCCAGCGATCGTTGAACATGATTTTGGACATTCTGATCGACGATGCCAAAGAACGCCTGCATCCGTCTCAGGGAGGTGACGCCGTCCATGATAAATGTAAAAAACCAAGGCATCATTCGGAAAGGCCGAATCAAAAACACGCCGACAATCCAAAATATAGCGAGGACTTTTCCTGGAGTGAGTGCTGTGTCGGTCAACCACAGAAGCGAAGCCATGGCGACGACATTGATAAAAAACGTGATTGTCGAAGCAATAGCATTCATGGTTTGGCCGTTAGTTACCATGCGAACACGATTGAAGGTTTCAGCCTCGCGCTTGTCTTTGATTTTTCCTTCGAACGCATCGGTCCATCCTAGAATTCGAAGTGCGCGAATGTTTTGCACCCACTCGTTCACAACCCCAATGCGATCGGCAGCAAGCTGTTTAAAAAGAAAGAAAAACTGGGACTGCCGATAAGCCATGATCGCGTTAAACACGACAAGAATGAGGACAACGGTGAGCGTTGGCGCTGCTGGAATCCGCAAAATTGAAATCAGCAGCACCGGCGTGAGAATGAGAGGGAATAAAATCAGAGCTCCGGCGGGGAGGCTCTGTTCGAGAAGGATGCTGCCGCCTTGAACGTCAGTAGCAAATAGCGAGACAAGTTCGCCCACCGATTTACCGGCGAGCGTGTCGGTGCGTAGAGAGAGTGTGCGCTGGTACATCTTTTCGCCAAGATCTTTTTGAAAAATAAGCGCTTCCCGCACACTGATGTAATTATTGATTTGCACGAAGAGCTGGGCGAGAAGCAAACTTAAAAAACTCAAACCCAGAAGCAGGGAAGGCGATGCCGTATGCATCATAGGGATGCTGAGATCTGAAGTCATGCCAGTTAGCTGATCTAAAAAATCTTTTTGAAAAAGCGGAGCAAGAAGCCCCAGCAACGTTGAAAGGATGCTCAACAGAACAATCAAAAGGCGCGCCGATAAACGATGAAGGAAAATGTATTTTAAAAGCCGATCTAGTCTTGAAGGGTCCAGCTGAATTTGCATGTGCCAGAAGCTTATCCTAAATCCGAGAGAAAATGGCGCAATGGCGCGTGGCGCAAAATTGAATATTGGGCGTGCCTAGCTTCTAGTTTGGCCCTGACCCGAGATGATCCATCTTTCGGAAGTGAGTTCTTTCAAGCCAACAGGGCCGCGAACGTGAAGTTTTTGCGTGCTTATTCCAAGTTCGCCGCCAAGACCGAGTTCAAATCCATCTGTGAATCGTGTGGAGGCATTCCAATAAACTGCAGCAGCGTCAACATCCTCCTGAAATTTTTTTGCAATTTTGGGATCTTTGGTCACGATCGCTTCTGAATGTTTTGAGCCATGCTTTTCGATGTGCCCAGTAGCCTCGTCAAAGCCAGAAACAATCCGGCAATTTAAAATAAGATCTAGGTGTTCGGTGTCCCAGTCGCTGGACTTTGCAGCGCTCACCAGCGGTTGATCTTTTAAAATCTTCAGACTTATTTCGTCGGCCCTCCAGCTGAGTTTGTGCGGCGACGTGAGCTCATAAAGGCGAGGTAAGAAGACTGCGGCAATGCTTTCGTGAACTAAAACTGTTTCAAGAGAGTTGCAAACGCCGGGCCTTTGGATCTTTGCGTTCTGGACGATGGACGTCGCCATTTCGAGATCAGCATCACTATGCACGTAGACGTGGCAGAGGCCTCGGTCATTTTTGATAATAGGCATGGTGGCTTTTTTGCAAACAAGATCAATAAGGCCAGGACCTCCGCGTGGGACCACCAAATCAAAAATATCGTTGCGGCTCAAAAGATGCGAAACAAGTTCGCGATCATAGTCTTTAATTCCTAAAACGGGCGCCGGCTCACCAAGAGCTCCCGTCATTAAGTCATAGAGCACGGCAGAGGTAAACTTGGAGTCTGAGCCTCCTCGCAGAGCGATGGTATTTCCTGATTTGAAGGCGAGCGAAAAAGCTTCGATAATCACATTAGGGCGCGATTCAAAAACCATCAGTACGGTGCCAATCGGGGATCGCTGTTTTTTGACATCTAAACCGTTAGGCAAAGTTTTTTGCAGGGTGACCTCACCCACAGGATCAGGTTCGCGAGCCACCTGTTCTAAACTTTCGATAAGACCATCGATTCGCGAGGGATTCAAAAGCAAGCGATCGCGGAAAGAGGCCTTAGTGTCGGAACTTAAGGCATCGATGTCTTTTTGATTGGCCGCAAGAATCTGTGATTCATTTTTTTTTAACAAGGCCGCAAGGCTCCGCAAGGCCGAATTTTTTTTTTCAGTACTTAACGTTCGTAGGACCTTGGCTGCTTTTTTGAGACTCAGTAGCTGACCTTCAAAGGCGTCGATGGCCTCATTCATTTCAGTCCCCTTGGAGGTGTCCCTCCGATTTGAGTTCCGAGAGGTTTGCCATCAGCAATGTCGAGCAGATTCTGTGGCAGATCCCCTCTTACCAAGTGCGTGGTGATTCCTGCTTTGTGAGCGCGACGGGCGGCAAGAAGTTTAGAGTACATGCCGCCGGTTCCAACTTTTGAAATCGCTTTGTGGTCGGCCATGGCAAGATGTTTTGCCGTGACCTTCGGGAGGTGCGGTTGTAGCTGCGCTTTGGCGTTTTTCCGGGGATCTCCATCAAAAAGCCCATCAACGTCGGTCAGTAAAACCAAGCGCTCAGCTCCCATCATCTGGGCAATCAAAGAGGACAAAGAGTCATTATCTCCAAACCGAATTTCTGCGGGAGAAACGGCGTCGTTCTCGTTGATAATAGGGAGCACTTTCCATTTGAGGAGTTCTTTGAGGGTGTTCTGTAGGTTTCTGCGTCGATCGGGATCACGCATGTCACCTGCCGTCAATAAAACTTGGGAGCCGAGAAGTCCGTTGGCATGAAGCGCGAGATTGTAAAGGTCCATGACAAGGGGCTGGCCGATAGCGCTCAAGGCTTGTTTTTGTTGCAGGGTTCTTTTTTGACCTCTGAAGTGGGTGCGTTCAACCGCCCACGCAATCGCCCCTGAAGTCACCCATATAACCTCGATGTTTTTGCGTCGGAGCTTGGCCACCTGTTGCATCCATGTGCGCATTAAAAGCGCACCGCCTGTGCAAACCATCTGACTTCCTGCCTTGACCACCCAGCGTTTCGTTTTTTTCACGTCAACCTCATGTTGCCTTTAAGTATAGTAGAAGCAATAACGCCCGAGGGCAAGAGGGGAGTCGCGAGAATTTCTTGCCCTCATCCGACTCCTGAGCAATCCTGGAACTCAACCCGTACCGAGGATGAGATTTTGAAGCCAGAACAAAAATTTCAACAGATGGTTAAAGCAATTCCTGAACTTATTAAAAGTGCGACTAGCGACGAGGGACCAAGCTGGGACGAGGACAACATCGAGATGATCCGCGCGTTGCTGATTGCTATGGTTTATCTCGGCGACACCAATGAAGACCTTATCGCCGAAATTGAAGAGTGCGAGGAACTCGAAGATTTTTCTGACTTGCTAGACGACGTTAAAAACGTTTTCTAGGACTAATGTGTCTCTTGACCGACATCAAGATAAACAGTGCCGGCGTCGGCATTGTATCCTAAAAACTCGCCGTAACGACCCCACTGGATAAGAGTTTCTAATGCCGTCTGAGCATTTTCACTGGGAAGCCATTCGTGAATCAATTCGATGACAGTTTCTTCAGAGAGGCTCAAGTCATCTGATTTTTTCAGCTCGTCAGAAAGCAGCTGACAAATCTTAAGCCGCTTTAAGGACTCGTTGACAATTCGCTTACGAATGTTTGGGTCCCCTTTGAGAAAGTGCACGCCAAGTTCGGTCAAGATGATAAAATTCTTTGGTGTATCGACCAAATCTAAAATCTCAGCCGCTTTTGCCAAGAATAAAATCTGGCTGTACTCGCGGCTGTACTGATGAGCTAGGGCAAACGAATCAGCTCTGCCCCCTTGAGCTAAAATAATTTCTAAAAGACCGACCACTTCATTGAGATGCGCTTTTGGAAGCATTTCAATAGCCGAAGAGATGAGCGCCGGCGGAACCCATTCTGGTGTGTCGGGCACGAGGGCTTGAGTGATAACGTCGTGAATGTTTCCGACAAGGCTCTTGAAGCCGGCCGATCTTTCGTCCCTTGGGTAGGGAAGATCATTTTTGATAATCACGCGAACGTGACCGGGATTGGTTCCCATCACGATGATTCTTTTCCCCATGCTGGCGGCTTCTTCAATGCTATGAGTGACGAGAACCACAGATTTTGCGCCAAGCTTTGAAGAGTTCCAGAGATTTAAAAATTCTCGCCGGAGAGTTTCTGCAGTGAGCACGTCAAGAGAGCTGAAAGGTTCATCCATGCAAAGGATTGGCCGTTGCATGGCAAGAGCGCGGGCAATTCCCACTCTTTGCTTCATTCCACCGGAGAGCTCGCGCGGGTAGGCCTCTTCGAATCCTTCAAGACCTACAAGATCGATCGCTTTTTTGACCCGCTCTTTAGCTTCGTCTTCTGGAATCTTCATAGGTTCAAGAGAAAGAGACACGTTTTGAAAAACCGTGTACCAAGGCAAAAGCGCAAACGATTGAAAGACCATAGCGACTTGATCGTTGATCCCAGAGAGCATATGACCGTTGACCAAAACTTGGCCTGTGGTGGGTTCAAGAAGGCCTGCCACGATTCTAAGAAAGGTGGATTTTCCAGAGCCTGAGGGGCCGAGAAGAACCAAGATCTCGTTGTCTTGAATCGAAAGATCAAAATCCCGCAGCACTTTGATTTTCTGCCCTGTTGTCAGAGAAAAACTGTGGTTGATCCCGCGAGTTTCAATTCTGTAACTGTCCATATCTCACCTCTCAAATCGGTAGCGCTCTTCAGCGATGCGAAACAAATATCTCCACAACGTGCGGTTGAGTCCCACGACCACAATCACCATCGAGAGAATGCAGGCGCCTAAAAGTGGCATATTCCCAGTTTCGGTGGCCTGACTGATGAGCGCGCCAAGCCCCAATGTCGATTCAGGCTTCTGTCGAACAATAACGTACTCGCAAACAATACTCGCATTCCAGGCACCGCCAGCAGCCGTGTTCCATCCCGTGACGAGCGACGGAAACACCGAAGGGATGTAAAAGTCCCGCCACCTGGTTTTTTTTGTCACTTGGATGAGTTCAAGGCTGTCCTTCACATCGTTTGAGATTCGAGACGCTCCAGCAAGAACATTAAACAGGACGTACCACTGAACTCCCATCATCATTAAAAAGATGGAGCTAATCCCAAGTGGAATGCCAATGTAGAAGAGCGGGATCAAAACAAGGGGATAAACCATTGGAGCTGGAAATGATGCTGCAATTTGAATCAAGGGCTGAAAAATTTTAGTGAGTTTTGGTGAGGCACCAATCCAGATGCCAACGGGAAGAGCCCAAGCTGTTGAAAGCACCACGGCCACTGTCACCCGAACCAGAGTCCAAAAGGTGTTTAACAGAACTTGGCTCCAGTCCGTCCAAGTGAGCGGCTCAATGAGGTCAAAAACTTTTCCGATGCCAACAAATAGCAAAAGGATAATCAACCCGTAAACGCACCAGCTGAGAGCCGTTTCGATATAAGGCTTTTCGCGAATGAGATCGGCGATTTTCCAGATGAAGGAAAGAGATTTTTCTTCTCGAAATCGAGTCTTGATATTCTGATAGCTCAAGGTGTCCGAAGGCCACCAGCGCTGTCGCCATCCTATCAGGTGGCGATAAATGTCGATGACGTTGTTAATGATCCACGACTCTTGCAAAAGAAGGGTGACAAACGGAATATCAACCGTTTGATCCAGCGTCTCTTCGAGCCTGAACTTTTCGCTCCAAGCAAGTATGGGGCGCCAAAATAAAAAATCCACAACCACAATGAGAAGAACCATCGTGATGATACCAAACACGAGGGCCTTGGTGTTTCCTTGTTCGATAGCTAGAGTGATAAACGAGCCTAATCCTGGAATGCGGAAGTTCTTTTCGCCAAGCTTGAAGGACTCACAAACAGTCAGGAAGAACCAGCCTCCCGCCATCGAGATGAGGCTATTCCAAGCCAGCGCTGTGGCCGAAAATGGGAGCTCGATATGGGTCATGGTTTTTTTCCAATTAAGACCGATCACTGATCCGAGCTCGTAGTACTGCTGAGGAATGTCCTTGATGGAGGCGTAATAGCTAAACGCCATATTCCACATTTGGCTTGTGAGAATCATGATGATGCAGGCAAGTTCAAGTCCCATGTTGTAGTGAGGGAAAAGACTTATGAGCCCCAAAATCAGGCCTGGCATAAAACCCAAAACCGGAATGCTTTGGCCGATATCAAGGAAGGGAAGAATCACCCTTTCGGCAACTTTGTTCTTCGCAGCCGCGTATCCTAAAATCAGCGTGAGACAGAGGGAAAGCAGGTAAGCAAGGCTGGCTCGAGCAAACGAAAAAAATGCGTATTTTGGCAGCGACCAGAGCGACAGACTGATGTCTGGGGAGGGTTCCAGTGGGGAGGCAAGGCGTGAGGCAAACCCGACGAAGAAATACAGAAAAATAAAAAAGAGCGCCAAAACAAAGGCATCTCCCCACAGGCTCGGTTTATTTTCTGGAGAAGTCGAGGTTGCAAACATGCAACAGTTTTGTCTTTATGGAATGCCGGAGTCAAGAAGGGGTGTTTGATTTTGAGTCAGGTCCTAAAGGCCTGCGACTCATTTAGGGAAAAATTGAGGAAAATGCCCTTAAGACCGGAAAACATGGACCATGGTCGTAAAGTTTCCAATCAAGGTAGCCGTAAGTTAATAGAGAGTTTATTCTCTCAGACCGCCACTATGATAAGCACCTTGATGCTACAGGAGATTTCGCCATGAAGATCACCGAAGTTAAAGTCTTCCCCGTCAACGAGGAGCGCCTTAAAGCTTACGTTGCTATCACCATCGATGATTGTTTTGTCGTTCGTGACCTTAAGATCATCCAAGGTCCCAGTGGACTTTTTGTGGCTATGCCAAGCAAAAAACGCAAAGACGGGCAGTTTCGCGATATCGCGCATCCCTTGAATCAGGACACGCGCGCCATGCTCGAAGACATGATTTTCGCTGCCTATGAAACCGAGATTGAGTCGCTCGGTGAGTCCCTTGAAACTTTAAAACGACAAAAAACCTCCCACAACGACGACGATCACGGCGATTGACGCGAGATATTAGTGAGCCGCCGCCCACTAAACTTGTTGCCAACAAGCCGGAGTTTTTCTATTTTCGAAAGTCCTAAATTCAGCCACGTTGGGGTGTCGACAAGTTGGTAAGTCAACAGATTTTGATTCTGTCATTCGGAGGTTCGAGTCCTCCCACCCCATCCAATTTTCAGATCTTCCTTTAAATTTCGAGGCGGGCTCGTGCCCTGCAAAATCGGCGCTGCCTTCCTGGCAGCGGCCCTTTGGGCTTCCCGATTTTGATCTCGAAATTTAAAGGAAGATCTGAAAATTGTCGACGGTGGTTTTTTCGGTTCTACTCGCTTCGTGTTGGGGGCTTGCATAAAAAAAACTAAAACTATTCCCGTTCTTGACGGCTCCTCTTACGAAGAGGCTGAGGCTAGCCCTGGTTTTTTGTTTTGGAAGTCATTCAATCGGTGGACACGAACAATTAGGGAGGCTTTGGAAAAACTTGATTTGACTCAAGTTCAATATTCTATTTTGGCGGCGACTAGCTATTTGGGCTCTGAAAACGAACACGTGACCCAGCAGGATATTTCGAATCAGCTTTCAATGGATAAGATGATGGTTTCAGATGTTGTAAAGACGCTTGAAAAAAAGAAGCTTCTCATGAAGAAGGCTCACCCCATCGATAGGAGAGCCTCCTCTCTAGCACTTACGATTTCAGGTAAGAATATTTTGAAAAAGGCTGTGCCTGCTGTTGAGCACGCCGACGAGCTCTTTTTCAAAGTTCTGGGGCCAGATTTGCGAAAGCATTTTATTGCGAGTCTGATTCGGCTTTCATCGCCGGATTGAGCATAGCCTTCTGCTATGGCCTATTGCGAGCCACTTCAACAAGCGTATCGTCTTGTTCCCCGAGGCTAGCAGCCACACCCTGTCCTACAGTTTTCCACCACAACCACCTGAGAGGACCGGTCATTTCAATACTTGTCTTGAGCTTGACCCCTTCTCCGATGGGTTCAAGATCGTGAACGCCGTACATTTTTGCTAAGGGAAAGGAAGTGACGTCTGTATAACCACGATTTTGCAAAACTCGAGTTAAGCGGATTTTGACTTTCGGGCCATTCTTTGGCTTTAGATCGAAACTTGCACCGACTTTGAATTCTTCAGTCATCTTTGCATATTCGATATCGAGATCCCACTGATGCCACTGATTGACATCGGTCCAAACTTTCCAGACCTGACTTGGTTTAACATGATCGTAGATTTTTTCGTGCGTAACTTTTTTCATTGTTGCCTCCATAGATCATGATATACCCAAATCGGCGGAAATCCCGCGCCAAATCACTTTTTCAAAAAAGTAATGTCAAAAAAATGTATGCACGGCTAGCGGCGCTAGTCAGCAGGTCACCGCATGCCTAAAATCTGCATCACCACTTTCCTGATGAGTGGA
>JBGATJ010000064.1:0-26002 GCA_044229295.1 Pseudobdellovibrionaceae bacterium
AACACGAGCACAGAGGCAAGGCCATACTTAATGTAGGCGAATCGATCCATGACTCCCGAAAGCATAAAGTACATCGAGCGCAAACCAAGAATTGCAAAAATGTTCGAGGTAAAAACGATGAGGGGTTCTTTGGTGAGAGCAAATATCGCAGGCACGGAGTCGATGGAGAAGATGATGTCGCTGAGTTCAAGAAACACAAGGGCCAAAAAAAGAGGCGTAACATAAACAAGGCCCTGCTTTTTTATGAAAAAACTCTGGCCTTCAACAACCGGATGAATTCGGAAGAGTTTCTTGAGAATACGAACAATCAGGTTTTTATCGAGATCATGATTTTCGGCGCCGGAAAAAAACATTTTGAATCCAGTAACAATGAGAAGGCCCCCGAAAAAGATCACGATCCATTTGTAATCCATCAAGACTGAGCCCATTGCGATAAAAATGGCTCTAAAAGAAAGAGCTCCAAGGATTCCCCAAAAGAGGATTCGGTGTTGATAGACTTTAGGGATTCCAAAATAGGCAAAAACCATAGCAAAAATAAAAATATTATCGATGGCTAAAGACTTTTCGACCACAAAGCCGGTTAGAAACTCAAGCGCCGAGGCCTTGGCTTGCCCTTGAGGATCAAAACCGGGGATAGATAAATAGGTATCTTGTGTTGAAAAAACATGGAGGGTGTACAGATAAAAAAGGTAATTGAATACTAAAGCCAGAGCCACCCAAACGCCCGTCCAAATGGAGGCTTCTTTGACACTGACTTCATGAGCTTTTCTATGAAAAACGCCAAGATCTAAGGCAAGGATCAAAAGGACAAAACCTGTAAATCCAAGGTACAGCATCCAGTAGTCATTAAATGGAAAGAGTGTCATAAGTTTTGCTCCTTTTCTCTTAGAAGTCATTTCAAAACATCGGATCCTTCGTTGCTTCCTCCCTCCGCTTGTGCGGCGTACGGGGAGTACACCTCCGCGCTCCGGTCGTCGCGCCTCGGCTGCGAGGTTTTGAAATGACTTCTAGAACATTATCGCGCTGTTTTAAGCATCTATCAAATCGATAATAAAGTTGTTTTGTATCGATTTTTACAATATATAAATGAGATTATGACTCCTTGGATTAACTACCATCACCTCTTTTATTTCAAAACTATTGCCGAAGAGGGGAGCGTCTCTAAAGCTGCGCAAAAACTTAGTCTTGGGCAGCCCACACTTTCGGCTCAACTCAAACAGTTTGAAGACACCATGGGTGTGCAGCTTTTTGAGCGCTATCATAAAAAACTCGTACTTACCGAGCAGGGGCGAGTCGCTCTTGACTACGCAAAAAATATTTTCCGCATGGGCTCTGAAATGCTTGAGGTCATGCAGGACCGCCTTCTTCCGACGAAGACATCACTTCACCTCGGGTCGTTAGACAGCGTTCCTAAGGAGATCGTAGTTCAACTTGCGATGGAAGCATTTAAAATTTCTCCGTGCCAGGTCACTTTGTCAGAGGGTAAATCTGATGAGCTTTTGCGAGAACTTTTCTCCCATCACATGGATTTGATGGTTACAAATTTTTTGCCGTCGGGAGTGGACGCCAAAGGTCTTTATCCAAGATCCATCAGTAAAAAAAATGTGGCGTTTTATGGGGCTCCGATTTTTAAAAAACTGCGTAAAGGGTTTCCTCAGTCGCTTTCTGGAGTTCCTATGATTTTGCCCACCTACGACAGCCGGCTTCGGCAAGACCTTGATGTTTGGGCGAAGCTTCAGAAAATTGAGCTTAACATTGTCATCGAGAGCCAAGATGTGTCGGTCAAAAAATTAATGGCCATGAATAAACTTGGAATTATCCCTATGGCCACCCATACAGTGGCCGGGGATGTTTTGAGAGGAGATTTTGTTAAGATCGGGGACCTTCAAGGTGTTTCTGAAGAGCTGTTTTTAGTCACAGCTCGCAGAAAAATTGAAAATCCAATAGCCTCACAACTGAGAGAAAAATTTGTGCTTAAGTCCTAGTTATCAAAAACTGGGACTGCTGGCACCCAGCTTCCGGCTTTGTCACCTTCGGCTTCAAATTTGATTTTCTTAAGATCAGTTCCACAGCTCATTTTTTTTACTTTGCCAAGTCCGCTGGTTTGGAAGTGAACATATTCTGTAAGTTTATCTTGAGCTTCGCGTAGCGAACTCTCACTCACAAGAATCGAGAAATCTCTTGAGGGATTAAATTCGTCATACTCGTGGGTCTTTCCGCGCTGAAAACAAAAATATCTAGGTTTTGCGCCGCAGAGTTTATAGCCTACGACTCGATTGTCTTCGTTCACAAACTGGCCGATGAGATTCCCACGAGGCGTAAGACGAAAAATGACTGAGATTGGCGCCTTAAAATCAGAATAGATGCCAATATTGTTCTCTTTGACTTCGATGACGTAGCCTTCGCCTTCGCGAAATCCGCCTTGCATGACTTTTTGAACCTCTGGCCATTCGTCTTTTTTGGGCACCCAATCTCCACTGAAAACAGTTTTTGAGTTAGGGGATTTGTACAAAAAACTGTCATGAATAGTTCCATTCCTAAAGTTTCCTACTTGGCAGTAAGTTTCAAAATAGTCCTGGCCATAGTCGTTCAAAGATGGAAACTCACGAAGCCCCCTTGGATCGTCGTGAGTTGGGGCAATCTTTAAATAACTAGGAATTTTGTAGGATTCAAAAGTGCTTTCGCTAAACTTCGTGCTGCTTTTATTAAAAACAGCCTCCAGACGCTCCATCCAGCGGTCATCAAAAGGCAGCCTAGGATCGATGGGATTTAGGCTTGCAGCTTGAACTGACTGGCTGACTATAAAAGCGGTAAGAAGAGCGCGAAAAACGTACATGATTGACTCCTTTATTTTGGGTTATTTAGTTATTTAAGATCGTAGGTAACAACCTCGTAGTCATTTTTAACTGTAAACGAGCGATCACTTGTAACAGTGATTTCAAAGTTAGAACCGTAACATTTGTCTTTTTCACAAGTCAGAGTTCGGCTGCGGGGTTCGCAAGGGGGTTGCGAATCAAGGTAAACTTGGGCCATAACTCCGCCGGACTTCATGGTTGAAACAGTATAGCTGCAGTAGTTGTAAGTTTTGTCTTCGTAGACACCACTTTTTAGAACAAAAGGTCCCGTTGGTGCTGGCGCCGGAGCTGGATTAGAACCCTCGCCTTTAGACTCAGTGATAGCAGTCAGTTCAATGCTTGGAGCTGGTTCTTCATTTCCCTCCATGTCTAAGAAAAGATCTGAAACAAAAACCTTGTCTGCATCTTTTCTGACGTCAAAATAGATGATGCTTGAGGCGTTTGCGTTGATTGGTGTTGAAAGTTTAGCCTTAAACCCATTGTCCTTGAGGGCGTTTGCGTACTGCATAGTTCCCTTTTTTGACTCTTCGCCTGAAGATTTTGTACAGTCTTCGTCCGAGAATCTTAATACTTTGTACTCGACGTCTGCACCAGTGACGTGAAGCTCGATTTTCCGCTTGGCATTGCCACCCCATTCAGAGGCCACGCATTGTGATCCCCAATGGCCTTGGAGGTCTGGCCCTGCGACGTCCGTTTTTTGAGGCTCCCCGCCAAGAGGGCCGACAGGGGTTGGGTCTCCGCCGCCAGAGCTGACTTTTGCTGAGCACGCAGCCATGATTGCGGTAAGAATCATCAGTGATGATAACTTTTGTAAATTCATAATTTTCTCTCCTTAGAAATAACCTTGCTACCTAGCAAAAACCGTTTTGCTTTCTACAAGGTTTGTTGAGATGTGAATTTACCGAAATTGTTGGCCCGCAACATTCATGCAAATTATTTATTTTTGCATTCCCTATGAGGCGAAAAAAAGGTGTCTATTTGATAAGATAATAGCTGGAGCGACCGTGGCCGACGCGTTCGACACGACCTTCTTCAAGCCAAAGATTTAAAAGCCGGTTAGTGGTGGCCTTTGTTGTTTTAAGTAAACTCTGAATTTCTTTACGACTGGATTTAGTTCCGCGCAGGACGGATTTGAGGTTGAAATACTGTTTGATATGGTTTGAGTTTTCGATGTCAGGTGTTTGTGAGGTCAGGCTTTGTTTGTGAATCTCGATGAAATCTCGATTGGCATTAAGAATATAAACATTATGTTGCCTTGTTATGATTTGGAGGCGAGAGCCAAAAATTTTCTTCGCCCTTTGGAGGAGATTATTGATTTTTGCCGAGTGGATCCCGGAATCATACTCTGGAATACCAAAGGCGCTCTCTAAGAGTTCAGAAAAGCTGACAACGGCTTTATCTTTAAAAAGGGCAAGGCAAAGACTTAGGGGTTGCGATACCAAAACCTTTCCATCCCACGCAATTTGGTGGGAGTTCAGATCAACCATCACCTGAAAGCGAGACGGCTTTTGTCGCAATCGTCGTTTCAAGTGAGAAAGCACGTCCTTCCAGCAGGCCAGTGGATGATTATAGACAGGATCGTTTTTTAACCGCCTGCTCTCCGCCTGATCTTGGTTTTTTAAAACCTTTAGGAGTCGTGCCTCAAAATCAAAAAGCGGCGAATGGCTGACTTGCTCCTTGGGAGCCAGTGGAAGTAATTGTTTGAAAGCGTGTGATTTTGCAAGAGCGGGTGAAAATATTTTGATCCAGCCAAGCGCGTTTTTTAACATGCCTTTGTCTTCGTGAGTGAGGGCTCCCGGTTGAGTTGTAGAGGCTAGCTCATCGATCAAATCCTTGAGGGACCCTTCAGAGATGACTGTTGGATCCTGCAGCCATTTCCAGGTCCAGAGGTAAAGCCGATCGATCCGCTCTTTGGTTTCTATTTTTTGCAAAATTTCAAAATGAGTATCATGAAACAGAGTCTGGATGCGGTAGGATCGATAGGGGAGATTGGTGTTTTCAAAGATCTTCTCGGCGTATCTGCCTTGAAGAGCAGAGTTTTGTTTGATGTAGGGCAAATTTAGATAAAATAGGTGAAGCGCTGCTTTTTGAAATGGCGTCTGTGTTGGAGGCTCTAGCAAAGTTTCCAGATGTGCATTTTGAAAATCCTCTCGCAACTGCATGGCCGATGTCACGTTGGAAATGAAATTTACGATTTCCCTGTCTTTTTCAGATTCAAGAAGAGAGTTAACACGAGTGAGCTGGCCTTTTAATGGCAAGTGAATATTTTCGTAGCAAACAAGGATGTTGGCCTCTGTAAGGATTTTTTCAAGTGACGTTTTGGCAAGGGGCCTTGCCTGCATAAACAAATCCAGGGCTCCAAGGTAATTGGATTGAGAAAGAAGATTGAGACTTTTTTGCAAGAAGTAGTGAACTCCTTGGCTTTCAGCAGGAATTTCTTCAAGAGTTTGATCAGATTCAGAAAGACGATTTTTGAACCTTAAAAGAGAGGCATCCATCAACTTGACGGTGGAATCATCAAGGCTGTCTCTATTCTGTGCAAGAGCAGCTTCAAACTCCAAATTTTTTTGGAGATATCGAAGACGCCAGAGAGATTCTAAAAGGTTCATTTGGTCTTTCATTCTCAACTTCAAAACATATAGTATTTGGTGAGTCGAGTTTTCAGATCATCAAGGAACTTTTTTACTTTTGCCGCATATTTGGGACTGTCAGACTGAAGAATCCTCCACTCCTCACCAAGATTAGGTCCGCTCATAAAGTCTATAAAATCAAGAGAGCTAAGTCGTCGCTCGCCCGCAACACCAGGATTTTCAAATCCCCAACTGCTTTCAATGCGACTTTCCCGATCAAGATCCCCGCGGAAAGCGTGAACTAAGTTCTCAAGGCCTTTTGCAAGCTGGTAGTAACCGGCTTTGTAAAGTTCTTCATTCATTTTAGCTAACTCAACGGTGTGGTCGTAACCATCCAGTTGCGGAGGATTCGACGAACTTCCATAATCGTGATAAGCCACGGGCTGGTAGTCTTTGTCTTCAAGCATAGCGACCATGCCCACGGCGCTTCCAGGATATCGCAATTCACTGAAAAGCTGGCGAATGCCCACGGGCCTAAATCCATAAAAATAAATATAGATGTACTGGAGTGAGTTTGGCGATTTCAACTCGCTTAACCCTTCTGATGACGACAGAACCGCTGACTAACATCAGTTCTGTAGACTCATCGGTGATGTTCCACCTTGTAAAGCTGGACCTCTTATCTGTTCTTTTAAAGACATCTTTGAGCCATTCGTTGACTCTTGAAATAGGGATTGCAAGAACCGTTTGTTGGTTGTTCTCAGCAAATTGTTTTTGCACTAAGATTCCTAGTGGATCAAGATCCTCACTCATGACAAGACCGCCGCTCATGCCTCGTTCGGCAGTCTCGCCAGTCATTTGTAAAAGGTCAGGGCTTGTTGCAAAAAGGTTCGATTCTGTTTTACCAGATACAGAAATGTCTGGATCCAAAGTTAAACTTTGGGAGGTGGCCGGATAGCCGCCGATGAGAACTGAAGAAGGAAAACTTTTTGGATCTTGAATCAGTGCGAGCTCATCTAATTTCAAAAGGGCATCGGTGGTAAATCCTAACGACGTGGTTTCCGTAACTTCAAAAAGAGCGAGCCCTGATTTCCAGTCAGAATTCAGAAGAAGCAGTTTTAGCTTTTTTCCATCAGACGTTGAGGCAGACACGGTGTCGTCCTGAAAGTGAGGAGCTACAAAAGTATGCTCCGAGGTCAACAGGTAGACCTTTCCAAGGTTGGTGAAAAGAAATCCTGAGCCAACGGTTCGCAAATGCCGTTCGACACTTTCGCTAGAAATTTTGACGAGAGCCTTTTCCACATCTACGGGCCTGGCCATGAGGCTTTCCGAAAAAACCAAAAACAAGACTGCGATAAAAAACTTATTCGAGCTCATGGCGTCCCTCCAGCAAAGCTTTTAAAAGGCTGTCAAATCCTAAAAATGGAGAGTCGGTGAGAAGACTTTGTAAATCCTCGATGCTTACCGTCTTCCACTCATAGCTCTCCATAAGAACGGTCACAAGCAACGCCCGCGCGCCAAAGTGATTAAACGAGAGGTCGTTTTTAAATGGGAAACTCACGATAGCGCGCCGGAGGGTCTGTGCATTTTTTTGCAGCAAATTCAGAGTCTCTGACGAGTTGGCTCCGTGGGGATCTAGGGTCTGAAAAGAGTCTGGAAGCCCATATAGAAACTGTAGGGGGTTGACTTTCTCAGGAGTCAAAGACGAATTTTTTGCCACTAGATAAGCTAAAGACATCTCTGGATTTTTAAAGGATCTTAAGAAGTCGGAAAGAGATACAAAAAAACCTTCATTGGTAACTCGGCTCTGCTTTTTAGAGTATTTAAAAACAATACGAAGGTGGTTTGAGGACGATGTTTCTTTAAGCGTTTCTGAGATTTTTTTCAGCCATTCATTTCTGAACCCGTATGGATTTGCATTTGGAACCTCGGCTTGGGAGACGTCAATCTGGCACAGACGCCAGGTTTGAACCTCACCGCCGATACCGACCCCATCGCTTCCACCGACAGAAAAGTCCAAAATGGGGTGGTCCTTCGTCGATTCTTCGCATATCTCTTGAAACCTCAAAGGACCAATTGTGACAACTCTCTTTTTTTCTATTTGAGCTAGAGCATCTAACCCAAACGCTGGCGCTCCTTGGAGAGTCGATTCAAGCCAAGGCAAAAGGCTTTCTGACGTTAGCCCAATAACTTTTTTCTTAACATCGGCGGAAGAGTCATTCCAGGTTCTGATCTTGGCTCCTTCCGCGCCGGCATCCTCAAGATATTGGCTAGAGACAAAACCTAAAATCAAAGTGGGGTCTGCGCCAGAAAATAGGGGAGTGCCCACCTGTCTACTATCAATATCAGCTCCGCCAACTTCCAAAACCCGAGACTGTGAAACAAAGTCATGTCGTTCGCTTTTATTAGCAAGGATGCGTCCAAGGTGAGGTCCGATCATTACTTTTTCCGCAATTTTTGCGGACCGTACTTTCAGCTCTGGAACATTGGCGATAGGCGCTGTTAATGAAAAAAGCGAAAACCCTGATTCCCAATCAGACACACGTAAAGTGACCGGGATCTCCTGGCCACCAATGTGGATGCGGTGACAAGCGGACGCCTCTTGGGAATTCAGCGTAAACTCAGAGGATCCAAGGACATACTCCCGACCTTTGTAAGAAAAAAGGTAACCTGCGGTCTGAAATTCTGTCGATGGACCACAGAGTCCAGACGTCAAAACCACTTCTTGAGCCGAAGCGGAACCTCCAAAAATAAACCCAAAAGCGAAGAGTACAGATTTGTAGTTGGATTTGACAGAATGCCATTTAAGCGCCTGGAGCGCCGCTTGTGTCATGCATTTTAAGCAATTACGTGCTTGATTGAATCGCATTTATCACCCTTATTATTTTGGTCGTAGGGAACTTTCCTCCGATCTGCAGTTATAGGGCCAAATGGGATTGGCTGTCGAATATTTTGACGATTCTGTAATAAGTTATTGACGGGCCATTTCAACAAACTCAATGAGCTTTTCAGACATTTTTGAAAAGAGAGGATTCGTTTCATCAAGCTCGTTGAGCGGAAGATCGGCATATTTGCCCGTACGCTTTTTGATCTCTTTTGCAGAGACTTGATGAGCAGCAAAACGACCATCGTAGACCATGGCGCTGTGATAAGGAATGTCAGGCGAGATGATTTCTTCAACGCCTTTTTGATCGGTGCGACTGGCAGTAAACTTGATCCAAGTCGCAACTCTTGAAGTGGATAACAAATCCACGAGAGGTTTATACTGAATGATTTGATCCAACGTCGTTGTGACCATCAGGAGCGGCGGTTGCAAAACTTCTTGAGCTTCAATGCGCCTTCTAACACCCTTGCCGAATTGGTAAAGAGTGTGGAGCGAATGACTCCCTTTATAAATTTGTCTGACGGTAAGCTGAGTGTGTTTTTTTAACCCCACTTGCGGAAAGATCCAACAAAGGGGTCTGAATAGCCCCACAGTTTCAAGAGATCTGCCGACGAAGCTACCAAAACCTAAGGCTGGAGCAATACCAATAATTGCAGAAATTTCTTTGGGGCTTCGATAGCCTTTATCAATGGCAAGGGCGCCTCCCGTTGAAAAACCAACAAGGATGATATGGGGTGCAAGGTTCTTAGCCATCGAAACGGCATCGTCAACATCTCTTTGCCAGTCCCGAACTCGAACTCGATTGATGTTGGGACTATCAGCGCCGTGACCGCTGTAGCGATACGAAAGCACATTGGCGCCAGTGTTAAAAAACACTCTCGCTAAATCTTTGCCTTGGTACGCGGAATCGCCAATACCGTGAAGATAAACATAAACGAGATCGACGTGGTGTTTGTGCTCAAGAGAAAACGATTCAGAGAGGGGAGTTTTAACAATGGATTGATCAAGTTTTGGAGATGGACCATATCTCAACTCGTAACTCTCACGACCTAAAAAATTTTTATCGTCGTCATAGACAGACATATGATGAAGATCGTTGCCTAGGTATCGAACTAGGCACATCCCCGTGGTGGACCAAAGAAAGACGAAAAGAGAGAAGTATCTTAAAGACCCCATCGCTGAAGGGATATCATTATTGAATTTAGCTGGCAATGGTTGCTGTGTTTCAATTTGAGAATGAAGATTTTTATCAGCAAATTTAGGACCTTGGTGGAGTTTGTGCGGATGATTAAATTATCGATCGATATAACAACAAGCGAAGCCAGGAGCATTTAGGATGAAGACCTAGGACGTGCTACCAGAGCGTACTCAACTTTATTTAAAAGTGCCGGGGGGCATAATGCGTTCAAAAACTTATTTTTTCACAGTCATTTTTGGAGTGACTGCTCTGGTTCTCACGAGTCAGCCGCAAAAGGGAAGCCTCGTTGACATGGCTCTTGCTCTTGCTGGAGGTTCTGCAGGTCCTGGGGATTCAGGAGATGGATCCGCGGGAAGTAATAACTCAGGAACCAGCAGTGGATCGGGAGGTCCTTCGGGGCACGAGAGTAATGGCAGCGGCAGTATGGGGCCAACAGGAGGCGGTCCAACAGATCTTTTTGGCGGCGTCGGCGGCATTCGCGGCCCTACCGGAGAAATTCATGTCACCGAACTCAGTGGCCCGCAAACCACCTTTAACGACGGATGGAGCGGCGGCAAACACACGCCCGATGCTCCACGGAGCAGACCTGATTTTAACTCTTTGGGAAGGGCCGATAAACTCAGCAGCTCAGAAATTGGCACATCTATTAGATCCGATGCGCCTACCTATAGTGCTGGTTCCTTTACAGACCTATCGAATTCGCAAACCGCAAAAGCGAGGCGAGATTACAGTGATATCATGTCGGAACTCGATGGAGGTCTCACTAATGACCAATTGGATGCTTCTGGCCGCGTCGGCGCCCGTGGGGACACAGGAGCCCCGCCTCATGATGACAACCTGACTTACGATGCAGGTTCGCGCAACGACATTCAAAACACCAGGTCTGCGGAGTTTGAGCGAGCCACTGCGGGGCTCAAAGGAGTGGATCGGGAGCAACAACAAGCCAACGCCAGATCTGCAGCACGAGGACCTGCATCTGCGGCCGGGCCCACGTTCTCTGGGGGAGCTGGAGGGCATCCCAACCACTAAGGAAAAGAGCCCCAATCTCTTTTTGCAATGATTTCTGTCTCTCCCTGAGACAGAAATCGCCTAATACTATTTTTTAGTTTGAATCTTAGTCAGCCTTTGCGAAAATAAAAGTTCCAGAGTGGAGTCCCGTCGGTGTGTATTCTGGAACTAATATTATTTTCCGGGGGCGCAAGTGAATTCAAAAAGCAAAGTCTACGCAATTTCAGTTTTATCGACCGTTTTAGGTCTTATCGTTACGACCCAACCTCAAAAGGGAAGTCTTGTTGATATGGCGTTAGCTCTTGCTGGAGGCTCTGCCGGCCCAGGAGATTCAGGCGATGGCTCTGCTGGAAGCAACAACTCTGGAACCAGCAGTGGAGCAGGAGGCCCTTCCGGCCACGAGAGCAACTACGGTGGAGGCGGGGTAGGTGCTGACCCTGGAGCTCCTCACGATCTTTTCGGTGGTGTCGGTGGAATTCGTGGCCCCGCAGCCACTGGTGAAATCAGCGTGACCGAACTCAGCGGCCCGCAAACTAAATTTAACGATGGCTGGAGTCACAGCCCACACACCTTCAATGCACCACCGAGCAAACCAGGGAACACATTAGGAGACGTAGATAGACTCAGTTCTCCTGAAATTGGCACTTCCATCAGGGCCGATGCTCCGACTTACAACGCCGGCTCATTTACAGATGTGAAAACTACGGAAAGAGCCCAGGCCCGAAGGGACTACGATCAAGTGATGTCAGAAATCGATCCCGGTTACAGAGATCATATCAACACGACAGCTCGCTCTGCCACTCGTGGGGATGAGCTTCAAACTCCCCACGACGACAGTCTGACTTATGGTTCAGGTTCAAGAACCGATGTTCAAAACACAAGAACTGCAGAGTTTGAACGAGCAACGGCAGGTCTTAAAGGCGTCGACCGTGCCCAACAACAGGCCGATGGGAGAGATGCAGCTCGAGGGGCAGCCGCTCCAGCCTCAACTGGGAGCCAGTTTTCTGGTCGAGGCACGGCACGATAATCGATTTCAATTGCGCCTGTAGCATTCGAGCATCGAGTAAATCTCAACCGGCGCAATGTTCGCAGCCGCTCCAAGCTCAAAATTATTAGCCACATCTCCAGCCGGGCAATTGTGCTCAATAGCCAAGTCTGAATCCACAGTCAGAGTGAACAGTCCCTTGCCCGTAGATTGTGTCAAGCTTCCTGCTAAAGACTTAATTGAAAATTGGTTGGAGCCCCAAATGAGGGTCATATTGCTCGTCTTGTTTTGCAAGCGGGCCTGATGACGGTTGACCCGCAATCCAGGGGCGTAAAACGTGCAACTGTAAGTACCCGCTTTAAATCTCATCAGCCCTGTTGGATTGACTGTCACATTAGAAAAGTAATCATATTTTTTTGCGTTCATAATTCGCTGTTTCCAAAGCGTTCCTCCGCAGGTCCCAGCGTTCGTGCCCTTAGGTTTTTCTTCATTGATTAAAATGTATTCATTCTTAGTAAAGTCATTGCCGCGAACGACAGTCTGGTTGTACGAAGTTAAATTCACGGCAAAGTTCTTGTCGTTTCGTCCTGGAAAGAATTCAAAAGATATATCAACGGCGGAAGTAGGATTTGGGCAAACTCCAAAAGCGCAAGGAATGGGTCTCCAGATGACCTTAGGTCGAAATAAGCAATCAGGGCTCGCTGTGAAGTCACATAAAAATCCGTCTTTTGTAAAGCCGAGGTTGGCGTTGGTGCTGTCATACCCAGCGGGACCACTTCCTGTACCTAAAATACAGGGACCAGGTCCTGTCGAATCGAGAATTTGAATGGGTCCAGCGGGGGTTGTCGTGGTGCATGGGGCTTGACCCACTCGCAAACAGTTGAGGACGGCATTGCCGGGATAGTTAATAGTTCTTGCCCACGCATCGTTATTTTGAATGCACGCGACGAGTTTGCTGCGGATCTGGTCGACCTGAAGCTTTGTCACTCCTTGGGTTTTAAAGGAAAGAGACGATTTGTACATTTCTAAAATGCCAAGAGAAAAGATAGTCAGAATCGCTAGCGCAATGAGAACTTCAACGAGTGAAAATCCGGAATTCCCCCGTGTTCTCACTTTTTGGCTCCAGTTTTTTCAAGCGACTCTATTTTTTCAGAAATTTGATTGAGAAGTCCTGCGAGCTCTTGAAAGTAATCGCCATCACGAAGTTTAATTCGAGATTCTGTCTTACCTTCCAAGATGTCCTTGGCATGTCTTTCGAATCGAAAAATGGGTCCGATAATGCGGTGAGAATGCTTGAGCGAAAGAAAAAAGGAGAGGATGTTGAGCGCAAGCAGCGAAGATAGCAAAATAGCTCCTGCCACTTGAACGTCGGCGAGCACGGGATGCCCTTCAAGGCCCGCCGATGCCAGCACATCCACAAGGTGACTGACAAGCCATTTTACATAAAGCACAATGAGTACCGCGGCTGCCGCTAAGTTCAAGGTTACGATGTAAAGACCAAAACGAATTTGAAATTCAGGATTGAGGATCAAAGTTTTACGACGGTAGGGGCGTTTGAGAGGGTTCATAGATTCCTTTCATTATTCATAGCGTACACAATCCACTCTGTTAAAAATATTAGGAACCGATGGAGCTGTTTCACCGGGACCTAGTCCTCTGCCAAAATCTGGCGGGCCGAAGGTTTTTTCACAATTGTGTTCAAGAGCAATATATCCACGTTCTCCTATATCGATCGCCGCAAAAACATCTGAGTAGGTTTGTAAAAAACCAAAGTTGTACGATGAAAATGCATTATTCCCATAGACATAACGGGTTCCCTTATTGTCAGTAATTCGCAAACGGACTTGATGATTTCCGACCTGAAAAGCAGCTGCCCAGCCATGGCAGCCATATTTTCCTGGCGTCAGAGTGATCAGTGGCGAAAACCCTGGGGCCAGGGAACCATTTCCTGGATATAAATTTGCCGCATTGGTACCTGCTGGCGAAAGAAGATCCGAGTCGTACATGATCGTGTTAAAAATTCTTGGTGTCCATTTCCCTGGAACACAGGCTCCCCCTGATAAATTGGCGGCGGTCACTAGAGCGGCTCCCACTTCTTCGAGAGGAACCGTGTTTTTAGCAAGAGTTCTCGAAAAACGATAGGCCTCAAGATTGAGAACATCGCTAGCTCCAGACATTTGCAGCTCGCCTGTAAAAACAAATTTCGCATTTGTACAAGCGGCATCTAGACAAGCGGGTTTCCACGTGACGTTAAATCGAAAAGGGCAGTTGGGATCGGGATTTGTCAAACTGAAGGTCGAGCAAAAACTCCCGTTTCGAGAAAAACCACTATTAGGCATAATCGTGTCATAGCCACCGCAAGTGTAATAAGCCCACTGGGTCTTTGCTGGATTAAGTGCGGCCATGGACCCATTCAGACGGATGGGAAGACCCGCGCTTGCAGGATTGCTCAGCGGATAGCAAGTCGAAGGCGTCAGCAGGCACCTACCAAGGGGAGTCGTCGGACCGCTATTCACAGCGTCAAAGAAGGTTGCCGACATCCCATTGGGATCATTCACACAATTGACGAGTTGATTTTTCATTGTGAGGATCATCGCACCAAAGTTGGCATCCAAGTTGGCTTTCATCAGCGAATACATCACAGAACTAGAGGCATAGGTAATTCCAGCGATGATCGCGATAACAACCATAAGTTCAATAAGGGAATAGCCACGCTCCGTTTTCAAGACTATTTTTTTGCTTTCTCTAACTGTTCAGTAAGTTCGTTGAGCAGCTGTGCAAGCTTCATAAAATGATCTCCGTCACGCAAAACGATACGACTTTCCGTTTTGCCTTGTTTAAGTTCCTCAACGTGTTTTTCAAATCTCAAGATTGGACCAATAATTCGATGGGATTGTTTTAAGGCAGCGAAAAAAGAAACGAGGTTCATAATGAGAAGAGTCGCAAGCAAAATCGATCCCCCCATTTGTATAGATCCTAAAACTGGGTGTCCCTGAACGCCGCTGTTTGAAAGGGCCTCCAGTACTTGCGCGACAACCCACTTCGTAAAAAGCACGATCAATATCGCCGCTGCCAGCAAATTTAAAGTCGTCAGATAGAGGCCAAATCGAATTTGAAAATCGGGATTTACTAACAGCGTTTTACGACGGTGTTTTTTCATTAGACCTCCATGGATAAACAGCTTTACAAAAATTGTATTTTGAAAAATGGGAATGAGCAAACTCATAAAGTGTTGCTAATTATAGAAATGCACGCGAGCTCAGGATTTATTCCTTACTAAATACAGTTTTTCCTTGATAAATTCTCTAAGATCGAGAAGTTTCTTTCTTTATAAGGAGATCTCGATGAAAACCTCATTTTTATCCCTACTGACTCTATGGATCCTCGTTCCACTCATTACCAGTTGCGCGGGCAAACCCACTTCAACAGGTCGAGAATTTGGCTCAGAGCTCACCCAAGCACTGGCCCAGGCCCAGAAAAACCAACAACTTCTCTTTGTCGATTTCGCGGCCAGCTGGTGTCCTCCTTGCATTCGGCTTGAACATGAGGTCTTTCCCACAGCCGCATTTCAATCTGCCACCAAAGATTATGTTTTGGTCCGAGTTGATGTAGATCGTGAGGAAAACTATCAATGGACTCAAAAATATTCAGTAAAAGCGTTTCCAACCATGATCGTTCTTGATTCCAATGGACAAGAGATCGCACGTTACCTTGATTATATGAAAGCGGACCTGTTAGCTGCAAAACTCACAGATGTTCAAAAAAATCGTCCTGCGCCGTTAGGCGATGTTCAAATGAAAGCGCAACACGGAGACAAGATCAAAGCTGCGGAGTATGCGGATACCCTTTACAAATCCATGCAGTTTGCTCCCGCCATCGAATGGTACGAAAAAGCAGGCGTAAAAAGCCAAAAATACTACGACGCCGCTATTTCCCTCCGCCAACGGCAACTTGCTGAAGAATCATCGCCTCAGACAAAAGTGGAACTACAGAAAGCTCTTGAGCGAGGGATCGCCGCCTTTCCAGAGTCTTTTTACTCGATTCAATGGCGTCTTGATCTTGCCCAAACCGACTTACCAGCGGCCAAGAAAAAACAAGTTTTATCTGAAGGTCTTGAGCTCGACCGAAAGTGGCTCAAAGAGCCTGCGAGAATTCAAGCGGCTCTTAATAACGGAGACTTGATAGAACTGGATGATCTTGTTGTTCCGGAACTGTGGTCTTCGCAGGCCGAATTACTCGAGCAGCTTGGGCAAAAAGACAAGGCTTTGGAGGCATGGAACAAAGCCGTTGATACAACTTTGTCTTTGCATCCCGATGCCACTCGACCGACGGTGGTGATTTATTTGATTCACTATATGAAACACGCCCGCTCCTTAGAGGAAATTGAGCCTTGGCTTGTAAAACTAGAGATGGCTTACCCAACTCAGTTTACCTACTTCCATAGACACGCGCAGCTTTTGCTGGAAAAAAAGGAACCGACTCGAGCTCTCCCAGTGGCAGAAAAATCCTATGAGCTTTCTTATGGCGGCAATCACTTGCAGGCAGGACTGCTCCTTGCCAAAGTCAAAAAAGCTCTTAACCAAAAAACAGAGGCAAAGACGTTACTCAATGAACTTTTAAGCCAAAAGCTCACTCAAGCTCCGGAAAATAAGAGAGTTGCAAAATCCATCAAATCATTTCTTGAAGAAGTTGAAAAGTAGTGGAGTGCGAATGGGCGAAAAGCTGCTCCGGATGTCCTGAAATTGAAAACAGTTATCAGGTACAACTGGAGCACAAAGTTCGCCGCCTTGAATCTCTTTTAAAGGAAAATGACGTCAAATTCGGCTCCATTGACATTATCTCAGCTGGAGAATCTAAGCTCAGAGATCGCGTGGACGCTACCATTCGGGCCGAAAATAATGAACAGAGAATTGGCTTTTACAACAGCCAAAAAGAACTCATCGACATTCCCCACTGTGAGCAGCTTTCCCCCAAACTTTCAGATTTTTTTAAAGACTTTCGAAAAATCTCTTGGGGCCTTCAAAAAGGTTCTTTTCGACTTCGAGTTTCTCCCAACGGCGATCGGGGAGCGTGGCTAGACTTTTCAAATGTCGATATCAAAAGGCTTCTTGACGAGCAAACCACGCTCAGAGAGCTCCTTAAAATGGCACGTGTCGAAATCGGTCAAAAAAGAAAGGTGCTCTCCGAAAAAGGATCTCTTTTAAAGCTGATTGACCCAGATCCTGCGCCTTGGTTTTGGACCTACTCTGCCAAGACCGGTAAACCCATAGATCTTTTTTGTAATGTTGGAGGTTTTACCCAGCCCAGCTTTGGTGCCAACAAAGTTCTCGTGAACCATGCTTTTAGCAAAATCACTTCAGCAGATGTAGCTCTCGAGTATGGGAGTGGCTGCGGAAACTTCACTCTGCCACTTGCTGAAATATCAAATTCTGTTTTAGCTATCGAAACCGACGATCTTTCTGTTGCTGCTCTTAAAATCAACCTTCAAAAAGTCGGCCTTTCAGAAAAGGTCCGTCATCACCGAAATTTTAGTCCCGACGTTTTAGCAGATATGAAAGTGGAGCTCGCTCTTGTCGACCCGCCGCGCTCGGGATGTGGGAAGTTTATTGACGACATTTTAGAAACGATCCTTCCTCGGCAACTGGTTTATGTTTCGTGCGGTCCGGAGGCCTTTGCCAAAGAATCTTTAAAGCTCCAGAGATCCTATGAGATTGAGAGTCTTACCATCATTGACCAATTTCCACAAAGCTCACACTATGAAATCGTGGCCCACTTCAAATCAAAAGCATGACAAAATCTCCGTTTTTTGAAATGCTAAGCCCATGCCGAGCAGCCAGCAAATCAACAGGATCTTGTTCACAGGTTATTTATTTTCGCTTTTCATATCTATTTCGTTAATGGATTTATTTTTAGCTTTAATGACCGTCTTTTTTTTGTATCGCATAGTCACGAGCTCATCCCTTCGTAAAACCCTTAAGACAGTTCTTCCCTATTACTCCCTATTTGCTCTTTTTTTTGTGGTGGTCCTCCTCGGATTTACCCTCAATGCCAGTAGTGATGCTCCAGTCATGAGTGAAGTTCTTAAACTCCGGTGGGGTCTATTTCCACTTGTCACGTTTTTCTATTTAACCGAAAATCGATTTTCTGAGGAGGACCTCAGTATTCATCTTTGGTTTTTATGCGGGCTGGGTTTGTTTTGCGTCGTCCAGCATGTGACAGGATACGAAATCGCAAGAAATGTGGACCCCAATCGTTGGAAAATCAGCGGAGGATTTCGAGTCTCAGGTTTTTTAGGAAGCCCCATCTTGTTTGCTCACTGCATGGGTTTGCAATTCGCGTACTTAGTCGCTCTCTGTCTTAAAATCAAAAATTTTCCATCTTTAAGAAATCTCATCATCCTCGCAACCCTATTCGTAGGGCTCAGCCTTCTTTTGAGTTTTACGCGTGGGATTTGGATGGCCGTCCTCGGAGCCGCGCTCGTTCAGGCTTTTTGCCTGCATTGGAAAAAGGGAATCCTCGTTCTAGGTCTTTCTACACTTGTGTTGGGTTTAGCCTACGCAACGGTCCCTTATGTCAAAAATCGCGTTCAGAGTTTTACCGACGACAAGGATCAGTCCAACACCGATCGCGTTTTGATTTGGAAGACGAATCTTGATATTTTTCGAGAGAATCCATTTTTTGGAATTGGGCTTGATGAAAATCAACGGCGGGTCGTTGAGTTTCACCGTAAGTTTGGGCGGCCCAAAGGCATGGAAGGCCACGCCCACAGCGAGTATCTCCAGATCTTGGCGGGCACGGGCTTTCTTGGCTTTTGTTTTTTCTATCTCTTTTTGCTGCAATTTTTTGCTCTCAGCTTGTTGGCACTCAAAAAATCACCTCAAGAACCTGCATTTCAGGTTATCACTTTGGGGAATATTGGAGCGCTCATTGTTTTTTTTATAGGGGCACTCACCGAAGCGAACCTTGAGCGGGCCGCATTTCGGAACAGTTTTGTACTCGTTCTCGGTGCCATACTTTATGTCACCTATAAGTCGAAAGCTCAAATTTTCCGCAGCACATCTTCTTTGTGAAGCTACAAAATACCAATAAAAACAGCATTTTATATGCTAGATTCATGCGTAAAAATAGGCTCCCCAAAATACTGATATAGCACCGACTGTTTGAAATCAAAAATGATCAGCTCACTTTCGCTCAAGTTTTTACTCACGGAATTTCTTTCCAATTGCCCAAAATTGTCATATGACAAAGTAGTTTTTACGGACCTAAACAAAAGAAAACAAAAACAAAACAGGGAGTTTCAAATGATCAAACAAATCGCAGCAATTGCGGTCGGTACTTTGCTCGTAGGAGCCATGGCTTCTGCACAGACGTCGTCAGCCAGCTCTGGAACCACGTCTGCATCTGCAACAGAAATCAAAAAAGAAATTGCACCAAAATTCACAGCAAGCTTTGCGAATTGGTCGCAAGCCAATATGAAAGACACTAACGAGCGCCAAGGTTTAGCTGAAAGCTTAAACTGGCTTGCGCTAGGTTACAAGGTCACTGATAAAACGACTGTAGGTCTTCGCCAATATTTCAGCTACAACTATGCAACCCCAAATGCATCTAATGACGATGTTCGCGCGACTCTCCGTGATCGTGATGCTAACACTCCCGATGATGCTCTTGGAAAAGCCTATAAAACTAAAAACCCTGTTATGGAAACTCTCACTGCTTATGTAAACACCAGTGCAGACTCAATTGCAGGATCTCGCGAGATTCCTATTGTTGTTCGTTTTGATATGCCGACAAGCGAGCGTTATGCGGACCAAGCTCTTAACGGTCGTATTTACGCAGTTACCGACACTCGTTGGGATGTTGCAGGTCCAGTCAATGCGGGTGTTCAAATCACTCCATGGGCTTACCTGAAGTATTCTGATAGCACAGCTCTAGAAAGCACTCCAAACTACCGCTTAACGACTCAGGCTGTGGTTGCCGCTAACTTCCCAGATCTTGAAATCGGTCAGCTTGCGGGTTTTGATACAAAGTACCGCTCTAACGGCGCGAAAAATACTGAGACAGCTGAGCTTGAGACTTACATCGACTGGGCTATCATCAAAAACCTAGACGTTTATTTCAGCGTTGCGAACTCTTACCCAGTTCTTGATGTGGCCTCAAATCGCAAGCGCACAGATGGTATCTATCTTCAAGAAGAGACCAACTATAATCTCATCACGACTTTATCGTTCTAATTTCAAGTCAGAAATAAGGCCTCAAACCATGAGGCCTTAACTCTGTTTTCGGGACCCAGGTCTCTAGCTCTCTGGCCCAGTAGGGTTCACTTTTTGTCTAAGACACGACACAAATTAAAAATACCACCTCCAAGGCCCTTGCCTGATTTTCTGTCTTGTGGTGTGGATTCGTATTTCGCATTCGCTGAGCAAATCTAAAATGGCTTGTGATTCGCGAAGAGAGACCATTGAAATTCTATGATACCTTCGTCGATTTTAATCAGTAACGCTCACCAACTGGGCCGGAGAGCTGGGTACTTAGAGACCTGGGTCCAGAAAACGCAAGGGTTGCCTCGCATGGGTCTTCGGCCGAAGCGAAATATTTGCCGTAAGGGGGCTAGATCGTCTGATGAGATCGGGGTAGACCAGACAGCATTTCTTTCCCGCCTGGAAGATAAGGAATTGGATCAATAGGTGCCTTATTTTTACGAAGTTCAAAATGCAAATGCACTCCTGAAGCGTGACCTGTGCGGCCCATACGACCCATCAAATCACCTTGGCCCAAAACTTGGCCTTCGCGGACCAAAATCTTTTCTAGATGTGCATACAATGTGGCCCAACCTTGATCAGATTCAAGAATGATCAGATTACCATAACCCCGAAAATCTCGTCCTGCATAGAGCACGCGCCCGGTGTGTGCTGAGTAAATGGGAGTTCCTTTGGCACTAGCAAGATCAATCCCTAGATGAGGTCTTCGACTGGTGGTATTAAAGCCGCGACTGAATCTGGCGGAGTCAACAGGCCAATCAAAACCCCAGTGTTGACTAGAACCTCGCTTCACTTCTTCAGAAGATCCATCAAAAGCGCCATCCCCCTCGTCATAATCAGAGGGCTCGTCGGATTGGGCAGGTTCTCGTTTTGAGACAGAACCGGGCCCCTTGTATTCTGGAGTTTGAAGTCCACTGCATGAGAGCGAGTTTAAAACCCCTAAAATCATTAAAAGACGAATCTTTTGGCCCACTAAAGACATGCCCATAATTATAACTTCGGCAGTCTTGACGGGCTACTAAAATATAAAAAAAACTCTAAATTACCCAGCCGTTTTGATGGGTTAGTGCACTAACTTCACTCTACATTTTGTAAATCGGAAACTGCTGACAAAGCTCCAAAACCTCTCCACGAACGGATTTGACGGCGGTCTCGTCGCTCGGGTTTTTTAGGATGCGATGTATAAATCCTGCGATGGCTTTCATCTCCGACGGCATCATGCCTCGCGTCGTAAGGGCTGGTGTGCCTATACGAATTCCGCTTGTGACAAACGGACTTCGCTTTTCATTGGGCACCGTATTTTTGTTCACAGTGATCCCTGCAAGGTCCAAAGTGGTTTCGGCCAATTTTCCGGTGACTTCAGATTCCGAGAGATCCAGCAAAATGAGATGATTGTCAGTTCCGCCGGTGACAAGTTGATAACCAAATCCTAAAAGGGATTCGGCCAGGGTTTGCGCGTTTTTGATGACGTTTTGGCAATAGGTTTTAAATTCAGGTTTGAGCGCTTCGCCAAAAGATACAGCCTTTGCAGCGATGACATGCTCAAGCGGCCCGCCTTGAATCCCAGGAAAAATCTTTGAGTTGATTTTTTTGATGTGACCCTCATCTGACAAAATCATTCCACCGCGAGGTCCGCGCAAAGTTTTATGAGTGGTCGTTGTCACGATATCTGCAATACCAACAGGGCTTGGATGAGCGCCGCCGGCAACTAGGCCAGAAAAGTGAGCCATGTCGACAATCAGGGTGGCGCCAACTTCATCAGCAATTTCTCGAAACTTTGCAAAATCCAAAACTCGCGGATAGGCGCTGTAACCTGCCACAAGCACCTGAGGTTTAACTTCTTTGGCCATAGCACGAATGATGTCGTAACTCAGGCGACCTGTCTGAGCATCGAGCTTGTAGGTGGCCGCTTTAAAAACTGTTCCACTAAAATTGACGGCGGCTCCGTGGGTCAGATGTCCTCCGTGGGAAAGGTCCATTCCTAAGAGCGTGTCACCTGGATTCATCACGGCAAGTTAAGCTGACATGTTGGCATGACTTCCCGAATGAGGCTGAACGTTCACAGCTTCGCAACCAAAAAGCTGCTTAGCCCGGTTGATAGCTAAAGACTCAACTTCATCTACGACGTGACACCCGCCATAGTAGCGCTTGCCGGGATAACCTTCGGCATATTCGTTAAGATGGAGCCTTGACCTCCATGACCGCAAGGGCAGCCAGCAATTCTCCGATGCGATCATCTCAAGACCTTCTTGTTGCCTTTGGAGTTCTTGTTGAATGAAATTAAAAATCGATGGGTCTGATTGCTTCAAATTCATTGAGTTATCCTTGTTTTACTATTTCCAAAAAGTACGGTCGATTTTTTGCACGCGGCGAGCATGCCGACCTTCTGAAAATGCGGTATTTAAAAATTTTCGAAGTATTGTTAGCGCTGGTCCTGGTTCGATAAACCGCGCTCCTAAACATAAAACATTGGCATCGTTGTGGCTACGTGCGAGCTCTGCCATTTCTTCATTCACGCAAAGAGCTGCTCTGATTCCTGAGAAACGATTGGCGGTCATCGCCATTCCTTGACCTGAGCCACAAATCAAAACTCCCATCGAATGCATGGAAGCCACTTTAGAACAAACGACACCTGCAAAATCAGGGTAGTCCACAGAGTCCTCGGAATAGGCTCCGCAGTCCCAAACATCTTCGCCAGCCATTGCCTTGAGCAAGTACTGTTTCAGAGCGAATCCCGCATGGTCTGATCCGAAGATAAGAGGATATTTTTTCATTTACACCTTTGAGAAAATCACGCACGCATTCGTGCCACCAAAACCAAAACTATTATTTAAAACATGGGTGAATTTTCCGTCGCGCGCTTGATGAGGAACATAGTCTAAATCGCAACCTTCTCCCGGATTCTCTAAATTGAGAGTGGGAGGAGCGATTTGATCTTTAATGGTCATCACACAAAAGGAACTTTCAAGGGCTCCTGCGGCGCCAAGCGTATGTCCCGTCGCACTTTTAGTGCTGCTCACCCAAAGTTTATCAGCATGACTTCCGAAAACCTTACGAAGAGCTTGAGACTCCAGCTGATCTCCGACAGGAGTGCTAGTGCCATGAGCATTTACATAAGAGATGTCTTCGGGTTTTAAATTGGCATCGATCAGTGCGCGCTTCATAGCAAGCTGCGCTCCAGCTCCTTCTGGTGCTGGGTTGGTCATATGAAAAGCATCTGAAGAAACTCCGTAACCAACAACCTCAGCGAGGATGCGAGCTCCTCGTTTATAAGCAAACTCGTAGTCTTCAAGAACTAAAACAGAAGCCCCTTCTGAGAGTACAAATCCATCACGATCTTTGTCAAAGGGACGACTTGCATGAGTGGGATCATCATTTCGTGTGGAAAGTGCTTTCATCGCTGCAAAACCGCCGATGGCCATGGCACAAACAGCACCTTCTGAACCGCCCGCAAGCATGACGTCGCAAAGACCACTGCGGATGTACTGAACGGCCTCGCCAATGGCATGAGCTCCAGAAGCACAAGCCGATGTGACAGAGTAATTAGGTCCGCGCGCACCTGTTGCGATGCTGACATGTCCTGCTGCCATGTTTGCAATAACAAGAGGAATGAAAAATGGGCTTAGCCGTCCAGGACCTTTTTCCATGAAGACATTGTGCTGTTCTTCGATGGTGGGAAGGCCTCCGATGCCAACGCCAATAAGCACACCCATTTTTTCTTTGATTTCATCAGTAAGAACCAGACCCGAGTCTTTGAGTGCCATCTGGGCACAAGCCAAAGAAAAATGCACGAAGCGATCCATTCTTCGAGCCTCTTTTTTTGGGATGTAGACCTCAGGATCAAAGCCTTTCACTTCGCCAGCGATTCGAGCATCGTAACCTTGAGTATCAAATAAGGTGATCGGCCCAATACCAGATTGGCCGCGAAGAATGTTTTTCCAGGTCTCTTCGAGAGTTAACCCGAGGGGAGTCACTGCGCCAAGTCCTGTGACGACCACACGGCGCTGCACCTTTGGAGTTCGAACAAATGACATTTGACCCATTCCTATGACTCCTTCCCTACAGGTTATAAATTAAAAACTACAGGGCCTTTCCTTTGCCTTCGAGGTAGTTTTGAACGTCTAAAACAGTGCGTAGCTTCTCAGCATCTTCATCAGGGATTTCAAGATCGAATTCTTCTTCCATCGCCATAACCAGCTCGACGATGTCCAAACTGTCAGCTCCTAAATCATCGATGAACGACGCCTCGGGCTTCACTTTCTCGGGATCTACACCAAGTTGTTCTACGATGATATCTCTGATTTTTGGTTGCACTGCCATTTGAACCTCCGTTGATTCTGTTTTTGTTTTTCAATTCATAAACAGGCCGCCGTTGACGTTGATGCATTCTCCAGTGATGTATTTAGAAGCATCACTGAGCAAAAACGCCACACAACTGGCCACATCAGATCCTTCTCCAATGCATTGAAGAGGAATCTTGGTTATGATTTTTGATTTTGTTTCTTCACTAAGGACATCTGTCATCTCTGTGGCAATAAATCCAGGAGCCACGCAGTTGGAACGAATGTTTCGAGATGCTAATTCTAAAGCCACCGAGCGACTGAAAGACTCTAGCCCTGCTTTGCTGGCCGCATAGTTCGCTTGCCCTGCATTGCCAGTTCTCCCAATGACACTCGTCATGTGAACAAAAGCCCCTTTTCGAGCTTTCATCATAGGTTTTACAAAAGCTTTAGTGACTAAAAAGTTGCCACGCAAATTGGTTTGCAGAACTTGATCAAAGTCCTGGGCAGACATGCGAAGAAGGAGTTGGTCCTTGGTAATCCCAGCATTGTTGACAACGCCATCAATGCCTCCAAAATGCTGAAGCACATCTTTAACAGTCCCTTCAATACTCTCTTCAGAATTGAGGTCCATGCGAAACATTTTGTGGCCTTGGCCTTTTAAATTTTCAAGAGTCTTTTGGGCGGCGTCTTCGCGACTTGTGTAAGTGAAAGCGACTTGTGCGCCAAGGTCTGCGAGATATTTTACGATGGCATTTCCAATCCCACGACTGCCACCGGTGACGAAAATCTTTTTGTCCGATAAATCTAGCGGATTCAAATCTGGTCCCTTCGGCCTTGGGTTTGGTGGAGCTGAGACAATACCTTAAGGTCTTCTAAAGAATTCACATTGAAGATCTTGAACGCTTCGCTGTCAATTTTTTTCAGAAGTCCGCTTAAGACTTTTCCATGACCCGCTTCGACAATGTGGGAGACGCCTTGAGTCTTTAACCACGTCATAGACTGGGTCCAGCGAACAGGGCCAGAGACCTGGCGAATGAGATTCTCCCGCAGCTTTTCTGGGTTGCTTTCAGACAGTCCCGTGAAGTTTTGTACAATGGGGAACTGGGCTTTTTTAAACTCAATAGCTTCTAGCACTTTACGCATTTCAAGCTCTGCAGGCTTCATGAGCGAGCAGTGAAAGGGCGCAGACACTTGAAGTGGAATTAGTTTAGCTCGGCCTTTAGGTTCGGGAATTGTGGCTAAATCAAATTCATTTTTAAGCCAGTCGACAGCGCGTTGAGAACCGCTGATCACGACCTGCCCAGGGGAATTGTAATTGGCAGGCTCCATGGGTTTTCCAGTGGCTTCCCTCGCTTGTCCGCACAGCCACTCCACCTGCTCATCATTGAGTCCTAAGACGGCAAGCATTCCACCTTCGCCAACAGGAACAGCCTTTTGCATGGCTTCGCCACGGCGCCTGACCGCGCGAGCGGCATCCCAAAAAGAAAACACACCAGCAGCAACAAGAGCCGAATACTCGCCGATCGAGTGTCCAGCAGCGTAACTCCAGCCAAATCCAAACTCTTCACGAAGCACGCGCTCGGTGGCCACCGACACGGTCAAAAGTGCGGGTTGAGTATTTTCGGTGAGCGCCAGCGTCTTTTCATCACCCTCAAAGCAAAGCTGAGATAAATTAAGGCTAATCGCATCGCTGGCTTCGGCAAAGGTTTCCTTGGCCATCTTAAAATTTTGATAGAGGAAATTCCCCATTCCTGGAGCTTGACTGCCCTGACCTGGGAAAACCACGGTCCAATTCATTTTCAATACCTCAGCAGCGCACTGCCACTGGTAAGACCAGCGCCGAAGGCTGCTAGCAAAATTGTTTGACCCCGCTTGATTTTACCTTCGTTTTTGGCAAGGTCAAAAGCGACGGGAATCGAGGCGGCAGAGGTGTTCCCCGTCTCAGCAAGACTTAAAATCAC
>JBGATJ010000065.1:0-25956 GCA_044229295.1 Pseudobdellovibrionaceae bacterium
CCGTTACTTTCTTTGCCATCCTCTGTGCTTTTTTGAGGAGCTTTGTCGGCATCGAAATTCCCTGCCAGGATTCTTGGTAGTCTCCTCGTTCTTGCCGATGCACGATGACGGGCGCAAAAAGTGTCTTCCCATTTTTTTGCCGAATGGTCAGGAGAGTGATTTCGTATGTAAAATCGATAAACTCTTCGGCGATCACTCGTTTTTTATCCCCACGCATGTTGTCGCAGGCATATTCCCAAGCTTTATCAAGATGTTTGAGGTTCTTAACAACGGACTGACCTTTGCCCGAGGACGACATCACCGGTTTAACAACAAGTGGAAAACCAACCTCTGAAGCAGCAGTTTGAAGCTCTTCTGAAGAGTTTGCATAGGCAAAACGAGCCGTGCGAAGACCGAGTTTAGAGTGAGCAAGATCGCGAATGGCATCTCGATTCATCGTTAAGTGAGTGGCGTAGGCTCGAGGGACTACATTGAAACCACGCTCTTCAAGTTCGAGCAGTTTTTCGGTACGTATGGCTTCGATTTCGGGAACGATGTAGTCAGGCTTAAAATCTTGAACCACTTTTTCAATAGCGTGACCATCGAGCATATCAATGACAGCAAATTCTTGCGCCACTTGCATGGCAGGCGCTCCAGCATAGCGATCTACAGCCATGACGGAAAGTCCAAGGCGTTGAGCCGCTATGGTAAGCTCTTTGCCGAGTTCACCGCTTCCGAGAAGTAAGATCTTTTTTGGCAGCGCCATGCAAAACTCCCTTTTGAGCATAAACAAGTAAAATAAATTCCGCTTTTTTATAGGGGCAGGTCTCTTTAAGTTCGCGAAGAGGACCTTCTAGAACTCTTTCTTCAGGAGTTGTCGCGTTGAGCACGAGCAGTGCCTTGCGATCGGGCCACGCGAGAGCAAGCTCAGCGAGCATTTTCTGAAGGCGGTAGGGGGTATCCATAAAAATAAAATTTTGCTGTGTTTGAGACAGCTTTTTGATCTGAGTTTCTCTTGCACTTGTTTCTGCGGGTAAGAAACCCACGAAAAAAAACTGTTCAAGCTTACGACTCGCAAGAGCGATGGCAAACATAAGGCTCGAAGCTCCGGGAAGGGCAGTGACAGGGATTTTTTCGCTCCGACAAATTTCGATGAGTTGAAAACCAGGATCGCAAAATCCTGGAGTTCCACAATCCGAAACCAGACAAACCTTCTGCTCTCGGCAGAGGCTAGCAAGCTCTTTAATTTCTGAAGGCTCGGTGTGTTCGTTGAGCGTTCGTAGCGATTTTCCTGCAATGTCTAGCGACTTTAGAAGTTTTGAAACCTCTTTGTACTCTTCGCCGATGATAAGATCGGCTTCTTTGAGACCTTCGAGGGCACGTAACGTAATATCTTTAGGATGGCCAATGGGTGTAGAGACAATCGCAAGTTGACCGCGAGCAATCACTTAATGGCCTCGCGTATGTAAGTTGATGTCTGGTCCATAATCCAAACGACGACGGCAATAACTAAAATGATACATCCGACTTCGCCCCACATCGCTTGCCCTTGAAATTTGATCAGTAAGGTTCCGATGCCACCGCCGCCGACAAGACCGATAATTGTAGCCATACGAACATTGATATCCCAGCGGTAAACCGTAAAAGAAATGTAGGGGAGAACAACTTGAGGAACAATCCCAAACCAAATGACTTGAAGGGGATTTGCACCCGTTGACCTGATCCCCTCGATCGGTCCAGAACTCACCGACTCCACCATCTCCGAATATTGTTTTGCAAGAGAAGCAATGGAGTGAATCATAAGGGCCATCATCCCTGCAAAAGGACCTATCCCCACCCATACTGAAAAAATAATCGCCCAAATCAGAGCCTCGATAGATCGCACGACATTCAACGAAGTTCTAAGAAAAAAATAAATAACGAAAGCCACTGGATGGGTCATCACATTTTTTGCGCAAAGGAAACTGAGTACAAACGCAAATGGAATAGCAATAAAAGTTGCCAAAAACGCCATAAAAACGGTTTCAATAATTTTCAGAACAGCCTCTGGAAGCAGCTGCCAATTAGGTGAAGCTAATCCCGAGAAAAGTCTGACAGCTCCATTGAACCCGTCTTCATCAAAAAGGTCATAAACAGAAAAGTGTGTCAATCGCCCGCCAACGTACAGTGTGACAACGAGAGCAACGACGAGCTGCCAGATCCAAAAGCATCCTCGACGTTCACCATCTAAAAGATGAGCGGGCAAAAATATTTTATGTCCAAGGCTCAGCCACTTGCGTTTAAGAAATAAAAAACTCAGACCCAGCCCAAAAGCAAAGGCTCCGCCAAAAATCACACTGTAAAAACCAAGATTAAAGGGACCGTCGCTAGATACTAAAAAAGTGAAAGCTGTAACAACAAGGTAAGCAAAACAGCTGGCATCAAAAACTCCGGCTCGCATGAGATTTCTTCGACTTCTAGTTGACATGAACTTCTTTGGCTCCTTCGCCATAGATTTTTGCAAACCAGGCTTCGTCTATTTGGCTCGGAGAACCTTGATAAACAATTTCTCCGCCCTTGAGGGCGATCACACGATCCGCATACTTTCGGACTAAGCTCAAAAAGTGCAGGTTGCAAATAACCGTAATACCGAGAGTCTGATTGATGTGCTTGAGATGATCCAATATCAAATGGCACGTCGCTGGATCAAGACTCGCGACAGGTTCATCGGCCAGCAAGATTTCAGGAGACTGCATGAGCGCGCGGGCAATTGCCACTCGTTGTTGTTGCCCTCCAGAAAGCTGATCTGCCCTCACATTCATGCGTTCGGAAAGTCCCACGAGGCGCAGACATTCTTTTGCCTTGCTCAAATCTTGTTTTGAGAAAAACCCAAGACAGCTTTTGAGAGTCGATGTGTAGGCAAGTCGGCCAGCGAGAGCATTACTCAAGACTGTGTATCTCGGAATCAAATTGAAATGCTGAAAAATCATGGCAATGTGTTGACGAAGATGCCTTGCTTGCTTGCCAGAGGCCTTCGCTTGGTCTTGATCCTGAAACAGGATTTTTCCATCGGTCGGATCTTCAAGGCGATTCAGACACCGCAAGAGTGTGGACTTACCCGATCCACTGAGTCCAATGACAACAAGGAACTCGCCTTTTTTAACGTTAAAATTAAGGCCCTTGAGCGCCTCAACGCCGTTCGGGTATCGTTTGCGCAGACCCTCGACCTGCAGAATAAATTCGTCTCTTGTTGCCATTTATTTTTGTGCCATTACATCTTGGGCAGATTTGCCGAGGCTATTTAACATATTTCGAACAGGTTCATAATCAGCGTCCGTTGCGACTTTAAGTTCGGTCACTCCATAAATTTGCTTGAAAGCCTGTTTTCCTTCTGGAGTAGCAATGAATTTTAAGAACGCCTCAGAGACTTTATTCTTCATCTCTTCTGGCATTTCTTTACGAAAAACAATCGGGTCGTTAGGAATGGCCTCTGTCAGCTCAATGATATCCACTTTTTTTGCAACATCGGGAAATTGAGTTAACACCAACCGACGAGCATCTTGGATTTCTCCATCTTGAATAGGAGTATGGAAAGTAGCTCCCGCATCGACCTGTCCTTGATAAACCATTGTGACCACGCTGTCGTGTCTCATAGCAAATACAGTTTCTTTAGGAACAATGTTTCGATCTTTCAAAATCTTTAAAGGGAGTAGGTAGCCTGAGGTCGAAGAAGGATCGACAAACGCCACTTTTTTTCCTGTAAGATCGCTCACTTTTTTTATCTTACTGTCACTTCGAGCAATGAATTGAGCTTGGTAGGTTGAAGAGCCAAATCGAATGACAGTCAGCCGCGCTTCGGCGCCATACTTATCATGCGCTAGCACATAGCTAAAAGTGTTGAGCGCACTGACGTCGGCTTTTTTGGTTCCAAAGGCCTCAACAACAGCAACGTAGCTTGCTGGTACGCCCACAGTGTATTTATAAGGGGTGTTTTTTTCGAGAAAGGCCTTCATCTGCTGGGAGCCATCTTCGATGGTTTTAATATCTACAGAAGGCACAAAAAAAATTTTTATGGGATTATCTGCGGTCCCCAGCTCCCCAGCCTTGTGGGTGCAAGAGCAGATGGCGCAGGCGGCGAGTCCCAGACAAAGCAATCTTGTGAAATAAGATAGGAACACTTGCTTGAATTGTTTCATTTTCCCCCGCCCCTGAACAAACTACAACGTTTTGGAATTAACAAAGAATTGAGGCCCATACAAGAAAAGACTCCAAACGCCTTTGCTGCCCCGGATTGAAGGGGCGCAAGTCCTGTGCCAAAAAATGTCTCTCGATTTTTATACGAAATTCGCGGTGCTGCTGAAGAGTTTTCAACTCAAGCTGTGGTGATTTCGAAATCTAGCCTAACGGGGCTAAGATCGGCGCGCCCAGCGTGCTCGAGAGAGCCTGTGGTCGCTAAAACAAGAGGAGTCAAGAAGTGATGCTTAATAAAGTAACCGTCTTTAAAGTCCTTTTTTGTACCGCTGCAGTAGGATTCGTTTCATTGCAATCTTATGGCGGTGAAATCGAGAAACAGATGGCGGAGAGCAGCGAAAAGATTTGCCAGAGCAGTTTTGATGACTTTGCCCGCCACGAATCGTTACGCATCAGCCAGCTCGAAAATTCCGACAAAAATTTATTAGTCAATTCCTGTACCGTAAGAAGCTTCAATGGCTCGTCAGTCTGTGCAAAAGCGTTTTTAACTAAGCTTGCTGCAAAGATCAAAGGCCATAAGTTAAATGCTCAGATTCGGGCTGATGCCAAAGAGAATCTCCAACCCAAGTACGAGGCCTGTTTGGCGGCTAGCCAACAGCGGTCCATTGAAGGGATCAATGAAGCTGGTAAACTCTTCCTTGACGGAAAAAAAGAAGAGGCTCGTGCCAGAGCTGAAAACTGGCTTGTGGAAACCCCCAAAGCAACGTTATAACTTCGTCCATGCATCCTCTCGTAGAAATACAATCGGATCTTAAAAGTGCAAAACCTGGTCAAAAGGTCATTGCCGTTTTTGATCTCGACTCGACACTTTTTGACGTAAGTCCGCGCATCCAAAAAATTCTGCATGAATTCGCAGAGGAAAACAAAGAGCTTTTCCCGAACGAAGCCGCTGTTATTTCACAAATCAAAGTGGACCACCGAGTTTGGGGAATCAAAAATACCCTCGAAAGTCACGGCCTCAAAAGTGACGACGAGAAGGTGTTGAATCGAGTGCGGGAATACTGGTTTCAAAAATTTTTTAGCAATGATTATTTAGATCTAGACCGGCCTTACGAGGGCGCGGTCGAGTTCGTAAAACAAATCAAAAATGAGGGCGCTGAAATTCGCTACTTGACGGGACGAGACGACCATCGCATGGGCCGAGGGACCTTAGAGAGTTTGCGGGCGTGGCAGTTTCCATTGTCCGAAAACCTTTCGGAACTTGCGCTCAAACCCGATCAAAAAATGGTTGATCATGAGTTTAAAAGAGATTGGTTTTTAGCATTACAGAAAGCAGACCTTGAGAATCCTCCCATCCTTTGGTTTTTTGAGAATGAACCTCTAAATATCGAAGTGATTCGCAAAGTCCCATCCCTCAACTCCATAAAAATCGTGTATTTTGACAGCACTCATTCGGGTCGCGCGAAAGCGCCGCTAGATCTGCGAACGATCTCCAGCTTTGCGACCCACAAAGATGCTAAGATGAGAGAGTGATTGATTTTTCCTTGAGCGATCAGAGTTTCAACCTCATCTAAAGTGAACTCGTGAATCTTTAAAATCTCAAACTCATCGGGCTCAGGAGCCAGAGCCGGCCGAGCATCCCACGCGATGTAAGTATGTAAGGCATTGCTTTGGAGGGCGGGATTAGGGTTGTGCGTAAGCACGAGTTGAATATGGGAAGTGTCGTAGCCCGTCTCTTCGTTGAGTTCTCTTCGCGCGGCATCGATGGGAAGCTCGCCTGCACTAACCGATCCTCCGGGAATTTCAAGTGTCACTTGCCCAGTCGCGTGTCGGTACTGCTCGACAAAAATAATTTTTCCATCAGGAGTCAGTGGCACGATGTTGACCCAATCAGCGATGTCAATCACGTAGTATGCGGGCATAACTCGACCATCGGGCAGTTCAAGGGTGTCCTTTCTTAAGGTAAAAAATCGAAGGCGGTAGAGAACCTCTTGCTGGACTGTTTTCCAGGTAGACACTGACCAATTCAAAGAGACCACTAACTACCTCCCAAAATGAGACACCGGTTTTCTCGTAATGAGACCTCACGTTCGCTAGGCATTACCAAGATGAGATAAATATCTGAGATTCAAAGACGTTGTAACACTTTTTTTAATTTTCCAGTAAAATTAAAAAAGCCAATTCGAACGGATTTTGAGTTGGTTTGGTCGCAATTAAGGGGGACCCATGAAGCCACTGTCGAATTCGGCACGTTATATTTTGGCAATCACTGCATCGCTCTATCTCGCCACTACTTACAACGCCTGTTCGCAAGTGGAATTTCAACAACTCCCCGCCGCCACCGAAACCGAACGCAGCCTTGCCTGCGAAGGTCCAGATTGTAATTCCACAAACACGGCAACAACCGGTGGACTTCAAGCTAAATTGAAGATCAAACTAAAAGACAACGCTCAAGATCCTTCAGAGCCGCTATTCACAAACAACCGCCAAGTGATGTTGCAGGTTTGGAGTAGCATTTCTGCAAAGGCTATGTGGGGCGAAGAAACACCCGAGTGGTCTGATTCAGAAGCTGCAGACTTCAACGAGTTCATGCCTTTTGAGTTAAAAAAATCTGGCGAAGGTAAAATGCAGGTTTACGGAAAGTTTAAAGATAACGACACCGGTGATACGGTCGTTGTTTCTGACGATATCTTCTTAGATACCGTAAAACCTCAAGTCATATTTGCTCCGCAAACTGCAAAGAACACTCCTAGCTACATGGTTAAGGCTGAAATCAAAGATGCGGAGCCAAGCTCTGGCATTGCTTCCGTAGAATGTACAGATCCTGTAAACCCAGCTGGATTCAAAAGTTGTTTGGACCTTGTTAAGGATGTCAATTTAGCAAAACAGCTCACTGATCTTAAAGACCGCACCTATCATTTAAGTGTTAAAGTCAGAGACATGGCGGGCAATGAGAGCATTGTTAATCATGATTTCGTGATCGACGCGAATGCTCCTCTCGTAAGTTGGACAAAGGTTCCAACTGAGGGGTCTTTGCTAAACGCAACTTCTGTAAGCTTACAGGTCCGAGTTAAAGACAGCGAAAACGGCAATGTCAGCTCGGGCATCAACCGCGTCGAATGTTCAACTGATAAAGGAACAACGTGGAAAACATGTGATGCAAAAGTCGACGCGCAATCTAATGAAGTTTATAACCTTGTCTTAGCAACTCCGGATGCTATTAAATATGAAGTGTTAGTTCGAGCTGTAGATAATGGTGGAAACGAAGGTCGCACACCGCTTGCCTCTTTTACCATCGATCGCTCGGTACCAAACCTTACCCTAGGTGTTGCGAGTTATTACAACACAAATCCTGCTGTGCCATTCACTCTGACCTCAACTTGGCCGCCTTCGACATACACAGCGACTTATAGCTGCTCGTTGAAACAAGGAACCGTGGAAGTGATGCGACCTGGAAACTGCCGCGAACCTGGTTTTACTTTAACCATTCCAGACTCAGACAAAGAATACACTCTCGAAGTGACAGGTGTTTTTACCAGACCTGAAAACCCGCCTGTAACTGTCGTAGCGACTCCTGTGAAGTTCATGGTTGACTCTGTTGCGCCAACGGGATTGCTGACCTTACTTTCGGCTCCATACAACGGAACAACTCTGTCTAACTTCACTTTGGCATTAATGGATGCAAGTGTAGGTATAGATCCGGCTTCGGTTAAATGTTATGTCGGATCTGCTACTGCAAAGACCTATCTTCCGTGTAACGTCGGTAGCTTCAACTATCAAAGCACCTTGACTGCCGGTACTTACAACATGTCGATGACAGCAGAGTTTAAAGACAAGGCTGGGAATCCCGGAGTTTCTAATACCGTCAATTGGGTGATGGACTTAGACAATCCAGTTCCACAAATCACTCAAGGACCTGGTCGTTTGATGTTGGGTTACAGTGCGACTGAGAAAGTTGATACAGCCCTGCGACCTTCATTCTCTTTCACAGCAGATGCGAGCGTTGATCCTGCGACGGGCTTTCGTTGTTCCGTGAGTGGAGGTGGCCTTAACCTGGCTCTTTCTTCTTGCACAAGCGCGTGGGTTCTCCCACAGGATATCACGGCTGGTGGTAAAGTGACTTTCACAGTTGAAGCCACAGACCGCGGAGGTCGTAAAGGAACGGCGTCATACGTATGGATGTTTGATAAGACATTGCCTCTCTTGACGGTGAATGCCGTAAACTCGATCTTTAATATCGGAACCAACACAGACTTGAGTTTTTCTCTTTCAGACACCGAAAGTGAAGTCGACACCGCTTCAGTTCAGTGTTTCTTGCGATCTCAATCGCAAACGAACTTTCAAGCTGTGTCCTGCGGAACTGTCAACTTCTCCCAACCTGCAACAAATAGACTTTATGCAATTGGCAGTGCTCAAGTTGCCAACACTATTGAAGACACCTATTTCTTTAAAGTCACAGGGAAAAACATCTGGGGCATGCAAGGTGAATCGAACATGGTTTCTTGGACTGTTCAAAATCAAAACCTCAAACCTGGAGTTACTGATCTAACAGTGACAGAAAACAAAGATATCGATATTCTCTTTGTCGTAGATAACTCAGGATCGATGGCAGGAAAAGTAGAGTACATCGGGACTCGCTTTCAAGACTTCGTCGATCGTTTAGCTGGTTCTAACTGGCGCATTGGTTTTACAACAACAACTATGGCAAGGGGCCAAAGAATCATTTGTTCGGCTGGTGCAAAAACCGCTAGCCAGGCAGCATGTTTGATCCCTGGCCAGGCTACAAAACGCAACATTAGCGGTGGTATTGCTCAGGCCAACTCCGACGGTGGTCACGGTATGGATGGACGTCTCTTAGATATCGAAGGATATCCAAACCTCTACTGGCTCGATAAAAATATGGGTAACGTCAACACCCTGTTTAAAAACACTGTTGAAGTTCACTCAGTAAAAACCACAGGACCATACGCGGGACTTGCTAACGGAGTTCCTGCCGATGGACACGAGCGAGCTTTGACAGCAGCAAAGAAGGCCTTAGAGCGAGCTAAAGATGGAAGCTTCGGCGGAATCAATCGTAACTTTTTCCGCGAAGGCGCTCAGTTAGCAGTAGTTTTTGTGACTGACGAAGACGAAACAAGCTTCTTCCAAGTCGATAAAGATAGCAACGGTGTTGATAATGCAACACAAGTCAGTTATGCAGACACCGCTAAATATCTTCGTGATTGCTCAAGCAATCCAACTTCTGTGCGATGCCCTATCATGCATACTGAGGTTGACGAGATGATGACCTATTTGAGATCTGCGTATCCACAAAAAAATGTGGTTTTTCACTCGGTCGTTGGATTTCCACCAGCGTTGAAGGAGCTCAAAGAAGTTAAAGCTTCTGATCCTCGTAAACCAGAATTCAACTTGAAATGGAGTACTGAGTGTGCAGTTCCACTCACTCATGCTGGTTGTCGCTATCGTGATATCGCCAGTCGTACAGGTGGAGAAATTATCAACGTAAATATGGGAACGGCAGCTGACTATTCGGAAAGTTTAAAAGCGATTGGAAATGGAATTCGAAATCTCGTTAATTCTGTAAAACTGAGCTGTGAACCTTACAAAGGTAAAGTCACTGTTCTCAAAGACAGTGCCGAGTATACAGGTACTGCAAGCACCCTCACTGGAGACACCCTCACTTTTGCGACCGATCTCCCAGATGGAGTTTACAAATTTCAGTATCAGTGCCTCTGATCTTGAGGAGGTAGTGTGAGGTCTTTCTTCGGAAAGATCTCATATTTCAAAAATCGACATTCGATGGGACCATTAAACACAGGCACCTTACGGGTGCTTTTCATTTTTAGAGACTGAGTTGCCGTCGCATTTCCCGAAAGCACCCAAGCCGTCCACCCATTGCAATGAGTTTTGAGAAGCTGACTGAGGTCTTCAAATGCCTCTTCTGCTTCGGTGTCATCACCCATACGTTCCCCATAGGGAGGATTTGTGATCACCATGCCCGTCGTCCCAGTTCCAGGTCCAAGGCGCTTTTGAATTTCGTCCTGCAAATCTAATTGGTCGAGGGCCCGCGTTTCGAAGTGAATGAGATCGCCGACCCCTGCTCTGTGGGCATTTTCTCGCGCCTTTGATACAGAAATGTTATCGATATCAAAACCAAAAAAGTGCGGCTGCGGACTCTTCAGAGGTTCTTTGATTTTTTTGTCATTGATAGACTTCCATAAGTTTCTATCAAAAAACTTTAAATTTTCGAAAGCAAAAGATCGAGGTGAGCAGACGGGGCCTTGGCCCCTTGCCATCAGGGCCGCTTCAATGAGAAAAGTTCCGGATCCGCACATGGGGTCCACCAAAATCTGCTCCGGTCTCCACTCGCTTAAAGAAATTAAACCAGCTGCCAGATTTTCCTTCAGGGGAGCAGCATTTTTTTCGTACCGATATCCGCGCTTAAAAAGACTCTCGCCGGTAAGATCAATGGCTACAAAAAACTGATTTTTCTGTGCACGTACATAAAGAGTAAAGTCTGGGGAATCACTGATGCTAGGTCGCTCTCCTGTTTTGTCTCTAAACTGATCGACGACAGCGTCTTTAATTTTCATAGTGATTAAGCGTTGATCTTTGAGTTTTGAGTCGGAGACTTTTGTTTTTATGAGTAGGGTCTGATAGGGCTCTATGTATTTTGTGAAATCATGTTTGCGAATATGTTGGTAGAGTTCATCAGGTTGATAGGCGACAAAATCCATAATGGGTCGTAAAATCCGCGAGGCAATTCGTGTTCGGAGATGATAGTCATAGCAGTCCGCCCAGCTGCATTCAAAAAAAACACCTAAGGTCGATGATTTGATATTTTTGAAGTCTGACTTTTTAAGTTCCTCTCCAAGGACGTCAAAAAGACCTTGGGGTGCGGTGGCTAAAAACTGAGGCATGGGGGCTCCCTTGGTGAGAGGGCACATTCGTCGAACCCTACACTTCAGTGTACTTCGGTCCACCACCACCCTCTGGAACGGTCCAATCAATATTTTCGAAAGGACATTTGATATCACAGGTTTTACAGTGAATGCAATTGGTGTAGTTGATGTGTAAATCTTTCTTCCCGACCTCAACTTTAGAAGGCACCATCTCATAAACCTGTGCGGGGCAAAAGTGATTGCAAGGCGACTTGTAAGCAGGTTCGCACACGGTTCGGCAAACATCAGGATTTTGCAACAAAAGATGATTAGGCGAATCTTCATCATGCATCGTACCCGTCATGTAAACGCTTGAGAGTTTGTCAAAGAAGAGTTTTCCGTCGGGTTTAGGAAGTTGCGAAAGTTGTTCGTTGAATCCCTCTGGTCCCCAGGTTTCAAGCACGGTCTCAGTCGTCTTAGCATCTTTGTGAGTGGACATGCGATCCCAAAGTCCGCGTCCACCAGTCATTTCCTGTAGCGCGATCAGAGGCAAGGATGCGAACATGCCTTTGCTCAAAGTTTGGTGAAAGTTCCGAACTCTGTAGAGTTCATCTTTGACATAGCTGTCATGAATTTTTGTCTCATAGTTTTTTAAAACTTTTGCCGATGAGTCCGACGCCACAAGGGCTTGGCAAGCTGTCTCTCCGGCAAGCATCCCAGCTTTCATCGCGAGATGAATGCCCTTGAGTTTTTGCACGTCAACCTGGCTTGCAGAATCCCCGCAGACCATAAAGCCATCGCCATAGAGTTGAGGCATAGAATACCAGCCGCCCGCCGGGAGAGTTTTCCCACCATAGGCGACAACTTTCCCACCATCTAACATCTTCTGCAAAAACGGATGAGTTTTTAAACGTTGCAGTTCGCGATGAGGGTCTAAAAGAGGATCTTCCGTATCAAGGTAAACAACAAGGCCAAGGACAATACGATCTCCCGGCAACGTGTAGATAAAAGTCCCGCCGATGCTTTTGTGAAGTGGAAAACCGAGAGTGTGAATGACAACTCCAGCCTCTACAGTTCCAGCTGGCATCTGTATGACTTCTTTAACGCCCTCTTCAAAAACCTCTGGGTTTTTCCCTTTTCGGAGATCAAGACGTTTTGCGACCTGTTTGAAAAGCGATCCTCGAGGACCTTCGGCAAATATGACAATCTTTGATTTGATGATCATACCGGGCTCAAAGTTAGGTTTAGGCTTCCCAGTTTTGTCGCGACCCTTATCACCAGTTCGCACACCAACGATTTTATCACCATCGTAAAGTGCTTCAACGGCGGCAAATCCAGGGAAGATATTGATTCCAGCCTCTTCACACTGGGTGCCGAGCCAGCGATTAAACTTCGAAAGTGTGATTAGGCTGTGCCCAACATTGTGAAATGGCGGAGGTGTGATCGGAAGCCGAAACGAAAAATCTTCCCCCAGATAATGAACAGAGTCTTTAATGACTTCGGTCTCAATAGGGCAGCCACGCTCTTTGTAATCTGGAATGAGTTCTTTGAGCGCGGAGGTGTTAAGAACAGCCCCAGAAAGAGAGTGGGCTCCCAACTCAGAAGCCTTATCTAAAACGACAATCATAGGATCGGTGAGAGGTTGAGCCGCGGACTTATTGGAGGCATCTATGGCCTTTTTAAGACTGAGCGCTGCGGACAAACCGGCAACGCCTCCACCGACGATGACAACATCAACGTCCATCTCCTCGCGAGTGACTCCTTCGGGAAGTTCGTTATTCAAGCTGGCCTCCTATTCGTCGCCGGGGGATTCAATGATAGGTTCAGGGACATTGGCTGGGCTCATTTTGCGAGTCACAAGAGGCACCTGACTTTGCACTTTGAGATCTTGTTCGTCCTGACCACCGGGAAAAAGACGTTGGTGCGCGCTGCTGTGACGCTTGAGTTTCTTTGGGCTCTTCGGCACCAGCCGCGAGAGTCAGAGTCATAGCCATAATCATCACGAGAGTCTTCATTTATTTTTCCTTATGCAATCGACGGTGCTGTTCCATTGGAATTTGGGTGCGAACTTCCGCAATGGCCGATTTACTAATGCAGTTATAAATGACATTTTGTTGTTCTGTTCCTCGATTTAAAACACGACCCCAGGGATCAATCAAGAGACTGTTGCCAAAAGTGTTTCTCTCAAGTCCTTGATGGCGCACGCTCCTATGAACGCCCCCTTGGGCCGCTGCTAAAACATAGCATTGGTTTTCGATAGCACGGGCTCTGAGCAAAACCTCCCAATGGGCTTCTCCGGTTTTAACCAGAAAAGCTGCAGGCACAAGTATCAAATGAGCGCCTTGTAAACCATAGCGATGATAGAGATCTGAAAAACGAATGTCATAGCAAATTGACTCGCCAATTTTCCAACCCTCAAGATCGAAAATATGAGGTTCAGCTCCATGAGCAAAAACATCGGATTCTCGAATTGGTTTGTGTCCCGTGAGAGTGATGTCAAAAAGATGAATTTTTTTGTAGTTAGAAAAACATCGGCCATCGGGAGTTATCCAAACGGAAGCATTGTATAGTTTTTTTTCTACGAGCAGGGGAACTGAGCCAATATGCAGCCAACTCTTGTGAGCTTTAGTCCATCGACTGAGTTCTTCAAAGCAAGAGTCGTTAAGTTTAAAGGCGGGAACCTCGTCTCCCTCTTTAACTCGCATATAAAGTGCATTTTCTGGAAGGCAGACAAGAGTTGGTTCTGAGTGTGTGGCTACAGATTTTAGAAGTGACTGAATCGCCGTCATGTTCTTGGAGAGATCATCAATCGAGGTCAGCTGAAGCGCATAAACGTGAAGGTTTTCGGAGCCGCCTTTTTGGCTGGCGGTCATTGTGTTGATCCTGGGTTTTCTGGAGTCGACTCCGCTGCAGGAATGCTCACAGCCGCTTTAGAAATGGCCCGGCACTGCCAATCACCTTTTTCGAGATTCGTTCGAACGCCATTAAGGACGCTTTCGCAACTAGAATGGTTTTTGGCTGTTCCAACAATTCTATCGATTCCAGCTTTAGTGTAGGTGGTTCTGCATCCTTCGGTATCATTTTCGATACGGATCGTTCTTATGATTTTGTCATGACGGCAAAAAACAAATTGAGAGGGTTCTACTGTATTTGCCCACGTTGAAAAAGACGTGAGACTCATCAAGAGCACAAGTCGATAAACAGTCATGGGATCCCCTTTGTCGATAAGCTCTGGAGGACTTTGACGTCCTCTTTGTCGATTGTAGCACGGGGAGACGGAAGTCTACAAGCCGACGCGTTACCGCCTGAAAGACATTAGGCAGCCGCGTCAGGCCGATTAGGCAGATTTAGAAGCGGTTTTCTTTTTGGTTTCTTTTTTCTTAGCTGTAGGAGCTGCCGCTGTTAATTTGACATTAGAGTAGTCGAAAAAACCTTCAAGGGTCTTCATTCCATCTTTTTTGTCATAATGGTGCATGATTTTAACCCCTTGGACCTTGATTTTCATTCTTACGGGGTCGACTTCAATCACAGCGCCTTTTTTGCCCTTGTCAGAGCCTGCGATCACTTCTACCGTTGCGCCTTTTTTGATTTTTAGTTTCATGGAGTCCTCTTTACGCTTTCTTTTTCTGACCAGAGATTCTGCGCTTGATTTGACCACGGATCAAAAGAGCTCGGGGTGACAGACATTCTTCTTTTTGTTTGAGTAAAAACACATCAAAACCACCCGCATGCTCCATGCTTCGGATCGCGCCAGTGGACATTTTCAATGAAACGAGGCGGTTGAGCGTCGGGCTAAATATTCGTTTTTGTTGCACATTTGGCATTGCTCGAGATTTTGTTTTGATGTTTGAGTGGCTCACCTTGTTTTTAACAACAGGGGATTTTCCAGTGATTTCACAACGTGCCATAGGTGGCTCCTCTACTACGAAAGTTAACAAGTTCAAATACAATGGTTCGAACAACAAACGCCCAAACCGATAAAAGGTTCCAAGAGAGTCAATTTGTATAAGAAAAAAGAGACTTGTTGGCAACTTAAAAATGTCGTATAACACCTGCTTTTGGAAATTACGAAGGAGTCCCATGAAAAAACAAGCTCGCAGCAAGTACAGACCAGAGTTTACTGGCGATCATCTTTTTGACTATAAAGATCCCATGAGCTTGGCTCGATTCATCAGTGACGGCGGCAAAATCACTCCGGCGCGCATTTCTAAACTGAGCTTAGCCCAGCAGAAAAAAGTGGCTGGTGCCGTTAAGAAAGCTCGTTCTATTGCGCTTTTACCTTCTGGATCTGATGCGTACGACACTTACAATCGAATTGAGTCTGTAAACCCAGTTCCTTTTGATATCTAAATTTTTTGACTCCTTGGGAAGACGGCCTACTGGCCGTCACCAACAACCAACTAATCCGGACTAATCGTAAGACGCTCTACAGAAGGAGCCGTTTCTTTCGTTGCACTAAAAAGTCGATAAATGTGAGTTCCACCATCACCCCGTAGGCTGGGGTCGAGAACTGGTGCCAAGTCTTTCCTGAAATTCCCATAAAATAAAGAGTGTTAAAGTCGGCATCGAGGTCCGAGAGCCGAAGGCCAAGAATTGGAATTGCAAAAAAAACGAGAAAAATTCCCGTACCCCAAAACGTGAGCGATTTAAACCGGGGACCAAGTAAAACGACTGGGCCCAAAGACACACATATAAAAAAACAAGCCGCGATGAGTGCTGCGATCAGTTTTGATGGAATCAACAAAAACAGGACGGGCACCAAAATCAAAATCACTACCTGAATGAGAAGGAGCTTCCCGTAAGAAAATGTCGGCGATGTTTCCATGATCTCTATCTATAGACCAGTTTCTTGCATTGCACACGAAAAATTCGGCCGTACTTGGATTCAAAGTGTCCGGGAGGTGGCTTCTGCATTGCTTTAGTTAGCCAGTGGAGGAGCCATGTTAAAAAATACGATCACGAGGGAGAGTCTATGCGATTTCCTTACAATGCAACTCATGAGCTATGGGCTTGACCCTTTTCAATGGGCGGTGAGTGCAAAACGGCGAGACGGCCTTCTTGAGTTTTGTCATGTTCAGGATTCTGAACTTAGACTTCTTGCTAAAATCGATCGCGGGTTTGAAATCGAAGACGTGGAATGGGTTTTATAGATATTGCTCACAGCGAACCGAAAATAGTGAGAGTGTCCACTGGTTCTGAGCGGTCACTTTTTCTACGCCAGGGAGCTTGCTTGTAATTCTCGCGCGAAGCTGTTCCCAGAACTCGGGACCATAGGCTGCTGAAATCATAGTTCGTAGCTGGCAGAAAAGGGCGACGTCTCCACTTTCGAGCCAATTGAATTTGTCGGCAGCGCTCGTGGGGGGCGCTTCACCCCACGCGATTTTGACTAAAAGTTCAGTGCCTGTGAGAAGCGCGCTCCTAATCTCTTCAAGACTTGTTGTTTGCGCAAGACATTCCGACGGCACGTCTTGGAGGTCTCGAACGATTTTTTTAAGCGAATTGAAGAGGTCGTAGCAGCCTCCCCCGTTGTTGCTGTTTTTGCAGCTCTCAACCCAACGGTTGAAGGACGCCGAGCGCACGCCTGTTTTTGTCTTCTTTGCATAAAGGCCGCCCTTTTGTGATTGTCTGAAGACTTTGATTTGGCTGTCGCAGATGGTGAATGGCGGTTCGTTATACATGATGAGGCCAACGCCGGCGGCGATCACAACAAATACGATCACGCCTTTCGGGACTTGCGAGAGCCAAACCGGCATTTTATTGAACTCCCTGTATAGTTTCCAGTCTGCAAGACTTTCGTCCTAACACATCGAGTTTTAACCAACTCGTTTTTTCAGCGGATTGTTGGTAGAGCGGCATCACTTTCGGTAGGAGGCTCTCGATCTGATGGATGCGAGTGCTGTCGGCAGGATGTGTGCTTAAAAACTCTGGAGGCTTTGCCCCGCCTTGATCCCCCATTTTTTTCCATAGATTCACAGCTTCTTGCGGATTGTATCCAGCTCGCGCCATCAGCTCAAGGCCCATACTATCGGCTTCTGACTCTTGCCCTCGGCTGTGTCTTAAAGTGACTGCAACTGTGGTTAGGGCGTTGAGAGCTCCCGCCGATTCAGGACCTATGGTGCCAGTGGCTTGTAAAATTCCTAGACCAAATTGCTTGATGAGTTCTTCGGACATACGCTCTCGTCCGTGCTCGCGAAGAGCGTGAGAAATTTCGTGACCCATGACTGCGGCAATCTCTGCGTCGGTGAGATGGAGAGTTTCGATAAGACCTGAGTAGAACATGATTTTCCCACCCGGCATGCAGTAGGCATTAAGTTCGGGGCTTTTGATGACGTGGACTTCCCAAGCCCATCCACTGGCATCGTTTCGGAAGGTTGGCACATGGGCGATGAGCCTTTTGGAAACTGCAACAGCTCGTGCGTATTCGGCCTTGTCAACATCGAGAGCTCCTTTGCTTTGGGCTTCTTTTTTGGTTTCCTCATAGCCTTGAGCAGACATCGCTATGATTTGTTCGGAAGGGACAAGGAGAAGTTGAGAGCGGCCCACGCCAACGGAACCTTTTTCGGTCGTGCTTGAGCAAGAGGCGAGGATCAGAAGACTTGCAACGAAGAGGAATTTTGTTGTTTTCATAGGTGATGATCATGACCAAAAAATCGTCGTAAGTCAGCAAGATAAAAATAGTTTACAATCTTCTTGTTATTTTAAAATCACATTCTACAATTTTATGAGGGGATTTTAATTGCTGGGGGGGGGATTTTTCATGGGGAGATTTTCAAAAATCTTTTTTTGTTTCACTTTATCTACGATGTTTGATTTAGCTTTGGCAAACACGTTTGTTGCCGGAGGACCAAGTGATAGGCTGGCGACGGATTGCGAAGGTGTTAACTCCGCGATCCAAGCACTCCCGCCAGAAGGGGGGACTGTTGAGCTTGGAGCTGGAACCTTCATCTGTCACTCTCCCATTGTTATCAATCGTGATTCTGTAGAATTAAAGGGCCAGGGGCCTGATCGAACGATTTTGAAATTGGCAGATAGCAATCCAGCTCCCGTCCTCGTTATTGGCGTTTTGGAAGTTGCGATCTACGACAATCCTAAATATGGAAAACAATATTATCCGGCACGCGAAGTCCAGAATATCAGTGTGAGTAAATTGCGCGTCGATGGAAATCTGTCCAAGCAGCCGCCTGATGCTCACCATTATGAATGTTACGATGCCATTGAGAAAAAGAGTCTGAGTTGTGATGGAGATGGCGGCAAATACATTCGGAATAATGGAATCACCGTTCGCAGGGCCAATCACATCAGGATCAACAACGTAGAGTCGAGCTACTGTTTGTCTGGAGGTCTAACGATTGAAAAGAAAACAAGGGATCTCAAGGTGAATGGATACCTTGCTAAAGGAAATTACTTTGATGGACTTGCAGGATATGAAACGGATGAAAGTTCATTTGAAAATATTATCTTGAGTGGTAATTTGTTTTCTGGAATTTCGGTGGATCTTGATTTTGAAGGCAATATTTTTCGAAACGTTCTGCTTTTTAGAAATGGTGATAACGGAGTGTTTTCTGCAAATGTCAGTGGAAATCATTTTGAGAACATGATTGTTGTCGGAAATCACAACTACGGAATTTACTTTGATGGAAGACGTCTGCCAAAGGACGTTTCAGGATTTGGCGACTCTAAAGTTTATTTTGACAGTCGGCAGTGGGCTCGGGGGCTTACTGCCTTTCTCACAGATTGGGAGATGGTGCCTGGGACCTGCGACAATCAGCACGTCGAAAACAGTTTAGTTATCAGCCGCCTGCGTGAGGGTTTAGCGATCAATCATGTTTGCCGTGGCCTGATTTATAAAAACACATCTGTCTATGACATGTCGCCTGGCAAATGCATGTTTGCTCCGTTCGAGGGAAGTCAATTCCCTGGGGGTGGTGCTGAATGGACTAAAGAGGGCATTCAATGTCGCAACGCTGCTCAGGTTGTTGAGACTGAACTTGATGCCTTGAGCAACACTCAAGTTTTTGATCATGATCAGATTTTTGCAGTTCTGAAAAAAGCGGGCATTGACGAGGTTCCTTTTTAACAAAATTTAGCTGGAAATTTTTTTGCCCCTCTCGCATACTCATTTCCTTGTCGAGGGGCGGTCATGCAAGTCATTCACTTGGGAATTGCTGATTTTTCGATTCCGGTCCCACGCACCGGAAGTATTGAGGCCCACTCAGGGTATGGCCCTGTTCCCATGGTGGGCCAAGAAATTCATGAGGCTATTCAACGGCAACGTCGCGAACAGTTTCCTAATTACGAGGCTGAGCGACGGATTTCTCAAAGTTTTGAGCGTGAGTCATTTCGGTTTCAAGTATCAGGGCGCATGGATGGGTTTATTCCCGGTTTGACTCCCGCGATTGAAGAAATCAAATCGACTTATAATATCGATGATCTTCGCCATGCCCTTGAAAAAAATAAGATTCATCCCTATAGCCTCCAGCTTCAGACTTATGGTTATTTTTTTTGGTTAGAGACTGGCGTTATTCCTGATCTCAAACTGCATCTGGTGTCCTCCAGGACTCGAAGTAGGGAAGACTTCAAGGTTGACCTTGATATAAAAATCTACGAGGAATGGCTCGAAAAACGTCTTGATGAGCTCGTCAGCGAGACAAAAATGTTCGCAAAGATTGCAAAAAAGCGTCAGAAAATGAGTAAGAATTTGCCTTTCCCTTTTGTACAGGCGCGCACCGGCCAGCTCGAGTTAGTAGCAAAGATTGAAGAGGGATTTGGATTAGACAAATCACTTTTTATTCAAGCTCCCACGGGACTTGGAAAAACTTCTGGCGTGTTGTACCCCTCTCTCAAAGAGGCGCTATCGCGTGGTGAAAAGGTTGTTTACGTCACTCCCAAAAACAGTCAGCACAGTGTTGCTGAACAAGCTGTCGAAAGTCTGCAAAATCTAGGAGTTAAGGTTCTTCCTCTGACGGTTCAGGCTAAAGGCAAGATGTGTTTCAAAGACGAGGTCGTGTGTAATCCTACGTACTGCGAATTTGCCAAAGACCACTATGACAAAATCGCGCAAAATAAATTGGTCGACAAATTGGCACGCAAAAAAACTCTAACGCCAAACGTGGTAAAAAAAGTGGCTCGTGAGTATGAGGTTTGTCCTTTTGAATTGCAGTTGGATGTCATCTCAAGGGGCGATGTTGTGATTTGTGACTACAACTACGTTTTCTCGCCAAGAAATATTTTAGGGAGATTGACTTACAATGGTCCAAAGAAAAAAGGCGCTCCTAATCTCGTCGTGGATGAGGCCCATAATCTGCCATCCCGAGCGATGGATTATTTTTCACCTCGGCTCTCTGTCGGTGACTTGCGCGCTTCTGTCTTGCGAGAGCCTTTGGAGTTTGTGAGTCGCTGGCAAGAGCTCATCACGAGGTCGATCTCGCTCATTGAGAGTTTCAATCCACTGGGGGCGTCAGAGCCTTTTCAAGTGGTCTTAGAAAAAGACAGGTTTGCAGAGATAGACACGGATTTTTTTGAGTTCTTGGGAGCTTATTTAAAATCTGATGTTGTGTTACGGCCTAAAGATCCCGTTCTCCGAGTTTGTCATCTTTGGAACCAGTTTACGACATCGCTTGATTTATTGAATGAAAAGTTCTTTACGACTTACAAGTCTACATCTTCTGGAGGTGTCCTACAGATTTCTTGCTGTGATGCCTCGGAGTGGTTGGCCGAAAGTTATAAAAGCTTTAGGCAGGTGGTTTGCTTTTCTGCAACTTTAAAACCGTTTGACTACTATATTAAGCTTTCGGGATTTAAAGAATCTACCTCGATGGCGGTAGAGTTTCTATCGCCGTTTCCAGAAAAGCATCGAAAGCTTCTAATTGTCCCTCAAGTTTCTACTAAATTTAGGGACCGAACGCAAAACTCAGATAAGATTGTGAGTGTCATTGAGAGAGTGCTGCGAGTTCGTCCGGGAAATTATTTTGTATTCTTCCCGAGTTTTGATTTTTTAGAAAAGATTTTGTTGCGGGTGAGTTTGCCAGAGTTTTTGGTCCTTTCGCAAAAACGCGAGACGACGATGAGCGAGATCCAGAACGTGCTTGCTGTTTTGAGGGACGCTTCTAAGCCCACTGTCGTTTTTGCTGTTCAAGGAGGGGTTTTTGCTGAGGGCGTTGATTACCCGGGAGAAATGGTGATCGGCGCGCTTGTTGTCGGCCCAGGACTGCCAAGTTTTGATTTTGACCGTGAACTGTTGCGATCTTACTATGAGAAAGCTTTTGGGAACGGCTACGACTACGCCTACACATTTCCAGCTATGGCTAAAGTGGTGCAGTCAGCGGGGAGGGTGATCAGATCGGCTGAGGACCGTGGCCTTGTGGTTCTCATGGATGGGCGATTTCTTCAGGAGAGTTTCACAAAGGCAATGCCCTCGGATTGGACTCATAACTCCGTTCATTCTTTAGTTTCAAAACAAATCATCAAGGACATTTCTGAGTTTTGGGGAGATGAATGTCTTCTTTAGAAATTCAAAAAGAGCCCGTTGTCTTTTTTGATGCTCAAACCACAGGGATGCGTCCACCAGCGGCTCGGCTCATTGAGCTGGGTTGGGCATTTGGATGCGGGGGTAAGGTTCTTGAATCCTCTGAGGTATTGACAAAATTAGTTCGCCTTCCGGAAGGGGAGGCGCTAAGCTCAACCGTCGCTCAATTGACGGGCCTCAGTGACAGTGTACTTGCTAGGGGGAGTTCGCTCTCGGATGTTTATCAAAATTTAGTGAGCGAGCTTTCTGCCCGTCAGCCTCGATTTGCTGTGATTCACTATGCGCAATTTGAAAAACCATTTTTGAAAGATTTATTTCTTCAAGGCTGTGGGAATGATGAGCTGCCCTTCGAAATCATTTGCTCTCATCATTTAGCGAAAAAGCTATTTCCTAATTTGCCAAATAACAATATCAGGGCGATGGCAGGCTTTTTTGGAAGCTCTCACCAAGATTTCAAAAGAGCTTCTCATCACGTAGAGGTGACAAGCCTCATTTGGCGTGGTTTGGTCGCTGAGTTACAGCAGCGAGGAATTATCACCTTCTCGCAGCTTAATGATTGGCTAATTTCTGCGCCGAAAGTGAAAAGAGATAAATACGAGTATCGTATCGACAAAGTGAAGCGGCTGCAGTTGCCCGACTCACCAGGAATCTATCGAATGCTCTCTAAAAACAGGGATGTTCTCTACGTTGGTAAAGCGACGAGTTTGAAAAGTCGGGTGAATAGTTATTTTCGAGGGCAGAAAGGCCGTGATCACAAAAAGCTAGAGATGCTCGCGCAAGTCTGGGACTTGGAGGTTGTTCCATGCGAGACCGCACTCCAAGCCGCCCTTCTAGAAAACGACGAGATCAAAAAATATGATCCTCCCTACAACGTGAGTCTAAAGGCAGGTCAGCGCCGTCTTGTTTTCTATGATAAGACGTTTTCGAGGGTGGCTCTTGAGTCATCGGAGGACTATTCTTGCGGACCTTTCCGAACGGGAAACGCCATCGAACAGGTGCGAATGCTCGACGAGTCCTTAGCTAAGGATCTGACTCTTGGAGTTTTCTATGTTCCTGTCGAGGTTTCTGTGATGCGGGAAGGGTATGAGATTTTTCGGGCGAAGTATTTGGGATCCCAAAAGATGTCGATGCGGCGGTTTTTAGCTTTGGGACTTGCCTTCTGGAGAAAGCGCCGTGGGAAAAAGGAAGAAGACGTTCCTGATGATGTTGATGAGAGTGATGTGATCACTCCTACCGAGGTGAGTGAAAAACTGGAGCGTCTTTTGATGCGTGGGGGAGCTGAGTACCATAGGACAAAAGTTTTAACTCGCTTGCTGAATTCTAAGATCAGTTGGCAGGTAAAGTCTCAATGGAAGAGTTTGAGTTTTTGCGAGGGTCACATTTTAGATCCCTTAGAAAATCGTCCGCAGACACGCGCAAAGAGTCCTTGGGACGGTTTAAAAGTTCAGGATTTTGATCGAATGTCGGTTCTTTTGTCTGAGCTTAACAAGCATCCCCACCGTATTCTGTGGGGAGCTTCATTAGAAAGCGACGTAAGACACCCAGAGTGAAGTTCCATCGTGAATGGCCGTGTAAACCACACCGTTGGTAAGTGTGGCGCCAGTCGCATACCCTGCTGGCAATACGACGTTTGTGGTCGATCCTGCCATTTGGATTGTAGTGCAGGTTGCAGTTACACTTGGCATAGAGACTGTATAGCTTCCGCCGGCAACAACGTTAGTAAAGTTAAGAGTTCCGCAGGCACCTGACTGAGAGGTACGGATTACGTTGGAAGAAGCGAAGTCTAAAGTCGTATCCGTGTCTGTTGACGTCCCCATGATGAATCGTGCTATGACCTTTGATCACCACTTGGCTTTCGTCAGCGCTACCAGTGATGTAGAGAGCTCCACCTGAAGTTCCGATCTTAGATGATTCAACAATGGCTCCACCAGAAGAGACCATCAGTTTGTTATTACCTAATGCAGTAGTAGAGTTAGTACCGCCACGAGCGACCGGGAGAGTTCCAGTGACAGCAGCAGTTGAGATATCGATGGCACCGCAAGTGAGGTCACCGTTAGCAGCTATGGCTGTGGCAAAAGTATTGGCGGCACAATCCGCTGGGTTAGCAGCGAGAGCGGTTGCTGTAGCAGCGTTACCGCTAGTTGATGCCGCATCGACATAAGCTTTAGTGGCGATACTTGTAGAGTCAGAAACGGCGTAGTCACCGCGAACGTTGAGTTTTAAAGTATTTCCGGAGTTACGAACCTCAAAGGCGTTAGCAGTTTGAGTGGCGTTACCTTTGATAAGGAGCTGAACAGCATCAGCAGAACCAGTGATAGAGCTAGCTGCAGTTGAAGCAAAACCAGCAGTTGTAGTTACGCCAGTAACACCAAGAGTACCACCGACAGTGGCGTTTCCAGTGACGCCGACAGAGGCAAGAGTTGCAGCACCGCTGACTCCGAGAGTTCCGGCGACAGTTGTATTACCAGCGTTAGAGACGCTGAATTTAGCAGCGGCTGCAGAGTCTTGAACCTCGAAGATGTTTGAAGTTTGAGTCGAGTGACCTTTAACAATGAGCTGTTTAACGTCAGCAGAACCAGCTTGAGTCAATCCACCACTTGAGATGCTAACGTTAGAGCTTTCAACGACAGCTCCGCCTGATGAAATCATCAGCTTGTTGTTGTTAAGAGCAGTTCCTGAGTTCGTACCACCGCGAGCGATCGGGAGAACTCCAGTGACTGCAGCAGTAGAGATATCGATGGCACCGCAAGTAAGGTCTCCGTTAGCAGCGATGGCTGTCGCAAAAGTATTGGCTGCACAATCCGCAGGGTTAGCAGCGAGAGCGGTTGCTGTAGCAGCGTTACCAGTGATAGTAGCAGCATCAACGTAAGCTTTAGTGGCGATACTTGTAGAGTCAGAAACAGCGTAGTCACCACGAACGTTGAGTTTTAAAGTATTTCCTGAGTTACGAACCTCAAGAGCGTTGGCAGTCTGAGTGGCGTTACCTTTGATAAGGAGTTGAACAGCGTCAGCAGAACCGGTGATAGAGCTAGCCGCAGTTGATGCAAAACCAGCAGTTGTAGTTACGCCAGTAACTCCTAAAGTACCACCAACAGTGGTGTTACCAGTAACACCAAGAGTGCCACCGACAGTGGCGTTTCCGGTTACGCCAACAGAGGCAAGAGTTGCAGCTCCAGTCACACCGAGAGTTCCCGCGACAGTAGTATTACCAGCGTTAGAAACACTGAACTTCGTTGCAGCTGAAGAGTCTTGAACTTCGAAAGTGTTTGAAGTTTGAGTTGAGTGACCTTTAACAACGAGCTGTTTAACGTCAGCAGAACCAGCTTGAGTCAATCCACCACTTGAGATGCTAACGTTAGAGCTTTCAACGACAGCCCCTCCTGATGAAATCATCAGCTTATTATTGTTAAGAGCAGTTCCTGAGTTCGTACCACCGCGAGCGATCGGGAGAACTCCAGTGACTGCAGCAGTAGAGATATCAACAGCTGCGCAAGTCAAATCTCCGTTAGCAGCGATAGCGGTAGCAAAAGTATTAGCACCGCAATCTACTGGATTAGCAGCAAGAGCCGTAGCTGTGGCGGCAGCTCCTGCACTAGCCCAAGAAAGAACTCCTGATCCGTCAGTAGTGAGGACCTGTCCGGCAGAGGTTCCGTCATCGTCTGGGAGAGTTAGCGTATAGCTAGCAGCTAACGTAGCAGGAGCTCGGATGGTGATTCCGTCGGTACCACCACCAGTTGTTTCTTTGAAAATGACACCTTTGTTATTGGCCATAGTGAGGTCGCCGGTCATTGTGTCACCAGTGACGTCTACGTAAGTTGAGCCAAGGCCGCTCACTGCTGTGTCGACATAAGATTTATGGGCGATACTTGTAGAGTCGGAGACAGCGTAGTCCCCACGAACATTATACATAAGGGTGTTTGAAGAGTTTCTGATTTCTAAAGCGTTAGAGGTCTGAGTTGCATTTCCCTTAACCAAGAATTGAACGGCGTCTGCAGAGCCAGTGATAGAACCCGCGGCTGTTGATGCAAAGCCAGCAGTTGTTGTGACGCCCGTGACGCCAAGAGTACCGCCAACAGTGGTGTTGCCGGTAACGCCGAGAGTACCACCGACAGTGGCGTTTCCAGTGACTCCGACAGAAGCAAGAGTTGAGGCTCCAGTAACACCGAGAGTTCCGGCAACAGTTGTGTTACCAGCATTTGATACGCTGAACTTAGTTGCAGCCGAGGAGTCTTGAACCTCGAAAGTGTTTGAAGTTTGAGTTGAGTGACCTTTAACAACGAGCTGTTTAGTGTCAGCAGAACCGGCTTGAGTCAATCCGCCGCTTGAAATGCTAACGTTAGAGCTTTCAACGATGGCGCCAGAAGATGATACCATCAATTTGTTATTGTTAAGAGCAGTTCC
>JBGATJ010000066.1:0-25607 GCA_044229295.1 Pseudobdellovibrionaceae bacterium
AAAATCAAAGTGATTGGCAACAGCTTCAAGAATGCGCGAATTGGCTTGATGCGGGACGAGCCAATCGACTTTATCAATGCCAAATTTGTTGTGCTCAAGAGCCTCTTGGCAGCAAAGAGAAAGAGTTCGAACGGCGTGCTTAAAAATCTCACGCCCTTTCATGTTCACGAAATTTAAACCTTCGTCCAAAACTTTTTGCGAGAACGGAATTTTGGACCCGCCCGAGGGAAGGACAAAGAGCTCACCGAGTGAGCCGTCAGCTTGAAGATGAGAAGAGTAGATCTCGCCATGGGTTGAGGCTTCTGCCCGCGAAATGATCCAAGCTCCAGCAGCATCTCCAAAAAGAATGCAAGTTTCGCGGTCCTTGTAGTTAACAATGCGGTGGAGGACCTCGCCTCCGACGATGAGAATATTTTTGTACATTCCGGTGCGCACAAACTGATCGGCAATAGAAAGCGCATAAACAAAACCCGAACATGCAGCTGTAAGGTCAAATGCAAAAACGGGTCGGCATCCCAGTTTCTGTTGAAGCACGCAAGCGGTGCTCGGCATGATTTGATCAGGTGACACCGTTGCAACAATGATCATGTCGATATCACCAGCAGAAAGACCAGCGTCAGCAAGAGCTCTCTCGGCGGCAACTTTGGCAAGATCGCTCGTGGCTTCGTGATCGGCAGCCTTGTGACGCCGACGAATTCCCGTGCGTTCAACGATCCATTGATCGTTGGTTTCTACCAATTGCTCCAGATCCTGATTGGTGATGAGACCTTCGGGAAGATATGACCCAGTTCCGGCAACAAAAGATTTAAACATGTAAATCTCGCTTACGCGTTTTTAGAATCTTTAGAAGCGCTGATTTGTTTGCCTTTGTAGTAAAAGGCGCCATCAGCAGCTTTGAACGCGCGATGAGGGCGGGTGAGATCGCCGTTCGCATTAGTCGCAAGGCCTGGGGCCTCAAGACCATCGTGAGAGCGTCGCATGTCACGGCGAGAACGAGACGTTTTCTTCTTAGGAGTTGGCATTTTTCACCTCATGGAAATTGAAGCCACCAAAATCGACGAAAGTCTTTAAAAAATCAACTATTAATTGATTTTGATGTTTTTTAAGACAGAAAACGGGGTGGCTTTTTCGAGTTTCTCTTCAGCTTCATTATAACCGAAGTCACGACCTTGCACTTTGATTCCGCAAAGGGAGCAGTCTCCCTTTTCGTCTTCAGGAGGAGCGGGAACAAACGGCGTCTCTAAGGCCACTAATTCGTGAATGTACTCACCCATATCGAAAATATCGCCCTGATATTCGACAAGGGACGGGCCTGACGCCGTCATATCTGAGAAATGATTAGGTTTGGTGTAGTGGGAATTGCGAGGCTCGTACTCTTTTTCGCGAAGGAGCTCGTGGAAACGGGTGAAAACGGGGAGCTTCATATCGATGGCGCATCGGGAGCAGTTTTCTGGCATCTCTGTACGAATAAATCCCGTCATTTCAAAGCTTTGTCCCAGAGGTTTGATCAAAAACTCGAGCTGATAGGGAGCGCCGATAATAAGATCCTGGAGAACTTCATTGAATTCTCCGGTTTTTCGGTTGCAGATGAAGTTTTGTCCGCTCTCAGGCAGTTCACTCAATTTGATGATCACGACGACTCCGAATGCAAAGTGGTTCAGGAGATTTCTGTATAACCTTGATGAGTCGTCGTGTCAATTCTAGGATTTTAAGGTGCCTTGCAGGCACAATAATTTTTGAGGAGTTGCCGTGCTTAAAATTCGATGTCTGATTTTTAAAGTCTTTTTGATGGTTTTTTTGACCCAAGGGGCGCTAGGGGGGCAGCGTATTGTCCTTAGGAAACCTCTCCCTGTTTACGACCAGCCTGATTTGGTCGATGGATCTGTGATCAAGACTTTGCGCAAAGGTGCAGGCGTTGAAATTACCGCTTCACAGACGGGATTCATGCAGGTGACTTGGAAGGAGGCCAACCAGGTCAAGACGGGGTATAGCCTCTACGATGACATCAACCAGAACCTGGATCAGCCCCTTCAAGCTCCAGAGACTCATGGGGAAGTGCGAGGGTCTTCGTATCTTGGATCTGTTTCCTTGGCTTACTTTGGTTCGACCCATGCCCAAGGAGCAAGGGTCACCAGTTTGAATGGAACGAACAATGAAATCAGCAGCGTCAAAGGGTTCACCTCATTTCCTGAACTGCGTTTAGATTTCTATGTAGCCGAGCAATGGGCCCTTCGCGGGGGCTTGTCCCTAAGGCAAGCTCAGCTCTCTGGAACCATCAAATCCACCGCCGACGGTTCAACGGCCAGCCCCTTTGAGCTAAAGCAGACGTTTTCGAGTTGGTCACTGGGAGCGCGCTACTTTATGGATGGACGAGATGCCTGGTGGGTGGGCGGAGGCTATGAAAGCGCTAAGGTTACGGATGCAACGTTATATGTAGATAGTAGCAAGTCGAGCGCCGATCTTGAAAAACCGAACTACAACCTCATTTCAGGGAATTTTGGATATAATTTTAATTTTTCATCCTGGGTCTTAGGACTTGAAACAAAGATGGGAATTGTCCTTAACACAAAACCTAACTTGCTTCTGGCTGATTTTGGGCTTTCTGGAGGCTATCGGTTTTAAGAGCCTATCCCAAAATTCTGCCCTGCTGCGCAACCGGATTCGCAGCCATCCACAATCGTGCTCGGGCCGCCCCTTCTGCGACGTGGCCTTGGCCACGCCTCGGCGGTTCGTCCCTGCGCGCGTTTGCGGCTGTCCACGACTGCGGTTGCTCGCGACGCGCAGAATTTTGGGATAGGCTCTAAAAGTTCCGAAATAACGAGCCTGCGGGAATTGTCTTTTTCACAAGCCCAAGATCCACCATTTGAGAGTTGAGCTGGGTCCACCTTTCCACAGTCATCGCTCCTAGCCCACGCTTTTTGGTTTCTTCGGTTGCGATCAGGGATTTTTGCGCGGTAGCGCTTTTACCAAGAGTTTCCATGTCCATGGATGGGTTGAGTTGATGGAGAAGTTCGTTGGCGCCTTGAGGACTTTCAAGATATCTTTCCCAACCAGAACGCACGGCGAGCACCATGTTTTTCACAACCTCAGGATTTTTCTTTAGGAATTTTTCCGAAGTGACCAGAAGGGCGGTGTAAGGATTGTATCCAGCTTCAGCGACCAAAAAGGTCTTCGCCGGCTTTTTGCTCTTCTCTGCGGTGAGCGGTTCGCTCGTTACAAAGCACTGCTGTGAAAATTTAGGGTCTGTAAGGAAGTTCGCAATGCCTCCTAGATAGGGGACCGTTTTGACTTTGAGCGGAGCAAATTTCTTTTGCAGAAAAAGTGCGTAGGGGAGAGAGCTCTGCCACGCAAGAGTTCCATCATTTTTAAACACGTCTTCGATTTTTTGAAAGCCGCGCGCCTGGTGAACCATAATTCCTTGAGGGTTTGTCTGATAAACCGCGAAGATCGCCACGACATCAGACCCATTGGCTCTCGAGAGAATGAGCTCGTCAGCGCTTACGATTCCAAAAGGCACCTGACCTGCGGCAACCGTTTGAATGACGGGAGTTCCTGAGCCGCCCTCGAGAATTTGCACGTTGAGTTTTTTTGCAGTGAAGAGTCCATCTTTTTGAGCTTGATAAAAACCGCCGAATTCAGGTTCGGCTTTCCAATTGAGGGCTAGCTTGAGGGCATCATCAGCGTGTGAGTTCAGTGAAAAACAAAACAGCGTAGCGAGAAAAAAACGGATCATGGCTCCCCCTAGATTTAGGATGCATATCTTTTTGTTGGTGGGTGGTCAAGCCGTGCCCCCGTAAATCAGGCGGAGCCCGTCTTCACGCACTTCTTCGCGAGCTTCATAGCCAAACTTTCTCTCGACCTCATTGGCGTGCAGGTAGTTCTTCAAGATCCAATTCTCAAATGATGTCTTAAGAATGCGGGTGAACAGAGTTTCTGTCCAAAAATGGCTAGCGCAATTCACTTTTTTGATCATGTACGAGGCAATCTGCCCTGTGGCGGCTCTAATGAAGTTCTTGTACAGATCTTTTCTTTTGAATCTAAATCTAAAATGGATGTGGTTTCCCATCACTTGAAGGCCTGAGATTTCTACGAAGTTCTTCTTTTCGTATTTTTGGAGATAAGAGCGTATCACGGCTTGGTAGCGAGTCAGCAGGGCTTTGTCGGATTTTAAGACAGCGTGATGGAATTTGTTGGGCGCAAGAGGCCTTGCTGTCTTTCTTTTTCCTTTAGAAAGAGTGCCTCCGTGGGAGGTGCGATTAAAGTTTTTTTGCTGTTCTTTGGAGAAGAGATTTTCGTTTTTCACGTTGCTTGTTTATAGTTTTCTCCTCTCAAAAAGTCAATTTTTTGGTTTGGTTTTCTTGAGTTATTTTAGATCGGAAATAATTTGGGGCGATGGTGTAGAGCGCATGGAAGAGTGATGGAAATGGGGACAATAAAAATTTGTTCCCCATTTTCCACAACTCTCCCACAGCGGACGGAGGCTGCGACTATTTTTTTTATTTTTTAGGAGGGGAGGAGGGAGGAAGGTGGTTACGCTAGCGTTCCTCGCTCTTTCACATCTGCATTCTTTTGTGACGAACCTATTTGCGAAAATTCCGCGCAGAAACTGATCAGGGCGATGGTATTCTGTGGAGTTTTGGGGGCGCGTGGAAAACCGAGCTCCACCTGTAGCGCACCCCCAAGTTTGGATTTAAATCCGCGTCGATCCTCAGTAACCGGTGCGAGTTAGCTTCATGTCAGTAGCAAAAAATATTCTTTTCACGTGAAAATTCTCTGCGAACCACTCCGTTTTTGGGTCGCGTGTTTTGATTTCATAACCTGTCAAACAGACCTTAAACTGATCACCATGCATCGAATAGACAAATAAGCCCCGCAGGTTGCGGTCAACGGCGACACCTAGATCAGCCGCAGAACCTGGAATGCCGTAGGCATTGATAAATGATGCAAAAATGGGTTCAGAAGACGCTAAAAGAACACCGTTGAGAATGACGGCGCGATAGGGTTCAGTGACGAACTTAATTTGTGACAAATCCGCGCAGAACTCACTACTAGCAAACGCTGCCGGAGAAACAAGCAAAGCCACGAGGGTAGAGGCCAAAATATAGATTTTTTTCATGTGATCCTTCTTTATTGAGTTTGGCGGGACCTTACATGACGTGCGCGATTTTTAAATCTAGAAATATTTCTGCTGAATATTTTTCTAGCGGTAAATGATTCTCCAAGATTGCGAAAACGTCTCAAATCCTTCGGCGAGTGGGGAGGGTCAGGATGCCGTTTCGGCACTAGGCCTAAAAGATGACGATTTTTAGTCCATCGCAAAGCTTAGGTGAACTGATGCTCGAATGAGCACAAGGGCTCGCTTTAAGCGGTGGGTCTTCTTTCTTGGGCTAAATGCCGGTGCTTTAAAAAACGGCAAATCGTTGCAGGTTCTTATCGAGGTCCGCGCTTTACGAGCGTCGCGATATTTGGAAGATTGGCTTCGTAAATTCTAACTAGCCGACCGCTTTTTTGCTGAGCTTTCGCATGACCACTTCAATGGCTTTTTCGTCCAAGAGTTGATCTGTGGCGTACTTGTGCAGCACACTCCCAATCAGCGTTTGATAGGGGATGCCTTCTTGTTTCGCCTTTTGCCGGATCTTTTCGACATCTTCATGATTCAGGCGCAGGTTTACCCGCGCCTCTTTGCTTTGGGCTCGGGCGGCTTCAACCATTTGCGATCCAAGCTTACGAAGCGTTTTACCAGGGACGGAAGTCCATTCGCCGCGTTCGATTTCGGCCTCCAGTCGCTTTTCTTCCGTGTTCAGTTTGGCGTTGGCTTTCTTTTTCATTTCTTGCCTCCGTATTGTTTCTGGTAGCCTCTTTGAACGATCGAATGGCTGATATCGAAAGCCTAAGATTTGTTTTCTTATCTGGATAAGGTAACTCCCAGGTCGAGCGAACGGCTACAACTATTCTTGTCACTCTGTCTAATTGTTCGCCAGTAATAATGGATGACTAATGGACATGAATCTAAAAATTTAGAAAAAATATGTCAACTCACATGCGCTCCGACGCGCGTACTGATTTGGAAGAAGTTGAGCATATACTTTGCATAAATAAAGTATCGGAGGTTCATCAATGAAAAATCTTATAGGACTTTTGCTCTTCATTTTCTCTGTTAGTTCGAATGCGAACACAGTTGTGGCAATGTGTGACAAAGTTGTTAAATCCAATGTCGACGGTGTCGCTAAGTATTCGCTTTTGGGTATTAAAATCGCGGTTCTTCAAAACGACAAAGGTCAGTACGCATTTGAAGAGCAGTTTAACAAAGGTGATTCCTACGTAAAATACAACCCAGATCCAGGGTCAGATGCGATTCTTGGTCAGGACTGCTCAGAGAACATTACAAAGTGTGAGATAAATGACGATATTTTGAAAGCAACTACCCAATATTCAGGCGGAGGCCAAGGAGGATCAGATCCAATTGCAACGGCAAAATACAATTTTTCGACTAAACAGCTGCAATTTCAATGGGATGTGCATGGATTTTTGAATGTGCGATCTCCCTACGTGAGCGCAATTATACAGTGCCACTAACCCCTCTCCGAAGCATGCCAGTTTTTCAGAAGCTGACGGCTGAGGGTATTGATCACGAAAAGAAAAATCATTCCAATCAGAGAGCTCAGCAAAACCGCAGAGAAGACTTTATCAAGACGCTGTTGCGTGCGAGCTCCATCCACAACAGAACCCAGTCCTCCACCGGCGATGAACTCTCCGATAATGGCACCGATCACGGCAAGGCCCGCAGAAATTCGAAGTCCCGAAAATATGTGTGGGAGTGCAAACGGCCATTGCAGTTTGATAAGTTTTTGCAGCCGTGAGGCGTGATAGAGCTGGAACAAATCCAGAAGTGCAGGTTCTGTAGAGGTTAATCCTAACAAGGTGCTTGCTAGGATTGGGAAAAACGAGCAAATAAAAGCACAGGCCACGCTCGTCGGCGTTCCGAAACCAAACCAGATCACTAAAACAGGCGCGATCGCAACGATGGGAACTGTTTGAAAGAAAATGGCATATGGATAAAACGCCTGTCGCAAGAACACAGAAAAAGAAAGTAAAACGGCAGTCACCGTCCCTACGACAAAACTAAGAGCAAGTCCGCAAAGGGCTTCAAAGCAGGTCTGTAAAAATCCGGCCAGAAGCTCCCCGCGATCGTCGTAAAGAGATGAAAAAACTTCCGATGGTGCGGGTAGAATAAATCTTGGGACTATCTCAAAATGAGAGAGAAGCTCCCACAGTGATAGGAAAACAACGAGACTAACGACTGCTGGCCCACGAGTGTTTCTCATTATTAGATTTCATCTCATAATGCATCACTAAGACAACTAATAATCATGAATTATAACAACAAGCAAAGCCCGATCGAAAGTACATTGGTTTAAGGGGGAAGCCATGAAGAACTCAAGTGCCTATCTATTTCTCACAGCTGTTCTTTTGATGGGGTTCAACAATTGTAGTAAATTTGAGGGTAAATCTGAGAACCTCAACGATGCTTCAGCTGTGTCTATAGACCCCGATGGTTATTCTTTAGCGCTCCAGTTCTTCCCAAGCAATGCAACAGACAATCCAGATCGGCGCATTTGGCGCCTCACTCCCGAACAGATTGAAAATGTCCTTTCAGGAATCATCACGGTCACGCCTGGCCAAATCGTTAATAACATGCCTCTTGAAGGATTACGTTATGGTTACGACGGGTTCTCTGAATCACTGCAGTTTTTCGGCGATACCTACGAACAATACCAGACGGCTGTGGATCCGATTGTTACGGCGCTAGCAGCTCGAATCACAACAGCATGTCCAGCGCCTCCGACATCCACGGTTATTACTCCATGCGCCGCTGGCAAAATTCGTAAACTCACGGCTAACTTATTTCGTGAGCCAGAAACATCAGATTCAGTGAACGCGATTGTCACCTTTTTATCGGACCAGCTCTTAGTTGCAACCAAGGAAGATCTGGCGGTCAGAGACACGATTAACGTAGCACTTTCATCTCCCTACTTTTTATATCGACGGGAAGTTCCCCAAGATCTTCTTAGCGGTGGAGCTGTACCAAACGCTCGAGTGGCTGAAAACTTGGCTTTCACTCTTACAAACTCTGCCCCAGACACACAGCTTCTTCAAGCTGTCGCTACCTCGACAGAGGGAGATTCTGCTCCGCTTTTGGCTCAAGCCACCCGACTTTTAAATTCTCCTATTGCGCGAAAGAATTTGGCTCAATTTATTTTTGAGTGGCTTGAGATTCCAAGTGCGGCAGTGCTTGATGATCAAGTTGCTATCATGGCCTATTCCACTGCAGGGCTTGGAGCGGCTTTGCACAAGGAGTCAGAGATGTTTCTCGCAGATCTTCTTCAAAGCCCGACTGCGACTCTGCCATCTCTTCTCACCTCAACCCAGTCTTATGTGAACGTTACCAATAATAAAATTTATGGGATCCCGGGCAGTTTTGACTCCGACTTCAAAAAGACGCCGCTAGATCCTGCGCAAAGGATGGGAATCCTCACTCAACCCAGTTTTTTAGCATCGCATGTTGGGGGCGGGGACATGAACATCGTGAATCGTGGAAAGCTTTACTTGTCGAAGGTTCTTTGCATGAAGCCTCCGGTTTTAAATCGCGATGTGAATATCAAATTGCCAGAGGGAATCACAGGATCTGCACGTCAGCGAATTTCCCAGCACGTGAATCAACCAACGTGCGCTTCTTGTCATAACATCATCGATCCGTTGGGCTACGCCAATGAGAATTATGGGAGTGATGGAGCCTGGCGCACGGTGGATTCAGGACAGCCGGTGGATGCTTCTGCTGATTTAAGTTTTTTAGAAGCCAACCGATCGGTAGCTGATTCCGTAGAGATGATTCGTTACTTGAATTCCTCAGAGCAAATGAAGCAGTGCTTTGTGCGCCAAGTTTTCAGATACCTCTACGGACGTCTAGAGATACCGTCAGACGATCCTCTGCTTCGAACAGCTTATTTTAACTTTTCAAGATCTCAGGGCGAGATCAACAACGTGGTGCTGGATTTAATTGGTTCTCAAAGATTTGTTACACGAAAGTAATTTGAGGGGGAAATATGGCAAAAATTCATAAAGTCACCAGACGTGAATTGATTAAAGAATTTGGCTTGATCGGGTTTTTAGCGTCTCCCATTTTGCGATCTGTCGCCAGTGCGGCAGCTCCTCCAGCGCCTGCCCGCTATATCAGCATCTACAAACCGTTTGGTTTTATGCCGCTGACTTTCTGGCCTAAGCCTGGATACAATTTTACGGGCCAGGTGATTGAGCCTTTGAATCCTTTTAAAAATGACATTCGCTTTATTCAGAACATGAATATGAAATGGGTGGATCCCGATGGGGACACTCATGGAAAAGGAATGGGCTCGCTTTTTACAGGAACTCAGGTCCCAGCTCCCAAGAGCGGTCTAACGAATGACTACGATTTTCCAATGGGGATTTCCATTGACCAAAGAATTGCAAACAACATTCAGCTGACAAAGACCTACCCCTTTCCGTCGCTTCATTTTGGAGTTGGAATTTTAGCAACGTCATCTCAGCCGATGTGTCGAATTTCTCACCGCGGAAATAAAATCTCCAATGCCTCTGAGGAAAATGCCGGAATCATGTACGACAAAATTATGGGAAAAATCAACATGGTCTGTGGAACTCACGGAAGTCCAACCTCGCCGGAATCCCTCAAGCGACTCGCTGAGATTCGTCGAGGACGAAGCTCTTTAGATTTTAGTCTGACGAGCCTTAACGATTTTAAGAAAAAATATGGACTTGTTGGCGCCGAAGCAGAAAAGTTAGATGCCACTGCGACGAAACTTCGCGAAGTTGAAACAGCGCTTGCTGCAGAAAAAACCCTCATTGAAACGGGAAGCCCTACAAGTAGACCATGTCCTACTGGAACAAAACCAACGGCCGTGTACGACTCGATGAATATTGAAGACAGCGCCTTTAAGACCATGATCGATTTGATGCTTTTGGCGTTTGATTGGGATTTGACTCGAGTTTTGACTTTACAATTGGGCGTATGCCCGAGCCGAAGTATCTACACCTCTCTTGGTTACACGCGCATCCTTCACTCTTTGAGCCATCTTGATCAGCCGGGAGACGAGGCACGCCTTTTCAATGCCGATCGATACATCATGACCAAAATTGCAATGCTTTTACAAGGTCTCAAGACCATGCCTGATCCCGGAGGCTCAAACGCGCTTTACAACTCCACTGTTTTTATGGGCAGCGAGGTCTCTCAAGGTAACGATCACAACCGTCATAACATGCCTTTCATCGTCGCTGGAAACGCCGGTGGACGCCTTGCTGGAGCGGGCAGCGTGGTCAATCCAGCCATGGGACAGACCAATCACCATGATTTGCTTCTGACGTTGGCCAGGGTTCACGGCATTAGCGCTGCGACTCTCCCGACCTACGGGGACGTGGAGTACAATAATGGCGTGATTCCGGAGCTGATTGCCTAGAACTCACGGTCTCGCGTGACGACGCAGTCTAGATTCACCGATTGAACAGAGGTCGAAATCTTCGCTGAAAACGTGGAAAACATCTCCTTTGGAGTTTGCGACGGCATGGAGAACTGTACCGAAGTGCTCGCCCATGTTGAAAGTGAAACGGGGCGAAGTTCAACATATGAATTCGGACTCATTCTGACGTTTGGAACAAGACCAAGCTGTGGATTGCCATCCAAATAAACTCGACCTCCAAATGTGAAGCCTGTAATGGCGCCACAGTTGAACGTCATGGCGTAAGCAGAAGTTGCTCCACACAAGAGAGAAAATAAAACAGTCATGCGGGCGAAAAAATGAAGCATGTTGCCTCCTCAAAATTAGTGATTAGTAGGCCTCATGCGATAATGGGGCCAACCTTCAAATGCATGTTCTAGTATCAGGTGAAGGATTTGGTTGCCAAACTCTTTGACGATCCTTGGAAACTCTTCAGAGAGTGAATTGATCGGTCAGGTTTTTGACCTGTTCAAGGTAGCTTGGGTGCATTCGGATCTGGGAGTTTCTCGGAGGATCATAGGAGATGCTTTGATCCAAAATCACGCGCATAGGATCTCCTTTAAGGAGCACCGCTCGTTCGCTAAGAAAGGCGGCTTCTGAGATAGAGTGGGTAACAAAGACAATGGTCATTTTTGACTTTTGCCATATCTCTCTAAGCTCCTCTTGTAGAAGGTGACGCGTGTTTTCATCAAGGGCCGAAAAGGGCTCATCCATCAGCAGTAGTTTTGGCTCAGAGACCAAAGCTCGCGCCAGCGACACGCGCATTTTCATCCCGCCTGACAGCTGGTGGGGAAACTTTGGCAGAGCCTCTTTGAGGCCCACCCAATCGAGAATTTCACCCGCTTTTTTAAGGGCAGCGGTCTGATCCTCTCCCTTAAGTTCCAACGGCAGAAGCACGTTTTTGAGAACGGACCGCCAGGGGAGAAGTTGAGGCTCTTGAAACACAAAACTCGTGGCGCCAGTGGTCTTTACATTGACCTTACCCCCCGTTGGTTTCTCAAAACCGGCAATCAATCGTAAAATCGTAGATTTTCCACTGCCGGAGGCTCCTAGAAGGCAAACGAACTCGCCTGAGCCAATTTCAAGACTAAAGTCCTCAGCAATCCGCTGAGATCCGTAACGATGCTCAAGATGAGAGATCTGAACCTCAGAGCCGCTCAATGCCCGGACTCCAAAAAGTCTAAATCTCTATGGAAAGTTTCTGGGAGAGTTGCCAAAGCTATGAGAGCAAGGATCACGGTTCCCAAACCCACAACAGCGGCCCCGGTGATCAGTCCAAAATCATCTTTGAGATGCGAAAAAATAAAGGAAACAGGGATGAGGGATCCGCGCACTAAATTTGGCGCAAGGGTCGTGGCTGTTGCACGAATGTTAGTCCCGAACTGCTCTGCCGCGACCGTCACGAATACGGCCCAATAGCCAACACCAAACCCTAGGGCCAAGCACGCGCCATAAAATGTGGTCAAACTTTTGGAGCCTTGAGTGAAATAGAAAACCGCGGAAAGAGTCGTTAACACCAAAAACAAGACGACCACTTTTTTGCGGCTCTTGAAGAGCTGACACAAAAGACCAGAGGCCATATCACCGATTGAAAGTCCAAGATAAGAGAACATCACAGCTTTACCAGCAACCGGTATCGTCTCCATTTTCATCGCGGTCCCAAATTCTGGCGCCAGCGTGACTAGAATTCCGATCACAAACCAAATAGGAACTCCGATCAGGATCACGGCCAAGAGCTTTTTGAACTGAATCCAGTTTTTAAAAATGAGAATCTGCCCACGCTGGGCGCCAGATTGAATGGTGTTTTGAAAAAGACCGGACTCATGAACTCCAACCCTAAGAAGCAGCACCAAGATCCCCATGCTTCCCCCGACAATGTAAGCCACTCGCCAGGTCAAATAGTCGCCAACAAGACCTGCGACGACAGCGCCGAGCACCCCAAAACTTGCAATCAGTGTGGTTCCATAACCACGAAGGTGTTTAGGCATGAGCTCAGCAACCAGCGTAATGCCTGCCCCTAACTCTCCGGCAAGTCCTATCCCAGCCACAAATCTAAGAACCGCATAGTGCTCAAAGGTCTGAGCAAAACCATTAAGAATATTTGCAATCGAATACATGACGATAGAGCCAAAAAGCACAGAGAGGCGACCCCGCTTATCGCCAAGAATGCCCCAAAGAAAGCCCCCGAGAATGAGTCCAGCCATCTGACAGTTGATGAGGGTGAGGCCCTTGTCTAAAATCTGCTCGTCGGGAACCCCAAGACCTTTGAGGCTCTCCACTCTGACAATGCTAAAGAGGAGAAGGTCGTAAATATCTACAAAGTATCCTAAGGCCGCAACGATGATTGCCAAGGTTGCGGCTCGATGACGTAAAGCTTGTCGAAACGACATTCGTGCCCCCGGTTTTTTTCAGAATGAGTTTAAAACCGGGTTTTGGCAAAACGCAAAGCGCTAGTTTTTACCGTAAATAACAGACTCTGGAGAAAGATATTGGTCAGCGTCTATTTGGTAAACGAGGCCTTCGATACAAACTCGATCGCCGTTATAAAAGCTGCGAATGATTTCAAGGCGTTCTTTATATCCCAAAGAATCTCTTGGGCCAGCAACCAAAGTGTACATCGCAAACACTGTGTAGGTAGAATCTTTTAACTTATCGAGCTTAACTTTGAGAGATTTCGTGGTTTCATTAACCTGAATCACTCCACAAAGAGTCTCTCTTGCAGTGGGTTGTACAGAACGAGAAAATGCAGAAAGCGAAGTAAATAAAATCGCTGTCATAGTCATAAAAAGTTTCATGGGACCTCCAAAGTTTGGATGGGTTTAACGAAATCTTTGGTTTCTCTCAATCTCGTTTTTCTCCTCACGTAAAACATTCGCTGTGCAGAACTCACAAGGGTGTCGAAAAGTTAGTCACCCCGAGTCTCCGGCAAAGGCCCCTTTATCTCAATGCACGTGGCACGTGACTTGAATATAAAGGTAAATCCCAATGAGGAGAGAGAGAAATGAAAAACTTCGGTTTAAAAAACGGACTTATTGCCCTCCTAGTCTTGGGAAGCGTCAGCGCTCACGCGTCGCTCAAGTTTGACGACATCATTGAGCAAAACATTAAAGATCAGACCGAGACCTACGAGAGTGTTCGCATGAATTTTGCCAAGCAGGAGCAAATTCGTCGTGATCATAACGCCAATCGCGACGTGATGGTCGTGGAGTCGGGTGGCGAGGTGATTTCGCCAACTCACCTCACAGACGTATCTAAAAATGAGACGGCTCGTGGTTACAGCCCTCAAAAGTCTATTTCTGTCATTGAATCTGAATTCCAAGACGAAGACAGAAACTAGTTATAAAATCAAAAACTACATGGCCCCTAACAGGGTTGATGGGAACTTTTCGGGCAAGTGAGATACGGCCGCAGCTTCTGATTCAGTGGGCCGCGGACTGTTGACGGATATACTTGTGCCCGAATTCTACAGTATTCTGAAAACTTCCAATTCCCGCCTATCATCAACAACGTAAGGAGCCATTTCTATAAGATCAATCTCTTCAGTTCCTGGGTCGAGTAGACATAGTCTGCATACACCATCGTATTCATGATATTCCGATGTCCCAGCGCCAGCTGGACCAACCTCAGATCTTTTGTTTTTTGAAAGAGTTCGATAGCAAACGTGTGCCTGAGAGCGTGGAATTTTTTAGGCACGGGTCGGTACATCTCCCAAATTTGATAAAGCCGAGGGTAGGTGATATCAAAAATTCTGGTGGTAGAAATTGACTCAGTGAATCTACCAAGCTTGTGAAAAAGTGCTGGGGGAAGGGGGATTTCGCGATCATTGCTTCCCTTTAAACCACGGATAAAAACTGTTTCGTCGTAGGTGTTGAGATCCCCTTTTTCGAGATTGAGCAGCTCCTGAGCCCTGCCTCCAGTGCTCAAGGCGATCTTGATGAGCAGGCAATCCCTTGGATTTTTATGCATGAAGTCGTCGGTTATCTGACGCAACTTATCAAGCTCGGGAGTGAGAAGATACTTGGTCTTATTGAGTGAATATCGCTTCGCGTTGCCCATCCTTTGCCTCAATTCATAAAGAGCGATCTAAATTTATCTATGTTATTTCAATAACTTAGCACTATAGCTTATAACTATAACCTATAGTGCAGATCAAATCAAGGGATACTGAGGGATGCCCTGGATATAAAGCCTAGAGGAATCAATGGTTTAATCAGATTTCTCTTTTCATCGGACCTTTTAATAATTGTGTTTCACATCTGATAGTATGGTGTTTCACAACATTACATTGCGTAAGCAATCATTTTGATGCGTTGCAATTTAAGCCAAAAGTGAAAATATCGATGAAAAATGGGGGTTTAATCGTTGTGATTTTAAGCGCTCTAAAGTTCGACAATTTCTTCAAGTTGGACCAAAGAACTGCCGATGAATAAGGTATTATGGCTTCAATGTGGTGCGTATGCGGATTAATTGTAGCGACTTTTATGGTGTCTAGCCTGGGTGCAGCCTTCTCCATCATGGGTATTGGAGCCCTTTTTTCCGGGGCGGCAATAGCGGTCTGTGCGATGGCGGGTTCACTTGAGCTTTCTAAGTTTGTTTTGGCAGCCTATCTGCACCAGCGCTGGTCTCATATCCATAAATTGATGAAAACCTACCTTCTTGTTTCAGTTGTGGTTTTAAGTGCGATTACGAGCATGGGAATTTTTGGATTTTTATCCAATGCTTACCAATCAGCATCTGCGGTCCTAGAAAGTGAGACTATCAAGCTCGACTCGCTTAAGGTCCAGCAGGCCCACAACCTGTCAGAGATCGCACGGCTTAATAAAATGATTGAAGACATTCCGATAAACCGAGTCACTAAGCGATTGACCGCGCGAGCTGAGCAGGAACCAGCCATTCATGCTTACACCAAACAAAATGAACAAATTGAGCAGCAGGTGACTCAGGCTAATTTGCGAATCTTAGAGGTCAAACAAAAAGTGGGTCCGCTCATTTATATAGCCCGGGCCTTTCATATGGACCTAGATTCCGTAGTGAAATATCTTATATTGGTTTTTGTGAGCGTGTTTGATCCCCTGGCCATTTGTATGGTGGTGGCAACGAGTGAGGCCATCGCTTCAAGATCTCGCAGCAAAGATCAGAAGCCGGTGCTAACCGAGCAAAAACCTGAGTCCAAGTCACATATTCATCTTGTTCCGATGGAAGAAACTCCTGGCGAACACCTAGCTCAGGTGATTCAAATGCGATTTGCAGATGATGACTCACCAAAACGAAAGGTGAGTTAGACCGTGGATCCCTCAAGATGGCTCGAACAAAAAATGACGGTTCGGCTTTCTGGAGTGGCGCTTTTATTAACTCCCGCCGTAAATGCTTTCGCACGCCTGGCATGGCAGTCAGAGATTCCCAACCGCTGGACCCTGTCGATGTTTTGGAAGTTTGTAGTGGCGCCTTCGACTGCGCACCTGTTTTTAGCGGCATTGGGAGTGGTGATTGGAATTGTGCTTTGTGGGGGGTCGGCAAAAAACTGGAAATATGTCCTCCTCCTTTTAGGAGGCCACCTCTCGCTGCAACTCACACACTTTAAAAATGAGGTTTCGGGAAACTGGATTTCTATCTCCTTTTTTTTAATCAACCTGAGTCTTTTTAGTTTCATCGCCTATCATTTTGCTTGGAAGTTGGGAGAAAATCCCCAAAGCCCTCGCGGCCGCTGGAAACAGCTGTGGTCAAGACGCAAATTTCAAATTGATTTCGCCGGAGTCGGTCCGTGGGCACGCCTCAAGACTGTCAGTCATGAGGGATTTACCGTGGTTTCAGATCGTGCATTGCCTTTTGACCTTAAATCACGGTCGATTGAGATTTGTTTGCAAAAAGGCCTCATTTTAAAGGCTCAACTAGACCACCAAGTGGGAACAGAGTTTTTCTTTAAATATCTCAACTTATCGCTGCAACAAACGCAGCTCCTCAATGCTTGGTTTCAAAAACAACAGAGTGCCTCTGAATCTTGACCTGGTGTTTCTTACCTTGTACCAAAGGTATGAGGGGGATTGGTGCCAGACTTTCACAATCTAGAAATTCCAAAAAATCGGGATCAAAAGATTCAGGAGCCTGTGGGGGTTTTCAAGAACTTTCGCGCGAAAACCTCGCATCGGATCAAGTATGAGGCTGAAGTCGAGGTCATTCGTCGGCAGATTGGTGATCTTGAGCAGATTCGTTTGAATTTAGGGCTTTCAAGGCGAAAGATTTGCCAGCTTTTACTTGTGGACCCGTCGGCCTGGACCCGGTGGAGTAGGAGCCACACCGCACCTCCGCATATTTACCGCGCCCTTCAGTGGTACATGTCCTTATTAGAAAAAATCCCAGGGCTCAGTCACCATTACTTTTTGGGACGGGATTTTTCGCAAATGGAAAAACAAATTGACCAGTGGATGACATCTCAAAAAGAAAAGCAGGAGGCGGAGCTTCCTCTTGTTGCCTCTGATCTTAAAAATGTGCAGGGCTCGGTCGATCAACTTAAAAATCAACTTCAAATTCAAGCCTCCCAGATCGAGTTCTTGCGCCAACAAAAAAAACTTTGGCAAACGGTAGGATTTGGCTTTTTCGTCGTGCTAGTGATTGAGTTTGGATTTCTGCTCTGGAAGTCTTTATCTTGATTTTTACGAGGAACTATAAGAGCTTGTCCTTCAGACATGAAGATCTTATTTGTCCTCTCACAAACCCAACTCACGGGCGCTGAAGTCTACGCCACGACTTTGGCCGATGCTCTTATGGAGCAAGGTCATCAGGTGACTGTGGTCTCTGATCGGCTTCACAAATCCACTCAAGCCAAAGTGATTGCTCAGCCGATCTCCAAACGGTCTTGGCCTTGGCGAATTCGCAATTTTCTGATGCTTTTGCGGCTTCAGCGAGAACATAAATTTGATTTGATTCACGCTCACTCCCGGGCCGCATCTTGGATTTGCCACTTCGTCAGCTGGTGGAGTCAGGTGCCTTACGTTTCGACAGTTCATGGCAGACAGCATGTTCATAGATCCAGTCAGCGGTTTTCTGTGTATGGACAAAAAGTCCTCTGTGTTTGCGAGAATATTCGTGAGAGCTTAAGCCAACACTTGAAGATTCCGCGGGAGCGTTTGCTCGTGGTGCGCAATCCAGTCAAGGTGCCGGCTTTAAATTCCTCATTGAAACCTCCGATTTTAAGTTTTTTGGGGAGACCGACGGGCCCCAAAGGTCAGAGGACCATTTCCTTTTTAAAATCCCAAGGCGAACGCCTTTTATCTGAGCTTCCGGAGCTTGTTATTCAGGTGGGGGGAGGAAATGCGGCGGATTTCGGAGATGAATTTGCACAGCTTTCCTCGTATTTGAAAGAAAAATGTCAACACCGATTTCAGGTTTTGGGACCTTTGCCAAATTTATTTGAAACAATCGCGCGCTCGACCTTAGTGATGGGATCAGGGCGGGTGGCGATGGAGGCGCTCCTTCTTAAAACTTCCGTTTTGGCAGTGGGGGAGTATGGGGCTCATGGGATTATTGGAACGGAGAATTGGAGTGCGGCTTTAAGTTCTAACTTTGGTGATGTCGGTGTTGATGGAATGACCGGTCCTGTTGACGATAAGGCTCTCGGTGATCAAGTGATAGCTCACTTTCGAAACCCGGTTTCAGATGAGGTTCGAGAGCGGCTTGCTGAGAAAGCTAGAGTTGAATTTGATGTGGAATCTCATGTTGCTAAAATTTTAGAGATTTACCGCGATGTTAGAATGAGGTTCTACTTTCCTTTTTCAATTCCCATTTTTATGTATCACAAGCTTGTGGAAAAACCGACGGCATCTCAACACAGGATTTTTCTAACGGTCCGACAGTTTCGTAAGCATCTTGCGGTACTCAGAGCGACAGGCCAAACTCCTGTGACATTTACAGATCTTTGGAGGTTTCGGGAGGGCTTGATTCCTATTTCTGAATTTCCAAAAAATCCGGTGATTTTGACTTTTGACGATGGGTACAAAAATAACTATGAATATCTTTTGCCTCTTCTTAAAAGGCACCAGATCAAAGCCGTGATCTACGTCCTCGGAGATCTCAGTCTTACGCACAACTCTTGGGATGATGATACTGGCGAGCCAGCCGATGTTTTAATGTCGGCGTCGGAGCGCCAGGCGATGATTGCATCGGGTCTTGTTGAATTTGGCGCTCATGGTGTGAGTCATAGGTCTTTGGTCGATCTGCCGACAGCAGAAGCGACACTTGAAGTTCAGCAGGCAAAACAGCGTCTGGAGAAAGAAACTGGAGGACCTGTCGTTTCTTTTGCTTATCCGTTTGGAAAACTGAATCCACAGGTGAAGCAAATTGTGAGGGATCAAGGTTACGTGTGGGGAGTATCAACGGATCATGGGGGATTGAATATTGAAGATGATCCTTTTGAGGTTTTTCGTGTGCCGATTTTTCCTCAGGATGGGTACCGGCAGTTTTTTCGAAAAAGCAGGCCTTCTTACCGGCGGTATTTTTATAGAAAACACGGACGTTGATCCAGGGTGCTACTAAATCAGCGCATATTTGACTCAACTAAATAGTTCGAGATACCGAAAAGAATTTATGAAAAATTTATTTTTATATTCGCTGATGGTCTTCTGTATCCCTCAACTCTCTTTTGCCGACGAGGCTGCGCCTCAGGAAACGGCTCCAGCGCCTTCGCAAATCCTTCCGGGCTATTTCTCTTTTACTCAGGAGAGCTGCGCTGCGCAGATGGAGGACAACCACTGTAACGAGTATTTTCTGGTTAATCCCGAAGCCAGAAAGAAAGCCAGAAAATGCAATGAAGATTGGCCAAGCACTTTAAAGTCGCTGCCACGTGCCGCCGGAGTTGGAACCGTTGAAGTTGTTAAAGGTGCAAGTGATGCCGCCGTAGGTCTTGTGATATGTCCGTACACCCTTACTAAATCTGCTTATGAAAATATCAGCCAAAAGAACAGAATTGTTTCAGATTGTGATAAAAGCATTGAATGCTTACGAGGTTTAGCATTTCAAGCGGCCTTCATCACTAAAGATGGAAAGTTAAGAAGTGATGAGGAGATTAAGGACTACGGCGCTCAAAACTTAATGAAAAAGCGGATCCAAGTAAACGATATGGCGATGAAGGACAAAAGTTATCGCGATTGGTTGAAAAAAATTGAAATTCCTTATGAGACCGAGGAGTTTTTAAGACCTTTGATCGATCAGACCCTCAGCGAATTCAATGTCAAAATTGCCTGCTACAATCCACAAGCACGAGCAGAGCTTGCGGGGTATGCGTTAGGATATATTTTAGGCACTGTCTATACTGCAAAGGCCATCGCCAGCGTTGCTGAAGTTGCCATGCTGGCAAAACCTGCAACATCATTAATGCCCAAATCGCTTCCCCCCAAAGTGTGGAAAGTGCCAAAGAGAGGTCCTAAGGTTGATGTCTATTGGTCATCCATTATGGAAAAAGGAAAAGCGTCCCAGTATCCACGGCAATACTATACAGGGACCATCAAAGAAGCTCTGCCTAGAAATATGAGTGCTCCTGTTAAACGCGTCTTTATGGCCCGCCCCAATAGCTTTCACATTGTTAACTATGATTTTGCGCCAGATACCATGTTTGCCCGATTCCGGTACTACCCCAAAGCAAGGCTCCAAAATCCGATTCTCCAGGCTGAGGATTTGGGGGATGCCGCCAACCTGAAGGTGACACCGAACACCGTGTCTATCGATATCTTGAATAACGGCACTAGTATATCTAACGATCTTTTCTTCATGCTGGAAAAGCATCTGTCGGATTTTCCGTATCTCAAAAAAGCTTCAGGAGCGTTTGAGTTTCCAACATCCGAACTTCCAAGGTTTATGAAAGACTTTGAAGCTCTGGGTAATCATGTCATCTAAATTGATTTTAGGCTAAAAACTGTCGCAAGCGTAAAACCTTGCTTCACATTTTGCCAAATAGAATTCAATGTCCAAACTCCTGTCGGGCTCGCATCAAATTGTGATCACTCCGGCGGCGGAAATTTGCAACCGAAAGAGTCCAGTTTCAAAAAAACACATTCTCAATTGTATTTTCGTATTCTATCGTAAATTCTGATTAGATATGGGATCGCATATAAAAAAACTAAGCCGTCGTAACTTCTTAACTCTCAAAGCGCTCTTTGTCACCCAGTTCAGTTTTGTTGGGTCTTTGGCAAAGGCTTTTGGCCTTCCGTTTGCGTTTTGGAAACAGCCTGATAAATACTCTTTATGGTTATGGGGAGACAACACATCAGGCCAACTAGGGCTTGGCGATACTACGAGTCGGTCGACTCCTGTTCAGGTTGGAAGCTTGAGAGATTGGAGTGACGTTCAGTTGGGCAATGCCTTTGCTTTGGGTTTAAAAACCAACGGCACCATCTGGGCTTGGGGTGCAAATAATGCTGGTCAACTTGGGCTCGGGGATACGACGAATCGTTCTTCGCCGGTGCAGGTAGGATCTTATGCGAATTGGACATCGATTTCTTGTGGAGCCTCGCAGTCCTTTGGTATTCGTGGTGGAATGCTTTACGCTTGGGGAGTCAATGGATCTGGGGGGCTTGGGGTTGGCGATATTGCTTCTCGGTCTACTCCCGTGCAAGTGGGTGCGCTTACAACTTGGATAAAAGTGAGCTCAGGAGCACAGACAACCACCGGTCTTACCAGTGACGGCAAACTCTGGACATGGGGCAAAAATGCCAACGGCCAGTTAGCTCAAGGGGACACGACCAATCGGTCCACACCCGTTCAAGTGGGTTCGGCAACGAACTGGGTCAAACTTGGGATGGGGGCCGATAGTATATGGGCCATAAACTCCCTTGGAGAGTTGTGGGAGTGTGGAAGTGATACGGCTGGCGACTTGGGAAGAGGGACATCTGGCACGGATCTCAGTGCTTTGACCAGACTTGGAGCGCTTACGGACTGGCAGAGCATTGCCTGCATTGGTGTTCACAGACTGGCGTTAAAAACAAGTTCCACAAATAAACTTTGGGGTTGGGGTGGAAATGCCGGCGGTAATTTGAGCCTAGGAAACACCTCCACCCAAAAATCGCCGGTTCTCATCAACACGACTGATGATTGGCTGGCGGTTTCAGGCTCAGGAAATAACGGGACCGTCGTTATATATAGCCACTTTTTAAGAGCCGATGGAACCCTTTGGGCGTCTGGAACCAACGCGAGTGGACAACTCGGCGTTGGAAACATAACCAGCTATTCATCGATGGTTCAGGTCGGCTCTGCCACCAATTGGAAAGCCCTTGTTAACGTTATGCACATTTCTGCAGCAGGATCGACGGCTGGTGGCCTTCGAGGCTGATTGCATTTGACCCCACTTCAATTTGTGAGCATATGTCTCTCATATCTTGAGGAGAAACGGACATTTGTGCTACATCTTGTCAATCAGTCCTGTTGATCCCAAGGGCGTTTTGTCATTGAATAGATTCTCAAAAAGGAGACGTAAGTGGGCGTTTTTGAAACCATCGCTAAGCATGGGGACCATGAAGAGATCGTATTTTGCCAGGATAAAAGTGTTGGGTTAAAGGCGATCATCGCTATCCACAATACGGGATTGGGTCCTGCTTTGGGTGGCACTCGCATGTGGAATTATGCGAGCGAAGAAGACGCTCTTGTCGATGTGCTTCGTCTCTCACGCGGAATGACTTACAAAGCAGCGGCTGCGGGTTTGAACTTAGGTGGCGGAAAAGCTGTGATCATTGGGGATCCAAAAACACAAAAAACCGAAGCGCTTTTTCGAGCCTTTGGGACTTACATCAACTCTTTGAATGGTCGCTACATCACAGCCGAAGACGTTGGTACGAGCGTTAAGGACATGGAATATATTTTCATGGAATCGTCTTGGGTGACTGGAATTCCTAAATCTCTTGGGGGTTCGGGAGATCCTAGCCCTTACACAGCTCACGGTGTGCTGATGGGAATCAAGGCTTCTGCAAAAGAGAAGTTTGGTGTTGATGACTTAAAAGGAATGCGCGTTGCCGTTCAAGGCCTTGGAAATGTGGGATCTCACCTTGTTCAGTATTTGATCAAAGAGGGAGTTGTGGTCACTGTTGCTGACATTGATCCGCAGAAGGTCAAATGGCATGTCGAAAATCTCAAAGTCAAGGCTGCTGAGCCTGAAGGGATTGTCACTACCGAGTGTGATATTTTTGCACCTTGTGCTCTCGGTGCTGTGATTAACGACAAAACCATTCACGGTCTCAAATGCAAAGTCGTCGCTGGTGGGGCTAACAACCAACTTGCTGAGGCTCGCCACGGGGACATGCTCAAAGAAATGGGAATTTTGTATGCGCCGGATTTTGTGATTAATGCTGGAGGTTTGATGAACGTGTTTGTCGAGCTTGAAGGATATTCTCCAGATCGCGCTCTTGATAAAACCGGCGCTGTCTATGACAACTGCATGCGCGTGTTTCAGTTTGCTAAAAAAGAAAATATTTCAACTCACTTGGCAGCGGATCGCATTGCTGAAGATCGCATTCGCACCATCGGTGGCCTCAAACAAAAACACCAAGGCCGAGCCTCTCGAATTTTCTCAACCCTTAAAGAAGTAAACAACAGATAACGGAGACATCATGAGTAGCAAATCTATTGAAATCGAAGCTAAAAGACCTGATGCCTTTATGGCCGCCTCGCGAACTGCCTTAGGTTGGATGGAGAAAAATACGATGCTCATCGCCGCATGTGCTGCGATTTTTGTCGTTGCTGGAGCTGGATACTCGTTGTGGTCCTATTGGACGGACCATCAAGAGACCCAGTTGCAAGAAGCGCTTTTTCCGATTGAGAAATCCTACTTGAGTCAGAAAGAGAAATTTGAAAAAGCGAAAGCGCCTCCTCCACCTCCTTCGGCCGACTCCAAAGAGCCAAAACCAGATCCTGGGGTCAAAGCGACCGGGGACCTGCAAAAAGACTACGGGCAGACTGTGGCTGATCTTGAAACCTTCGTGAAGGCTCATCCTCAATCGGTCGCAGGGCGCATGGCGGCTCTTGATTTAAGTGAGATTTATCAAGACTACAAACAGCCTGAAAAATCCCTTGAAGTCCTCACTTGGGTGACTCCGGCTTCGGTTAAAGATTTGACTTCAGCATTGGTTCTTTACAGAACTGCCAGCCTCCAGGGTGATAAAAAAGACTGTGAATCGGCTCAGAAGAATTTGGATAAAATCATCGCTAAAGGCGAGTTCGCATTTTTAGCTCCTGAGGCTCGCATTCAAAAAGGCCTTTGCTATGAGTTGCAAAATGATTTCAAAGCCGCTGAAGAGCAGTACTCTAAGGCTGCTGAGGGAAACCAAAATTCAGCCTCTGCGCGCACCGCTGAGAAGTATTTGCGCCTAGTTCAGTCTAAGAAAAATCAAAATCCTGGATCGTGAGGTTTTTTTGAGCCGTCTATTACCGCTGTTTTTACTTTTTGTGCTTGCTGGTTGTTCCTCATTTGAAATGGGAGCGCCGCCTAAAGAGCTTCAGCTTCGAAAAGTTTGGATCAAAGCGACCACCGAAATCAATGATCTTAGAGCAAAACGTCTGATTCGTATGTCACCGTACCTTGTTGGGGATCAGCTCATTCAGGGCAATGCCTATGATGGGATTTTATCACTGGACCAAAGCACTGGCTCTCAGAAGTGGAAGGCTTCGGTAGAAAATGGGGTTGAGGCGGGTGCCGTTGCGATTAACGATCGCCTCTTTTTTGGTGGCAATGATGGATTTTTTTACTCTCTGTCGCTGGCTACCGGAGATGTGGTTTGGTCTTTTCCTACAAAGTCTGAAACTCTCTCTGGCGTTGCCCTCCACGACGGAATCGTGTTTTTCCTTACAGGTAATAACGTGCTTTACGCCCTTGATGCGGCAACTGGAAAACAAATCTGGCTTTATTCGCGAATCGACACACAGGCACTCTCCGTCCGAGGTGGTGCTACTCCTGTGGTCGCAGGCGGTGTAGTTTACACGGCTTACAGCGACGGTTTTGCTGTGGCTTTGACTGAAAAAACGGGCCAAGTGAAATGGGAAAAACCCCTCAATAAAAATAAAAAGTTTAAAGACGTTGATTCCACTCCGGTGATTGATGGAGATTTCTTATATCTTTCAGGTTACGACAATGCTCTTTACTGTCTGCGCGTGGCGACTGGAGATTTTGTTTGGAAGTTTGATAAGGGAGGCTCTACTCCCGTGACCATTTCTGGAGGCCAGCTTTTCTATGGGACCTCTTCAGGTGAGATGGTGTCTTTAGATAAAGAAACTGGAAAACAAAAATGGAGCTACAAGCTCGCAAGTGGCGTGGCTACTCAAGCCGCGACCTATAAAGGAATGGTGGTCTTTGGGGAGTCTCAAGGGTCGTTGATGTTTTTAGATTTAACGACGGGGCAGGCGAAAGCTGCATTTCATCCTGGTCGCGGCGTCGCAACTGCGCCCACTGTGGATGAAAAAAACAATCGTATTTATTTTGTGTCTCAGGAGTCTTTGCTGTTTTCTCTTGAGAGTCGTTGGGTCGATCCTCGGTTGGCAATAACGGGAGTGAATTAATGTTCAGCAGAATTGCAGTCCTTGGCCTTATGGCTCTCTGGCTTTGGGGATGCGCTAATGGCCACTGCCGAGTGATCGCTGAGCAACAAAAAGCAGCCGCAGAAAAAAATGCTGCCCCTCCAACAACCGTGCAAAAAGGCGGTGTGACCGTGACTAAAACTGCCGTCGAGAAGGTGATGGTTTATAAATACGATGGAACACTTCAGTGCAATCAAGGTAAGTTAATTCCGATTGAACTTATGAAAAAAGACCTCGATGGAATTACCGTCTACTCGCAAAGCTCAAAACCAGACGGAGTCATGCGCATTCAGCTCTGTGGGACACCAACAGGTATGGCTCATCTTTTTGAAATTGCAAAAGCCGATGTTGATAAAGCTATCGCCAAGGGATTCCAGGTTTGGAACTTTGAGTGACCCAGATCCTTGGGGTACCTGTCAGTGAAATTCTTTTTGTCTTTGCTATGAAAGAAGAGGCGGGCGGTCTTTTTGCTCGCTACCGAACGATTTATACGGGCCTTGGAAAAATCAACGC
>JBGATJ010000067.1:0-25223 GCA_044229295.1 Pseudobdellovibrionaceae bacterium
TTTTATCGGTGCTCTGACCGTAGGATTTATGGGAAGCCCCCTTGCGGTTTGGTCCATCTTTTTACTGATCGGATTCTACGGGTTTGGCGCTCCGCTGGCGGCGATCGCGGCGGTTGTCGTTCTTCTGCTTTTATTTAACGTCAAACCAATTCGGGCGCAGCTCTTTTCCAAATCTGTCATGAAGACGATGAACTCCTTGGGCATGATTCCTAAGATTTCAAACACGGAGCGGGTGGCTCTTGAAGCGGGAGTTGTTTGGGTTGAAGGAGAGTTGTTCTCTGGAAAGCCTGACTTTGCTAAAATTCAAACTGAAAACTATCCAAAGCTGACCCCCGAGGAAAAGGCTTTTATCGATGGTCCTGTCAGCCAACTTTGCGCGATGACCGACGAGTGGGAGATCTGGAAAAAGCGGGACATCCCTAAACCTCTTTGGGAATTCATTAAAAAAGAAAAGTTTCTGGGGCTTGGAATTCCAAAAGAGTACGGTGGATTGGGATTTTCCGCTTTCTTGCATTCAGAAGTGATCATGCGCCTTTCGACCCGGTCGATTCCAATGACGATTTCTGTAATGGTTCCTAACTCTTTAGGCCCAGCAGAACTCCTCATGCACTATGGAACTGAAGAACAGAAAAAACACTATCTCCCAAGACTTGCAAGAGGCGAGGAGATGCCGTGCTTTGGTCTTACCGAGCCGACTGCAGGTAGTGATGCGGGTTCGATCACGGCGGAAGGTGTTCTGTTTAAAGGCGATGATGGCAAACTGTACATTCGTCTGAATTGGAACAAGCGTTGGATCAGCCTTGCGGCTATATCTACAATACTGGGGCTTGCATTTCGCCTTCGTGATCCAGAGAACCTTTTGGGCAAGGGAGAAGATGTCGGTATTACTTGCGGTCTTATTCCAGCAAACACACAAGGTGTGATTCTGGGACGAAGACATGATCCTTTGGGCGTTCCGTTTTACAACTGCCCGACGCAAGGTCGAAATGTCGTTGTGCCCATCGATTGCATTGTGGGCGGAGCTCAGGGAGCTGGCCAAGGTTGGAGCATGCTCATGGAGTGCCTGGCCGCAGGTCGAGGTATTTCTCTTCCAAGTCAGAGTGCCGGCGGTGCTAAACTCGTCACTCGTGTGGTGAGTGCCCACGGAGCTATCCGAAAACAGTTTGGAACATCGATTGGAAAATTCGAAGGGGTCGAAGAACCTATGGCCCGCATTGGTGGTTATGCGTACCTCCTTGAAGCTCTCAGAATATTTACTGTGGGCTCTATTGATAAAGGCATTAAGCCGCCGGTGATCACTGCTATGGCGAAATATTATTCAACGGAATTGTCTCGCAGAATTATCAATGATGGTATGGATATCATGGGCGGCGCTGGAATCTCGCTTGGGCCTAGAAACACCTTAGGTGGGATTTATTTTGCAACTCCCATCGGGATCACTGTTGAAGGTGCCAACATCATGACAAGAACCTTGATTATTTTTGGTCAAGGAGCTTTGCGCGCGCATCCGTGGGCGTTTAAAGAAGTTAATGCGCTTGAGAAAAATGATCTTAAAGCATTTGACCACGCGTTTTGGTCGCACATTGGTCACATCGTTAGAAATACATTTCGCTCCGTGGTTCTCAGTGTATCTCGAGGTTTGTTTGCGAAGTCTCCGGTCTCTGGACCGACAGCAAAATACTACCGGCGATTGGGTTGGGCATCGGCATCGTTTGCGATTATGGCCGATCTTGCGATGGGCACACTTGGCGGCGCTTTAAAGATGAAAGGTAAAATCACGGGCCGATACGCCGATATCTTGGCGTGGATGTATATTTCTACCTGCGTGCTCAAGCGCTTTGAAGCTGAGGGATCTAAAGAAGAAGATCTGCCTCTGGTTGACTATTGCATGAACCATGCGTTTATCGAAATGCAAACGGCGTTTGATGGGCTTTTCAGCAACCTAAGAGCTCCGGGTCTTTCATGGATTTTTAGACTCCTTGGAGTTTGGTCTCGGATCAACTCATTCGGCGGAAAGCTCGATGACCGTCTCACGCACAATGTTTCTGTCATCATGCAAACTGAAGGGACTCAGCGAGATCGCCTGACTGATGGCATGTACATGGTCACCGATGTTAACCAGCAGTTAGGGCGCCTTGAGCGAGCATTTACCGTAGTTCAACGAGCTGAAGCCGCGGAGAAAAAGATTCGCGCAGCAATTCGTGCTGGCACTCTTCCGAAAAAGAAAACACACCTTCTTTTTGACGAAGCAAAGGATAAAAATGTCATTTCAGCTGAGGAGTATCAACTTCTCCGCGATTCTGATGCGATCCGATTTGATGCTATTCAGGTCGATGATTTTAGTGAAGAAGAGTATCACTCTCACACCTTGACCTCAGCGCAGAACACAGGTCTTGGCGTCAGGCAATCTGTGTAAATGAGAAATCCCCTGCGCAAATGGCAGGGGATTGTGGAGGGGGGTTAGTGGTTGGCTTTTGTATCGCCGACCACTTTGTTCAGGAACCCAGACTTGCCACCGCTTTGCACCTTGACGGTTTTGGGTGGCTCCTCGAGGGTTTTTGGAATGATGAGTTCTAAAACTCCATTGTCGTAGTGAGCATCGATTTTATTTAAATCCACATTTTCTGGTAACGTGAAACTTCTTTCGAATTTCCCAAACGCACGTTCTTGCCGAAAGTAACGCTGAGTTTTTTCTTCGGATTTATTCTCACGAGTGGCTGTGACAATAAGAGTGTTCTTTTTGAGATCCACTTTAATGTCATCGGGATTTACGCCGGGTAAATCAAACGTGAGCAAATATCCATTTTCATTTTGTTGAACATCAACGGACGGCTCAAAACTGCGTGCAGTTGAATTTTCAGAGTTGTGGTTCCAAATGCTACGATCCATTTCATTGATAAGGTGAAAAAGAGGCGAGCTTTTGAAAAGTTGTAGATTAGTCATTGTCTATTCCTCCTTTGGAATCAGTAATTTCTTACTTAAAAAATGAGGGCGTAAGGAGGACCGTCAAGTCGAGACGGTGTAAATTTATTTTTAAATGAGAACCTTGACAGAAACTAAAGAGACCTCAGTGGACTCTTGTCATCTCATGAGTGAACGTCTGACGAACCACGACCACTTTGATTTGGCCTGGATAGTTACATTCAGCTTCGATACGTCCTGCGATCTCAGCGCTGAGTTTAAGAGCTTTTGCATCGTCGATGATACGACTATTGGCAATCACTCTGACTTCGCGCCCTCCGCTCAAAATGTAACAGTCTTCAACGCCGTGAAAGCTGCGCGCGATCGTGGCAAGTTCCGTGACCTTTTGAGTGTAAGTTTCAATTGTGGACCGTCGAGCGCCGGGGCGCGCTCCAGAAACAGCGTCAGCTGCAATCACAAGAAACGCCATATCAGTAGCTGGTTGTTCGTCAAAGTGATGGGCACGAACGGCGTGCACGACGTCGGCGGCTTCTTTTCTTTGAGCTATGAAATCAGCACCGATCACGGCGTGTCCACCCTCAGTCGCGTGATCCATGGACTTTCCTAGGTCGTGCAGAAGGCCCGAGCGCCTTGCTTTGCTCACTTCGGTTCCACCAAGTTCAGAAGCAAGGAGACCACAGAGCCAACCGACCTCACCGCAATGAAAGTGTTGATTTTGCGTGAAAGAATACCTGTAACGAAGGCTTCCCATCATCTGTTTGATTTCTGGATGTAAATCGTCTTGCTTGAGCTCTCGCGCGATAGCTTCGCCATCTTTTTTAATTTGAGTGAAGAGCTCTTTTTTCATTCTCTCAGCGACGCGGTAAACAGTGTTAGAATCGACTGAGCGTTCTTTAAATAGTTTTTCGAGGGTGCGACGAGTGAGTTCCCGGCGAACGGGATCAAATCCAGCAATCCCTACAGAGGTCATCTCGGCTTCGACGATAATGTCACAGCCACAGGCCTTTTGCAGGGCTTGCACGACTTCGTGCTGTGGATCCATCAAAGTTTTTTTGACATTGTCATTGGGGATTTCTACGGGATGAAGACCACGCTCGGGGCAGTAAGGACGGTGAAAGCGATCCAGCGCTATGTCTAAATATCGACGAGCTAAATCGTGGACATTTTCTTTGGACTCTTCTTCAAAGCGATGAGCTTGCTGAAGAGCGCGTGTGCGATTTTCTTTGATCTGTTCTTGAATAAGATTTTCAAGGGCACTTTCTATAGGAGTTTGCGAGCGCTCGCTCAAGCCCGTTTTGTAAGAGCTCTCCATTTCTTGCAGTTTGGATTTTATCACATCAAGGCGCTGGCGTTCTTTTTGCGAGATTTGTTCTCTTTTTTGCATCGCCTGATCCAGAGATTGAGAGTGCGCTTTTTTGTCCTTAACGAACTGATCCAGCTGGTTTTTGCGCTCGGCGATCTCGGCCTCGACGGTCTCATTTTTTTCTTCGAGTTTTTTGAGCTCGACGTCAGCTTTTCCCCACAGCGTTTCTTCAATTTCAAGAAGTCGATCTTTTTGCTCCAAAACTAATAGATCATAAGCGTCTTGGGCTTGATCCACCCATTCAACGCCTTCGGCCTGAGCCCGTTTGACTTCGCCATTGTATTTGTGCCGGTAGATCCAATATCCTAATCCAGACCCAACGCACAGACCTAAAACCAAACCAATAAAAACAATTCCTAATGCCATGGAGGCTATTGAACCACAAAAGGGCTGGAAAGGCCAGTGGAGCTCCTGTAACAGAGATGTTCACGGTGCGGCATTCGCGGGCACGGCCACAAGAAGAGCGCAAATTGTGACAAAATAGACTAAGATCCTTAAATGATCATCGTCGACGATAAACCCGTTTTATTGACCCTCGCAAAAGACCTCGTGCGTGACATAAAGAGGGGACACCCTTGGGTTTACAAGACGTCGCTTAAAGATCCTCCCTCTCTCGAAAAACCTCAGCTTGGGCTTTTGAAGTACCGCCGCGAAGAGGTCGCCTACGGAATTTATGATCCGCGCAGCCCTTTGGCGTTTCGAGTGCTCAGTGTAGAAAAGCAAGTCCCTCCCAAAAAGTGGGGTTTTGAGCGGATGCAAACCGCGTGGGATCTGAGGAAACGTTTTTTGCCGGCAGACACGACGGGTTTTCGGGCATGCAATGGAGAAGGGGATGGGCTGCCGGGCCTTGTTTGTGACGTCTATGATCAGACCGCGGTCTTGCAGCTTGATGGACGAGGATTTGAAAATTTTTGGAACTTAGCTGACATCGCAAAGTGGCTTGTCGACACCCAGAAGATGGCCCATGTTTTTTTCAAAGCGCGCAGTGATTCAGGCATTAAAAGCCAGTGGCTCAAAAACGAGGGCGCAAGCCGCGTGAGATTTCGTGAGAACGGCGCCATCTTTGAGGCCGATATTGAACATGGCCAAAAAACGGGATTCTTTTTTGACCAACGGGACAACCGGCAATTTGTCGGCAAAGCCTCCCATGATTTGTCGGTGCTGAATTTGTTTTCCTACACCGGAGGGTTTTCGGTTTACGCGGCTCGTGGAGGCGCGACTCATGTGACCAGCGTTGATATCGCAGATCCGGCGACGCAAAACTGCAAACTCAATTTTGAGCTCAATCAGTTGAGCACTCCTCACGAGGCTGTGAGCCAGGATGCGTTTCATTTTTTAGAGACGGCGCTACTGAGTAAGCAAAAGTGGGGGCTTGTTGTCGTGGATCCTCCGTCGTTTGCTCCCAATTCGCGCCTGGTGGAAAAGGCAAAGCTCGCTTATTTAAGTATTTTTAGTGAGGCTGCAAAGTGCGTTGAAAGTCGCGGGTATCTGGCGCTTTCTTCGTGTTCAAGTCACATCACCGAGCAGCAGCTCCTTGAGGTCACGAGAGAAGCGCTATCTAAAGCTCGGAGGCGGGGGCGTTTGTTATCGATTCGGAATCAGCCGTTTGATCATCCGTTTCCGCTGGCTTGTGGGGAGTTACGGTATCTTAAGTTTTTGTTTTTGCGGCTTGAGGACTAGGTTTCTTATCTTAATATCTTTTGCGCGCAACTTCAGGCGGTACGGCTTTGTGCCACCACTCAAGGGAAAACCAATTTTAGAATCTAAGAGAAGATCCCCCGGATTCAGATAGAACTGGGGGCAGTTTATGATCAAAATGGCATAAGATGGCCCTAAAATGTTAACGAGATTGACTGCATGTGAAGCTCTAAATAGAGATTCGAAATCCATGTTGCGATTTCAAGACATATGCATGTCAATACTTTCCATTTTTTGAAAATCGTGCCAAGGTCGGGGTTTCAAAGGAGATAACCATGAAAAAATCAATCACATTTATAGCAGCCTCATTAGCAGCCACTTGTTTTGCCGCGGCTCCCGCAACTCTCAAAACAGATCTTGTCAGCAAAAGCGGTTCGACGGTGAAGGGGTCAGTAACTTTCGAAAAAACAAACACCGGCGTTAAGCTTGTTTATGACGTTGAGGGTTTAAAAAAGAACGGGACCTTCGGCTTTCATATTCATGAAAAAGGGGACTGCAGTTCTGAAGATGCGAAATCGGCCGGCAAACATTTTGGCATGATTGCTCCAACCGGTGGAACTTCAATGGACAATCCTGAAAAATACGCAGGCGACCTTCCTTCGATTAAATCCGATGCTAACGGCGTAGCGAAAGGCAGCGTTGACGTGCCTCTTCTAACGGTCGACGGGCAGTACGGAATTCAGGGCAAAGCGCTGATTGTGCATGACGGACCTGACAATCCAAAGGCTAAATCTCCAGCTCGCGTTGCTTGTGGTGTGATTCAGCCAGCTCCCGCGGCGAAGATGTAGTCGAAATGGTTGAGCGTGAAAAGCCTCCGGCACCTGTTGAAGAGCCGGAGTCAAAAAAATTAAAGCATCGGAGTCCAGAGGGAGATCCTAAAAATAAACAGGCTCCTGAAAAGGACCCTAAGCCTCGGGATTTGCCAAAGCAGGCGCCGACGGATGTTGAAATTGAACGTAAAGGCGAAATTCGAACTTAGAGCCGATACTTAAGATCGGCCAGGCTTTGTGAAGTCTCGGCCCATGACGGTTTTTCGCCCTTCGCTTCGCGCTGTTTCCATGGCGCGATCGCAGTACCAGCGAATGATATCACTGAGCACGTCGGCCGCATCGGCTGACGTGTTCATATCTGACAAGTCTCGAATGTAGTTTTTCATTTTTGACACTACCACAAGAACTTCGTCTGCAGAGGCCGGCCTGGCAGCTTCCTGCGGGGTTGTTGGTTTAACGACATAGCGTTTTGCGCCGGTAGGTTCCTGTGCTGAGTTCTCCGCTTGTGCTTCTTCTCGACTTGGAGCGGTTTTTTCTATGGCAGCCGCGCTTCGGTGATTGGCGCCAGGCAGGTGCCGTTCCCAGCAAGACACGCAGCAGAAGACGTAACCAGTGCGCTTGCCTGTGCAGGTTGAAACTGAGCATTCATAATATTTAGAGCGGAAAGGGATTTCTTTTTTGCAGGCGCTGCAGGGGCGCCAGAAATTGATTTCGGTCATAACAAAATCTAGCTGGCTATTGAAAAAAGGGCAAGGGGGAGATGAAAAAACTGGGCGTTGCCACCCAGTTTTTTGAAGCTGCTTAGTATCCAGAAGGAGAGGCGACTTTGCACGCAATTGACATCATCGGATAAAAACCGATGGGAAGTGGTTTTGAAGTCTCCACTTTTTGAGTCTGCTGAACTTTGTAGCCGATTCTGCCAATAGCGCCGCCTAATACTTGGACTTCACCTTTTTTGGGTTTTCCAAAAAGATAGATGTCGTAGGCGGTTTGAGCAGGCTCTTCGGTTTTTCCGAGAGTCACGCGAGTGAACTCGGTGCCTTGATGATTTTCAACGGCGGCTTCGTTCAGTAGAAAGTTTTTCGTCGCGCCCATCCACTCGCTGACGATGAGGTTGGCATCGACGAGCTTAATATCAGCGCCGGCATAAGTTCGGCAGCTCAAGACCGAAAGGCTCACGCGCTGTCCCTCTTCGACAGATTCAGGAAAGTTGGCACTGGCTTGCTGAGAAACTAACGCTGCTAGGACAATCAATAATGCTTTCATTTTGTAACTCCCATGTGTTGTTAAAAACTGATTAACGTTTTCTTATCCATGTCCACAGGGGCTTGCAAATAATTTTTTTATTTATTTTTTGGTTAGAGTTAAAGCTCTAACTGGAGCACTAATTCTATTCTTCGGCATCGACCGATGCGGGCATGCGCGGAAGGTAGTCATGAGTGTAGTAGTTTTCTGAGAATTTTTTGAAGTCTTCGAAGTTCTTTGTATCGCCGAGAAGCTCCTGCATTTCGCCAACAACTTTGGCTTCGAGCTCTCGCATCTTTTTAATAGAAGAATCTACCGATTCAGGATGAATTTGTGAGGCGCTGTCTTTGAGTTGAGTTACGAGAGCAGCTTCGAGGGCGATGAGCTTGATCGTTGCGTCTTCACTGACCTTATGATCTTCCAGCATGTGATCCTGAAGTTTTTTGATCCATAGTTTTTGCGATTCGCTGGAGAGCTTAAAATCTACAAATCCCTTGGTGTAAAGAACGGCGTCCGTGTAGCTGGCTCTCCACTCACGGGTTTTTTCGGTGCGATACCTGCGGTCCCGCTCGGCCTTCATAGCTTGGATAAAGCCATCAACAGCGGCTTGTGAGCCTTGCGTGAAAAACCGCACGATAGAGTGGCGAGTCGGGGAGTAGGCAAGGCATCCTGCAAGGACCAGAGTTGCGCCGATGCCTCCGTACCTGAGTCGCCGATTGATTTTTTGAACAGCTGGCGGAGGAAGATAAGTTTCGTTCTTACTCGCCTGATCAAAAGTGTTTTTGAAAAGCTCTTCGGAGATAAGGCCTTTGATTTGATTTTGAAAAAGCAAGTGCAGATCTGACGAAGGTGTTTGCCCGGATTTAACCTGTGCAAGAACCTGTACTTCAACAGCGTTGGCGATGTTTTGAGCCAGCTCTTCACGTTGGGCTTTGAGGCCTTCGTGAGCTTCGTCGCGCATTTTTTTGATCAGCTGAAGCTCAGACATTTTTCTTTCGTCGAGGGATTGCTGCTCTCTGTTTTTGTACTCATCAATTTCTTTTTTGACGCTGCTTTTGAGTCGTTCAATTTCTGCCTGATGGGCCTCTTTAGAATTTGTAAGACTTGTCTTTACAGACTCTAGCTCGATGAGTATTTGTTTGCGAGTGTCCTGTTCTTTGGCGAGCTGAGTTTGTGCCTGATTGAGTTCTTTTGTAAGGTTGATCTTCTGGTTTTTAAGTTCCAGAAGGTTATTTTCGAGCTCCAAATTCTCTCGCTGTTTGACCTCGGTGGTTTTCATAAGTTCAGAGACGCGCTCGCCTCCAACTTGTATTTCGGATTGAATTTGGGCCTTGGAGCTTAATAGATCTTGGATGGATTTCTGGATTTCTGTTCTCTGTTCTCGCAGCGCTTGGAGCTCGTGGCGAACTCCTTCGGTTTCTGCTTTGGCCTCTGCGACCATTCGTTCGGCTGTTTCGGAAGCGTCTTGCGCCATTTTCTCTGCAGTGCGCTTGGCATTTTTTAGGATGGCGTCGTTTTCGCTTTGGACGGCTTGCAGTTTGGCTTGCATGAGCTGTTCGGTTTTTTCAATGATGCTCTTTTTTTGCTCTTCTGTTTGGCTGAGCATTTTTTCAGTCGTTGATTTTGCTTCGCTTAAAAAAAGCTCGGCTTGAGCTTCGGCCTGACGTTTTGTTTCTGTCGTCGTTTGGACCACATCCAGGAGGTGGTTACGCGCGTCTTGATTGAATTTTTCAGTTTCGAGTTTGGCAAGTTCGATGCTTCCGAGAAGTTTTTGCCGCTTGATCTCGATTTCAGCTTCGCTACTTGCCAGCAAAGTTTTTGCATCGGCTTGAGCTTTTGAGAGTATAGCTTCGCGTTCTAAAGCGATATCGGCATTCGCTCGCGAGACCCATTCGTCGACCTGTTTTTTGCCGTTTTGGAGGAGCTCTTGGGAGTGAGCCTTAGCCTCGTCGATAATTCGTCTCGCTTCGCCGTCGGCCTCTGTAAGAAGCTGGGCTTTTTGTAAATGCGCGTTCATCTGCAGTTGCTTGGACTCTTCAAGGGCACGGGCCTCTATCTCTTGAGCCTCTTCTCGAGCTTTTTGCAGGTTGTAGTCGGCTTCAATTTTGAGGGCGTCAGCATTCATCTTACCTTGAGTTAAGATTTTTCTTGCATCGGTTTTTGCGCTCTCAAGTTCAGCTTCAGCACTTTTCAGTTTTTCGGCAGCGTCTTTGTAATAAACAACGGCCTTTTGCTCGGCATCGGATTTTGCGATGTTGAATTGCTCACTTGCGCTCTTAAGAATTTTTGCACTTTCGTTTTGAGCTTCATCGATCAGAATCTGTGCTGCAGATTTGGCTGCGGTTAAAATGTTGGTCTTCTGGCTTTCAATTTCTTCCTGGGCCTTTTCGTAAAGGGAAGCCTTTTCAGTTTCCCATTTGAGGCTGAGGTCAAGTTGATGCTGTCTTGCCTGTTTAAGGATTTCTGCAGATGTGGTTTCTGCCTCTGAGATAAGAGCTTTGGCTTTTTTCTCTCCTTCAGCAACTTTAGCATCGGCCTGGGCAAACACATCTGAGGCGGCAACGATGGCTTCTTGCTCCGCTTTAGCAATCATTTCTGCTCGTTTTTTTTCGGCATCGGCCTGAATACTTTGGGCCATGTCTGTGGCTTCGTCCACCATGGAGTTGCCGGTTATGGTCGCTTGATTTACGATGCCGTGGGCTTTGGCTTCGGCAGCTCGGATCATCTGCTCTTCTTGAGATTTGACCAAGGTCTGAAGACGTTGCGATTCCGCATGCGCGGCATTGATCAGCGCATTGAGTGCTGTGCGATGCTCCTCGGGCAGGAGTTGGGACTCAAGGTCCTTGTCTTGAAACGCTTTTTCTACAACTTCAAGTTGAATTTCTGTATTTTGATTTCCAACACGAATGACGTCGCCTTCTTGATATTGAAGGCGCTTATGGGGTTCGATTTTTTCGCCGTTGATGAAAGTTCCGTTGGCTGAGCCAAGGTCAGTCAACCAGAGATGATCGCTACGAATTTTTATTTCGAGATGATGGCGACTGACGGAAGTGTCGGCCACGGCAATTTGCGTGTCGGAAGTACGGCCGACGAGCAAAATTGGGTGATCAAAGACCCTGGTGAAAGTTTCACCTTGAGTTTGCACCCTTGCTAAAAATATTCTCTGGAACTTTGCCATGCTCTCTCATTGTTAAGAAACTTTAGGTTTGCGAATTCCGTCTAAATCTCGCTTTCTTTCACCTTTGCTCAATTCCGAATTCAACGACTCCTCAGCCAGAGTTTCTGCAGGATCGCGATGATCATCAAGTTGAGTGACAGGAGCAAAGAAGTCATTGTTTGTAGATCGATACCAAACAAGGTCCAGGGAGCTCTCAAAGCGGTCAACCATAGCAACAAACACTTTTTCAGGAGAGCAGACCGTGTTTACCACCGTCATCAATACCGAAAAGAAGATTCCTAAAATCGAGCTGTTCATCGCAAAAGAAACTTCAAATAAAAACGTGTCCATAACTTGTTTACTGCGTTCAACATCGTCCAAACTCATTCCGCCCAATTTTGGAAGTCCGTTGACGATCCCTAAGAACGTTCCAAAGATTCCCCCAATGACAAAAAGTCCAGGAAGAATATTTACGATGTCATTGAGATCAGAAATTGGAAACAAACCAAAAACTCGATTAAAGCACGGGTTTTGTTGAAAAGTCGTTTTTGTAATGTTCAAAAGCTTAGGGTTGTTGTCATGCCAACGTAAAAATTTAACCTGCTTGAGGATATCTTTGACGAGCCACGCGCATCCTGGTTTGACCAAAAAGATTCGGTCGCTGACGGTCATAATGCGGTCTTGACGGCGTCTCATCATGCGATCTCGCATCTCAAAAGCTTCATAGAAAGTCTGTTCAAGGAGCTTTTTAGTTAAAAGGTAAAAAGAGATGTTTCCAGCGGCAGAAGGGTTTTCGGATTCTAAAAACCGGTTCACCCTTTTTTCAAACTCTTTGGCAAACCACTCGTGACGTTTGACTGTGAAAAAGATCAGAACCCGTGCTCCTACTCCAACCACAAAGGTCATAAGCATGAAGGGCAATAAAAGCTCGACTGCGAGCGTGAGATTTTCTGAGTTCATGACACTAGAGACGACTTGTGAGGTCATGGGGCACTCCTTTGAGCCTGGTTAACCGTAAATTTGATAAGAACGCGCTGGGACTTTTTACAGTCGACCTGCTTGCAAAACTGTTTAACATTTGTAGAGGCAAGACTACGGTCGATTTTAACGGAATCAAAAAAGCTTTTACCAGAAACCTTGGTAAGGGCCCTGAGCTGTTTTTGATGATCGAAGTTCATCTCCCTAGGATCGTAGACATATTGAAAAATAGATTTTGCGCGCTGATAACTCAGATCTAGGTTGTACTCAGCGGCTTTTCTATCTTCGGCATCAAGACTGCTCGGATCTACGACTCGCCCTTTGTAGGTAGGAGAAGCAAATCCAATGATCTCAATCCCGTTAACTTTATCTGCGACCTTCTTATTATCCAAGAGTGAGGCGGCGTAAACAGGGATTGCCTTTTTTAGGATTTCGGCCATTTTCGGCTTGATATCGGCGCGGTTGGTTTCAAAGTAGTGATCACCGAAATCCAAGACCACATCGCCAGTTTCGGCGTTGACGTCGGCGGCAACACCAGCTCTAGCAAACCCTTTTTTAATTTCGTTAGCGACGGCTTTTCGCGTGTCTCTTTCGGCTTTAACTTGAGCGAGCTCTTTTTCGGTTCCAGCAAGGTTGCCACGCAGTCCGTTGATTTGGTCTTCAAGTTTTTTCTCTTTGGCAGCGCTTCGAGCGCGGAACTCAGCCTCTTTTGCGGCTTTCTCTGAGGCTGACAGCTGCTGTTTTCTGAGTTCAGAATCGAACGCTTTTTGATCATTAGCGCGCTGTTGAGCAAATTCACCGCGGAGCTTTTCGGCTTGCGCTTGCATATCTGCTTCTTTGTTTGCGACCTCGCCTGCAAGGCGTTGCTTTTCGTTTTCAACTTGAGAGAGAGTCCCTTTTGTTGAGTCGAGTTGATCTTTGATTTCTGAAAGCTGAGTTTGGTAAACTTCAGTTTGAGATTTCAACTTTGCAACTTTGGCACCGGCGTCTTGTTTGAGACGCTCGACCTGCTCTTCATAGGCCTTTTTAGACATATTCTGTTGGTTATAGGCGTATCTGAGCTCTTTCATTTTCTTAGCGAGCTTGTCGTTAGTGTCTTCAATTTGTTTTTCTACTTTGTTGAGCATAGCTTGTTTTTGAGCCACAGTGGATTTAAGGCCCTTGATTTCTGAAGTTTGCTCGCCAATCTCGTCATCTTTTTTGTCAATGATGTCGTCTCGCTTTTTAATGCGAGTTTTAGCAATGACATTGCTGTTGATGATATTGCGTATCATCTGTTGGTATTTGTTGAGAGCCATCTCTTTTTTCTCATTTTCGTGAGCGGCTTTTTTGAGACTTTCTTTTTCTGTCTTGGCTTTCTCTTGGAGCAAATCAAGTTTGTCCATCAGCTCAGTATAGGATTTCTGCTCGTCATCACTAGCTTCTTCTTCCATGTAGTTGGACTTGAGACTCTCGTAAATCTTGAGTTGGTTTTTGAGGTCTTCGTTTTTCAGATTAATTTGTCCCATCTCGATTTTTTGTTGAATCGACGTCGTGCTTGTACGTAAGCTGGCGACGACATAGAGAAGGAGAAAGACAAACGCAAGACCCATGAACAGATCTGAATAAGAAGTCCATGGATTTCCGTGTTGTTCGTGGTCTTTGTTTTTTTGATAGTTAAAACCCATACGGGGTCTTATCGTCATTTGCCGGCTTTGCTAAACCCGTCTAAGGCACAGTTCCTCTGGCCTTTGCGCTAGTCGAGGATTGAAAACGCGGTTTGGAATTCTTTCGGCGGATCGGGCACAAGTATACCGGTCAACAGCCCACCGCCCACTGGATCAGAAGCGGGTTCTACGCCAGAAGCTGCGGGCCGTGGGCTGCGGCCTGACATCATTTGCCCGGAGGCGGTAAATGAGTCGAGTCTGGTACAGAGAATAGTTATTCTCACATTAAGTTCCCTAAATCCCGCGTAGTTTAGAGTTTTTTCATTTGAGGATTTACAAAAGACTCTCTAGAATGCCCAGAATGTTCTTCAAAATTTTTCTCGCTATCCAACTGATGTGGCCATCGTCTTCGTGTTTTGCGCAAAGTGCTCCCGTAAAAATAAAGAGCAGCGCTCTTTTTGAGGCTACTCGTTGGCCGTATGATCCCAAAGCGCCTGCATTTAAAGATAAAACTCTCCAATCCCTCCGTGAGCTCAAAAATAGCGAGCTCAAAGGGGATTTCAAAAAGTGCAGTGACCTCGCTAGCAAGCTTTCAGTTCCAGATATTGAGGGTTGGGTTTTATTGACGGAGCTGAGATGTGCCGTCAATCTTGCGCAAGAATCGAATGGAAACTTAAAGCCTTTAGACCGCGTTCTCATGAAATTGCAAAAGAGGGCCATTTTATTGACTTACGGACCATGGGCCAAGGAGCTTTTTCAACTGCAAATTAAAGGTTATTTTGCCATGGTGTCGGGCCAACCCAAAAACGCTCGTGGCCGCGGCTGGGCCTGGGTGGAAAGGCTCATGACCTTTGAATCGCAACTTTCAAACGAGGATCGTGCAAAAACTGATTTAGCGGCTGCAGATCTGGCGCTTTTGGATCAGAAAACTGCTGCTGCCGAATTTTTTGTTCGCCAGAGCCTAGCCGCTCAAGAAACGCCCGAGGCGAGAGCAAAGTTAAAAACTATTTTAACGATTCAAGGGTCTGCTGAAGCTTCAGAGGCTAAAGCAAAAACAGCAGAGTCTATCCAAAGCGAAGAGCAGGCTCTTGAAGCAAAAGTCAAAGAAGCGATTAAGCAGAACCGGCTTCTTCCTGCGGTTGAAGACGCTTTAGCGCTGATTAAAAAAAGTCCTAGTAGCAAGCGCGCCGGTTGGGCCTCTGACAAAATTGCAGACATCTACACCACCGTTGGATCCTCAAAAGATCCTGCGCTGGGACCTGTTGCTGAGAGAATGCTTGCTGTACTCAAGCAGGCTCCCGCTTTAAAGAGATCAGATTGGATTCACCAGTTTTTAAAAAATGCGGATTACAATTTGGTTTTGCAGCTGGTGGCGCCAACGATGAATGAGCTTGCGGGCTCGCCGCAATCGACTTTTTTGACTTGGGCCTATGCGCGTAGCGCGCAGTTCACTGGCGACTATAAAACAGCCATGAACATGTTCCAAAAACTTCTCGATAATCATGCGGGCACGCCGGAAGCTCAAGAGGCCCTTTTTCGCATGGGCTTGATTTCTTTCCGTAAGGCTGACTATGCGGCAGCTGCAAATTTCTTTGAGCGATTGCTTGCAGGGCCTGATCCCTCGCGCTTTGAACTTAGCTCGCGCTATTGGAGGGTCCGTTCGCTGGAGGCTTCAAACTCACCAAAGGCAGCAGCTGAGAGGGAGTCTTTGATTAGCAAATTCCCTTACTCTTACTACGGACTCAGGCTTAAAGCTGAGGGCAACAAAGGCGTTCTTATTATTGAACCGACAAAAGATTTTAAAGCTCTGCAAGCGGACTACTGGCTTTCTCAAGTGCAGATGAAAAACTGGAATCGAATGTTGCTTTTAGCGAAGGCCGGTTGGTTTGAAGAGGCTCAGAAAGAATGTGCGACTTTACCTTTGCCTTTCTCTGCTGCAGCAAAGGTGGTGCTCGCACAGCAGCTCAAAGCTGCGTTTCAATATCCTATCGTCATCAGATTGATCAACGAGTCTATTGACCTTGATGAGAACATGCGAGGGATTGAAGTTTTACAAGCGGGTTTTCCGCAGGAGTTTTCAGGTCCTATTAACGAGTCTGCAGCAAAACAAAAAATAAGCCCTTATTTAGTCAAGTCGCTGATCCGCCAGGAGAGTGCGTTTCGCCCCACGGCTGTGAGTAGCTCCAATGCGTTAGGTCTTATGCAAATGATCCCTCCTACAGCAAAAGAAGTGATTCAGGATCTGGGATTAAAAAATGTTAAGATCCCAGAGGATATTTATAAACCCGATATCAATATTCCCATGGGCACATGGTACATTGCTAAAGTCTTGAAGCAATTTGGTGGAAATGTTCCGATAGCGCTCGCGGCCTACAACGTAGGCCCATATAAGATGCAAAAGTGGCTAGATGCGAGACCTGATTTGGCAACTCTAAAAACGGAGCCGAGCTCTTGAAACAATTTGGTGGAAATGTTCCGATGGCTCTTGCGGCCTACAACGTAGGTCCATATAAAATGCAAAAGTGGCTGGATGCAAGGCCTGAGTTGGCAACCCTCAAGACGGATCCGAGCTCGATGCCGTCTGTAGAGGTTTGGATTGACGAATTGCCTTGGGCTGAAACCTGTTTTTATGTGAAAGCGATTTTACGAAATGCTTTGATTTATCAGGTTCTAGAGAAAGGTCCTGCAGAACTTTCGCCTGTGATTTGGAAAAACCTTGGGTTTACGCCCTGATCTTCCATCTCGACCTGTTTGTTTCATTGCCCGGTCTGCCAAATTAAGGTAGCCTAAAAAGAAGACACCGACGGAGGTTTCATGAGTCGATACCTAGTATTATTGCTCGCTATTACTGGTTTGGTAACCAGTGGTATTACTGGATGTGCGACGTCCTCCTCAAAACCCCAAGATTCTGCAAGCGCCGTTGATTCGGCAAATAATAAAGACGACGATGACGCAGGTTCGGCCTCTGAAGAGGACGTTCATGAGGTGGGCAGCTTTCGTGTGAGTGATCCTGAGTCCCCAAAAGTCACAGATCCTGAGCTGATGGATGTTCCCCAAGATGCAACTCCACAGGTCCAAAAGTGGCTCACCTATTTTCAAGGACGTGGCCGCCCCCACATGGAGCGGTATCTCGCCAGATCCACTCGTTACATGAAGCTTATGAAGCGCATCCTACGAGACAAAGGAATGCCTGAAGAGCTGATCTATATTTCTTTGATTGAGTCTGGATTTAGCTCACGAGCTACAAGTCACGCGGCTGCTGTAGGTTACTGGCAATTTATCAAGCCGACAGGTCGGCGATATGGTCTTCAGGTCAACCAGTTCGTGGATGAGCGAAGAGATCCCGTGCTCTCCACTCAAGCTGCTGCAGAATATTTTAAAGAGCTCTACAACGTTTTTGGGTCTTGGTATCTTGCAATGGCTGCCTACAACGTCGGCGAAAATCGAATCAAAAAAGAAGTTCGTCGCAATTTCACTAGAGACTTTTGGGCGTTGGCTCGCCGTCGGCGATTGCCACGCGAAACTCTCAACTATGTTCCTAAGTTTTTTGCAGCGAAGCTGATCGTTGAGGATCCCGAAAAATATGGATTTTCTGAAGTTGACTATGAACCAGCCGTAGAATTTGATCACGTGGTTGTCAAACACGCGGTTAACCTTCGAACGATCGCCGAAAAAATTGGCCTCACTTACGAAGAGTTTAAGCTTCTCAATCCGAAGTTCCGCGGAGAAATGGCTCCTGTCAAAGTGAATGGCGAACTTGAGTTTCGCGTGCCATTTGGCAAGTCTGAGGAAGGAAAAGTAGCAGCGGCCGAAGCTCGTGTTGAAAAGGTCGTGTTTGTTGCTGATAATAACGAGACAGATCTCTACAAAATTCGTAAAGGTGACACGCTTTCTACGGTGGCAAGACGTTTCCGAACGAATGTTGCCGTTTTGCGAGACCTCAATAACTTTACTAAAAAGACAAAGCTGCGTGTTGGCAGTCGAATCCAAGTTCCAGAGCGCGCTCCAGCAAGCCAATCGTTGGTTGAAAATCGCACTCCCGTTGAAATCGCGCAGCCTGCGATCACCAAAGGTGGCGACCGTTTTTACTTTGTTCAAAAAGGCGACACCCTTACGTCAATCGCAGACCGCTACCAAACTTCCGTCTCCAACTTGAGATCAACGAATCATTTCGGACGTGGGTCTCGGCTCAAGGTGGGTCGAAAGATTCGTATTCCTGCAAACGATGATAAGCCCACTTCGGTCGCATCACCAAAACCAGGTCATGCGAACATTATCGTTGAACAAGCGGCACAGGCAGCCGTAGAAGCCGCATTCGCCCAAGGGGCTGGCCCCGGCGCCGCAGCTCCAACCAAGGGTCCTGGTGACGTTCATATTGTAAAACGGGGAGAGAATCTCTTTGTGATTGCAAAACGCTATGGAACGACCGTTGGTGCTTTGAAAAAGACCAACAACTTACCTCGTAAAACTGTTCTCAGAGTCGGTGATGAAATTAAAATTCCCTCGAATGACGATCAGGGCTGACTGAAAAAAAATCCCGCCCAACAATCAAATCCTTGATCATGAGGCGGGAAAGGGGAATGAAACCTTTTTCATGGGGAATTCTCCTTCCTGCTCTCTTGGTTTTCCACCAAGGCATTTTCTCGCACCTTTGGCAGACTGGCTGGCATGCCCTTTCGGGTTTAGCCCCTTTAGCTTTGCGCCCCATCGTTTCCAATGGTTTGCCTTGAGGCAAAGGAAGGATTGTATCCTATATGAGACTTAGCCTTATATGGAACCTCCTTATGGGTTGAACTGTTTATAGGTTATACGAACTAGTCTTTGATCGCAATAGCTCGGCATTTGATTCTCATTAAAGTTCGTGAATTGACTCGGTTTAATTCGGAATCTGCGCCGATTTGAGATATAAAATGATTGCGGAATTAATTTACGGGCGCGGGTTTTAATCCAGTCGCATCGAAGATCGTAGACCACATGCGAACATTCGCCCGCCAAGCAATGATGTCTTGATAACTCCCGCTGGTGACGAAGTGGCCTGAATTTTTGAAAGTCGTAAGTAGGATTGGGCTCGTCCCCGTCTGCGCGGCCTGAAGTGCTTCGGCAAATTTATAGGAGTGAGCGGGATTCACGCGACTGTCGTTTTCACCTGCGACGATCAAGACCGTGGGATAATTTTGTTTTTTTACATTCTGTACCGGAGAGTATTTTTCGATGATAGGGCCCATCTTTGGATCATCGCTACGTCCGTACTCATAACTCCAGCCTGCTACAAAGCGTGGGTCAAGACGCTCTTTACCCATCATATCTAAGACACCTGCGCCCACGATGACAGCACCAAACAGATCTGGTCGTTGAGTGACGAGGGCTCCCATGAGTAAACCTCCGTTGGAGAATCCCATCGCCGAAATATTTTCTGGAGAGGTGTACCCTTTTTTAATAAGATACTCGGTCGCGGCGATAAAATCGTTAAACACATTTTGCTTTTTATCAAAAGCTCCGTCGACATGATGTTGGGGCCCAAACTCACCGTCGCCTCTTAATCCCGGCGCTACATAAAGACCACCGCTTCTTAAAATTTCGGTAACGGCAGGGTTATACCGTGGATCGAAATATCCATCCACATTGAATCCTCCGTAACCTTGAATATGAGTGGGAGTATGTCCATTGAACTGCACTCCTTCTTTACGAACCATTCGAAGAGTTATAGGAGTTCCATCAGCACTCGTCGCCGTTTCAAACGTGGTCAAATACCGATTTCCAGAGCTGTCGGTCATCATCGCGGTTTTTGGATCGCCATCTATGAAGGCCTGTTTTTGCAAATCGTAGGTGAAGGTTTTATTTCTGACGACGGGAGAGCTCAGTGTCACTTGGACCAAATGGTCGTTGACCGGTGTGTAGGCGCTTAGGGATGCCGAGTCTGGTAGTTCCACCGTGCTCAGTGGTTTTCCATCAGCTGTGAAAGCTGAGATTTGAATATGAGCGCCGAGTTTGCGCTGAACAAAAATCGTTTGGTCTTTAATCTGTGCATCTATTATTTTCATTGGGCTTTCTTTAATGAGGACGGTTCCAGAGGACGAGCCACCGAACATCCTTTGGAGAAAACCACTTAGAGAGGGATCAGAAAGCTGTACTGCTTTAAGCTGCCCAAAACCGTTACGACTGTTCTCAATCACAAGAAGCTGTCCATTAAGTGCGCCAACCGCTTTAGGTTCTTTGATATGAAGGGGGTACCAATTCGTTGCGTCTAAAGATCGGAACTCAATTTCTGTTTTCGAATAGCGAAGGACCCACTTTTGATCCAGCGAATTGCCGTACTCATAGCTGCTGTCGGCAGGTCGATCTTCAGCTTGCGGCGTTCCTATTTTATGAATCATGATTTTTGACTCCGAACCTTGAGCCGCTTTGTAAGTAAATTCATTTGCAGAAATCCATGTGAACTCTTCTGAGAAAACATTTTTTATTACTTCGCGGTGAGTGCCGGAGGTGATGTCGATTACGTGGACTTCAAAATCATCAAGTGAGCCCTTTCTAGCTACGGGTAGGATCACGTTTCGTTCCTTGGGATCAATCTGATAGGTCGAAATGTTATAGTCGCCATTTTTTGCGAGGTCAGAACCCTTAAAGATCACTTTGCTTTGCCCATCTTTTTCAAGAACGAGATCGATGGAGCTAGGAGATTTTGGTTGGGTAAGACCGGTGTCATACAGGTGAAGAGTCCCATCTTTGATAGACTTAGTTTCAAAGGAAACAGGCTCAGATAATGCAGCCCTAAAATACTCCTCAAGAACTTGTTTTGAAGGTCTCGATTGAAAGTACTGATTCGCTTTTTGATTTTGACCATGGATCCAGGTTTGTCTCTGCTGCGAATTTTCCTCAAGCCACTGCGAAGTATACCTCATAAATACAGTGCCACATTGGGGAGCTGCTGCAAAAGCGTGAGCGGTCAAGAAAAGCGCAAAGATCCAAGTCATGTTCCACCTCTTAAATTACGGAGCTGATCTGAGTGCGGTCACCAAATTGCGAATGTTTAAGAATTGCCCTGGTCCACGCTCAAGAGTTTTGTAGGGAGTCATTGGCTCACGGCTTTGATTGTTGTTAATGCCATGTCGTTGGAGCCAGTAACCGACTTGTTTGATCTCTTTTTGGCAGTTGTAGGTGCGAACGCTAATAAAAATTTGATCACACTGACCTTCGGTGCAAACACCTTCCATAATCACGGGATAGTTCCCAACGTTCTGGCTGTAGAATTCGTTTCTTGCAATATAGGTGGGATCTGAAGAATCTAAATTCATGACTCCCTTGATGGAGTTGGAGTTCACATCGAGCGTAAAATCGAGAGTCTTTTGCGGAGTCACGCCCATGTACCCGAGCTCTAGATTTCGCAAGGTTCCGCCCGAAAATGTGCTGTTGTCTGCAAGGGTTTGGCAATAAGCGAGGTTTGAAGGTGCAATCACGCCGGGAGAAGGGCCAACTGAGTTTGATCCAGACCCTGAACTTTCTTGGTTCAAGGGATCAAATCCACCAGCTCCGCAGGCGACCATAAAAACGAGGCTCAAGAGCCCTCCTAAAAGGGTCGCAAAACTGACTCCGTATTTCATGGCAGTACCTCCTAAGGAGGTCTTGTGCAAGGCGTGCGCCAAGTGAGACACTGCTTGAAGCGAAAAGGATCGCTCCAGGCAGTGTCTAACATTTAGTCAGGTGTTATTGCGGAACATCGTTTAAAGAGACTTTGAAATCTTCGATGAGCTTTTTCAAATTTTCAACCAGGACAGGTTTCGATCGATAAATATTTTTAGTCTCGCCCGGGTCCACAGCAAGATCATAAAGCTGCAGGGGTATTACAGCCGCCCCCTCGGGAGCCGTATCGACATAAAGTTTCCAGTGACCTTGTCTGACGGCATAACCGTTTTTGTTGTAGCCAACAAAAAAGATCGGTCGACCCGCAGGCACTTCACCAAGAAGATTAATTCCATCAAACGCGGGAGTTCCATCGGTGAGTTCAGCTGCTGCCATGGCCGTGGGTGCCCAATCTGCGAGTGTCACAGGAGCGGTCCACACTTGCCCAGGCGCGATTCTTTCAGGCCACATCATCATAAATGGAACGCGAACGCCCCCTTCGTAAGTTTCATATTTACCGCCTCGCAGTTTTGCATTCTTGTCGCGACCATTATCTCCGGCAAACATGAAAAGCGTGTTAGGCGGCAGGGCCTCGCGAACGCGTCTGACGGATTCTTCAATTTCAGCAATGATCGGTGAGTGTCCACCGGGAGGCATAGGATCATGCATGGCAGTCAGAGCAACGTACAAAAACAGCGGCCTGTCACGAGGAGCTTTTAAAATCGCAACAGCTTCATCGGTGAGAGTCGTCGTTACGCTTCCAACGTTCTGAGTTTTAGCAGTGTCACGCCAGAGGGGAGCTTTGGGATCATGTCCGCTGTAGAGAGGCGTCGTTCCTTCAAAACCCAGCCAATGTTCAAAGCCACGGTCTAAAGGTTTTTGCCCAGCTAAAAACCCAAGATGCCATTTTCCAACGATGCGTGTTTCGTAGCCTCCAGCACGGAGGCGCTCAGCGACGGTATTAATATTTTTAAGAGGGTAGGGTCCGTTGGCGTAGACACTCCCAACACTTGCGCGTTGAGGGTGTCGTCCTGTCAATAGGAGCGTACGTGCAGGAACACACTGGGGCTCGGCATACCCAGCGGTGGACATCATTCCAGCTGTCCCAATCCCGTCGATGGAAGGAGTCTTTACAGAACCTTCACGCGCCACTGGGCCCACGACACTGGCGCCCATATCGTCTACAAGAAAAAACACAATATTAGGACGAGGTAAGGCCTGTGCGGGACCTCGTGCTGGCGTCTTGACTTTGACCAGTGAGACTTTCTCCGTTGGGATGTCAGATTCTTCTTTGGGTGCTGCTAACGAAAATTGAGCTATGAGCAGACAGGCGACTGCAAGGCCTGAGAGGGGATTCTTTTCCATGAATACTCCATTGTTTGGTTCAGGTGTTGTGGGGTTGCAACAAATATAATGCTACCTGGAAAAAAATGAGAGACAATAAAAAAACTATAAAGATGTGGTTAAATACATAGTTAGACGGTTATCTAAGTATTGGCTCTTTACAGATTTTGTGAAGAGGTGTACATTGCAAATATGGGAGCGACAAAAACAATCCGTTTAACCGAAAAAGAATTTGCCCTTATCGCGAAAGCTCTAGCGGAGCCTCGTCGCTATCAAATTTTAAAAGAGATCGGCGCGTGTAAAGAGCAAATGGCTTGTAGCAATCTTCACAAAGCCCACGATATTAGTGCCGCGACCCTGTCCCATCATATTAAAGAGTTAGAGACAGCAGGGCTCGTTGAAACGGTGAAGGATGGTAAGTTCATGAGGCTTTCCGTTCGCCGTGATGTTCTTCAAGCTTATCTCAGTCAACTCGCCAAAATCTAGGACCGTGTTTGAATAGGGGCCATCTCCGCACGCTCCTCGTCAAATTGAGAGAATACCTAATCAAAGCTCGTACTTAGAATTTATCACTTAGATGTTCATCTAAATGTCTTGACCTTTTTTATTGATTGTTAGATACTTATCTAAGTGTCGAACAATAGAAGGAGACATCCATGAATCACTTAAAAGGAAAAATTGCAGTTGTAACTGGGGCCTCAAAAGGAATCGGAGCGGCCATCGCAAAACGGCTCGCCTCCGAGGGAGCTTCGGTGGTGGTGAATTACTCTTCGAGCAAGGAAGGCGCAGACCGAGTCGTTGCCGAAATCGTCGCGCGCGATGGAAAAGCCGTGGCGGTTCAAGGTGACGTCGCCAAAACCGCCGACATCGAAAGGCTTTTTCAAGAGACCAAAAAGAACTTTGGCCGGCTGGATATCCTCGTCAACAATGCAGGCGTGTTTAAGTTTGCACCTTTAGAGAATCTCGAGGAGGCTGAGTTCCATCGGCAGTTTAACACCAACGTTCTTGGAACTATGTTAGCAACTCGAGAAGCATTGAAGTACTTCGATGATAAAGGTGGAAGCGTCATTAATATCAGCTCTGTCGTGAGCATAAATCCTGTCCCAGCATCTGCGATTTACTCAGCAACAAAAGGAGCCATCGATACACTGACCGTCGGTCTTTCACGTGAGCTGGCCCCACGAAAAATCCGTGTGAATGCCATTGCGCCCGGAGGTGTCGAGACTGAAGGAACGCACACGATGGGAATGATCGGAAGTGATTTCGAAAAACAAATCATCTCCCAAACGCCACTCAATCGCATGGGGCAGCCAGATGATATCGCAAGTGTCGCGTTGTTTTTGGCATCCGATGAATCGGGATGGCTGACAGGTGAGAGAATCTCGGCATCAGGCGGGTTTCGGTAAGTATGGGACAGTGGATTTACGACAATTTGCCGGTGCTTGTTCTAGCATCGGCAACGAGTGTGGATTTGTTAATGCGAGCTTCGGCTCGGCTTCGTCAGAAATGCGAACATTGACCTTCGAGGCGAAGTCATACACCATTTATTTAAAAGGAGATTAAGCCCATGAAAAAACATTTGCCTCTTGTCGCCCGTGTTCTTTTGGGATTTGTGATGTTCGCTTCAGGTCTTGCGGGACTTTTCAACCTTGTGCCGGTTCCACCGGATCTTCCAGAGCGCCTTGTGACGTTCAATAATGGTTTGATGGCCTCGGGATACTTCATGACTTTGCTCAAGTTGACAGAGACCCTTTGCGGGCTGATGCTCCTGAGCGGATTTTTTGTTCCGTTAGCCTTAGTGGTGCTTGCTCCGGTTATCCTTAATATTTTTTTGGTGCATGCCTTTATGGCGCCAAGTGGAGTTCCCCTGGCGGTCATTTTGGGTTTGCTTATGATTTACCTCGCATTTTTTGCGGAGCCGTATTCGAGAACGGTGAAAGGCCTTTTTCGCGCGAAGTGATGGTCGGAGCCCCAGGCCTTTTATCTGGGTTAGCCGTTGGTCTACATTTTTTTGATGGCCTTTAGCTTGCCACCGGATATTCTATACTGAGCTTGGGGGTAATAAATGAGTTTGTTTTCGCTTTTCTTCCAGATCTTAGTCTCGATACAATTTTGTTTTGCTACTCCGACTGACGATCAGCTTGGGCGGAATTTGACCCTTGAAATTCAAAGGCTGACTCGTCTCAAAGATAATTCTTCCAGAGGGTGGATGAATCATCTCAATCAAGTCCGTCTGAAGGCTTTGGCTTATGAGCGGAGCCATTCGTTATCTAAGCCAGTCAGTGATAATCTGATTAATGCGATCGGCGATCTAGATGTAAAATTGTGGAAGGCAGGTCGTCGTGAGGAGAACACGGCTCCTCCTGTAGCGAAGGTGGCCCCTGCGCCCGCTCCGGCGAAGGCTCCTCCTGCTGCTGCCGCTGTTCCCGCATCAAAGGGCCCAACCCTCACGCCGACTGATATGGCTTGTTTCACGGTTGCGG
>JBGATJ010000068.1:0-25158 GCA_044229295.1 Pseudobdellovibrionaceae bacterium
ATTCAATCCCGAAAAGGAACTCACGCCGCTACCGCATGCTGATGTCAAGGATGCTGTGAAGCGCACGTTGGCCATTCTTTCATCCGCCCAAAGGCCAGTGTTGCTGGCGGGTAACGGGATCAGACTTTCAAAAAGCGAACTTCTCTTTTCGCAAATCATAGAAAAACTAAAACTGCCGGTGCTCACCACCTGGAAGGCCTGCGATCTCTTGCCTGAGGAGCATCCCTGCTTTTATGGGCGACCCGGTACGGTAGCACAACGTGGAGCGAATTTTATTCAACAAAATTCAGACTGCATTATCTCGGTGGGATGCCGGCTCGATTTTGGTCAGATTGGCTACGCGCAGGAGACTTTTGCCCGAGGGGCCAAAAAGATAATTGTAGATATTGATGAGCTGGAATTCGGCAAATTCAGATTTACTGTAGATGTGAAGGTGAATGCCGACGCGGCTGATTTTCTAAAGGAGCTCAATGAGCAAATCGGAGGTGTCAAATTTCCGGATTGGCAAGGCTGGCGGGACAAATGTGCCTACTGGAAACAACGCTATCCTGTGGTTTTACCCGAATACAGAGAGAAGAAAGACTATGTCAGCACCTATGTACTGGTAGATGAAATCTCAAAGCAACTCACCGAAAACGATGTGCTTGTTCCGTGCAGTTCCGGTTCGGGTGCTGATATCACTTCACAAAGTTTCAGGGTGAAGAACGGGCAGCGCGTGCTGAACAGTCCGGGTCTGGGTTCCATGGGATTCGGTGTGCCCCAAACCATCGGCGCTTGTTTGGCGAAGGATCAAAGACGAACCATTTGTATCAACGGCGATGGAGGATTTCAGCTCAACATACAGGAACTGGAGACTATCAAGAGATTGAATCTGCCCATCAAATTTTTCTATTTGAATAATCAAGGCTACCTCTCCATCAAGAACACACAGGTAAATTATTTCAACGGAAGACTGGTCGCCACGGATGCCAGCAGCGGATTGACTTTGCCTGACATTCAAAAGGTCTCCAATGCCTATGGCATTGCCAGCAACCAGATCAAGACGCATGGTGACCTCGCCAAAGGCGTAGAAACGGCATTGAAGAGTTCAGGGCCCTTTGTATGTGAGGTGATGATTGATCCCAATGAACAAGTGGCTCCCAAGGTGAAGAGCATGCTTGGCGCCCAGGGAAAAATGATTTCAAAACCTTTGGAAGATCTCGCTCCGTTCCTCGACCGCAAGGAATTCCTGGATAACATGATTGTTGCGCCGCTCGAAGAATAGCCCACGCTACTCATGGAAATCAGACCCTGCCCCATTTGCGAAAGCCGGAAGCGAACCATACTCTTCCATCAGACTTTTTCAGGATTTGATGGTGGCAATCTCCTTCAATCCTATGATGTCGTTGCGTGCGATACCTGCGGACTGTGTTTTGCCGACAAGATACCTTCTCAGGCACAGTTTGATGCCTATTATCGGGACCTTTCAAAATATGAAAACCAATCCGCCGAACTCAAAGAATCTCCATATGACATCCGTCGGTTCGAGGTCACGGCTTCTTACCTTCAGAAGTTCTTAAGAAAGCCAGCCGAACACATCATGGAAATCGGATGTGCCACCGGACTGCTCTTGAATACCCTGAAAAAGAAAGGATACACAAACCTGACTGGTGTTGATCCCTCTCCCGCCTGTGCCGTCTCCGCCAAGAAATTCTATGATATCAAGGTCCTGACCCACACGCTGACTGACATCTCCATCAAAGACGGTTCGGCGGATGTCCTGATCCTGGTTGGCGTCGTTGAGCACGTACGCGACCTTGAATCAGCCATTCCCAAACTGAGAAATCTGTTATCCGCACAAGGGCGCTGCTTTATCTGTGTCCCCGACGCCTCCCAGTATTTCAGAGGAGAAGATGCGCCTTTCCAGGAATTCAGTGTCGAACATATTAATTTTTTCGGCCCGGCCTCCTTGGGCAATCTCTTCAGGAAACATGGATTCAAGACCATTGACATCACGCAGGCCATGATTGAAGTCAATCACAAAACCATTACACCGGTTTTGTTCTCGATCTTTGAAAAAGGACCTATGCCTGACGAGCCCTTAAAATTTGAACCGGATCAAGAATCAAAGCGGAATCTCATCACTTACATCAGCGATTGTAAATCCCGCGAGGCTAAAGTAAGACTGGCCATTAATCAAATCGTCGAGAAGAAGGAGCCTATTCTGGTTTGGGGAACAGGCGCCCAAACGCTTCGGTTACTTGCCAACAGCCGGCTGAATGAAGCACTAATTTCCGCCTTCGTTGACTCCAACCCGAAGTACCAGGGGAAATCACTTAATGGAATTCCTATCATTTCCCCAGATACCCTTCCTGGCCGATCCGAAGCTATCCTCATTTCTACCCGGCCCTATCAGAATGAAATTGAATCCCAGATCCGGAATCAGTTACATCTGAAAAATGAAATCATCAAACTCTACTGAGGTTGAATCCGCAGGCTGATCCATATCTGGCCATCATCAAAAGCGTTGACCTTGGCACGCTGAAAGGGAAGAAGCTTTTCATAACCGGAGGCACTGGTTTCTTCGGACGATGCTGTCAACCGTAGGCGGCGTTCCGGTGACCTGCCATCGAGAGTCTAAACCTTTTTCAAAGTCCTCACAAAAAGCCAGACCTGCACTCATGCTTCGGCTTTCGCCAAAAAAGGTATCGCGATCATGGTTAAAGACTTTGTCTGCCATTTCTGAGCTATGGGGTTCATCGACAGGATGCTGGGGCTGAGGCTCGTTTTCCTGAGGCGGTTCTGATCGCAAATTTGTAATTGTGCCATTTCCGACCTCAGCATCGTGCCTTTCAAAGTCCCTGCTGCAGCCAAAAATAAAATTGACAAATAACATCCCTAAACAGAGTTGCCACGCTGTTTTCATAAACACCTGCCTTTTAGAATTCTGTTTTTCAGAACATGAAACTAGTTACAAAGATTGTTAGTCTCGTTCAAACCTGGAACTGTCGCGTAAATATAATCACCTAACAAAACACCACTTGAACGAAAGCTCGTAAAACCAATCTCTGGATCACCACTCAACCCTGCCGGAGTTCGAAAGAAAATACTGACCAGATAACCTTTGCCATAAGGTTGGATGGCTCCACGTACAGCCGTAGAAAAGCCAATGCTGTGATGGATTCTCCAAGAACCCTCTCTGAGATTGAAGATGAGACCAAATTGCATGGCGTCGGTGTTGTGATAATGAATGATCGCTTCTTCGCTGTTTCCTTCTTTCATAAGGGCACTGAAGGTGTAGTCTGTGTTGGGTTTTAAAGTAGGATTTTGCGACAGTCGCTGCCAGTCTTCCAAACGCGCAGGATCGCTTCGTTCCAGTTTCCATAACGGCAATGCTTCAAACGAGCCAAAAAGGCCGATGTTAAAAATATTCTGACGGACCCAACCGCGACCAGTAAGGTCCAGTCGACTTCTGAAAAGATCAGCAGCAAAGTCGACAGTACGAGGACTGCGGGAATCTGGACACAGCGGCGAAAAGGCCAGATATTCGCTCAAGTCAGGGGACTCGTCAAAACGCTCCCCTTGATAGGTGATGGCTAAAGGTTCAAGGATCAAGTCTTTAGGATTGAGGAAAATCGGCTCGATGTCTTGGCACTCGTCACGAACCAAAGAATATCGCTGACCATCGAAAAAAATCTGCCGATTCGGCAAAGGTTTTCCTGACAAGCTCACTTTTGAGCAAGGAGACTGCGAATCCACGTGAAGAAAATAACTGACCTTTCCGGAATAGGTATCGCCATTTCCCCCTGCCACCTCTGACTGCTGAGTTAAATCTAAAAAACTTGTTTTTGAACAGGCCTGGTAGCTGTTGATAACAAAAAACAATAAGCCTACGGTCATGAGGGGGAAGATAAGAGCAGATTTTGATTTCATATTTCAATCCTATATCTGGTAGCACGCCCCTGTCCCTCACGACTCACTTTACCAAGGGTATGGGCCCAATTGAGAGTTTTGATCGCTGTGGTCTTTGAAACCCCTAGCGTCGAAGCCGCTTCTTCAGAAGAAAATGCAGTTTTTGAGAATCTATTTTTCATATGCTCAATGTGGGATTGAAAACCGATCGCTCCACCGCTCGTAACCGCTGGTTCCACCAGTGCCGACTGCAATTGAAAACCAAAAGGAATTCCCTGCTCCAGAAAACTCATTCGGTGGAACTGGTGCTGAACTTCGATCTTAAAAGGAATATTATTGTTTTGAAACCAAGTTCTCAGGCGTTGAATCACATTGGCAACATTCACCACAGAGGAGACCGGGTTAAAATGAAGCTCTGGAAAAAGCCTTGAATGAAGATTTCCAAGATGAAGGGGCCGATAAAGATCAGCAGTCAACGCCAGGCAAGCTAAATGCAACAGATGACCTGGTTTGAGAAGTAAGTCCCCTCCCGCCTCACGAGCCGAGTTGAGGTCAAAAACTCTTCCCTGACTGGAACCCCAAACATAAGTTTTTGGGAGCGGCAACAAACCTTCAGCTTCATCAAGAAGCCTCTTACGATAAGCTGTATGAGGAGTGCCGAAATAGACTTTAGCCAGTAAATTTTCATCTCTTAACGCCATCGCGAGCAGCCGATCACACTCTCTTACACTCTCCCAATGTGTTAAGACTTGAGCTTGATCGCGCACGTTTCTAAGCTTTTCAACGGAAGCTGGATGGTCGGGATACTGCCGGTAGGCTACGATGGCCTGCCATTTCTTGATTAAAAAATTCCACACATCATCTTCACGACCAGAGGCTCGAGAGGCCATTTCAAGACGCTTTTCTGCTTGGGTGAAATCCTCTTGAACCACGGCGAGCTGGCCCGAGAGCTCTTGAATATTCTTACTTAGTAAAACCCACTTTTTTTGCCGGGTGAGATCATCAAGCTGTGCTAATAGTTCGCCGGCTTCTACCAAACGTTTTTCAGAAATGAGAGCGGATAACAGATTCGTTTTGACTACAGTAAGCTCGTACTCACTCACATTTGCACATTGCAAATATCTTTGCAGTAGTGGAATTGAAACTTTGTAATTCCATTCGGTCTGATTAGCATAGGCGAGAAACAAATCCGCCTCTGCACATTTTCCATTGATCTCGTTGAGGATTTTCACAGCCTCTTCGATGGATCCAATTTTTAGAAGAATGGCAGAGTAAACCGCTTTTTCTCTGGGTGTTGCAGGCATCTCTAATGAATCTAAAGGTCTCACGTAAGGCGAAAGCAATTTCAAACTCTTATGGAAAAGCCCTACTCGATACAACATGAAAGCATAGTCAGCAGCAAATTCTCGTCTTAGGGTGATGGCATTTGTTTGCGCAAGCAAAGCCCGCGCATCTCCAGCCTGGCCCGAAACAATGAGCTCGTGGCACTGCTCTTTCAGTTTTAACCAATTAAGATCATTTTGAGACAGAGTTTCCTCCTGGTCGATTTAAGGCGCATCTGCACCCTCTTTCCTCATCTTATTGTAGGGGAGGCGTTAGCAGAATAGTTAAAATTTGAACGAAAAATCCGGAAATTCTAAAAACGAGACATTTACGTTCAAAAAGTAACTGTTCTCCTTCCGCAACTGAAACACTAATCTGAAATCAGCAAGAAGCGAGGGGGAACTGATGAACTCAAGTCATCTTTTTAGTGTGGTCGCCATATTTAATTTTTGTATCGCTTGTAGTCCTGGCTTCTCTACTTATGATGTTCAACAAAACTCTAACGAACTATCAGAAGCTCAGAGGCCTCAGGATCTTCCAGTCAACTTTAAAGTCTGCGTGTCTCCACCTCAAAGGGGCAGTTCCCGCACGGATGTCAACAGACTCACTGGAAGGGAACTCAAGAACTCACTGGAAGACATTTTAGGTGGTAAAATTCTTAGCGAGGTGCGGATCAGCCTCGACGCTATTCCCGACGATACGGCTTTTACAGACTTGAAAGACTTTGGAACTGAGCACACCGGCGAGCTGGTCAACCAAATTTTGCAGTTGGCATTTTCTCTAAGCGAAATAGTCATAGATCGGCCTGAGTACCGGGCCCAAATCGTCGGAGCCTGCGCCCAAGATTTGACAAAAATGGACTCGCCTTGCTGGGATTCTTTTCTGAAATCTTTTGGGCAGCGAGCCTATCGACGGCCCCTTACGGTTGATGAAATCCAAACCCTCAAGTCTAGTATGACATCAGACAACAGCGAGTCTCTAAAAACAACAATAGCAAGAATCTTGAGCTCGCCTTATTTTCTTTATCACATTGAAGATGGCGTTCGTGACACTGCTACTGCATCAAGGATTCGCCTTTCCGACTACGAAGTGGCAGCACGAATTTCCTTTGGCGCCACCCAATCTCCGCCAGACGCTGAGCTATTTAAAGCCGCGGAGTCTGGACAATTGAGAAGCCTCGACGGCGTAAAACTTCAAGCGACGCGTTTGCTCTGCTCGCCGCGTGGACGCAGCAAGATTTTTGAATTCTTCCGCTATTGGCTGTCTATGAACAATTTCGACGACCCCGACATTTCTACTGCAAAAAATCTCGGTGTTGATCCTGTGACATTAAAGGCCCAGGCTCGCGAAGAAATGCAGGCGTTTTTTCAATACATCATCTGCGAAACCGACGGAACCGTCGCTGATCTGATGAAGTCAAAAAAAGTATTTCCAAAAACCAACAACTTGTCTCTCATCTACGGCACTCCTCTTTGGGATGGTAAATCCAGCCCTCCTGAAGCCACTCATCACAGCGGAATTTTAGGCCGAGCAGGATTTCTTATAAGTGGCAGTGACACTACCAACATTATCCGTAGAGGCGTTACTATTCGTAAACGAATCTTGTGTCTACCACAACCAAGTCCTGATTTTCAGATTGTTGACAGCCGAGTCCAAGCTTTCGAAGACATAAGCCCGATCTTATACTCTAACCGTCAGCGAGTCGCCAGTTTGACCGGCGCTCCGACATGCATTGGATGTCACGCGAGCATCAACCCAACAGGCTACGTGCTTGAGAATTTTGGCCCCCTGGGAGAATGGCGAACCACCGAAAAAGTGTATGATGCCAAAGACCCAAAAAAGATTCTTGCCTTTCATCAGATCGACACTAGAGTTGACGATCTAAAACTCGAGAGAAGTATTGCAAATTCAGCTCAGGGATTTGATGACTTCGTACAAAGTATTTCTGAGAGCACTTCTTTGCGGGAATGCTTAGCCCGCTACAATTTTGAAATCACTCAATTACGAGCACCCGTAGAATCAGATTCGTGTGGTCTTGTAGAAACATTATCTGTTTTGAAAAGCACAGGATCTATTAAAGATGCTTTCATTCAAGCCATTGCTAACGAAGATATTTTTTGGAGGAAATCACAATGATCAATCAAGCTCATAGTCGACGAATGTTTCTACGCGGCCTCGGAGGATTTGCCTTACCAATCCCGTTTTTAAGTTCGTTAGTGAGTCGATCTGCAGCTGCTGCCAGCAGCGCCTCATTGATTCGCTACGTTCAATTGACTTCACAAAACGGTGTCAATCCAGAAGATTTTTTCCCCTCCTTCGGTGCTGATGTCAAAATCTCTGAGAGCGCGGCTTACCGACTCCTCACCTCAACCGGAACCCAGGACATTTCTCGAAACTTAGGGAGACCTTTTACCGCGCTCAAAAGTAAAATCAATATCATCAAAGGTCTGGACATTCAGCTTCCCGGAAGCGGAGATCTCTTTCATTCGCGCACGACAATGAGTACAGCCTCCTCTCAAGATCGTTCCTATGAAGGAGAAAAGGGGTTTCCTTATTCGATCGACATGGTACTTGGGGCCTCTAACTCTTTTAACCCAGTTCCCTCTTTGATGCCAGAAGGAGCTTTGCGTTTGGGTGTTGGCAGCAGTGATCAATCGCCGTCGATCTATGGGCGACAAAGGCCAGAATACTATTTAGACCCCTCGGCACTATTGAATTCTCTTAATAGAATTGGATCAGGAACAAATGTCACAGATCCAAAACTCATCGCTCGTAACAATCGCGCTGTCACAACCATTGACCTCGTGATGGAGGATTATAAGCGAATTGCAAATAGCCGAAAACTTGCATCTCAAGAACGCACTAACCTTGAAAACTTTATTGAGCTTTCTCACACCACGCAAAAGCGCATTCAACTCATGAGTCTAAATCGCACAGCAGGAAAATGTGGTGGCGTGGAGATTCATTCCGGAAATTCAACGCTCACTTATCAAACGTATTTTGATCTCATCACGATGGCCTTCGCCTGCGGCGCCAGCAAAATCGCCAGTGTGGTCGTCGAACCCAAAGACCCTGAATTTAGGTTCTCAAACGCCCAGCACGGTCAGGTCCATGCGATGGTTGCGCGTTGGCGTGCCTCTAGAGATTGGGTCTACGCCAGGCAGGCGGATTTAATCACGTCTCTGGACAGATTGACCGATAGTGATGGGCGATCGCTATTGTACAACTCGGTAGTGCTAAGCTGTCCCAATATGGCCAAACCTAGTCACGGACTCGATAACATGCCGGTGCTCATGGCTGGAAATGCTGGAGGCTCGCTAAAGACAGGTTATTATCTTGATCTTAAGGGGCGGTACAATGATGTCCTTATTACGGTATTCAAAGCTCTCGGTGTTCCGCCTAGTGAGTATGAAAAATATGGCTCAGGTAAGGGATTTGGAGCCTATGTTGATAGCGGCTCACGCAATACGACTTTGCCGGTGATTGTCTGATCACAAAGATTCATTTGTTGACAAGCCCCACGGCAAGTTTACGATTAAACCTTCGGAGGGCGAAGATGTGAGCCGATTATTTTGGGGAGTTTTACTTCTTTGGAATCAAACACAAGGATCGATGGTCACCGTACCTCTGTTTGAAAATTATCCCACCAAGACGACTGAAATAAAACTCACCCAAAAATTGAATATCGGAACCCCCTTTGCGCGCAGATTCAAAACGATGTTGTCGCAAGAACTTAAACGGGGTCCAGATTTTGCGGGGAAATATCGGATTGTCCGAATTGGCTGCGGCTCAGGGTGTGTCGGACTAGCTGTGCTAGACTGCGAAGTTGGAACAGCCTACGATGCAAAGATGACGGTAGAACAATCGAATAAGGAACTTTTCAATTTAGGCGAAAGAATTGAATATCGAAAGGACAGCCGCTTATTAGTTCTGCGTGGTTGCATTAACGAAGAAAAAGAGCGCTGTGGAGTCAGTCAGTTTGAATGGGTGGGGGACGGACTCAAACAAGTTTCGTTCACCCCGACTGGTACGTCAAGCCACTAAGGTAAATGTGTTGACTTGATCGTTAAGTTTTACTCAGATAATGGCATGAGATTGTGGAAAACTCTTTCAATTTTGGCCCTATTGGGACTTTTAACGATTGTTGGAGTGGTCAAATTTATACAAGATGGCAAGGTTGATTCCAATATGAATTCTTCAAAATCTGAGATCCAGAAATTGATCGAACTAGCGAACCGTAGTTCTGATTTGCAAGCGTTTCTAGATGCTGCAGCCACATCTCCGCTCACTGAAATTACTTTAAGGCCGCTGCCTCCACAAAATTTGAAAATGAAAGAAGATGGAGTGCTTTCGAAAGAGTGGACAGATTGGGAGAAGAATAACACTAAGAGTTTTTCTATACATGATAGATCAGCTGTGAAAGAGGCTTTAGCTAAAGTTCCAGTAGGTACCCTTACTCTGGCCGACCCAAACGACAATCCCCTGAGTTACGATCGGAGTTTTTTGACAATTAGATTTGCAGACAATCGAATTACAGAAGTGCATAGAGGCTCCCTTTAGCAAGTTGACCACACAGAGGACTGTTAATACAAAGGTAGGTTGATAATGCTCTTTTTTCTTTTGCCGCTTTTAGCTTTCGCTAGTGGTCCATGTGAAGAAATGTCTTCAAGTGAAATGGAGAGTGTTGAATTTCAAAGTGGAATAAAAATTGTTGCTTGTGGTGAGCGTGCGAAAGGTAGGGTCAGTGCTTTGACCATCATCAAAATTCAAGGCAAAGAAACTACAAACTTAATCGAGGGTGACGAAGCCTTCAAATCCTACGAAGTCAGAAAAAATGCAAAATCGCTTCTTGTAACCGAAGCCCTTAGTAGCCAGGGTTCAAAGCCATTTTTAGGAATCGAAATTTCCTGTGAAGGTAAGACATGCAAGAAGACGGAAAGCTGTTTGTGGAAAAAGGCAAAAATATCGGAAGCTGAGATCCAAAAATTGGAAAATGTTCTGAGAAGCAAATCCTCTATCTCGGATTCTGATTGGGAAAAGGCATTTTATGCCGTCTTGAATGGCAGTATGACAACTGAAAAACTTTTCGGTGCCGCGACAAAAGGTGAACAAAGCCACGCGGCTGGTAGTGAAGCGTTCGAGACTTTTAAAATTGACATTCAGAGGCTGAAAAAAGTGCACTGCTTATGAATACGTCTGCACCCTTTGCATAGACCAAAGAGCTTGAGAGCCAAAAAATGAGTATTAACCACTTCATTGGTATTAGTCTAGCATTGTCGATATATCCCACAATGAGCCTTACTCAGAACTAGACTGAATAATGGCTTTTCAATTCCCCGTGCTAACACAGACCTCTTTAGCGGTCTTAAATCCGTTATTATTAAAGCCCCTTGCATTGCCATCTTTGTCACAACAAATGTAGGTCGGCCAATAACTTTGGCGGCCGTCTTCGTTGTAGGCTGTGCAACTCTTAAACGTGTCTCCACTATTTAAAACCCCACAAGACGAATTCACCATATTCGATATCGAAAGGCCACCTGTAGTTTCAGAAGAGCAAGTGATGAGGCTCTAGTTTGAGTCCAACTTCTCTGCCAGTTTGAGATCGAAGTAGAAACCGTCGTCCCGATCCTCGCTGTAAGTGACTCGCGCAAACCCATTGTCGAAAATCGCGGTGATTTTTGCTGGAGCATCATCACTGTGAATCTTGGCAATCACATCGCCAACCGTAAATTCATTATAAGATTTTGTTTGAACTCCGAGCTCCGAGACCTTGGCAAAAATAGCCCCGCCCTGTGGGAAGACAATATTTGCATAACCATTAGCAAAGACCGTATCAATTTTGGCTTCGTAATACTCTTGAGTGATCACCGACTGCCCATGACAGAATTTTCCTAGACACGAGGTCCGCTTTCTCCCTAGAGATTTATACAATTTCCTCACATCCACGGAAACATAAACCGGCAATATGCTCTCACCTAGGTCCACTTCGATTTCGGCCATACCTATCGACACTTTGCGAACGACTCCCATTCCCATGTCATCGCTCGTAACATACATCACAAAATCTCCAGAGTGAATTCTCGAAGACGGTTTGTTAGCAGCTGTCGCCGTTTGTAAAGAGAGCATCGCGAGCGTCAGTACGACGATCCAGGTTTTAAAATTCATAGAGCCTCCATCTATAGAGGGATCGATACCCGATTCAGGTGAAAAAAAGGCAGGACAAATCTGGACAGGGGGCGATCATGCTAAATTTTCATGGGTGGGAAGAAATTTGAAATTGTTCGCTCTGAACCAAAACCGCTGATCATAAGCCGTTCCTTTGAACTTCCCACTAACTTCTGAGTCCAATCGGTGAGACCTCCGTCGGCAATTTCAAACTCAATACCATCATGATTCGTGGCCTTCATTTTAAATGAAGTGGTCGGGTAATAACTGGAATCCCGCATGCCTACAAATTCTAGCTTAATTGCAGGCGCCATCTTCTGGATTGCAGCAGACACCCGATCACGCAAAACACCTTCATTGCCAAAAAGTCCCACTTTCTCATCGCGAATAACGAATCCATTGGCCCGCAATCCATCCAACAGTCTGCACAGGACCGTAATATGTTCAGCCATCGAACTTGCTTCGAAATCGTAACTTCCTGTATCCCGGCCAGCAGAGCACATGGAAAAGATTCGAAAATGGGCCGCGGCACCAGGGAAATTAAACTTTTGCACTCGAACCAATCTATGGCTCGCACAGAGCTTGACTCGAGTTGCGTCCTTTGGATTTTCTTTCAACAGCTTTCGACGCCGAACTGCGCACTCAAGGGCCATGACGTTGGTAGAATCAGCCACCACTTCGGAACTTCTGATGGTGCTTAGAACTTTCTTTTGGCTCATGGGTGCTACCGATGTATTTGTTCCAAACGGGCAAATGGGTGAAAGCTCAATTGGCAAAAAATCACTCGCTGCCTCGAAGGCTATCGAATCAAATAGAACAAAATCCTTGGGCGACACCTCGCTGGGGCGTACAAATCGGTCTCTTTCCCAGGCGGCAAGCACAACGGCAGGTGAAACTGAACTCGCTCGCTTTGCAAATGTTTCGATCAATAAGCGACTGAGTTCCGATCCAGAGAGATCAGCAAATAGCCGATGCGCATGGAACTTTTCCAAATACTTTTCTCGCTTCAAACTCAGCTTCCACTGATCAAGGCTCACACCTTTTTTTATTGCCGCATTTGGGACCGTCTCTGCGAGAGAAAATCCACACTTTTCGAAGGCCCGTCGGCTCGCGATATTCCCGACAAAAATGTGTGCGTCGATTCGTTCCACGCCTACCGTATCGAATCCATATTTTACTAATTCCTTAACGACCTCGGTTCCAATGCCTTGACCTTGAAAAGGTTCTCCAATCCAGAGACCAACAGTTGCGAAAGAGCCACCTTGTTCTGGGCGAATATCAGCGCTACCGATGGGCGCCATTGTTGCAGGATCCATCACCGTAAACTGATGGCTCTCGCCATTTCTTGTGCGCAGTTCACGATCTTGCAGTCCCTGTCGAAACTCTTCCAGCGAAGCCGGACCATCCCAAGCGATTGTGTTGGTAATTGCGGAGTCTTTTATCAATTTGTACAGGCTATCTGAATGCTCAGCTATAACCGGGATTAAGAATTTCATTCTCGATATATCTCATACTTTAACGAGCATTGTCCAAAATTTAGAGCGCTAGGTTAAGCACTAAGTGAATCAGCATGGCTCCCCAGACATTTCGGAACAATATGTAGTAACCGCTGATAAGGAGACCGAAGGGAAGAAGCGGATAAGAAACGCGCATCTGAAAAATATGATACAAAATAAAAAGCGTGCCGTTCACTAGAAAAGCATAGCGGCCAAGAAACTGCAGGCGCTCTAGTAAAAAACCTCGAAAATAAGTTTCTTCGGCAAAAACATTGGTAGCGAGCATAAACGCAAGGAGAGCCGTTTTAATTGCAGGCGAATAATCGGGAAAATCAAGATTTTGGAAGTGCCAGCTGGGAAGAGCCAGAAAAGGCAATTCTCGAAACCAATCAACAAACGGCCTAGCAAACCAAAAATAGCCTTTCATCACAGCAACGGAAATGGCGCTCCATCCAATAGCGATCATCAGTGCTTTCCAGTTTATTTCGATGGCCTTTGCCTGTTTCAACGAAGACCAGAAACTTCGTCCCTCAACGACTTTACAATAAACGTATGGAATTAAGATTTCAGATCCCAACAAAAACACGGTCACTAAACCGATTTGAAAAAGGAATAAATTAACCCCTGTTTCGACGAGAATTGGCATCAAGCAAAATAAAATCGTGGTGAATATTACGCTAGGTAAAAAATGAAGCCCAATCAGAAGTATTTTCTTATAATACTCCCCGAGAGGTCGAACACCGGGTCCCAATTTTGGGGATGCCTCATTTGGAACCCGGAATCCATGGCCCCCGCTTTGCGGATTCGCTTCAGTCACGACGCCCGGTGGATAAGCCGTCTGACGGCCCCTCGAGGGCCTCTCAGCCGTCGATCCTGCGGATGGCGTCGTCGCAAGTCTCCTCGGCCATCCTCGGACACGCACGGCGATCAAAATGGCTTTGCCATTTTGACGACGTTGCGTAATTTGGTAGGGGCTGCGCCAAGCTGGTCGAACCAGCGAAGCTCACCATTTCGAGAGAATATGAGATTTCCTGGAAAAAGCAAACCCTCGACATCGCAGAGCTGGCGCGTTTGCGATTCGAGGAGGGCCTTGGGACTCGGTTGATCGCGAAACGTCTTGGAGCGAAGCGGACAACAGTGATTGGGGCTATTCATCGATTAGAGCGGATGCGAGGAATTCGATAGCCGAATTACGGTTTTTGCAAATGATCTCCGGATGGCCAGTACCCTGCTTTTGGCTAAGGTTAAAATCATCCAGTTAGTTGCCGCTCGCCGTCGGAATGAAACCTTTTGGAGATCCAAATCGTCAGGCATTTTGTTCGGTCATGAAAATGTAAATAAAATCAGCATGTTGAATATGAAATCGTTGTGGTATATTGTTACCTGTAGGAGAGACTATGAAACCGCCAAAACTGGGTAAACCAGGTGCTGTTAAATCGATCGCCAAGAAGCTAACAGAAATTCGAAAAAAGCCGATTTCCAAAGAGGCTTTTGAAATTGTCGAAGAAAATTCGAAACGCAATGACGGCCGTAAAAAAGTAGCCAAGCCTCGCGGCGATTTGGAGACCTGAGTGGGCGTATGGGGGTATTCAGATTTATCGGCCCTCGTCCAACAAGACGTGGGCATAAGAGATGGCGTTATACTGGATGCGAACGTTTTGATTTCTGCAACTTATGAATTAGATAGAGTTCATGAGCAAGCTGTCGATTTTGTCGAGCTACTTATCCAAAATCAAATTCCAATGTTCGTAAATGTTAATGCTCGCTCTGAATTTCTGGAAATTCAGAGGCGAATTGTCTTTTCTGAGGCCATTTTAGATCTTGAACGCGAAGTTGATAAGAAATTGTTACCGCTGACGCTCGCTGGAAAACTTACAAATTTTCGAACTAGATATGAAAGAAAATTAAAGGATAAGCCAAACGATCCGCCTTCAAGATTAAGCGAAGCTGAAATTAAAGACTTCAAATTGGAAATGGTGCAAGTTCGTTCTACCAGAAGTGACCTATGGGTAGAGCTTTGTGAGAAACGAGTTGGGAATAAGCTCAGTGAGATTTGGGAAGAAGCCGAATCCGAGCTCGGATTAAATACTTTAGGATTGCGAGATGAAGATAAAATTCATCTAAATCAGGCTCCGAGCTGGAATGATGCTGAAAAGCTAGGTCTTGCCAGCTCCGATGCCATGATTCTTAACATTTTTTTATGCTCCAAATTTGTAGGTCTTGTCTCCAGTGACTTTGATCTTGGATTGGCTGTGAAAGTAGAAGGTCTCAAAAATAAGTTCTGTCTCGTGCCGGACGACGTGAAAGTTAAAGTTGATTCAATAACATTGTCCTAGAGTTAAAATGGTAGGGGCTCGTGAGCCGAGCTAAAACCCCCTCATTTTTCGTTTTATCCGCAGGCGATCAAAATTCCTTTGCAAAAGTGATCGCGCCGAAACGAACTGAAAAATCAGGAGCGCAATTAAAATTGAGACGTCGACCGCTCAGGATCGAAGGGCTTTGGGCAACGAGTTGCGCTACACTTCGAGTTTGTTCGATGCCAACTGAGGGCCGCCGTCGACGACATACTCTGAAAGTCTCTGACGCGATAAGTACGCACAAAGGTCATTTCGAACGTAAGATTGGTTAAGGATCATCCCAAGCCGTATTGATACCTCCAAGCGAAGTGCCACCACCTGCAAACTCCTCATTCTCACGGGTGTTATCAATGGGCCAAAGCAGGGGAACGATTTTTCTTAACTCGGTCACAATCAGATTTCTTTGTGCTGCCGGGATGTCCTGGTCTGTTCGATAATGCCAGCGGGCTCCTCCTGGGAGAGTACCTGTACCGTCTAGCACAAGTACGCCGTAGTAAAGATGGGCGTCAAAAAGGACTTTTCCTAAAGGCGAGAGCCCCAGGGTTTCACGTTTTCCGGCGTCTTGGGGGCGAATCGCACACCGAGTTCCATAAGGGATGTCCCCAAGATTTTGTTGTGGATCGCCCGAGCTGCCATCCGTTCCTGTGGCTGGCCAACGGTATGTCTTTGATAGAATTTGATATTGTGTTGGAGCTCCAAGCCGAGAAACCGCGACGTTGAGTGCGTGGCGAATTGGTTTTCCAGAGAGAATTTCAAAACCTCTGAGAGTGCTGGATGGCCACTTTAAGCGGGACGCACTGGTTCCTCCGCCAACATCTGAGCCCCGAATTCCGTAAGAGACGTGCCGAGAAGCTGTAAAACCACTGCGATCCGATTGGAACCCGAAGAAGAGATCTAAAATGTCAGCCGCCAATCCATTTCGTGGATAAAACATTACATTGTTGTCACCGATGCCTCCGATTCTGTCCGGAGGGAGATCTATGTCTTCGGGTATTTTTAGAGATACTGGAAGCCCCTCACCTGATCCCTCAATGAGTTCTATCGGATCTGATGTTTGTACTTGATAAAGATACTTTGTTGTTCTGGGGACACCAATATTCACATCGGTGATAATGTTAAGTCGGCCTCGAGTTCTAACTTCACCCTGCAATATTCCGTAAACGGCTCCCGTACCAATAGGTCTGTGGTGAGCACTCTGCTTATTAAATGGATTCAGAAACAAATCAGTTTCTAAGGTGGGACGGTCATTTAATGTAAACTCAAAAGTTCGATGAGCTGAATCAATCGTGCACCTAGAGGATACCGAGACTATCGAGAACACCACATTCCTCACCCCTTGAACGCCCGAACGATTTGCAAATGGGAGATCGAGCCGACTTTTTAGTGAGGTGGAATCCATCGTCACCATACCTTCACTAGCGCCCAAAAGGTCTCCACTGTTTGCATCAACCTGATAGTCAATTGTACAGCTATCGCCACCTGATGATCGGCTAAAGTCGACTGTAACTGCTTCACCTTCCAGGATCGAGGTACGATTCATAGACACTGATATCGCACCGGAGCGAGAGTTGTTGACTATAAATGAAACTCGATTAGACATTGACTTGTTTCCAGATGTGTCGCGAGCTTGAGCTGAAATAAAATGGGAGGCATTTGTTAGAGTGAATGTGTTTAGACTCAAAGAAAAGGGCGCGTTGGAAATTTCAGTCGCAATCGGAGCGCCATCAATATAAAATTGAACACCGGATACCTCAATGTTGTCTGTAGCCATAGCGGTCAGAGTGATGTTTCCCTTGGTCGTCGATCCACTAACGGGAGCAGTAACAGTAACCGTTGGAGGAACTGTATCCTTTTGATAATTTAAAACTGAATTTTGGTCGGTGTTCTTGCTTGCAGCTTGACGATCATCGCAGCCAAGAATCATGAGCAAAAGAAAGCTAAGAGTAAATATGACCAGTTTCTTGTTTTGATCTCCCATAGATCCTCCTGAAGATGAAATAAGAAAAAATCCAAAACTTTGACAAAGAGTGATTCTGGTTTGCCGTAGGTCCTTTACTCAAAGCACCCTTCATTATTGGCAATGGGTGCACCACCTCCTGTGGCCCGATCTCCCTCCTTCCATGTTGAGTTCAGGACTGGACGCAGAAGTGGCACAAGCTTGGTGAGTGCCTGCTTAAGTTCATTGATGACAGCAGGGTCCCAATCCTGATCACTGCGAATTCCTCCGCCGTTATCAACAGCCATGAAACCATAGTTCCGCAATGCTCGAGCGAGGCGCTTTCCGCGTTCCGTGAGTCCCAAGCCCTCAATGTTGACGGAAGGTGGGAGAGCAAAAATGCGCCCATAAGGAATGCTTCCGTTATTATTTTGCGGTAATCTTGCAAAGGAATCTACACTCGTGGCTGGTAGAAGGAATTGCCGCGACAGCTGCTGAGGATTGGCGGTGGCATTGAGTCCGACTTGGATAACATGCTGTATCTCTTGACTTGGCTCATGGGTTTCCCACTTACGTAAGGCTCCCATGGCCATGGAAATGCCAGAGGCACTGGAGCCCACACGTTCGCCTGCGCTTCGTCCGTGCCCCATGCCATTGATCGGATATATATGAAGTATGGCTGCTGTCGGACGCCCATCGTGAAATTGGAAATGATAGAATTCATACAAATTTTGTCCGTACTTAATAACCAGAACATTGTCGCGCAATCGGCCTTGCCAGGTATCTGGCAAACCAGCCTTATCTAAATTGGGCATGGGAAAGTCTCTCAGAGGTAAGTTTTTGCATGAGGCATGGCGGGAACAAAGGATGTCAAATCTTCTTTCGCCGCCAGTTACCTCTAAAAAAGCAGTTCCGAACAGCCCGCCCGTGTTCAAATTCAAGTTACTCCTTTTCTTCCAATCGATTGTCTCGGGATGCTGATCATTCCCGTACTGAGCCGAACTCCCAATGGGACGGTAGTGAGCACTCTTTCGGCTAAAGGGTTTATAGTAACCAAAGTTCGTCAAACTGCACTTTGAAGGCTGAGCGCCACCAGCACTCACGACCACATCGATGCTCTTAGTACTCATTCCACCCCCATTATCTTTTGCAGTCACAGCGAAGGAGTAAGTTCCGGCTATCGTGATACCTGTTATGGTTGCAGTCTCACTATCTGAATTCATAATCGCAAGTTGCGGAGTCCCCGAGGTTTGTTCCCAATCGATTTCCAGGACACTTCCGTCGCCATCTCTGATACTGGCAAAAAGGGTGACTTGGCTTGTTGGCAAGGTCACGGCTACAGAAACTGGAAGTGTGATTTGAGGCAATTGATTTCCTGTTGCGGTTTGGACAATCAGCTCAAGGCTACGGCTTGTACAACCCTCATCATGGTCGCATGCTTTCACTTCGAATCCATAAGTTCCTTCGGAGCTGATACCTGAAACGACAGTCCTAGCCCGATCAGGGGTTTCAATTGTCAGGGTGGCGGGTCCGGAATTCTGTTTCCACTCAACTGACTCAACACCGTCTGCATCGGTAATTTTTGCCTCGAGAACGCCTTGCGATTCGGGTAAAGTGAAATACACCGGACTTGTAAACTCAATGATAGGATTTCGATTAGAAAATTGAAGGAGATTTGGACTTACGACTTCATTGTCACCTTTCTCGCATCCAGCGAAAATGAAGAGGAAGAAATAGATAATGCCGTGTAAGAAATGGGATTTCTGGTAGTTGTTTTTCTTACCAACAATCTTAGTTTTCGAAATGGCAGATCGTCTTCCTGAAAAATCGATGTTCATAATTCCCCCTTTTTTAAACATTAATTCCAAGGGGTATGATTATCCATTTATATCTTTGACTGATAGGAAGGGTTATCAGTCAAAGATATAAATGGAAAAAATCTTATGCTTTCGGCAAACTTAGTAAGGTTCTAATTTTTAGGTTGGAAACGGGGGAATTGTATGACGGCTTCAGGTAACAAAAGACATCTTTCAATCAAAGCTTTTGGTTTTGGAGTCACCCTCTGTTTCATTCTTGGTTGCTCCGGCTCCAACGGTCTTGAAAGTGCAGACCAATCCTATCAGAGCAATGGTCTGAATCGAGAGCCGATCATCTCCATGCCAGGTAAAGTGGAAGTAACCTTGCCTACGGCCGAAGCCAATTTGAGTGCAGCAATTACAGATCCCGATGGCAGCATTCAATCTGTTGTTTGGATACAAACTCAAGGCCCACGGTCTCTGGCTATTCAGCGCCCTGACGAAACTGAAATTGTCGTTAGCAACATCGTATCTGCTGGTATTTATAAGTTTCAGGTGACAGCCCATGATAATGACGACGGTGTTACGAGCAGAAACATAGATCTGATTGTATATCCAGAAGAGGGCAGTCATCTTAATCAATATCCGGTTATCACGTTGGCAAGTAAGATGGATCTTACTTTACCGGCTGCGCAAATCACTTTGAGTGCAACAGTTGTGGATCTCGATGGTAGCATTCAGTCAATTGCATGGACACAGACCGGGGGCACCTCAACCCTCAACATAGAGAGCCCTAGTCAAGAGAGCACAGTTGTGCGTGGATTCACGATGGTGGGGACCTACACATTCAAAGTAACAGCGCATGACAATGAAGGCGGGTCCACGAACAAAAGCATCGATGTGATTGTGCATCCGGCAGGGGGAGATTCAAAGTTGAACTACAATCAGCATATTAAACCAATTATGACTAGCTATTGCATCTCATGCCACAAAGTGCATCTTCGCGATGGTCTGACAACATACATGCAAGTCAAAAAATATGTTGTGATCGGCAATCCCACCGCAAGTCCACTTTACAGCAGAGTTTATAACAATAGCATGCCTAAAAGTAGACCCGCACTTTCCGAAGCCAATAAAGACAAGATTTTTAAGTGGATCAACGATGGAGCACTTGAGGAAACCCCTTGAAGCAGTGCGAGTCTCGAGCTTGATCTTTATCGCTAGGGACCCCACAAAGATCTGCAACTGTATCTATGACTTGGGAATAAACTGATACTTCGTGCGCGGTCCATTGCCAATTTTCCTCAGTACTCCTTCCTGTATGGCCATGGAGACGATTGCATGTGTCGTGCCGTGAGACTTCTGCAAGAAATTTTCAGCTTGTTTGAGATTGAACTCACTTTCATTGAATTTTTTTTTAAGCCGTTGGATAGGACTCAAATTTTCATCCTCAATCTTTTCTTCTGGAAACAAGAATGCCTACGTCGGATCTCAGGCGCAGGCGGTATTTGCCCTGCTTCTCATAGATTTGAATGAGCTCTTGATTCTCATGACACCACTGACGAAACCGAAAAAGATTTTGATGCGTTCTCGTTGTCGAAGAAGGAAATGAAAAGTAACTACCAGGTTCAAGAATTGAGTGAGTCTCAATCACTCCAAACGACTTATATCTGTCTGAGCTGAACATTTTGAGGAGACGGTGCAGAATATCGGTTGGTTCTTTCCACCTTAAGCTATTGCACACCAAAGTTCCTTCTCTTACGTCGACTATATATTTTTTAGAAATTCTGGTTTTGTGATCATCATCGTACAAAATCGAGGTCATATCAGGATTAAAAAAATCCTTCGCTAGTTCTGCAGTTCTATAGCGGAAGGATTCGAAAGGAGTTCCAAAGTAAACTTGAGCCATTCTTTCGGGGTCTTTCCGAACCAGTGCCAAATAGAAATCACAATCGCGCACGGCTTCCCAGTAGCTATACTCAAGGGCAAGCTTGCGGGTCGCAATCAATCTCGAGCTCACCTTACCGCTTTTTAGCGTTTCAGAAACAGCTCGCCACTTCTGAACTTGAAGCAAGTTTCCTGACGCCTCTCTCAGTAGGTTTTCAGATCGAGCAAGATAGACTTCGGCTTGGCTCCATCGTTTCTCCTGAATTTCAAGTTGTGCAAAGAGTTCGCAACAGTTTCCGTAAAGTAACTTCGCATTGGCTTGACGGGTGGTATGGATGAGCTGTTTAAGAAGCGATCGCGCTTTGCTAAGTTTGTTTTCAAAAAGATAGGCCGCTACCAGATTGACCTTAGCCACCCAGGTTTGGTATGCGCCTGAATCAGCAGTTGTCATAAATTTTTCAAGCTGATCGATAGCTGCTTTGTAGTTCCATTTTGCCATCATACAATTAGCTTTATAGAGGTATCCAATTGGGTGTTTCTTTAGATCGATTTTCTCAAGTATTGAATTGGCCTGGTGAAGTGCCCCATTTCGCAATGATACAATGCTATACTCAAGAAGCTCTTCGTCAGTGATACTCTTGATCCAAGAGTCCTTATTTCTCAAAATGGGATTCAATATTCTTAAGGCGAGCTGAAACTTCTGAGCTCGCCGGCAGATGTTTGCAAAGTTCACGGCCAATGGTCTAGGAATCTTGCTTATTTCGATTTTAGAAAGGCTTCGTTGCACTACAGAGATGTTTCCAGATCTCAGACTAGCTTCTAACTCCTGCACTTGTTTGAGATATGTTTTACTATGAGACACCTGCCCTCCATTCTTAACGTATCACAGTAATAGTCAAAAATATAAACAGAAATGTCGTAGCTCCAGTGCTATCATTGGAAATGATGAATGGTAATCCCTGGCTTAAGGTCCTCAACCCTTTTTTAAAGTACAAATTTTTGGTTGTTGTGGTTGGCACCGGCCTCGGTTTAATTCTATTTCAAAATTGCTCAAGAGTCTCTTATGTTGAGTTTGCCCAAATGGCCGACAAGCTCACCACTAACGATATGTCAGGCACGGGCACGGGAAATGGTGCCGGGTACGACGGAAAACTCGATGGTGAATATTTGGCCTTTGACAGAGCCAATCCTTGCGGTCTCGATCAACAACATAAAGGCCTTCCCAAGCCGAATGCAATCGTTTCTGTCAAAGCCTCCCGACCGAAGCTTCTTGCCAAAAATTGTGTGGCCATTGAACCTGTCGACCTAGGGATCAGTGAACTCAAATTTTCGGAATACAACTTTGCCAATTTTAGCGTAGATGGACTGAACTTTGAACGAAACTCTGACCCAGGAGCTCTAGGAATTTTAGGTGAAACATGCCGGGGATGGCTGCACGAGTCCGCATCTCTCTCTAAGGGTGTAGATGCGCTTTTGCGTTTCCATTCAGACAATCATATTTCAGCTCAGATCATAGTAGCAGAAGGTTCTCCTGGTTCAGGAAAATCATATCTCATAACCTCGTCAAGTACCAACGTACAGCTGTCCTCTGATGGACCTTCTGAAATTTATCAGTCTCTGAACTCGACCTTTCATTTAAAAATCGAAACACTGTCTCGCCAGGGACAGCTTAGCTTGCAAAGTGGATCGCAAAGAATAAATCTGAATGTGGACTGTAAACCCCAGGTTCTCGTAAAAAACAAAATTGCCTATAGTGAGGATTTAACTAGAGGGGAATGGACCATTGCGACCAAATCAACCTTAGCAAAAATAGAAGCTGCTCCAGAACCAGCTCCCGATGGGACGAACACAGCTTTTTCCGTAATTGACGATTCTTCAACCAATCCCAGAAGCCTTCGATTTTTTTACTTGGATGTCGCTCCGACGGACACAGCAACTCGTACTTTTTCAGCATTCCTTAAGAAAGGAAACACTTTTCAAACGGTAGTGAACATTGGCTATTCGGGAGCGACTAATCCTGATTTAGATGTAGGAGGATCTCTGACATTGTCTTGGTCTCCGGAAGGTGTCCCGAGCATTGCTGATGTGAGAGGAAGCGTTCTAAACTCAGGAATCGTAGATTCCTCCAACGGGTGGTATCGCGTACATGTTACGCTTAAAAACAACGGCCTCGGAAACTTTCGCCATGCTGTGAATATTGTGCCTGCCGGCTACGGCGTGAGCTGGCAAGACAATACGCCAGTTGGTAACATCTTAGCTTGGGGATTTCAAATTGTCGAAGGTGAGCTCCCGCTTTCCTATGAGGCAACTTTTGCGAATTCTCCGCTTTTAAAATAATCCTTTTGTTTTGCCGACGGACCAACTTTATACTGGTACTAATCTCATAATGACATCTGATCGAGAACACTTGTAGCCCCCTTTATGTCTATCCCAGCCTTCCGCATATAAATCATCATAGTGTCCATGTCCTTCCAACCAGTACAAAGTCTATTCTCGCTGAGTGTTCCCTCAAGTCCCACAGGATCGGAAGAAGTGGTTTCGGAATCTCAACAATTCTATCGTCACCTGACTTGGTTGATTTAAATCCACTTTTATTATTCCAAGAGCTGTTAATTAAGATCTGACGTTTCTCAAGATTAACTTTAATACGCTTGAGAAAAGCATTGGGGTTAGAGCTTTATCCCCCACGCCAACGATGCACAAACACGTCCTAGGCGAAAAATATCAAGTTCTTTGAAATTCTAACTTTTGAAATTTGATTTTTCGAATTTTGAAAATTGGAGGATCGAAGGATTTGAACCTTGTGACTTTGTTTTACCACTTAACAAGGTAAAACACGCTTAACAAACTACGCTACAATCACCATTAAGGGCGTGGTGCGCCCGAAATCCACCCGGTGGCCCAGACGATCAGCTCGCCACGGTTCAACCTCTGATCAAAGAAACGAGAAGGCCGCCAAATTTAAGGCGTGGCATAGCCTCCTACCTGTCACCGACAGGCATGGACCAATTTTGAAAACCTAATTATTAAAATTTGCTGATTTTGCTCTTCAATCCGCGAATCCGGGTACTTTTTGTACACGCGTAAGCCCCTGAAAATACTGAACGGTATGAAACGGATTTTTTGCAGGAAAATCAAAAGAAGGATGGTAGGGGCTGCGCCAAGCTGGTCGAACCAGCGAAGCTCACGATTTCGAGAGAATTTGAGATTTCCTGGAAAAAGCAAACCCTCGACATCGCGGAGCTGGCGCGTTTGCGATTCGAGGAGGGCCTTGGGTCACGGTTGATCGCGAAACGTCTTGGGGCGAAGCGGACGACTGTGATTGGGGCTATTCATCGATTGGAGAGGCGAGGCGCCGGTTGTTAGCCTTATGAAAATGGACAGAGGAGTTAATCTATTCAGCTGGATTTTCTTTTGTGAGGTGGTCGGCTAGTTCCTGCCCCCTATTCGTGACTTCATATGTGTCCGCACTTTCCTCGGTATGTACCAGTTCAATCAGTTTCTTCTTTTTTAAATCCTTGATTGCGGCTTTCCATTTGGTCACTTCTTGATCAACCGCGCCATAGAATAGAGATTTACTAGGGGTCTGTATTAAAAGAAGTCCGCCGAGAAATTCAATTACAGTTATTTCTCCGCGATCCCTAGCTCCATAGACTAGAACCGTCTTCGCAGTATCTGACAAGTTGTCGACTTCACTTGGATTACTTTCCAAGCGCGGGGTTGGGGCATGAGTTTCATGCGGAACATGCTTGAAATGATGATTGTCCATGATGACTCGGTAAAGGTGGATCTGAAATTGCCGTTCGAACTCTTGTGGCGTTTCAAACTCTTTGTATAAACTTCTCGATTTCAAATCGTCTTTCAGTTTTCTTACGCCGTCGTATTGTTTTTCGTCTACGGACTTCATTGCGACTGGGACATTTGAAAAATAAATCATCGCGGGGAACTTTTTGGCAACATGTCGTTCTATCTCTTCAACTGTTCCACTATCGGCTTTGCCAGTAGGAGTCCCGAGCCGGGTCCAAAATATCCCGATAAGTAAATCGCAGTCATCAACGATTTGAGCGTTAATATGTCCCTGCGGGCGCTCGCCCATCAACGGATATGTGTCAGTTTCCCATCGCACGGGTAGCAGCATTATTTTTTGAGTTGTCGCGTACAATGAGTGTACGCTGGTCAAAAACGACGTCCTAGACTTTCCATTCATTTTTTGATGGGAACGCAATACGGGACTTTGCATTCCCATGTTTAAGACCATACTGCTGAGGTGATAGGGCCTGTCTTTTATACCAGCGCTCAGTGATTAG
>JBGATJ010000069.1:0-24637 GCA_044229295.1 Pseudobdellovibrionaceae bacterium
TTACTTAATGAGCTTCCGTTTCTTGAAGAAAAGATTCATTCTGGAGAGCTTGCGCTATCTACTGTGAGCCAAGCACAGACGTTTTTTAAGCAAGAAGCAAAATCTAATAACGCTTACACCACTGAGCAGAAAAAGGATCTGCTTGTAAGCCTAGAATCTCAGTCCACGCGTAAGGCTGTAAAAATCCTTATCTCCAAGTCCTCAAACCCTGCAAGGTCCAAAGAGAAAGTGAGACCTGTTGCCGATGAACTTACCGAGATAAAACTTCTCGCCGACAGCGAGCTCATAGAAGACCTAGAGCGTCTGCAAGAGATCTGGTCTCACGACATGCCTGGAGCTAGCTTTCAAGACGTGATTCGCAAAATGGCGAAAGTCTGCAGAAAGCGCGAAGATCCGCTTTTACAAAACCCACGACACAAGGCAACGCCAACGCCGAAGTCCCCTCGGCATATTCCTGCGAAAGTATCGCGAGAGGTTTTGAAGCGCGATGGAGGGCGTTGCACTCTCCCTGGATGTGGGTCACGGCACTTAGTGCAACACGATCTACATCATTCCGTTTGCTAAGGGTGGGAAGCACACGCCGGAGAACCTCAGGCTCCTCTGCCAAGCTCATAACTTGCTGCGAGCTCGAGAGGAGTTTGGGTTTAATTCTTCGTTCTAGCGTCGAGGAACCTAAGGGGCGAACATAGAAATTTTACAGAAACCGAACTAGTGGAGACCGCGCTTCCTAAGGCTCTAACTGTTGTGGCAAAGCTTTGTCTAAATTTCCATTTCACCATGAATATCATGATCAAAAGATCCTAGACATAAAAATGCCCCCTCTTCCTGGCGCGTTTCTGACTCTGTTTTGTAACAATATGTTACCAAATCAGGGACATTTTAACAATTTAAATAATGCGACACAGCATGTGCTTTGGTATTGTCTTTTACTGACAAAGACCAGGAGGAATTATGAAATCGTTAAATTTGTTTTTTTTCGTCTCATGCACAATCTTTCTTTCGCAGCCGAGTTTTGCAGCGGCAAAGTATAAGATCCTAGCCATGAAATGTGTCGGTACAGAAGAAGATGGAAACGGATACGTGCGGGTCACATTTGGGCCGGCGAGAAACACGATCACGATTCAGGACCGTATGATGGAGACAAAACACACCGTTAAAGTGAACCCCAAAGATTTAACTCTCGAAGTTGGTGACAATACCAACTTCCTTGAGACTCCACCCTTACAAGACAAGGTTGGCACATCTCTTTATTGGCTAGTGAAATTAACGGCAAAGCCGGAGCCAATATATTTGTAACATTGCCAGATGATGATGACGCGATTCTTTTCGGTTCCACTTGTCAGGTAAAACTCCAACCACTTTAAGCAGTCTCATATCCGAAAATAAAAAGTTTGATGGAGTTCAAAATGTTAAAAACGATTTATGCCCTTCTGGTTTTCTTTTCTTGTTCAGCTTTCGCCCAGTCGAAAAGTCCTGATCAGTATGCTGTTCGTTGGAAAATCCAACACAGATCCATGATCTATGAGGGGAATATCGATGTTCTCTATTCTCATTCAAGAATTGAAGTCGCAAAAATTGATCCCGTTTTAGGCAAGCCACTTTTTGATGCCGATGATCTTCTAAATGTGATGGTTTCGAAGCAGCGTGAGGAATTGCGTGATTCAGAAGACGATGACGCTCTCAGAAACTTTAAAGCCGCGCGTTTTTACTGGAGCGCGAAACTCCAGCTGAGCGTCGCACCAGTTCTTGCTGAGGATTCAGTAACAAAATCCACTTACAAGGTTGCTGACGAAAAAATTGATCAAACGCTTGATGTGGTTCGTAAGGACAAGGATCGTGAAATTGAAACTAAAGTTGCACAAGGTTTTCGCACGCAGGTCGAAAGTGGCCTAAGAGGTAACATACCAGGTTTTAGAGGTCTGCCTCCGGCGGTTCAAGAATCTTTGATATTGGCGCAGCTTAAGAAGCTTGAACCTATCAAAAATGAAAAGGTGGCTGAACTTAAAAAGCTTCTTCGTGAAGGTTTAGAGGACATTCGACGCTCTACACGCAAAGAAGCGCGAGAGATGATCGACAAACGAGTTCGCCAGATAGAGAAAGAATCCGTCCTCCAAGGCGCTATTGTGACGGTGTTTGGCGATGTTTCGGACTTGGTCAATTTGCCACTTACGGTCTATCAGGTTCGAGTCGGTAAGGACAAACCCAATATCGGTCCAAGTCTGACTGATACCGGCGTGACAGAGCTTGAGTCGATTCGCGGAGTGCCTTCGATTGTACAAAGAGCGATGACAACAGCTCCCACGGGAATTATTGAGTTAGCGCTAAAACATCAAATCAATGATACCCAGGTCGAATATTCGGTTGCCATTTTTCATGAGCGCGAGCCATGGACAACGGCCACGGGTTACATCGAGCGTATTCTCCAGCTCGATGAAAATGAGTATGAGCGCGAGAAACGCTACTGGGACCTAGATTCTTTCGTTCAAACGATGCGAGTGAAAAATCGTCGCGGTGAACTTTACCTGACCGTTGGATCATGGGGTGGTGACGTCGGTGGTGGTTTCGGAGGAGTTTTTAGAATTACCCCCAACAGCCGTGTCTATTTTGATTTTTATAAAGGTTCTCGTCGCTACCTTAAAGAGGGTCTTTCGCTCTATTACGCCCATGATGTAAAAACCAAAATCGGCAGTTACGTTATCCCGGTTACGGTTTTCGGCGGAATTCAGTATGTCCTAGGGACGACCGAGTACAACGATCCTATGAAGTCCTACCAAGATGACACTTGTTTTGAGGAGTCGGTTGGTGCCCGCGCCACGTTATGGAAAGGGACGATGGGACGACACTTCGAGGGTGAACTCGGAGCGAGTACAGAAATTTCTCACCGCCAGTGTAAAAACGACGGAGAACAGTTCGATTTAAGGACAGGCGTTGATTTTAAAATTAAAAACCGAGTCGAGCGACCTATGGCTGCACGAAAAAAAGAAAAACCGCAGGCAGAGCGTAAGGAAAGAAAATCACTTCACTAGTTAGATAACTGGCCCAGCGGTTGCAGTGAAAGGCATCGATATTATGAATATTTTAAAACGAAGCGTGCTTTTCCTTCTCAGCATTCAATTTATCGGAGCTCTCGTCGTTGCCCAGACGCGGGCGATTCGCCAAGAGCCGCCCATGACCTATTATATTGGTGACGATATTCGGCTTCCAATGACAATTATTGAAAATAACAGAGTTCAAGGCATTGAGAGTTTTGAAAGACGTTACGGCACTAATCCCAGTATTCTTGGGAGTGTTGCGAAGAATAACATCACTGAATCATTTTTTTTGATGCACAAAAAGCCATCCGACACTGTGTATATCTACATTCAAGGCATTGGCGACTCGGCCTATCAGGGTAAAGACATCGCTAGATTTTTATTCGAAAAAGGTGTGGATGTTCTTTCTGTGCGGCTCTCCGGCCATGGGATCGACAGCGGCAACATTAACAACGTGACCATTGCCGACTGGAGAAATGATATTGACCAAGCCGTGAACCTTGCAAAGAAAACTGGCAAAAAAGTGATTCTTGCGGCCCTTTCTTTGGGCGCAGACATTGCTATCGATAAAGCTTATCGAACTCCTGAAGAGGTGAGCGGTGTGATAGCGATAGCACCTGCGATAGGCATGGCTAATTCGATCGCTGGGCTTTTGAAAAACACGGGGCTGTTTGATATTACAGCAAAACTTTTTCCGTACGTTGGTAGAGAAAAACTCACGCAAACCGAAATCCGCCAAGTGTACAAAGGCGCGGGGTCCGTCGGCGTGCTCTACGACCTTGAAATGGCGATTCAATCTCACCTCAATGGTGGAGATCTTCTCAAACCACCACTTCTTTTAGTCAGCTCCACCGGCGATCAGGCGATTGATCCGAAATGGTTGAGTAAAATGATGAAGGTCGCGCGGGATGGTCAATGGCTCCAATTTGTCAAAGACCCCCAACTGGATGGTGAAAAAGTCGTTAGAAACGGAAATATCACCCAAGTTTTTGCTCCCGAGGTTTCGCCTCATAACGGACTCATTTTTGATCCCGCGTACGCCGTCCACCAGGAGGACGCGGCGGTTACGACTCTTGAAACCGGTCAACAAACACGCCTCCCGTTTGGCGATTTAGGTGATACAAACCCAGGGTTTCCACGATTGTTAGACGCGATCACTGAATTTCATCAGGCAAGACTGGGCATCGTTAGATGTGCGCGCGTACTGACTCATTGATTCGGGACATTTCGCTGGACTGACATCTGTGAAAATTCTGATGATAAAAAAACCAAATCCACTCGTCAGTTCCCAACGGAATTTTGAGGGCTGCCCGTCGAAAATTATTGTATTTGGCCGAGGCCGATCAATTCTACAAACATGAGTCTAAAAGTTAACAATATATTACCAATAAGGATACTTTTTAACAACATATATATTGCATCGCATTATTAGTGCTGTTATTTTCTATTCAGCGAATTCAACGCTACAAGCCAAAAACCTTCTGGAGAAGATTGTCCTACAAACCCATAAACTTTTTTGAGGTACTCATGAAACTAAAACAAATTCCTATAGTTTTTTCGCTCCTATTATTAGGATACTCAGCATCAGCAACGCCCAATGGTCCACATAACGACGATAACCCAATAAGGCCTTTCCTTATGCAACCCTCAAGTTTAGAGACGATCTCAAAGCTTATTAATCAAAAAGGTTTTAGAATTTGTGATCGAGGAGATAACTGTGTGAGCAAACGGCGCATCCTAGGTGCCATCGGACAGTCTATTGCTTGTGAAGGTTACGGGAAGTGGACTACAGCGTCGATATACGAAAGGGAAATTCCAGGAGAAGAAGACAGTAGTGGTGCGCCAGCCTACCACTATTTAACTATAGGTGTGGATGTAAACCATCAGCCCTGGCAAATAAGCATTATAAAAGGGTCAACGAAACGATCTTTTAGCGATAAATTTAATGATTGGATATGTGGTGGTTGCTAGGCCAAATGCGTGGGTGTTAAGCTAGCATTGTAGCTTGGGAGATTAGATCCCAAGCTACAATGATATATCAAAAACGGTTTTTCTTTTCGCTTTCACCGAGACCTAAAACAACCTGGACCACGAGGGGAATATACAGCCAGACAATTCCGGGAGAATTCGACGGTACTGGTGGGCCGGCCTATATTTATTTATCCATTGGTGTGGACGTGAGCCACCAGCCTTGGAAAATCAGCATTCTTGAATGGTCAACGAAACGATCTCTCGGGCAAAAAATTTATGATTGGCTGTGTGATTGCTAGAGCAAATGTAATGTCACAGGAGTTTTTACAGAAACTGAATTAGTCCTAGCAAACCGACGCTTCTCAATATAGATCCCGTGCGGTAACAAAGGATCGAAAATGAAATACTTAGTCTTTCTACTAGCGTTTGCATACTCACTAACAGGATATTCTTTCGAAATCGCTCGTTGCCAAGCTGAAAGTCTCACAAGTTCCATTTCTAGAGATGCTTCGGGTAAAACTTCTATTTCAGTTAAACTCAACGGAAGGGTCGTCTGTTCTCATCAAGTCATCGAAGAGAAAAGTAGTGGCGTCAGTAATGGGCGAAGGTACACGTCGGTAGAATTTTTCTCGCTCGAGGCGGAACCTTGCGGCACCGAAGTTTTCTTTTTTACTGACTCTACGGAGCCTAAAGGGAAAATTCAGTACGTTGATTCCCAGGGAGTTAGAGAGATTTCGGCCACCTGCCGCGTCTCTGATTTATTTTAAATCCTGAATCACGGCCTCGCGCTGTCACCAGTTGTGACAAATTTCAAAAATATTGTGACATTGCGGTTGACCCACCCTAGGTGGGCCTTGGAGGTCGCCGCTGCCTTTAAGGCCCACGGAGCTAAGACCTGCAAATCACTTATGGCAGTTAAAAAGCACGACGTGCTCTTGCCCCGAAATCTGGATCACGAGCCCTAACATAGGATCAACCCCAATCCTCTGAATATTGGAATCTGGGTTTAAAAGCTGACAGCGAGCAAACCCTTTATCAGGAGCCTCACAGCTAAATTCCCCAGATCCTGTTTCCTCAGGAGCTGAGCCTCTGTAAAAAAACTGGCCTCCTGAGGTTTTAGTTCCCAGCCAGTTCATTTTTAAAGTGACGTCAAAAACGAGCCGGTTTTCTGCCAGGTTCTCACCTATCGAGGTGCATTTTAGGGTTCCTGCGTTTGCGATTCCTGAAACGAGTAAGCTTGTGACTAAAGTCATGATTATTTTCATTTTCTCTCCTGAGAGAACTTCTAAAGCGGCAGGGACCCTTTTGTCACCAGGCTCGTGTTACATAACGCTTTCAATTTTGTCAGGCCGACAGATTCATTGCACAGTTTTCAAAACGGCCAATCAAGCTTGCGGAGGGTTTTTTGTGATGCTATCGCCCTTTAAGGAGGGTTCATGAAATTTTTAATAGGCGTGATTGTCGGTCTTTGTTTTGCGCCTGGTTCTTTTGGCCAGCAGCTCCCTGTGAAAGCGTTTGGGGAGAGTTACCTCATGGATTTTGCGTTCTCTCGGTTTAAAGGAATCGCAACAGATCAAAAAAGCTGTCTTTTTAATGTGCGTGAAGGACAGGAACTTCTCAGAATTTATCAAAACCCTGCAGGTCCCTACAAAAAAGTTTTCGTCCCGGAGGGAGTTCTCATTGACTCTCTTTTGAAACAAAAAGCGCTCGTTTTTGTTTTTGATATCGTTTTGCCTTTTGAGGGTCAGGGCGGAATGATGACTCCAGGCGAACAAATCTCTGTGGAGGGGGTTTCTGATGCCGACTTCATTCGGTCGAGCAACCGGATGATTTTTGGAATTTTGCCTAACGTTGCTGACCCTGAAAAAGCGATTGTTGTGATCAAAGGCCCTGGAACTTGCGGGTTCGGCACCTACAAAACTTTGCCTAAAGTCCATATCAAAATTGAGGAGAGCGAGGCTACTCTTGAGGTGACCTGTGGGAAGGAGTTCGGCCCGTCAAGCGCTGAGACCAATTACTCTCTCAGTTTTGAGAGAACGAATAAAGGGGTCCTCAGGCCTCGGTCTTTCAAAATCCGAGCTGACTTAGCAGAAAGTCAGCCCTCTAGCGATGGAGTTTTTACTCAGTATCGTAGGGCTGCTAGAGACAAAAAAAGAATCATCGACCTAGAATGTGAAAACCTGACAGAATTCAAACAATAAGCTTCTCTGGTATGGGTTCTTTTTACACTTTTTGCTGAGTCTGTTGCCTTAGTTCCAAAGATTTGCGAAAGAGCCTGCAAAACAAGGAGTTCGCAAATGCAAACTATCAAAGGTCTCAGCCTCTTCATCATCGGTGTCGTCGGAGCTTTCGCCCATGCAAACACGGTCGTAAATTGTGAGTCTCTCAACGGTCATAAGATCAGCATCGACTGGGTTGCTAACCGTCCTGCCGTCATGGTGGATTCAAATGTTATGGCGACTTATCAAAATTCAGCGGGCGATGATTACACGCGAACTCACGGCGGGATCTATATCTTGTTCACCGGTGGCCTTGAATTCCGTGGAGATGTTGATACCAAGCTGAACAGAATCAGCTCCGGAGTTCTTTCTGGTCCTGAGATTTCTCTTGTGTGCCGAGCTCCCTAACGTTCTTAGAATCTTAAAAGTTTAATAGCTTCGATCCATTTTTGAAGAAGTAACTGGAGTTGGCTTGCCGACTCCTCATATCCAGGCTCTCTAGCAAGCTGTTTTTGGAAATCCGAAAGAATTCGAAGAGTCGTGAGGATTTCAAAGGGAGTCGCCCTCGTTCGTGTGACATCGTTCCCAACATAAAACTGCAATTTCTCATCCCAAAAATTTTGATTGAGATTGAAATAAAGTCCGTAGCTAGCTTTTTTGTACATTTCCATTCCAGTGATTTCAGAAGCTCGCAAAAGGGCCTCGATGGCGTAGACCTGATCAAGGAGCGTTTTTGCAGTTACCGAATTGGTTCCTATTTGGAGGTCATAGCTTGCCGCCATCCCGCCGGTTTCGTCGGGCATGAGTTGGTGAGTCAGAAGGTTGCTCAAAGCCATAGTCAGCATTCGAAGCATATCTCGAGCCTTGAGAAGGTCATCGAGCGCTTTGTGTCCATTTCCATCAGCCTGAGTCAGAGGCGGAGCCGACGTTTTTTCAACGCCGTCAGTGGCTTGTTTGAATTCGGAGATAGCAACGATAAATCGCGCGATGCTTGCAGCATTAACGATGTGGCCTCGGGCCTTTCCATCCAAATCGACAAGCCCAGCAATGGCACCTGGAGGATTCGGATTTTTGCTATCAAGTTGGTTGCCCCAGAGAACCGGGCCAGCAGGATCCATTAAAAAAAGTGGTGACAGATCTTTAAGAAGATTGTTGAGGATGAGTGAGGCGTTGCCGACCCCCAAAGCAAAAATCATAGGTTTAGGGAAAAGCGGTTGCTCGAGACTGTCGTCATGGGTAGGCTCTTTGACGACGTCTGAGATCTTTACTTGACCAAGAGTCTTGTCGAAGTTGTTGGTTTCCCAATCTCGCAGGTAGCGCACAAACTGACTGAGACCGAAAAGAAGATCAGCCTGGCTCTTCATGCTGACGTGGAGAACAAGGTTCGAACGATTCATTTGGTAACCATTTTGCACTTCAAAAATATCTGGAACCGCAAAAACATGGGGGCTGTCGGTGAGATGCTCGAGATCTAAAAGAGTGTTTGCTGGATCCGGACTATTGATCGCCACCGAATAAGCTGGTTGAAGTTGCTGTTGTGATCCTCGAAATCCTCCGAGGAGCAAACTTCGGTTGATGTTTTCTATCGCCGACCTCATCACAAGTCGTCTTTGCAGGGATGTCGCACTGACGGCTTTGCAGTCGCCCATCTCCTTATCTGACACTTCCATGTTTTGCATGAGATGAGTGGTGTAAGCCATTTGCCATCCAATGGACGCTGAGTCGGTAAAAAACTGCTGACTCCCTGGAACATTCAGGTCCAGCATTTTTCCATTGAGATCTAACGTGATGTCATTAAAAGCAACGGTTCGAAGCGAGAACTCTTTGTTTGCGGCTTTGCAGTCGATCAGGTTTTTTTCTGCCCAATCACTCCCAAGGCTTGCGATATATTTGGCAAAGTTATGCCGAATGCCCTCGAGACGGTCGCGCTGTTTTTGCATTTGCGCCACTACTTCAGTTTTTACATAAGCAGGAATTCGCGGGACAAAACTCAGCAGGCCTTGCCTGGCTTCGCTGATGACTTCGCCCCGAATCCCTTCGTCAATGAGCGACTTGAGATTCTGCACACCAAATTTTTCTAGAGTAGGTAGGACCTTAACTCGTTTGATCGTAGCCCAGAGAAGATCGTTGCACTTGCGATCGCTCATACAGGCCAGCTTCTTTTCGCTGCTCTCGTTCAGAAAGTGATAGAGCTCAGCAGAGCGGATAAAAACGATGGTTTTTTTTTGCTCAGCACTGAGAGTTTTCCAGAGATGAATGATAAACGTCAGAATGTCTTGCGCGTCTTTAACGCCTGAAAGCTCCTGGCTGAGTTTTTTTGCTTGCTGTACAGAGGCTGCCGAATTTTTATCCAAGTCGATCTTGAGGTATTTGATGAGCTCATCGAGGGAGCGAAGCTGGTCTAGAGATTGTTTTGACTTCTCGATTTTTTCTAAAAGTTTTTTGGCCTTCGAAAGTTTTGGAGCGTAATCAACTTTAAGAGCTTTTTTGAGCTCACTAAGAACTAAGGGATCGATTCCCTTTTTTTTGAGTTGAAGGAGCATCCAATCAAAAAATCCATTCAGAGAATCGATCGCTGATGGCAATGAGTTTAAAATCTTGGGCCATGGATAAGCCTTAGTTCCTCGGTCTAAGAATGTGGCAATTTCTTTGGACTGGTCCTTGAGGAAAACATCAAGTTCTTGCAACTGCTGTTTTGCTTGGATCTCACTCTGACCTACGAGGGCAAATAAATAAGGAGACTTTTCAAACGGAACAGAATTCAAAAACCCTTTTTGTTTTTCAGCAACACTGACGCTTTTGACGGCAAGATCTTTAAGCTCCTGAGCATTCCAGATTTCGCCGAGCCTTAAAAGATTATAGCCAAAACTGTAGATGTCGCCCGCTGAAACCTGGCCCCGCCAGGTGTAAGCTTCAGCCAAAATGTCATTAAAATCTGGCTGGCCTAAAAGATTGAGTTTGTGATCTTCGAAAGGCTGTTTAAGCACCAGTGGAGGGGGTGGCGGAAGGGGCGCCTCGATGGCCTTTGGAGCGCACGAAGACAAAGCTCCAACAGCTACGAAAAATGCTAAAATTCGGATCCTCATTCTCATCGGCGTCCTCAAAAAAATAAAGTGATCGTCATCTCTTGGAGAGTTTGACGTTCTGTATTTACGGCAGCAAAAACATCTGAGTATTCAAAATTGACCATGGCTGGCAGAGGGGCCTGCCCTCGCGTGAATGCTGTCGTGGAATCAAAACTTACACCTATGCGATAACGCTGCAGTTGGTAGTTGGTGTCTTGGCTGAGAAGACCTGTGTTTGAGCCTACCCGACCTGAATATCGGTCCGCACTCTTGCGTTCCTGTTCATAGCCAAAAGCAAGGCTCCAGTAGCGCATAAAGAAAAATTCCTGCGATAAGCCCCCGATGAACACATCGCCTGTTTGCTTTTTCAAATCCTGCCGTGAGGCTTGATCGGGGAGTTGATCATCACTATTCAGAGGGACGCGCACAGTTTGATTTTTTTCAAGATAAAATCGGTAACCAGTCTTTGCTCCAAGTCGCCACCAAGGCGTGAGGTAATAGTTAGCAAAAAGAATATTGTCCATGGATGTCTCGTGAAAAACAGGTCCAAGATCCGCAAGATCATCGGGATCATCTTCGGGCCCTGTCGGTAAAGCCGCCTGATTTCGAAGTAGAAGCGAGAAATCATCATGCTCATAAAACCGCCACAGACTTACGAGCTGGACATCCCCAAGAAAAGAGCCACTTTTGTTTTCAAGAGGCTTATAGCCTTTTTGTGCAAGCTGGCTTGCCAGTTCAGCGCTCAAACTACGATCCAGTTGGTTGAAGGCATCATCAAGCTGCGTTGAGACTCCTTGGAATTGCTGGCGAATCTGCGCGACGTTAGATCCGCTTTCGCTGACAGTGATTTTATTTTTGTAACTCACAACAGGGGCTGCTAGCGCAAATGTCCATGCTGGCGTCACCCCATAGGCTAAAACTGGCACGAAGTAGCTGATGTTAACTTCAGGAGAGATTCGAAGACTGCCAAGGTGGATTTGATCGCCAATCTGATCGTGGCCAAATTGGTTGAGGATTTGAACAAGTTCTGTGATGCGTGGTTCGACTTTAGCGAGGGACTTGGCATCAAAAGTGAGAGTGTTGATGTCGCCGTAGGTATGAAGCTCCCCATGCTGGTCATATTTTTCCGTGACGTTAGAAAAAACTCCATAACGAAACGAGGGGCTGTAAATATTTCGAGGAAGCACCTGGGTGGAGTCCATTCCAAAAGCCATGGACACCAGTGTGAAAGTCTGGGAAAAAATAAAAGCCTTAAAATATCTCGTCAACCGTATTCCTCAAAGGGGCAAGCGTGGAGATCTTCTGTACTTCAAAAATCAGAAAATCTCACGCTAATTGGTTGACATGAAAATTTCTTTTTTGTCAGAGCGTAAAGGCCTTGTGGAGTTCACTTGCTGTGAACTGAATAGCCTCACGGGCTTTAGTGGTGACTTTTCCCAAATTGATGAAACCATGAATTTGGTCTTCAAAGCACTTATACACCGTAGGTACGCCGCTCTTTTTAAGCTCCTGAGCATAAGCGTAACCCTCGTCTAAAAGGGGATCAAAGCCCGCCGTAATAATGGTTGCTGGGGGTAACTCGGTAAACCTCACAGCTTTGAGAGGGGAGGCGCGCCAGTCATCAAAGTTTTGAGCAGGCAGGTAATTGTTGCGAAAATAAAACATCAATTCATTGGTTAGGAAAAAGCCCTGGCCGCGACTTTGATGGGAGTCAAAGGCCATATTCTGATCTGTCGCTGGATAAATAAGCATTTGGTGAACAAGCTTGATGCCACCTCGATCCCGGAGTTCAAGGCAAATCACGGCGGAAATATTCCCCCCAGCACTGTCGCCACCAACGGCAAGTCGCTCAGGGTCGATGCCAAGAAGGGAACTTTCTTTAGCCAGCCAATCAATGACAGCGAGTCCTTCTTCCACAGGAACAGGGCAGGAAAACTCTGGCGCAAGACGGTAGTCGACGGCAACAACCACGCATGGAGTTTGATTCGCGTACTGCCTGCAAAGACTGTCGTGGGTTTCGATGTCGCCAATGGTCCAGCCTCCGCCATGAAAATAAATAAGGGCCGGAGCTGAAGCGTCGAACTTGAAAACATCGGGCCTGTAAATACGCAGCGGGATGGGGCCATGAGGGCCAGGAATATTTTTGTTAATAACTAAGGCCACAGGCTCTGGGTCAGCGACGGCAAACTGTCGTCCTTCGCGATAAGCCGTGCGTGCTGTGACTGGAGCAAGCGTGTGAAGCAAAGGTCTTCCTGAAGTTTCTAAAGTTTTGAGATAAGTCTTTAATCTTGGATCCAATTCAGTTTGCAAAAGGCCGCCTTTTTTTTGGTGTTGACGAAAACATCGCAAAAAATCATTTCTTAAGTCAAGATTTGCTTTTGAATCTGGGTAGAGCTTTTGCTTTAGCCTGCGATGTTGCTGAGGTTGAACATCGGAATCATGATAGAAAATACGATAATGGCAATAACCATCCCCATGACGACGATGACCACAGGTCCCATAAGACTTGTGACACCCTCCAGTTTTGTTTTAACTTGGAAGTCGTAAGCGTCGGAAACTTGTGTCAGCATGGTTTCCATGTCGCCGGTTTTTTCTCCGATGTTAATCATGTGGATCACAATCGGTGGAAACTGACCTGATTTTTTGAGAGGACCTGCGACGGATTCCCCTTCGCTGATGTTGTTCCTTGCATCGTCAATAGCGCGAGCCAAAACGTCGTTGTCAACGACGTTACGAACAATATCAAACGCCTGGAGCATGGCTACGCCGCCGGTTAACAAAGTCGAAAGAGTGCGAGTAAACCTGCTTACAGCCACCATGCGGGCCAGTGGCCCGACGACTGGAAGTTTCAAAACAATAGCGTCCCACTGTTTGCTGCCGGCGGGAGTTCTTTTCCAATTGAAAAAAAGCAAATAAGAGCCGATCCCCATTCCTAAGATCACATACCAATAGTTCACTAAAAAACCGCTGAAATCGATAACGATTTTAGAGTACCATGGAAGCTCCAACTCTGGATAGGCATCAAAAACCGCAACCATTTTTGGAATGACGAACACGAACATCACCATCAGAATTCCAAGAGTTACGGTAAGCATGATGATGGGGTACATGAGAGCTGAGCGGACTTTGGATTTGAGTTCATTTTGGGCCTCTGTGAACTCAGCAAGGCGAATGAGAATTTTGTCTAAACTTCCAGAAAGCTCCCCGGCTTCAACCATTGTGACGTAAATGTTAGAGAAAATTTTTGGATATTTCTGCAGAGTTTTAAAAAGGGGAGAGCCCTCATTAACCATGTTCTTACAGTCGGCAACAGCCTCTGAAAGGACCGGGTTCTCGACCTGCTCGCTAACAGCCGTGAGAGCATCGACGATAGGGATATTTGCTTTGATTAGAGTTGCCAGCTGCCTTGTCATCATCGAGAGATCTTTAACGTCGACGGATTTTCCCGACGGCTTTTTCTTTTTGCTAGCATCGCCCTTTTTTTTATCACGAATATTCACGACAAAAATTTGATCTTTTTTGAGTTTAGCTCTGGCGGCGCGCAAATTTTCTGCGTCCACTGTGCCTTTGACGTTTTTTCCTACTTTGTTAAGGCCTCTGTACTCAAAAATAGGCATCAGATATCCAATTGCGTGTTAGTCAAGATTTCTTCGATGGTCGTAATGCCGTTGAGGACTTTTGCAATCCCGTGGTCACGGAAGGTTTTCATGCCTTTTTCGATCGCAACTTGTTTGATGGTGTTTCCGTCTTTACGTTGCATAATCAGAGATCTAATGTCGTCATCGACGAGCAAGAGCTCTTGAATCACTGTTCGTCCTACATATCCTTTTTGGTTGCACTGAGCGCAGCCAACGCCGCGGCAAACATTCCCGCGCATGACTTGCTCTTTGGTCAAGCCTAAAGTCGTCAACTGAACATCTGTGGGAACGTAAGGCTCTTTACAGTGAGGGCAAAGAACGCGCACAAGACGTTGGCTGACCACTCCAAGGAGGGATGTGGCGATCAAAAACGGCTCGCAACCCATATCGATCATTCGCGGAAAGGCACCAGCAGCGTCATTGGTATGGAGCGTGGAGAGCACGATGTGACCTGTTAACGACGAGTTGATAGCGATTTCAAGAGTTTCTAAGTCACGAATCTCACCGACCATGATCACTTCAGGGTCTTGCCTGAGAATGGCTCTTAGGCCGCTGGAGAAAGTAAGACCAATTTTTGAGTTCACCTGAATCTGACCAATGCCATGAATTCGTTGCTCCACGGGATCTTCTACGGTGAGAATGCTCGTGCCGACGTTATTGATCTTGGTGATGCAGGCGTAGAGCGTGGTTGATTTACCAGATCCCGTTGGCCCTGTGACCAGCAAAATTCCGTAAGTTCTTTGCAGGAGATCATCGAGCTGAACCAGCGACGATTCAGAAAATCCCAGCTGTTCAAGGCCCAAGATCACGTTGGATCTATCTTGCAAACGCATGACAAGGCGCTCACCGAACGATGTCGGCACCGTGCTTAGACGAATGTCGATGTCTTTTCCTCCGACCTTCAGAGGAATTCGACCATCTTGGGGAAGCCGCTTTTCTGCGATATTGAGGTTGGCCATAACTTTGATACGAGAGGTGATCGAGTTTTGCAGGCGCTTGGGCGGTTTGAACACGTCAAATAGAATACCATCGATACGAAACCGCACCATCATGTCTTTTTCAAACGCTTCAACGTGGATGTCGGAGGCTTTCTCTTTGACGGCTCGAAAGAGAAGGGAGTTAACAAGTTTAATGACCGGCGCATCGTCATCGCCGGCTTCAAGAAGATCGATGATGGGATCATCTAAGTCGTAGTCTTCATCTTCGATATCATCAAGGCCTGCGAGGTTGGCCGTACTTTTTTCGTAGACTTTGTTAATCGCATCTTGAAGGCGAGGGCTCGTAGTCACCACTGTCTTTACTTTTTTTCGAAAAAGAGCGCGGATATCATCGAGGGCTTTGAGGTTCAAAGGATTGCTTGTGAGCACGAGGACCTGATCGGTTTCTTCTTTGTAGGGGAGGATCTGTTGCTGTTTAGCGTAGTTGATAGGAAGATCTCTCACCATATCGCCGGAGATGTCGCCCACTGGGATATCTTTGAGAAAATCAACGCCTAATTCTTTGCACAGATCTGCCACCAGATCATCAGCACTCGTAAACTCTTTGTTCCCCAGGCGCTGTGAAATAGTAAGGTTCGTCTCTAAAGCCGAGTTATTTTGCAAAAGCAGCCGAAGCTGCTCTTCAGAAAGAGAAGTGCTTTTTAGGAGTAAGTTCTGCACATCTAAAACGGCCATAGTCCTCTTTTAGTTGGTTGACGTCGGTTCCTCGATCAAACCTTCAGGGGCAAACGCGTCTTCAGCTTCGGGTTTTGCTTCGTTAGCTGGAGCTTCCGTCGGCGCATTTTTCTTGATCGGTGCTGGTTCAACATCAGCTTTAGCCGTACGAGGAAGGCTATTTACAAAATCTCCGTGAGGATCGCGGCCCCCTGATTGCTTGATGTAGTTTAGACGCTCATCAAGTTTTTTGGAAAGCAAATTCGAACTGTCTTCGTTATTTCTGATAATTTTTGGAGTGAGAAACACGAGCAAGTTCACTTTATCAAGCTTTGTTTGCTTTCCTTTAAAAAGCCACCCAATGATAGGGATGTCACCAAGGATCGGTACCTTTGTGATAATTTCGGTCTCTTGATCGCTCATGAGGCCCCCGAGAACAGCCGTGTCACCACTAGTCACATTGACATTGGTTTTGATGCTTCGCTTGGTCAACTGCACCGACACGTCAGCAAGTCCCTTAGCCGCAGTCTGCTTTGTGGACGGTTGGCTGATTTTTTGATCAATCTCTAAGCGAACGGCATTTGTAGAAGGACTGATGAAGGGTTTGATTTTAAGCTTGATCGTTGCATCCTCAAAGTTAGTGCTTTGCGCGGTTCCGCCGTTAGCTTGCGTGGTCGTAAGTCCCGTTGCAACGCGGTCTCCAACTTCGATTTCAGCTTCTTCATTGTCGATAGCCATGATCTGTGGAGTCGAGAGAATATTGGCTTTTCCGATGGATTTAAGAAAGCTGATAAAACCAGTCAAGGTTTTAACTGTGATGGAACCGGTGGTGGCTGCAGCGCCAGTAGCTCCCGCAGCTGCTCCCAAAGGAGAAAGTGCGACGTCTCCACCATTTGCAAATCCTAAAACGGCTCCTTGAGGACTTTTTGTAGGGTCTAAAAAGTCGGTCAAGTTCCCAAGACCGTTGAAACCCTGACGACCAACACCCTTACTTGCGGAATCAAAGTTGTAGTAACCGATCCCCCAGTTTTGGCTGTCGGTGAGCTGCATTTCCATGATGATCGCTTCAACATAGACTTGATCCCGCGGGATATCGATTTTACTTAATAGATTGGTAACGACCTCGTAGTCTTGCTTGCTCGCTGTGATGATCAAGCTGTTGGTGTGTTTATCAAAACCGATCTTGATTTCACCGCCAAAAATTTCTTGAGAGGCCTGCTGAGCAGGGAGCACACCGATAGGTCCAGCAGGTCCACCACCTGTGGCAGGTTTGGGAGCTGCATCTTTTGCAATTCCATTGAGGGTGGTCGCGATTTTTTCGGCTTCTCCATGCTTGACGTAATAGACATAAACGCCGCCTTGGTCTTCGGGGCGAATTTTAAAATCAAGTTGGGAGATCAGTTTTTTAATACGATTGATGCCGGCGGTGTTTCCCACGACGATAAGGGCGTTGGTTCGATCATCGGGAATAACCATGAATGAAGCGTTTGTTTGACTGCCGGTTCCGGTCCCAGTCCTACTGAATCTTGGAACTCCCGCCGTGAAGGATCCAGCTCTTCCTCCATTTCGATTGGAGCGCTCACCTTTGTTGACGATCTGATCGATGATATCGGCAAGGTCTTTAGACTTTGCGTGTTTGATTGGGATCACATTGATTTGTTCTTCAAACCCCGGCACGTCGAGCTGGTTGATAATGCGCATGACACGCTCGATGTTGGATCCAAAGTCTGAAAGAATGATCGAGTTTGTAGGAGGATAAACACTCATTTCGCCATCTTTAGAGGCAAGAATCCTAAGGTCGCGATTTACTTGCTCGGCCATGATGTGCTTAAGATGAATGATTCGTGTGATCATCTGGTCGCTATTGGGGTAGTAGTTTCCAGAGTAGGTCTCGATGCTGTCGCGCTGGGCATTTCTGGCGGATTTGACTTTCAGGAATTTACCACTGGGGACAACGGTATAGCCGTTGATAGCAAGGGCGGAGAGAAACGCTTTGTACGCCTCTGCAACGGTGATACGGGAAGGAGCGATGATTGTGATTTTTCCGCGCACGCCAGGGTCGATAATAAAATTCTTACCGGTGAGTTCGCTCATCGCTTTGATGACGTCAGTAATTTCAGCGTTTGGATAGTCAAAGCTCTCAATGAGGTCTGGAAAGTTTTCGTTAGTGATGTCTTCGGGACTGGCCTCGGCAAACTTCTTTTTCTTATCGGCAGACAGACCGGATTCGCCGGGCGCAGCCTTTTCACCACCACTGCCACCTTCACCAGGAGGTGGATTCGGAAACCCGTTGTCTTCCTGAGCATGGACACCGGTGTGAACCATGGCCACTGCCACCAGTGTTGATAATAAATTTCTCATTGCGCCTCCTGAGGGTCTACTGAACTGCTTATTGAACTGTGTAGCTAAGGTCTTCATTTTTTCCTCCGCGCTCGATTCCCAATTTGACGTTGGCGGAATTTTTAAGCGCGTTGTAAAGTTCCATGGCTTTGGCGGGACTATCCACCGGCTCGCCGTTCACACTTTTGATCACGTCCATTTTCTGCAAACCCAACTGCCCATAGATGCTCGTAGGCATGAAGTCCACCAAACGAAATCCATTGATCTCGCCTGTTTTTGGGTCACGATTGGGAACGGCTCTGGCCTGTTGCAAAACAGAGGAAAGGTCACTCACGTATTTAAGAAGGTCAGAGCGTTTGATCGTAAAGTTATTAGGGGCCGTTTGTAGAACCTCGCCAGCCGCTGGCATTGGAGCGGTTTTTCCTGGAGCGGGAGCAGCTCCCATCCCAAAATTCACTTTGCTTGCGGACTTAATCTCAATGAACTCAAGCCGATTGTTATTGAGATTTCTAAAGATCACTTTCTGGCGTTCGACCTTAGTGATCGTCGCAAGGTTTTCGATGTTTTGTTTATTGAAAAATGAGAGCACTTGATTTTTGCCTTTAATGTCGATGCTTGCGATGGATTTGTCGGGATTTGAGTGAACCATAGTTCCAACAAGTGCCAGTGGGAGAGTGGAAGGAACAGGGTCAGCTTCTTTTTCGCTTTTGTTTTTAGTCTCCTCAGACATCAAAGGATCGGGAATGATGCCAGCACTATTGAAGATGTTTCGTGAGATTACAGAGTTGTAAGAACCTCGGCTTGTCATTTCAAATCCAATGCGCGGGGGTGGGCGCGAGGGCGGAGCGCCTTTTGGCAAAAAATAATCGCGGAAGTTGAGGATTGTGATGTCGGCAATGGCATAAGCCAACAGCAGACATAACAAATAGGGATGCCATTTTTCAAAAGGGGGACGTTTGTTCTTCACGCTATTAAGTCTAGCAAACTCATTGTAACTCTTTGAGAAAAAAATTCAGAGTCTGGCATCGTCGCACCAACTCTGGACTGGACCATTGTCAGTTAAAACGGAGTTGGACAAAACACGGTGAAGTTTCTTTAATCCGAAACATTCAAATTTAAGTTTCTTTACCGAGCCGGTTTGAAAAGTGAGAGCGGTTTTGAAATCCGAATAATTCATGGCCATTTGAATATAATACAAGCGTTCAGACGGGGGTTTGATTTCCCAAGATGTTTAATGAGAGATAATAAAAAAAGTTAAAAAACTCTAGCGGCATAGGAGTTGCTGCTGTGACAATGAGGGACAGGTGCACCATGAAAAAATTGGGGGACGAAATGACGAAAGCTTTAGTGGTCTCAGACTTTTCTCTTCTCGGTCAGACAAGTGTTCGAGCCAATGTCATCCGTATTCCAGAAGTCCTAGGCCGTTTTCGTGAAGTCCAAAAAGAAATTGACGCTCAAGGTAGCCCACTGGATCTAGTTTCTTATTTTCTCAGTGACTCGCAAACCATCCAGCATACGCCTCGTTACTTTTCTCTAGCGCGTCTTGCGGTGATTTTAGGGCTTATAGATCGCCTCGAAAAAACGTCGACGTTCCCTGGTGTGGTCGTTGTCAATCAACGTGTTTTAGACTTAATGGCCATGAGAAATCAGCCCGCACAGCTTAAAGAAGCTGTAGGTAAAGCTCTGGCTCTGGTGCCACACTTAAGTGCAGTGCCTACGGTACTCGAAAAGCCGACGAGCCCGGTGCCTTCCTACCAAGTTTGGAGTCGCGAAGGGGCTGCCTGGAATCTGATTTTTGAAGAGACGAGTTCTCTTTCACTCGTGATTAAAGAAGTAGCAGATCGTCTTGCGGTGAAGCAGTTCTTAACTATTGGTTGTTACGACATGGATCTTTGGAGCGAGTTTCGCGACATGGACCTTGATGGCGTGCAGCTGATCGACGTTGTTGAACGGGACCCGCTGCTTCAATGGTTTATCGACGAAACCCCTATGAGGATAGCTACGGCCTAGGCTTTTCGTGCAGATCTTGGACAAGCTTGCCGCTTGTCATTTTAAAATCAAAAACCACAAGTTTCTTATATCCATCGATATCAAGGGTCACATGGTACCAGCGGTCAGCCACTGGACCTTGGGTGCCAAACTCCTCAATGATGTGCTGGCCATTGACGATGGAAACATCGTAGTGGTGGACTTGGTTTTTAAGCGTCTCCCACTCCCAGTCATCGGTTTTTACACCATAAAAGAGATCAAAGATCGGGTTTGATTTCCAAGCGAGTTTGTAGGCGGTCGTGACGCCAACTTTTTTAAAGGCGCGGAAGGTGGTGTCTTCAACTGCAAGTTGGGGAATTCTTTCATCTACGGTGCCGGTCGAGCGATAGGCAACTTCGTTTTCGACGGTCACATCAATTTTTAAATTGAGATCCTGTTTAAAATCCTCCGACGGAGGATTGAAGGTGTCCGTAAGAACGGGAGTGACCAAAACTTGAGTCACTCGCGGGTGCATGGGGGAAATGAATTTCTCTCCGGTGAGGGACGGCTGAGCGCTCCAAGCTGTCAGCGGCGCTAGGAGTAAGAATATTTTTTTCATCCGCGAACCTTTTCCGTGAGAAAGTTGGTGAGCTTTCCGTTTTTGATACGGAAGTGATAGACGACAAGATTTTTGTAGCCCTCAATATCAAGAACCACATGATACCATTTGGCATTAGCAGGGCCTTCGGTTCCCATGTCTTCGTAGATGTATTGCCAGTTGATCACGGAAAAATAGTAACGATGGACGCGATTTTCAGAAGTCTCCCACTCCCAGTTTTTGGTTTCGATACCATACCAATAGCTAAAAAAGGGATTAGACATCCATTTCAGAGAGTGATTTGTGGTAACACCCACTTTGTGATCTGCGCTCGACGATTCGGTTATAAAAGCAAGATCAGGAATTCGCTCGCCCTTTTTTTCTGGTCCAGATCCCGTGGCAACATAGGCAACTTCGTGTTCGACCGTGACCTCGACAACTAAAGTCAGATCGTACTTAAATCCTCCTTCTGGAGCTAGCGAAGCCTCGGTCAGTAGTGGAGTCACAGCCACGTGATTCACGCGCGCATTTTCGGGAAATATTTTTTGCTCGCCGGTCATGGACTGACCACCAGCACCGGGTTGCGTGAGGACGACTTCCCCTGGTGGCTCTTTTTGAATGGGTTTTAAGTCAGCGGATTGCGCGACTATTGGCGCAAGTAACAGGGCAAAGATAAAATGTTTCATGGATACTCCTTTTATAGGGAGCGTATATCTAAAAGGCGGCGGTAGGTCCACTCACAGGACCTGACAAAGCCGCCGCAAAAAACGTCACTTCTGCCAGAACACATCAGGTTCGCTCTGCAGGTGATTCACGAATCTCGCAGCCACAAAAAGGTAATCACTAAGACGATTCAGATATTGAATATCGTTTAAAAGCAGCGGCTGCTCGGTTTCAAAGATGCCGACGCTGGCACGCTCAGCTCGGCGACACACAGTCCTCGCCAAATGCAAGAGGGAGGTCGGGCGTGAGCCGCCAGGAAGGATGAATTGTTTCAGGGGCGCCAGCTGAGCCTGCATTTTATCAATGGAGTTTTCAAGGAGAGCCGTGGAGTCGCTGGGCAAAGGCGGCATCATGTTGAACACATCATCGGTCTCTGCAGCAAGACGGCTTCCGATATAAAAGAGATCATTTTGCACACGGCGAATCTCATCGTTAAGAGTTGGGGAAAGGGTTTTGACCTCACTTGCGCACACGCCAAGGAGCGAGTTGAGTTCGTCAACACTCCCGTAGGCTTCGAGACGATCGTGGGTTTTTGAGATGGACGTTCCACCGACTAAACGGCTTTTTCCGGCGTCTCCGGTTTTGGTGTAGATTTTCATGGGGCTAGGTTGTCATGAATTTAGGAGGATGTCGAATGTGAGGTTTGACGCCCCAGTTCTTGCCTTGAAACGGTCGTGGGCTTTACAAGCTCCGAAATCGCTCGGAGCGGTGCCTGGAAATCGCAAAATATCCTTTCGCGGCCATCAACCTAGATAGCTAGTACGAGGCAACCCTCTGAACTTCGTATGAGGTCCTGTACGAAAAAACTGACGTAGTCGGCGAGCCGATATTTACATGTCTCCAATACTCGCAGGAAACCATTGCCCCAAATTATTTCCAAAAGCTCCAACCGAAATTGATCTAAAATAAATCGATAAAGCCAAAGCAAGAAATTGACTTTTAGATTTAGATTCAAAAGAAAAGATCTGTATAAGAACTTCATTAGAGCTGCGACCGGGCAGATAGCCTCTTACATGATCAAGAAAGTGAAATGCGCGAGCCATTTTTGGACTGAAACCCTTTTCACCCGCGTCCTCAAAACATCAATTGAAAATTGGATTTTGCAGAATTATCTGCATGCTAATGAAGTGGAGAGAAAGTTTGGTTATGAGGCTCGAGAAGAAGCGCGGGAGTCTGGTTTGCGATTTATGTTTGAGAGCACAGCTTAAGGCAATTACCAATCTACTTTTTAGGCCAGCCAATGTATATTTTTTTGAAATTTGGTGGCGGTAAAACCAAAATTTTCCCGACAAGACAGTCCATTCCCAAGAGATGATTTTCATGGCCTGGGTCACTCGTTGGTCGAACTCGTGCAGCGCTAGTTAAACATGTGTTTTTCAAGATGCGAATTGAAATCGGATTCGAATTTTCAAATTTGAAGTTCGAATATATATTCGTCGTGGTCGCGCCGCTATCAACGGTCATTTTGACATTTCCGATCTTATCGACTTTCGCATCTATTATTTCTACGTACGGACGACCACTGACTCGCGGGACTTCGTCAAACATCATCTTTTTCAAGAGAAATATCTCCTGGACTGTTTTTTGCAGTTATCACGTCCCTGAGGTTAAGAGACACGCCATTAACTTGAGTTTGGATGTCACCGACATGGATCGTCTGAATATCACCGTAAGGTGTTGAACCTTCGCCAACCTTACCCAACGGTAGTTTGAGCTTTTGGGCGAGAGTGTAATTGATGCCGTGCCCACTCGCTCCGGAATCAATCAGCATTGGATATTCTTTTCCTTGAATTAGGAATCGTCCTAGAATGCCGGCACGCTCTCCAGGTCGAAATGAAAGCGGAAACTTCTGGACACTAGACGCCAATCCCTGAAAAGGACTAAAAAGAAGTGCACACAGGGCAAATAAGATCGCGCGCATGGCTCGATGTTAGTATACCATATGGTGATGCACTACTGAAATCCTTTAAATCTATGTCGGCGCAAGGAAGATTGCTTTCGGAATTTCTCGTAGGTTTTATATTTTCTCCGGCAATTTTTTGGATTTAGTTTTTCAAGTTACGTTAGATCGGAAATAATTTGGGGCGATGGTGTTTTGTGAAATTTCGAAGTGATGGAAAAGGGGCAACAAAAAGTTGCCCCAATTTTCTACAAATCTATTATGGTGCGGCCGTCACAAAAAAGTAGCGGCATTGTACTGGAGTGACTTTGTTGTCACGTTTTAATTGCCCCTGGAAATCCAAAAGCTGTTTGCCTTGGCTATCCGTGGGTGTTGGCAAAATCAAGCGAAGCTGGCTTGGTAGCATGGGTTTGTCATTTTCAGATTTGAAAGTTTTTGGACCCAGTTGGAGTGTCACGCTCACAGGACTTGAGGAAGTTAAGACTTCAGTCGCTCTTAACTGAGGGTTAAACCAGTCCCAGTTTTGAACATCGTATTCACGAAATCTTACATCTAATTCAAATTTCTCCGTAGGATCCGAGAGGGAGTGAACCGCAAATCCGGTGCTACTTAAGGTGTCCGAGGAAACAGAAAAAATCCTTGACCACGTTGGAAAGTAAAAAATCCGGTTGAACTTTCCACTTGTTTCCTGGGGCAGGTCGCAAACCACAACATGATTTAGATGATAGCGCTCATACTGAAACCAATTGACATACATCTCAGCGGCAAAGACATCAGCTTTTGTATCGCCCATATTGAGCAAGTGCCCAAGCTCGTGAAGAAGTCTAAACTTTACCTCTTTGACTTCGGAGTTAGAATCTGTGACTTCGTCACTAGAAGCTACCTTCGTGCCGGCAATTTTAATGGAAGAGTTCATGTGTGCGCGAAAGAAGGGTCGATAGACGCGAATGATCTCTCTGTTTTTGTCAAAATCATACATCAGAAGCTGGCCATCGCGCGATTGCTCGAAGTCAGTTTCGTAAGTCATGTTGCGAATGGCTTTGTCCAAACGCTGCCGGCTCCAGCCAGTCTTTTTAATGATGCTTTCGGGACTATGGGCGATGGCGCTGAGGATCTCGTTTCTTGCAATGTCTAAGAGAATGATCGAGTTCTCGTAGGCGTCTCCTCCTTCGTGATCTGTTCCTGCGTGCGAAAGAGCAGTCAAAAGAAGTGTGGTCAATAAAGTAAATAATAATTTAGTCGTTTTCATGGTTTTCTCCATTAGGTAGTTGGGTGATTGGAAACAAAGCAATGGACATTTGATAGACGGCATCGGGCCCAACACCTGATCTACTTAAAAATGTGTTCATTGATTTTCTAAATTTTCTAATTCGTTTTTTAATTTCTTCGATATCTTCTAAGGCCACAGCGACGGTAAGTGTGGAGTGGCCGCGTTTGTCTGGGCTCACCAGGTCAAGAGCATCAGTGGCTTTTTCAAAAGCCTGCTTTTGAAAACGGATGAGTGCACTTTGTGTTTGGGAGCTTACTGACG
>JBGATJ010000070.1:0-24852 GCA_044229295.1 Pseudobdellovibrionaceae bacterium
ATAACACGTGTTTTTTGCTGCGAAATTTTTGCGTTTATTTGGTCACCATGAAGCGCTCAGAAAAAAGACTCCAGCGTGGTCTAAGAATCAGCGAGCGTTTGATACCAGCCTGGCTCATTGAAATACGCATAGCTACAGAGGAAGTTCTCGTCTGTATTTCGCAATTTCCAAAATTACAAAAACACCCGGTCAAATGTTTTTTGTTTCTGACGCAAAGTTTTTTCTTCGATCGAGCGCCGTGCAAGCTGATGGAAATTGTGGACAACAAGTTGCCCACAATTTGCCACAAGCTCACACAGGCGGACGGAGGCTACGGCTATTTTTTTTATTTAGAGGGGGACAGGGGGAGGCTTCGTTTCCGGCGCCGGAAAAATCTCCCGCGCCTTGCGCTTCGATCAAACTCCTTTAAGCCGATCGCGGCTTCTTCACTTGGAGATCCGTTTTAATCAAAGGTATTTGCAGCAAGAAGCAGCTTCTCGATCTTTTGCGATCCAGCGTAAGCGAGCCACCATGATGAATCGCTATTCCAGTGGAAATGCTCAATCCCAGACCTGTGCCCTGGCCAACCTCTTTGGTTGTGAAAAAGGGATGGAATATTTTTTCTTCAATGTCTTCAGAAATGCCTTCCCCGCTATCTTCAACTCTAACTTCTAAAAAGTCGTGACTTCTTTCTAGCGAGAGTTTGACCCAAGGCTTTTTGAGGTCTTTGACGGCGTCAAAGGCGTTTCCAAGGAGATTGACCAAAATTTGTGAGATTTGGACAGGTCGGCAATTGATGTAGATGGCGTTTTCAAGACCAGTCACCTGGAGGTCGATGCCGTTATTTTTATATCTCTCAAGACACAAAGTCAGAGTATCTTGAACAGCCTCACGTACGTCTAAGATGCGTGGGGGATCTTGTGACCCTTCGCGAGAAAATGTTTTGAGTCCACGGACGATTCTTGCGATTCGATCCACGCAGAAGTTTATTTTTTTGAAAGTTTCAACGAGCATGTCTCGAGAGGGTTCCTGTGCATTCTCAAGCCGGGTGATCATGGCCGCAGCTTTTCCCGAAATTACCGCAAGCGGATTATTGATCTCGTGTGCAACCCCGGCTGCCATTTCGCCGATAGAGGCGAGTTTCGCAGCAGCCATATGGCTTTGTCTAGCCGATTCCAGCTCCATTGAGGCCAGTTGTGCTTGCAACTTTTCTTTTTGGAGCTGTTCGATAAGATCTTCTTTTTCCTTTTCGATAGATTTTTGGTCAGAGACGTCGTCGCACACTCCGAGAATGAGTTTAACGGCACCGTTGGCGGACCTTGAGAAAATACTGATTCGGGTCTGCATCCAAACGTAGTGACCTTGGCTATGCCGAATTCGATTCGTCACTCGGAGTGTCTCATTGTCTGGAAGATCCAGCACTGCCTGAGAAACTTCCTCAGCCATAGGTAGGTCTTCTGGGTGATAGAGAAGACGCATCTCATTTTGGATTCTTTCGAGATCTGCTCCCATGTATCCCATGAGGTGAGTAAATTGTGAGTTTAAGAAAATGGCTTTTCCGGTTCCAACATCAAAAACAAAAATCAAGGCGGGAGTTGTCTCTGTGACTTTGTACAAAAACCCTTCGAACTCTGTCTTTTGCTTGAGATAGAAAATGAGAGTTGCAAATGAGAACACGACGATCAAAAAGAGACTCACTCCAAGGAGCCATGCCTGTGAGTTTGATAGATTCATGGCAAAATCGAGCCCGAAGAAAATCAAAATTGGGCAAATCACGAATGCCGCCGAAAATGGCAAAACTTCTCGAGAGTATACGGCTTTTAGCCAATACTCTTTTTTTCGGTTAAAACTGCCATGAGAGAGAAAAACCATAACTGATTTTCGGCAGTCTGAGACTGGGCCAACAGTCCCGTTCCCGAAGAAGCTGATAGAGGAAGTCATTTGACGAAATATCAGGGAGTATTGCACCAACACCTCGACAAGAGTCTAGGCACAGAACTTACGTCAAAACTGTGATTCCATAATGCCCTCCTTAGGCTGTTCTACCTTTCGCTGAGAAGAGTTTTTAGGTTTGAACTCTTTAATCCAACCTCCCACATCCCAAAGTTCAGGATGGCCGCAACTTTGATTTGTCAAAATGATTTTTATCCCTTTCTCAGGTGGCAGGTGAGCAGAGGTTGGCGTCGCAACTTGAATGTAAGATAGCTCTACATCTTTAACCTGATCTTGTGTATTTTCAGGTTTTTGGTTCCATTCCTTGCATAAGAAATCTGCGAAAAAATACGCGAAAATTTTAGTTTTAGGAGATTCGGTGTAGAGGAGAAACTTGCGCCATCTAGCATCTCGGTGCCATTTAACCAGGTCATCGGAAAGAACTTCCGTGTAGGGTTTATTTTGGAAGATATCAATGGTTTTTCCGGTTGCGGTAGTTCCTTTTGCAAAGAATGTACGGTTAAAACGTTGGGGCGATGGTGCGAACATGCTCCACTGTTGATCTAGGAGCAGAGCCTTTGAGGCTCCTACAACTTTTGGTGCAAGTCGATACAACACCCAATCGAGTGTGCAGACGTTCCAAATGATCACCAGAAAAAGTGATGTCAAGGCATTTTAGCTGAGTCCAGTATCATCAAGCTGAGTGATTTCGTTTGGCTGTGCACTTGGGGTGTCGAAGATAATATTTGCACTCTCGACCTTTGCATCCATTTAAGTACTTTAGCTTCCGCATAAACCCAAAACTCCTTTGGTAAAATCGCCACCCAGATCGCCATGCAAATGAAAGGAAAGATTCCGAGGCTCATCATCAAAGCTAAACCAAAATGGAAACCAATAAAGCAAAAAGGAACGACAACTCGAAGCCACGGCTTCGAGAGCGGAAGTAACAACAGAGTAGGCCCCAGCAATTCAAGACCGAGCACCGAAAAGCTGAGCCACCGACAAAGGCTAGGAAAATCTAAAAATATTCTCGTCCAAGGGAAAGAAAACTGATGCATATTTAAGGTGTAGTAAAGAGCTGTCCCCTCTGTGTGCCATATAGGATGCCACTTCAAAAGGCCCGCAAACCAATAGATAATATAGATCTGCAAAATCAGAGCGACTGAACCCAATGAAGTTATCGTTTCTGGAGTCGTGATTTTAAAACGCAGTTTAGGTAGAAATGAGGCGACAGAGTAATGCCGGTCTACAGGCAGAAAGAAGGTCCAGAACAACATCTGCCTTGCAACGTTGTCACCGGCGTTAATGATATACGGGTTGCGGGCATGGAGAGAGGCCATAACCAGCCAAAGAAAGCCGCCAGTCCAATGAGATTTCCAGCCTAATGTAAAAAGAACTGAAATAGCGGCGCCGCTCAATAAGACTAAACTTTGGAATTGGGCAGAACTATTCAAATAGAGAAGACTCCAGTTCCATCCAATCGAAAAACCGTTACGATTGAGAGCCAATGGGAGAATTCCATCATTAGAGAAGTATTCCCTCGCGTAAGGTAGGAGGAACACAAAGTTACAAAACAAGATTAAACCCAAAAGGATTCTTAAAACAGAAAGAGCTCTTGTATCCAAACCAAAAATTCGTTGGAGCAACGTGAATACGTGCGATTGCAAGTGCTCAAGCATGTGTGGCCCTCCGATATCTTATGAAAATTATTTTAGTTCGCTGGCAGACAAAGGTGAACTGTTGCAACAAGCCGCAACAGTTCTTCGCAGTAATTAAACTAAAGAGCTCAAGTCATGCGCGTACTTTCCGAAAAAAAACGGCGTCATCGAATGAAATACTAACAACCCTGTGTGGTTAAAAAGGAGTTTTCTATGAAGACTAAGATTCCAAAGAAGTTCACATTTATTGGGATACTGTTCATTGCGCTTAACCTGATCGTATTTCAGAACTGTACAGCGATCAAAACGGCATTATTTGTGAGTGCCCCGGAAAAAGCATACGCAATGGCCGTAGGTTCCCAGCCAGGCGCTGACACTGGTGGACCCACCAACGGAGATTTTGGAGGAGGGACCAGCGATGATTGCGGAGCTTGTGATTCGTCATCAAATAACGGACCAGCGTTTACCGCGGAACAACTCGCCGATATTCTGGCTCCTGCCGTTGATAGAAGACCCGCGAGAAATGAACTCCCGCACTGATATCAGTTTTTGAAAAAATATTGAGATTAATATTATTAAATTTATTACAGAAAAGGAAGTTTACCATGTCATTTAAAACGATCGCTTCATTTCTCATGCGGACAACACCACTGTTTCTGACAGTGCTGTTTTTAAGCTCAAAAGGTCAAGCAATCCTCAATCCTACTTGGGCCCAAGTAAGAGCTCAGGCTAGCAAAGCCGCGGGTTCATTGGCAACTCAGCGTGAAATAGACATGAAAGGATCAGGCGTAAATGTTCTTAATACCGGTGGAGGCGCCTTCGTCGTGGGTCCGTACACCTATTGGCAAAATCCTCAAAAACATTTTTGTTTGTCTAAAATGGGTCGATCTCCAAAGTTTCAACTGAAGACCTTTCTGCCAGGAGCCGTCTACGATGGCATCTGTGGACAAGGAAGCAAGCATGTTTTCCAAGTTGGGTCAGGCGTTTATTACATGAATCCGCAATTTCATTATTGCTGGGTTTCCAAATGGTCAACCGTAACTAGCTGGGGCTTTGCAAGTGGAGCTCAGATTCCAAGACTGCCTAGCTTGCAAGGTAGCTATGATGGGGTCTGTCGGAATGCCCAAGGAAATCCTATCTAATTGGACTGTCCAAAAGAGCGTTGCCCTCAAAGGGTCGGCGGCTCTTTAATTAAACCAATTTCCCGAAGGCGCTGGTAGAGGAAATCATTTGAAGAAATGTCTGGGAACTTCGCGCCGACACCTCGACAAGAGTCTAGGCAAGCAAGTGTCGCTTCGGGATGAGGATGCATAAAAAAAGGCATTGAGTAACGGCTTGAATTGTTATCCACCGGATTGACAACACGATGAGTAGTCGAAGGAATGAGCTCATTTGTGATCCGCGAGAGCATATCTCCAGCATCAACAATCAATGAATTCGGATCACTTTGAATATCAAGCCAAGTCCCATCGCGATCCTTAAGTTGCAAGCCTGACGTCGTTGCGCTAACCAAAATCGTGATTAAGTTAATATCCTCATGGGCTGCGGCTCTCACGCAACGTGGATCCGTGTTTGGCGGAACTGGTGGGTAGTGGAGCAGTCTTAAAATCGAATTTCCCTCACCAACCATGCCATCAAAGTAATCGATCGGGACCTGGAGTGGCTGGGTCAGCGCCTGAAGAAGAGTTCGCCCAACGTCTTCAAGCTCTCGATAGATTTTTAGAAACGTCGTGCGAAATTCAGGAAGTTCTGAAGGCCAGATATTCTCGGGGTAGTATTTTGCGAATCTGTGAGGGCGTTCAATCTCTTGACCAACATGCCAAAACTCTTTGAGATCAAAAACATCAGCGTCTTTTGCGTGCTCCGTTCCGAATGGAGTGTAGCCTCGCTGGCCGCCATGAGTTTTAGCGTAAGACTTCTTAATATCCGTCGGAAGGTTGAAAAAAGTTTCGAGCATGGCGTAGGCTTTATTAAGAAGAGCCTCGTCGATGGGATGATCTTTCAAAACGATAAAACCATAATCCTTAAGGCCAGAGAAAAATGCGCGGATAAACATCTGGCGATCGACATCGGAGCCTTGGATGTAGGACATCAAACTCAGTTCAGGAACTTTTCTGAGATTCATTTTCTCTCCTTTGTTTAAGGTCAGTGACAAGGATTTGCAGTTCGTTGATAAATCGAAAATACACGTCAAAGTCAAATATCTGAAAAACATGCTCTTTGTCAGCAAAAGCAGCTGTGCGATAAGCCCTCGGCCTTGGATCATAGGCGAGGGTTTCGCGGATGATCTGTTCAAGGCGACTGGGCGGTACTGGAGTCGCACAGCGATTTAAAAAATCCACTAAGCCCGCTGCAAATGTAACTTCGATAGGAGTGTCACAGAGTGCATCGATCCATCCTGCTTTGGCCTCAGGAACAGATTCGTATTGGGGAATGTAGGGTTTGATATCCAAAACCGGAGTTTTGTGAGCCAGGTCACAGCCCGATAAAATCAACGCCTCATTTTCTATAGATTCGAGCTTCACAAGGGACAGACCAATGGGGTTGGGACGATGGGGACTCCGAGTGCTAAAAACCCCCATGGTCCCACCGCCAAGGCGAGGAGGGTGAACCTTTGCATGAAATTTTTTATTCTGATTTAAATGAAAGGCAAACATCACCCACAGGTGAGAAAACTGGGAAAGGCCGTCTAAGGAAATTTCGGGCTGCCATTTTCGCTCGAGCGTCAATTTGGCCCAGCTGCTTGGGGCTAATCCGGGTTGGCGGGGAACTGCAAATTTGTCTCTGTAACAGCTGTCAATGTAGCCGATGGCGGTGTAATGAAAAATTTCTACAGAACCTGAGGCGTCGCCCATGCCGCGGACTCCTATCTGGGAACTTGAAATGGCGCAACAAAAACTGTGAAATTTTGTCTATACTAAGGCAAAAACAGTTGCCCTTCGGTAATCCGCGTTATAATCCCTAATTAAATTTTTACCCCGGGGGTATATATGTTTAAAAAAATTTTTTCAACCGCACTTATACTTTCTGCTTCTATGGCCATGGCTGCAGGTGGTGGAGAGTTAGATAAAGACGTTGCCAATACAAATCCTGTTCTTAAAAAGAACGTGGTTTTACGAGTCGACGCCAAAACCAAGCAGGTGGCATTTCTTGAGACTTCTCAGCCTCTTGACAATGCGAACGCAGCTGCAAAGCTTGTTCAGACTAAAGCTGGTTCTTTCAAAAACGTTCCCAACAAAAAGCTAGTTTCTGAACTTGATCAAGACGGACCAACTCAAAGTTGGTACTTCTACAATCCGTGGGGATACAACAACTACTACGGTGGTTACTACGGAAATAGCTACAGCTACGGATATCCTTCTTACTGCTACAACAACTATTACTATCAACCGTACTACAACTACTACTACGGTGGATATAACTACTACTACTACGGCTATGGCTTTGGTCGTTGGTAGTTGAAACTCCTAAGAGAAGAAAGAGCTCGCGCTTTTTCTTCTCTGGTTTTTACTCTCTCATCAGCTTTTAAGAGTTGGTGATAGAGTCAAAGTCCAAATTGAGAATCACTTCCTGATAGGCACCCTCTCTCTAAAGAACTGAAATTTAAAGGAACCACAATGATAAAGCGCTTTCGTTTTATAAGGATTTTCTTTGTCTTTTTATCGATGATTCTCGCAGGTGAAATGCCTGCCAAGGCGTTAGAGACTCCGTTTACCAATATGGATTCAATCACGGAGTCGTTGGGGTTCTCTGAGTTTACTCATTCCGTAACACCCAGAAAAGTGAGAGTTGCAATCCTTGATCGTGGATTTTACGGCTTCCAAAAACAGGTCGGCAAAACTTTGCCCGAAACGACGAAATTGATTCCAGGCCCTGTGGATCCACCTAAAGACTTGCGCGCTAATCATGGTATGGCGATGGCTCAAATCCTGACGTCTGCCATGACAAACGGTGGACGCAATGAAGAGCTCGCGCCAGAACTTTTCCTCTACGAAGTTTACGGTTTTTCAAACTTCCAGTTCGCTGTTGAGCACATCTTGAAAAACAATATTGATGTCGTTTTATTCTCCGATGTCTGGGAATACGGTGGCAACAGTGACGGTCGAGGTTTTGTAAACACAGAGGTTAATAAAGTGGTGAGCGCTGGTATTCTGTGGATTAATAGCGCTGGAAACTTTCACGAGAGGACTTACATTTCAGGAATCACTGATGGCGCTGATGAGTACGTACAGCTTCCTAACGCGAATTCATCACTTGCTTTTCAGTGCGAAAAAAATGCGAGGAAGACCTGCGACGTGCGAATCGTTTTAAGCTGGAATGATTTCAAAGACACGATCGATGAAGGCACTGATAAAGATCTAGATGTCGCTTTGACTGATGACTTTCTCAACATCGTGCAGACTTCGTCATTAAAGCAAGCTAAAGAAGCTCAAGAGGGCGAAGCTGCGATCTCTAAATATCCTCGAGAAATTGTAGCAGCTCAGGTCAAGCCGGGGCGGTACTTCATCCGAGTTAAAGATCGAAGCCACAATTTTAATTCCGACGACCGCCTACGTATCACTGTCAGTGGAGATAACCTCAAGCTTGAAACTTACAATGATCAAGAAGATCTATTAAACCCAGCCGATAACTCGGGCGTGATTACAGTGGGGGCCTCTGATTCGGAGCTTTCTTCTGTTTCTGTGAGCATGCACAAACCAGAAATTTCGGTTCCGTCTTCGATTAAGCTCAATGATAAGAGTGAGTACAGAGGGGCCTCAAATTCTGCTGCGATAGTTGCAGCCGGTGCCGCTCTCCTACGGATGCAGTATCCTGATCTCAGTCGTGAGCAGTTTTTAGAAAAAACCTCTCGCGGGCCGGATGCTGATACGGGCGGAGATGATTATATTGAAAACGGAGTTCGTCTCAGCACGCAAGACCTTGCCTTTACTCCGACTGGTGAGAATTGCTTCAAAGAGGTGCGCGAGTATCCAAAGTTGCCTGACTACGTAAAGCATGTCCTTGCAATGGGGCAGGCCAGACTCGTTGATACAAGTGTGGGAATTCGAGTCATGACCGACTACGATCCCGCGACCCTAGGGCCGCAAGTTCAGAGAAGTCAGACCAACGATAGAGCAATGATTTGCCTGCGGGCTATGTCGAGATTTTTCAAACTCCTACAGATGCAGGTCTTTGCACCTCGATGGGCGCCAGTTTTTATCTTAAAGACTAAAGCATCCCTGGGAACTCTTGATTCGTGAAGGTTTCCGGTAGATTGAGGATCGAAGGATCCTCAGGCATTTTTCCAATTTCTATAACTAGGTCTTCTTGGCCTAACATTTCTTTTAGTTTTTCAAACACGCGTTCCCCACGAATGAGCATGCGCCATTGGCTGTTGCTGGCGCTTCGAGCATCGGTAAAAAGTGATGTGCTGAGCGCTTGATTGAGTAAGTAGTATTTCTCAGTAAGGCGTCCTGTTTGAGAGGTGGAGCCGCAGGCAAAAAACCCTCGAGGTGCGGAGGGATCTTCGTTTTTGGGAGTTACAACAAGGCATTTGCGATAAGTGGCATCAAACGAAAAGGCGTTGACCTCAACACTGGCCGTTCGATCCGTTGTCACAGTCGTTCGACTCGAGGTGCTTTTCGTTTTGCTAAAACCTGAGGTCCAAAAGTAGTCATATCCAACTGAGATTTTAGCGAACACGTTGGCAGACAGATCAAGAACTCCCGATTTCGTCGGTGTATGGAGGTCTGCTCCCACGCCAGCACCTATCGAGGCACCGGCCGAGGTCTTGTGACCTTGAGATTGAGATTGAGTGGCGGCAATATCAAAAGTAGCTCCGATATTGATTGTGATGATTTCTGGAAAGCGGAATTTTTCAACTTCGCTTCTTGGTAGACTTTCAATGATATTGCGAGTTTCTATATTTAGAAATCGGCGAGGATCCCGCATACAAGTCCAATGATTTTTTAGAGCTGTTAAGCTTTGGATTTTAGTCGAATCTGTCGAAAAATATCTGAGGCATAGCTCTTTGAGCACCTCGCTTGTCAGAACCTCTTGTTCAATCCATTCATTCTTGATTGAAGAGACGGCATTAAGTCCTGAGTTCGCTTGAAAGGATTGAAGCGGTGATATCTCTCGCTCTTGTTTAGAATTTTGCAGACGCTGGAAATTCTCATAGAGAGTTTTTGCGTTGTGGGTCTTTTCTGGAAAGAGAGTTGATGCTCTGATATTGGGAAACCCATCTAAGATTCCGGAAAATGAGTTTTCACCAAAAAAACTCGGGTCTTCTTCTGACGGTGTTAGGGTCACGATCAGGTGAGTTCTTGAGTTAAGTGCAGAAATTTCAGAAAAATAAAGCTCAAGGTCTTCCACCGAAATGCCGTCGACCATGTGATAGGTTTTTTCAGTTGCAGTGAGGATGTCGCTGTCTTTGATGGGGCCATTTTTGTCTTTCACAATGGCCATAAAAACCTTAAATGAGCCAGTGGCCATCGGCTCATTGATAGCTTCTCCGGAAAGGCCTTTGCGTAAAAGTATGGGAGCTAAGGTCACTCGGTACTTGAGAGAGACGCTTAAGTTTAGAAGCGGCGAGATTCGATAGTCATTGGTCTCACCACCTTGCCACTCAAAATTCATTTGGTTGAGATACAAAAGCGATTTAGCAGAGGTTTTCTCGACAGCTTTATCAAACTCCAGCTTGTATTGAATCTGTGATTTTTCTACGCTCCCGATCGCTTCTGCAGTCGCTGCATCACTTTTATAAATCGCTACAACTCCTTCGGAATTGTAGGATGGGTACTGTCTAAGATCCTTGACATCAACGTCTGTCTGCCATGGATTGATGGCGAGCTTCAGAGCCACTGTCCCTTTGTGGCCTGAAATCCCTGTAATGAGCCGATCTACGATGACGATAGACTCCTGGTCTTTCTTTTCAAATTCGACGGTTTCGTTCCAGGTGAAGCAGCCGTATTTATCCGTGGTTCTGGTGAATGCAATGTTTTCGACGCCGATTTGAAAATCTAAAAATTGGATTGGAGCTTGCATCGCGTGGTCTAAAACACAAGCTTTCATAACGTAGATTTTTTTTATTGTTCCAAGACTGTCGGCCCGAGTTGAGGGATCAACCTGTGTTGCGACACTCACCACAGGCTTATCGACGTCGAACGTAGCTTGAGTTGCAGGATCTTGCATGCGATCGCTTTTGTTCACGCAACCAGAAAAAACGAGCACTCCGAAAATAAAAAATAAATATTTAGAGTATGTCATATCCAGCATCCAAGAAAAAAGTGAATAGAGAGCGATCTGCTAGGTAAGGATTGTCGTTGATCTCGTTGAACTGACTGTATTTGAGAGTAAAAGCCAGCTTTTCTTTTTCTAGCTCCAGGCGCATGCTCGAAACGCCGCCTTGTCTGTTGTTGTAGCGGTACTCGGGCCAAGTGTAGGTCGAGGGAACAACATCGTCTTGAACAAAGAGCATCGTGTAAGACGGAGTCCAAATGAAATTACCAGATTTGTAGGTCATGTCCAATTTTCCAACTTGCCCTTGATCGTAGCCTTTTTTTGCAAGCGTGTTTTGGGCGTACGTTCCTTTCAAGCCCAATGAGAGACTGTTCGTAAGAGCGTGCCGAATCCCGGCAGAGATCTCATTCACGGAAAAGCCGATATTAAATCTCAGAGTCTGGTTGGATCCTTCAAAGCTTTCGATAGCATTTCCGTTTCGATAGCACTCACTTGCGACGTTCGATGACAGGTTTCTAAATTCAAAGTGCGACAAAGCCGTGTCCAGAGTTGTGCTTCCAGCTTCTAGATGTCCTTGCAGTGAAGCGCTCAGATAGCTGGGATTTGAACCGTTATCGACAAGTCTGCGTGAAGAGGAACCTGCTGAGGGAATCGCTTGAGTTCCTACCAGGGACAAGTTTGATGAGTTCGCTCCTAGTTGAAATCTTTGTTGAAGGGCCAGAAAACTGTTTGGTGAAAGAACAGACAAGATGGGATTTGCGTCAAAATAGATCACGCCTGCAGTTAAATTCACTCCTTCAGTTGGAGTGATACTCATGTTTGCTTCATCAAGGCCTACAGAGTTGGGTGCGCTGCCTTCGTCTCCGTAGAAATTGCTGGATGTACCAGTTCCAAAGTAGCCAGTGAACCCAAGATTGTACTTCATCCAAGAGTTGTAATCGAAGGACACCTGCGGACTGATCATGAGAATTCCGAGTGTGGAATGAAAATACTCATCCTTCATGTCGCGGGCCATGAACAGAGTTGAAACTTTAGCTTTAACGTTTTTGTACTGCGTGCTTTGTTGCGGAAGTTTTGTCGAAAGAGTTGTTTGAGACATGGCAGAAGGCATGTAACAGCATAAACTAAGTACTATTATCCACTGCGCCCTTTTTGTCTTCCCCACCAAGACTCTCCCCCAACGAGACGTTTGCGTTGCCCCGGAAACCATACTAGTAATGAAAGTAATAAATCCCCATCGCTTTTTATGGCGTTGAAAAAAATCCAAGAGGGCGTTTGGTGAGAATGGAAAGTTTCGACCATGTTTGCCGAAAGTTTATGCAAGCGTTTATGACAACTATAAATCTGAGTGTGAGGTCGACGTGAAGGAATACAAATTTGTAGCCGTGCTTCGAATAGAAAAGTCAGGTCGTGGTGGTAAAACTGTGACAGTGATTGATCAACTTCCCAAAATTGAGATTTTTTTAAAGGACCTGTGCCGCGAACTCAAGCAGATGTGTGGGTCAGGTGGAACCTATCTTACTGACGGTAAGGAAGGCGTTATTGAGATCCAGGGAGATAAACGAGACTTGATTCGCAAAGCGCTTGAAAGCAAGGGAATGAAGTTCAAAGGCTGAAGGCCAATGAATAGACACGTGTCTAACACCTAGCGGCTTTTAGAAAGCCAAGTCTCGGCGAAAGTTTCAGACTGTTTCAACTTGAGACATCCCATTCATTGCCGATGAGTTTAATGAGTTTTGAGTTTTGGTGGGTTCGCATTGTTTGTGCACTTGTACCTTTAGAGTCAGGAGCACATATGAAATTGGCAATCTCGAAAAACATCAGAAATCTCATTTTGATACAGTTTGGTATCGTTATCTTTTCAGTCGGCTGCGGACCAATGCCCGCGCCAGTTCATGAGCAGCTGCAAGAGGCCTCTACGAACACTGATTCAAGCGACAACAGTCAGCTTGAAACTGGAACTGAGACAGGTGGGGGCACTTCTGCCTCAAAGAAAATAACTGACTATAAAGAGATTCTCCATTGGAAAGAGGACGTCACTAGTCCATTTAAAGACATTTCTGTCACGCTTCATGAAGGTGAGAGCACCGATCCGAGCCTAAAGAGCGTTCAATTTGAACTTCAAGTGCCCGGCGGCAAAGCTTTTAGTGCCTTTGAGAACAGCTTGTGAAACGGCGATTCCGCAGATTTGCAGTCGCTTAGGTTTACCAGCATCCCCTGCAGATCAATATAAAAAAGGGGAGTTGCCTTGCGGTAAAATCGTCGATGGAAATTGGAAGCAGGTTCATATCTATAAACTTCCTAAGATCAAAGAGTCTGAAAATGGAATTAAGATCAAGGTCGACTCATTTGATATTCCAATATATTTAAGTCGTCAGCAAAGACAGGGTCGTTATGTCGAAGCCGATCTCGATGGACAGAAGCCAGTTCAGAAACTCAGCTCTCTTGAGTTCATGAAAGACGTCAGCGTTCGCTATGTTCCTTATGAAGATAAGTCGTATTTCCAAGTGTGTTTTAATATTCCAGGAGCTGACATTTCAACTCCGAAGGTCAAATTTAAAGGCAAAGCTAAGAAAAAGATTGGTCACTTTGGGCATATTCATGCCGATGCGAAAATGGAAGGAAAATTTGGAGATGCCAAATTCGACTACGCTCGCTCGTGTGTAACGGCTTTCATCAAACTGGACGAAAAAACTCTCAAGCCAGTTATCGAGATCAAAGAAATTCAAAAACCGGTTTTTAGCAATGTTGATTTAGGTGAAGTTAAAATCAAATTCAAATCTTGGCTCGCTAAGTTGACGAACAAAATCTTGAAAGTTTTCTCTGTCAATTTAGAGGAGATCATTTCAAAAGTGGCTGACGATAAGATCGAAAAATTTGAGAAAAAAGAAGTAGAATCTGGTAAGTGGGTTTTAAGAGTACTAAAAGGAAAGGTTCATACAAACCTTTCTACTGTGCTTACCGAGAAGATCTCCCAACAGGTCTATGACAAAGGGGATGTTCTTACATTCAGCTCCCTGAACAATAAACTCAGAAAGCAATGTGAGAAAATTTCGAGCTTGGTTCCAGCGTCTTCCCAGGCTCAGGACTTTTTTGCAAATTGCGATGATTTTTTTAGCAGAGTAAAACTTCAGTTTGCCCCTTTCCACAGGTCCGACGACATGGAAGCCATGAAGTGTTACGATTACCTTGCGCCCCTGTATGGAACTAAGGATGCGCAAGGGAAGAAAAAGTGGTGGGCTAAAGATTGCCAATTCAGCATGCAGGTTTACGCTCAGTTCCCTGGGGATCTTGAAAAATACAAAGATTCTCTGATCGCTCTGTTGATGACTTTTAGAGATAGCGATGAATGGCCAACATCAGTCAGTGGGGTTTTAAATAAGCTCAATATCGACGACCAGGAACTCGATCACTATCTTGATCTCTGGCGCGAAAGAAGTACCGCAAAACCACATTTAGAAGATCTCGTAGATTTAATCGAGCGTGAAACAGGACGTACGGTTGACCTCGAAGATCTCAAAGCGACCTTCGAGTCTGTTAAAGACTTTGTGAATTAGTAGTTGGGCATTTCAATCTTGCAGGTAACGACTCCGGTTTTAAAGGACGAGTCTGCAAGATTGTCGTTACAATTCAACAGGCGAAGGGTCCCCATGCAGACCCCATTTCCTCCACATCTCATAAAACTATTTTGACCAGAGCTCGCTGCTTTAACGAATTGTTCAATATTTTGAACTAGTTTTTGAGCGGAGGGCACTTTAGTAGGTTCTTGAGACGGGTCTTCCGCATCAACGACACAGACCGTAGAAACTTTGGCGTTTGACTCCGGCAATAAATTCTTTGGCGCTCCTGGTGCCACTTTGCCGACCTTCTGTGTGCAGCGCAAATCACTGAGCCCAATGAGGTAAGTTCCATTCGCACCTTCAACTGGGTTGAAGGATGAGTCCATCATCGCTCCTACCAAGCTGAGGATTAAATTTCGCGAGCCTTGAGCTGAGACAGTTTCATCAGAGTTCAACTCGTAAATGCGGGCCTGAGCCTGAAATGCAAAAAAGGACATACAAATAAGAAGTATAGATGTGTGTTTTTTCATGGGAACCTCGCTATAAGGAGGTATCCTATTTTTCAGGAATTGGGGTCAAGAAAGGATTTTAATTTGATGGAATCTCATCAAATAGCTCAGATGGTCATGGGGGTGGAGTTGGTAAAACTCCATCGACGATCACTTTTACAGTTCCAGAGTCGATAAACCCATCCTCGACATTGATCCGTAATTTATATTCTCCGCCATCAGGGCCGGTGATATTGCAAATGCGAAGTTGCGTGGGTCGTGTGCCTACGTTTCTGGCTCCATCAATAAATTTTCCGAAATGGAGCCATTGATAGCTCTTGGGATTGCCAGTGATGATCACTTCAATATCGAAACAGCCGCCAGTAGCAGTGGCGATATAACCAGACAAGTCTTGTACAATGCTGACATTGGAAAGGTCGCCTTTGGTGAGCGAGGCGACGTTGAATTCTGGAGGAGTATTTTCAGGGTTTGTTTCTCCGCAGTTTTGAAAAAGTATCAAACAAGAAAAGACAGAAATAGCGATGAGTTTCTGAACGAATTTTCCCTGTTTTAAAGGACTTATAGCCATGAAGAGCTCCCCATTTCATTGTCCTCTAAGAGACTTATTTCTTCTACAAAATTTTGCGATCGCTAGTAAGAGTATCTCATTTTAAGACGATTTTTGACTGGTGCCACTTTGTATTGGTATGCTTGAAGAAACTAGTACTTCGACCGATAAGTCCTAAGATGAAACAAGCTTTCTTTCCCAACATACTTTTTTTACTGTTCATTGTCGGCTCAATTTCTAAGGCAGCGGGGCCAGTACCGGTTGATACTGTGAAAAACCAAGCCCGAATTAAAGAATTAGCTGAGCAAATAGAGAGAAATGAGGCGGAGTATAGAAGCTACGAAAGGCGTTTGCCCGGCTTTGAAGATGCGGTCAAAGACGCCGCACGAGAACTTAATAATTTATCTGCTGAAGTTGAAAGGATTCAAAAGGCAGCCGGGGCCCTCTATGAAGAAGACGGTGCTTATATAAGCGCCAAAAAAGAACTGGATATGGCAAGAACTCGGTTGACCAAAAAAATCGAGGTCGTGAGGGCAGTACAACTGCGTGGAATTAACCTTGAACAAGATCGACGAGAACTTCAAGCTTTAAAAAACGGGCGCCCCTTTAAAAGAGAAATGGGAGGCGCTACTGTTGCCGAGTCTAAAGTGTCCAGTGGGACCCGAATGACTAAGCCTGGAGCAAGGTTCATCGACGAGCGAGGAGCCTTAAGAACTATGGCCAGCGATCTGGGGGGCAACACCGCTCGGGCTACTGATGGGCAAATTTACAAAGTAGCTCAATATGAAGTAGAGAGTTTTGGAGGAATTAAAGCGAAGGTTAATGTTCTCGATGGGTCTAATAAAATGCAACAAGTGGCTCATGTTTTCGAAAAGGGAGCGGTGGCGGATACTTTAGGAAATCCGTTTGTACCTAAAGGTTATGAGGTTAATGGCATTAGGAATTACTTTCGCGGAGCCCACGTTGTCGGCCCCAACAATGAAATAAGATTTGCACAACATGTTTTTAGCGATGGCAGCGTCATTGATGATAAAACAAAAACTCCATTTAAGCCAATTGCCCACGAAGTTTCATTTGAGGGAGCAAGTCGTCCCGGAGTTATCGTTCTCGATGGGAGCGGTAAAGTACAAACTATAAAACGAATTTTTAGTGATGGGACTGTCGTAGATCAAACCGGGAAGGCATTCAAACCGACAGCTCATGCAATTGCAACCAAAGTTAGAGTGAAGGATGCGACGGGGGTGGTAAGAGAAGCCGCATATGTATTTGGAAATGGAACAGCTACGGATGCCGCTGGAGGTGCTTTTAAGGTGCTTGGTGGTGAAGCGGCCGATTTTGCAAAAAACTTTGGAAGTACGGTGGCCTCGAGAGGGTTCTTTTCGGGTCTTTCTCTTTCCGTCGCAGGAATTAGGAGACTGTTCAATTTTTCCAGGTTTTTAACTATGGCGAAGATCGCTGCTCCCGAAGCGGTACTTTGGGAAGCATTATACAGAGCTGGAGCTCCCGGAACGGCGGAAGCGGCTACAACGGTCGGTCAGTATATGAGCCCTGAGGGTGTTTCCAAGTTTATGGCTCTCTCGGCAGATAAGCAAAATGAAATTTTGGGATTAGATTCCGGCGAGGGTGGTGCCTTTGAAAAGTACAAAAATGAATATTTGTCAAAGTTGGAAAAGTCGGCATCCTTCAAGATCGATTCGTGTAAAGGTGGAAATGCGGAATTTTTGGTGACGGACAGTCAAGGTTACAAAATCACGGCCAAGTTCATAAAGCGAGATGACGGTACTACAGATCTAGTAACAAAAAACCCTTTGAACGGAGATATTTTCACTGTATCCCTCTCTCCAACATCTTTTGAGCAAGCAAGTTACAATAGACCAAAAAATAGTTTACGTGCCAAAGGGGAGAAGAAGACTTTTAAAGATCCCTACTCTATGATGGAGAATCTTTCCTCCCAAGGTGATATCGGTGCCTTTCAACGAGCAAATATGCGGATGCTAATAGCTATGCCTATGCAACTTCAATCGTTGTCCATTGATTGCCCAACCTTCGGAGTCATAACTGGACTTTTTGCTAATCCTCCGCCAACCAATGCCCCAGCAGAGAATGGCGCTACCTAGTCTCTTACATCTTCACTTGCAAACCTTCTTAGGAGAAATAAAGTACAGAGAGTACTTTATCAAAACACTGAGGAGGTCCCATGAGTTTTCTTAAAACAACCCTTGCGGCGTCGTTGCTTTTTGTACAAGCCGCGAGAGCTGATTCGGAGCATCTGAAAAACGTGCTTGAGGCTCAGCACACTTGCAGTAACTTCGTACGGTTTGACGAGAGCCATTTGTTTTTGGGATATGGTCCGTATCTTTTAAGCCCTTCAGAGGTTCGTAAGCCAATTCCTAGTTCGTTTCAGGTCATTCCTCTTTCGGGTGGAGAAGGTGTAGAACTACAGACGAAAGATTCCGCTATTGATTTTAGTGCTGGTGAGTCTAACCACTTTTTCATTTTAACTTATTCGTCGATTGAAGAGTGGGATCTCTCAAGCCAAACCCGAGTTGCGGAGTATCCCACCAGACTTGGAAATGATGACTTACGCTATCGTCAGCATGCTCAAGCTATGGCGAGATATAAAGATAAGCTCGTCATTGCTCACGGGCGCCTTGGAGTTTCACTTTTTGATATCAATCAGAAGAAAATTACAAAGCAGCTAGCATTGATTGAGTCTCAGCGGCCTTATGAGTCGAGCGCTATGGGAGTTACTGTTGTCGATAAGTATGCCTTGGTGACGATGGATGACTACACGCTTGTAAAAAATGGCAAACCTGCGTTTCGTGGGATTGTGGTGATTGACCTTGAGTCGGAACGAGTTGTGAAGGAGCTTGTGGGGCTTGATCCTGGGGCTGATCTTGTTTTGAGTGATGGGGTTTCTCTTTTTGTTGGGTATGGGGGGAGTACGATTTGGAAGTATCCAATGAAAGTCTTAAATGGAACGGCTTTGCCTTCGCCTTGGGTTCGGGTTTTTGATTATGGAGTTAAGGGGATGCCGATTGGTAAGGCGGAGATGGATGAGAAGTATGTTTATACTTGTTTTTTGAAGGCTCCCGAGGAAAAGGGTGGGGCTTATCGGAAGGTTCCTTTGGCTTTGGATCGGGCGGCGATTAAGTTGGATTAGGTTGGATTAGTTGGAGCTTTGGATTTAGTTTCTTGCTCGACTCTCGCTCGAGCTGGCCCCCGCTTCGCGGAATCGCTTCAGCCACGGCGCGCGGTGGATAAGCCGGTCGCCGGCCCTTCGAGGGCCTTGCGCCCGTCAATCCTGCGGATGGCTTTGCCATCCTCGGATATGCGCTGCGCTCAAAAATGTCCGCTGGACATTTTTGACGCAGTCGCATTCCCCGAAAGAGGATTTGAACCTCCACGTCCTTTCGAACACTGGTATCTGAGACCAGCGCGTCTACCAGTTCCGCCATCCGGGGGCGGGCTTAAGATAACAAAAAAGCCACTGTTTTGCAGTGGCTTTTTTGCTCGAACTTAAAATTTCTAAAACTAATTAGAACATGTAAGTCAAAGATGCATTTGCTAACAAGGTATTAGCGTTAAGTGCACCAGTTGTGCTTCCAGCAAGAGTTCCGTCAAGCATGAACTTGTTGAGTTTCAAACCAGCTCCAGCAGCAACAGTAGTGTCGTTAGCACCGTGTGAATCAGTGGTAGCGTCACCAGTAGCAGGAGTTGTTTTTGTAGAGTTCAAAAGCAATGACTGTTTTACTGAACCACGGAGAACCAACCAAGAAGTTGCATCAGCTTCTACACCGATAGTGACAGGAAGTGATGAAGTCTCAGTTTTAGTGTCGCCAGTAGTTGTTACTGTTCTGTTAGACATCATGTACGCAACTGAATAGAAAAAGCGGCTAGTTGATTCAATTGGCATAACATTCGCGAAACCCAATTCAAAATCAGTTTGCTTAACTTCGAGAAGTTTTGTTCCAGCGTTTTCAACTTTGAAACCACCTTGATCCATATCTGCAAAAACCGTCATTCCATCGCCAAGATTGTAAGCAGCATTGATAGACACGCCAGTGGTGCCAGTCAATTTGTTGTCGTCTTGAGTAGGATCGTTGATGAGCGTAGAATCAGTTGTTGAAGTTACTTTAGTACCACCTTCAGCAGTTGATCCCAAACCGATTGTTGCACCAACATCAAACATGTCGTTCATAGCACCGAGGCGAAGGCCTGCAGTAGACGCCTTTGTTTTAGTCGATTTTTTGTCAGAGTTTCCGTAGATGATGCTAGCTCCCCATTTGAGAGATCCATCCATAGCATAACCGATTTCGAAAACGTCTTGTGGAGCCATGAAACCAGTTTGAGTTGCTGTTGGGTGAAGAGCCGCATTCGCTATAGTTACGTAAGTAGATGCAGTTGTTGCCTTACCAAGAGTCAATCCCAATTTGCCGCCGCCAACAGACTTAACCATTGAACCTTCAGCATTTGGAGTTGAACCTACGGTTGTAGATCCCCACTCAAAAGCTCCGTAATCGCCCAGAGCAGCCATTTTGCCTGGATTTCCATAGATGTCTCGGTTGTCCATTAGGTAGGATGAACCGGCTTCAGCATTTTGCCCCAAAGCGGTCATTCTCGCTTTAGATGCATATACTGAGCTTGTTGCCATAGTGACAGCAGCAAGCGTAAGTAGTGTCTTTTTCATAGTTGTTCCTTTCGTTGCTTAAATTCTTAAGGTTGTTCTTTATCGTTTACCCTTTGGATCCTAATTACCATGTGGTGGAGAATCAATCAGAAACTGACAAAAATCTTTACACATCTCAAACGAAGCGAAGCAATTGTTTTCCTGTGGTGTTGCGAGAAAGCTGCATTTTGAAATTTGTGCGCATGTCTCACGAAGAGAAAATTGTGAAATACAAACTCTGTCAAAGTGAATTTAAGAAAATGTACTGCGGGTCGCAAATGCTCTCCAGATGCGGGTCTGAGAATTTTTTTTTGCGGGCTTTAAGCATAAAAAATAAGCGAGAGAGCAGATTCAATTTTCAGAAAAATCGTAACATAAGGTTTGTTAACGAAACTCCCTGTGGCTTTTAAGTCGCACAGGTTGAGATTTGCTGTATCGCGGCGAAAACCTGGCCCCACTAGGAGTAGATTTTGATGGGACATTCCAGAGCCGCATGTGCTAGCGTCCAGACTATGGTCAAGAAAAAATTCTTAAACGGTATTATCAAAAGACATCCCGACGGATTCGGTTTTTTGATACCGGAAAATGTCGAACATCCCGATGTCTATATCCCAAATCACTCTATGAAAGGGGCTATGACAAATGATCGCGTGATGATTGACGTGGTTCCTGAAAAAGGAACGCAGCGATTTCGCGGAGAGATTATCAGAATTTTATCGCGAGGAACGAAGACTGTCGTAGGACGGTATTTCCTGGAGTCTGGCTCCCACGGTGCCATTCGTGACGAAGCAAAAGCCTGGGGATCAGATCTAAAAATCAAACGCGAAGACAGCCTTCATGCCAAAGAAGGAGAGCTTGTCGCCGTAGAGATTTTAACTTATCCAGGCGATGGGCAGCCTTTCACCGGTCGTGTGCGCGAGGTGATCGGTGATTCCAAAGATCCTATGAATGATATCAGGCGCGTTCTGCTTGGGCAGAATGTTCCCCACGAGTTTCCTGCGAGTGTCGTTGCAGAATCTCAGAACTTTGAAAAAGAAGTTTCGGAAAAAGACCTTCACAATCGCAAAGACTTACGAAAATTAAACTTCGTTACGATTGACGGAGTTACGGCCAAGGACTTCGATGATGCCATTTACGTCAAGACAACAGACAAGGGATTTTGCCTTTGGGTCGCCATAGCGGACGTCAGCCATTACGTGAGAGTAGGTTCTGCGATTGATCGTGAGGCTTATCTGCGTGGGACGAGCGTGTACTTTCCGAACTACGTTGTCCCGATGTTGCCAGAGGTTTTGAGCAATCATCTTTGTTCCCTCGTTCCCCATGTTCCTCGACTTTCACTTGTTGCTGAAATGCAAATGGATTTTTCGGGTCACGTCACTCACTCGTCGTTCTACGAAGCTGTGATTGAAAGCAAAGCGCGCGTGACCTATGGCGAAGCTCAGGAAATCGTCGATGGTCAGCACATTGAAAAATTGAAACACGTGCGTGAAGACATTCTTGTCGCGCGAGATCTTGCTAAGATCCTCATGGCTAAAAGATTTCGCGAGGGTTCTCTTGATCTTGAAATTCCCGAGACACAGTTGCAAATTGATAGCTCTGGGAATCCCGTAGACATTGTTCGGTCCGAGCGCCTTTTCTCACACCGATTGATTGAAGAGTTGATGCTTGCAGCGAACGTCGCGGTCGCTGTTTTTTTAGAGTCTCGAAAGATTCCGTCAATGTTTCGCGTGCATGATCCTCCCAATGAGCAGGCGATTCAAATGCTACAGAACTATATAGAGACTTTTGGAGGAAAGCTCCGACTTGAAGGAGGCACTCTCCAGAAAAAGCTCACGCGAGTTCTAGAGGAGTTTAGTGGGCGTCCCGAGGCGCAGATTTTAAATCTGCTGACGCTTCGATCTTTGTCGCAAGCCAAGTACAGCGGCCAAAATGTAGGACACTTCGGACTTGGATTTGATAGCTACACGCATTTTACATCCCCAATTCGACGCTATCCCGATTTGATTGTCCATCGCCTGATTAAAAATCAGGTCATGAAAAATTCTCCCTATCGATTGATGGGCGAAGAAGAAATGACAACCGCTGCGAACATGCTGTCTGCTTGTGAACAGAGATCTGTCAAAGTGGAGAGACAGTTTCAGGCCATTAAAAAGGCCCGGTTCATGGTCGACAAGGTTGGGCAGGAGTTTGACGGAATCATTAGCTCAGTCGCTAGGTTTGGTGTTTTCGTTTTGCTTCGCGAATTTGACGTCGATGGTTTGATTCGCATCGACCGTCTTGCCAAGGAACGGCTTGAATATGACGAAGAAAGCCTCTGTTTGGTGGCACCAAGATCGGGACTTAGTTACCGCATCGGGGACATGCTCCGAGTGAAAGTGACTGGTGCAGACCCAGACGCTGGACAAATTGATTTTGATCTCGTGAATGTTGTCAGTTCGACGCCCTTTCAAGAAAAAGCGTCGCAAAAGCAAAAGAAATCCAAGACCGTGAAGGGCAAATCTTCCTTCAAGGAGAGAAAGAGTGAGAATTCTGAGCGCGGGAAAGCAAATCGGAAGGACGATAAAAAACGCGGGAAGACTAAGAACAATCGTAGGGGTCTTCGCAAAGCACGGGTTTCACAATCTGGGCGAAAGAATTCGCCTCGGTAGATTTATTATTGAACGCCTCAAATCTCCTGAGGCCCTCGATGAATTCACCACTGCGCAGCGCGTTCGAATGAGCTTTGAGGAGCTTGGGCCGACCTTCGTGAAATTGGGGCAATTGCTTGCCACTCGTCCTGACTTAGTTCCCCAGCATTTTGTTGACGAGTTTGCAAAGTTGCACGCTGAGGTGAGCCCTCTGCCTTTTTCCGTCGTCGAAGACATTCTTAAAGAGGAGTATGGAGCTCGGTTTGACGAGATCTTTGAGTCTGTCAATCCTGTGCCTCTAGGTTCGGCGAGCATCGCTCAGGTCCATATGGCGACGTTACGGACTGGTGAAAAGGTTGTGCTCAAAGTGCAGCGACCAGGAATCATTCAAATCGTCAACGAGGACCTCAATGTTCTGTATTTTCTGGCGGAACTTTTTGAAACTTACATTCCCGAATCTAAAAGTTTAAACCCTACTGGGATTGTCGATGAGTTCTTTAAGACCCTTGAGCTCGAGACCAATTTTTTGGTCGAAGCAAATAACATTCGGCGATTTGCCGTTAACTTTGAGAACGATCCAAACGTTGTGATTCCTAAAGTGTATTTGGAATACACGACAGAACGAGTGCTTGTGCTCGAGGCTCTCGAAGGCATTCCCTTAAGTTCTGAGCAGGCTCTCCGGCAAGAAGGAGTGGATCCTAATGTCATCGTAAAGATGGGCCTCCGAGCTTATTTGAAGATGGTCTTTGTGGATGGGCTTTTTCATGGTGATTTGCATGCTGGAAACTTTTTCGTTCTGCCACAGAATAAAATTGGTCTCATCGATTTTGGAGTCGTCGGGCGTTTTAACAAAAAAACTCAGACAGCTGTCGCCAGCATGATGTTGGCTTTGAAAAATGAAGACTACGAACGCCTAGCTTATGAGTACGTGGACCTTGCTCCATTTAGCGATCGAGTTGATGTTGATCTTTTTGCTAAAGAGCTCCGCGATCGGATTGCTCCGTTCTATGGGCTTACGATGAAGAATGTGAATTTAGGTAAGATCCTCATGGGAACGTCGTCAGTTGCCGCCGAACAAGGTTTGATCGTTCCCACCGATCTGATGTTGTTTTTTAAGTCGATCGTTACCATCGAAGGCCTCGGACGAAGGATTGCGGAGGATTTTGATTTTTTAACGGCATCGCTCGAATTTGCGGGCGAGCTCGTAAAGAATCAGTATCACGCGGATCGGCTCAAGCAAGATTTAGCGGGACTTCTCAGGGACGTTACAACTTTAGGTTCATCTCTTCCTCGACATTTGAAGCTTTTCATCCGCAAGATCAATAGTCCTGAACACCAATTTAAACTCAAAGTGCTTGGTCTCGAAGAGGTGAGACGATCCGTTGAATCTTCAAGCAATTTGCTCTTTTTGTCCGTTTTGATTGGGAGTATGATTCTTAGCGCTTCCTACATTTCTGTACACGAAGCTCAGACTTATCTCTGGGGCGCGCCTGTCATGAGCACGGTTTTGTATGTGTTTGCCAGCGTGCTTGGCATCGCCGCGTTTTTCAATTATATTAGAAAATGAGGCTGGTATGAATCCACGTATTAAGAAAACCCTCAGACATCCGATTTTTATTTTTACCCTTGGTTTGTGTATTGGATTTTTGGCGTCGGAGCTTAAGTCCCTCGTTAAAATTTTAGCAGACTCCAACCACTTTCAAGTCAGCATGGGACAACAAGAAGACCCTTTTGCGGAACAGCAGCGACGTATGCGCAAACTGATGGAAGATCAGATGAAGATGTTTGGTGGATCTCTTCTTGATGAAGAGGATGATGAGCCCGGTGCCGGTGGATTTACATTTCGGGATCAAGACATTCAGACCGAGTCTCTTGAGGACAAAGTTATTTTTAGAATTAAGATTCAGGATCCCAAACATCATAAGGTCACGGTTAAGGCTGAAAATGGGATGTTGCATGTGACGATGTCTTACGAAACTTCTGATCAGGGATCTGGAGGTGGGTTTGGGCAGTTTCAATCTCAGAAAATGGTGAGCCTTGAGCCGGGCCTTGATGCGACTCAGATGAAGACTGAGCTTCAGGGGGATACGATGGTGATTACGATTCCTCGGAGGAAGTAGGGTGGACTGCGTTGAACTGCGGTTCGTGCG
>JBGATJ010000071.1:0-23607 GCA_044229295.1 Pseudobdellovibrionaceae bacterium
CTCCATATCTCGATCGAAATAACGACTGTAGCCGGCGACATCCGCAACCCACTGGCCATTGCGAGAGACGCGGTAATTAGCGATTCCAACCGGATCTGAGGCTTCGGTCCACTCGATCCAAACATCATCGAGGTATGAATCTACCAGTTCACCGCTGAGGCACCCGTCGTTTTCAATTACGTCATCACGGATGTGACGAGCATAGACGTGGCTGTCGAAAACAAGGGGATATTTGTTGGGGTTTTGCACGCTTGAATTAGCTTTGATTTTAACACCGCGTAAATCAAAGGTTGTCGCGACTGGTCCTTTGATCACGAGAGGACGATCGTAGGTTCCTGCAGCAACGTTTTCGATATGAGAGGGAGCACGATTAAAACATTCCGAAGTTGGCAATAGCTAAAAGAATCTTTTTTATATCTCCCCCTTCGATCTGTTTTTCTTTACTCAGCAACTTTTGGATGTGCGGCCAACCAAGCATTTCTTGCTTTGGTCCAAACGGTTTTGTCAGTTGTAAACTTCACGCCAGGAGGAAAAGCCGGTCCGTCGTACTTGAGTCCTGGTTGAACGGGGTCCCAGACAACAGTGACGTTTTTGTAGTTGCCTTTAGGCCAAACCATAGAGTCCCAGCCATTTCGAGATCTCGCTTCAAAGCGAACGATGCTATCACTCATATCAATACCGATTTTTGAGGAAGCGCCGCCCATCTTAAATACTTGGCTCGCAGATCGGCTTGGACCACAGTTATTGTTTCTAGCTTCTGAAGGGTTACGATTGTCAGATCCATCTGGGCGATCATCAGCAACGCAGATGACGTTAAAGAGAACATTTTTGATCGGAATATTGTAGCTTCCGCAAGATCCTGAGTTTGCTCCCGAGTCAGCGCCAGGGCGCATAGAGAGAATCATTTTTGATTCAATCAAAACGTCTTCGATTGAGAGAATTTTTTTACAACCATCATTTTGAATTCCATCATCACTGTTGTTCATGATGTGCGTTCCACGAAGAGAAAAGGTCACGTTGTCAGGCATCCCTCCAGCGAGATTGATCCCGTCTTGCAAACTATTTTTAATGAGAACGTCTTCCACGACGATATTTCCTTGGCCAGCTGTGAAGTGGATTCCAGCATTGTAGGTTCCATGCCCTACAACCCACGGAACCTCCTGGGGATCCTGCTGACCAATCATTTGGCCCCCAGACACGCAGACATTATTAAAATTTTGAAATCTAGCGATACTTCCCTGAGATGGATTTCGCTGTCCCTCCATAAGAACTCCAGAAAGATCAATCATCGTGTTTGGAGAAGGTTGCATGACAAGACCATCTGGGTACGTTCTGTTGGGTGGTCGAATGACATTAGGGAAAGAGCTATTGCAAGCAGTGAGTTTTGGCTGGGTAACCACTGTTGAAACCACAGAGTCCGAATCAACAGGTGCACCATCGTCGACAGGATTGCTGGTCATTGGTTCATTGTCGATATTTTCAGAAGTCTCGTGGTTTGCTGCCTCCATCCCATTTGGGGTTTGAGCCATTTGAGCGACATCGCTAAGGATTGGGGTCGTACCGGAGCCTGCCCCGGAGCAAGCCTGTAAAAGAAGGGGAGAGGCAAGGACTAGGGCCAAGCGTGGAATGGATTTTGTGATTGTCATCGTAAGCTCCTTCGTAAAGGCCGAAAGGTTGTTCTTGGCCTTAAAGACATTTTGAATGTCGGAACAAATAAAGTTAACTTACGAAAAGTGCGCGTTTCAAACTGGTACAAAATAATGTTGGTCGGATTTCCGGACCCTTGAGCTCAAAGAAAGCCTTTGGGCGAAAGCCCCTAAAGCCAAATTAATGCGGTTTATACGTCGTAACCAGCCCGAATTCTCAAAATCGCCCAAGCAAAATCGACCAACAGTATTTTGTACCAGTTCTAGCTGAGAACCCGAGTTTTGATGCTTCGTGGAAGTTTAGAAATCTCCGCCCCAACCCCCCGGGCATCCCGACTCTCCACATCCATCACCAAGTACCCAATCCGACTGTCCGTCGCCAAAAACTGAGCCTGGATATTGATTCCTGCCTGCGAGGCAATTCCGTTGATCTCTCCAAGAACGCCTGGCTCATTTCGATGCACATTCAAGATCCTGTGAGTTCCATAGTGCATCGGCAGATCAACATTTGGAAAATTTACCGCACCTAGAGTTGAACCAATTTTCAAATACCGAATCAAACTTTCGGCAACTTCAACGCCGATGTTGTACTGCGCTTCCTCGGTGCTTCCTCCGATGTGGGGCGTGAGAATCACATTCGGCAAACCCTGAAGCGGATTCTTAAAGGCCTCTTTATTGGAGCTCGGTTCAACCGGAAACACGTCAATAGCGGCCCCAGCGATGTGCTTTTCCTTAATGGCAGACGCGAGATCTTCGATGTTGACGACGGTCCCGCGACTTGCGTTGATCAGATAACTTCCTTTTTTCATTTTACGAAGCTCACTGGCCCTAATCATATTCATCGTCTGCGGAGTTTCGGGGACGTGCAAACTTACAAAATCAGACTGCTCGAGGAGTTCTTCTAGGGACTGACTGCTGGCATTTCCGAGGGGGAGTTTTTTGACAACGTCGTAGAATAGCACTTTTAGACCGAGCGCTTCGGCAAGGATACTGAGCTGAGTTCCGATGTGCCCATAACCTACGATCCCTAAGGTTTTCCCCCGCACCTCGCGAGACCCCTCTGCAGACTTGATCCATTTGCCAAGATGAGCTCCCGAGTTGCGGTCGCCTAATTGCCTTGAGAGTGCGATAATTTCGGCGATCACAAGTTCTGCCACACTTCGAGTGTTGCTGTGGGGAGCATTGAAAACGGGGACGCCGTTCCCATTGGCCGAAGTCAACTCAACTTGGTTGGTCCCAATGCAAAAGGCCCCCACAACGGCAACATGGGGGCATTTTTGAAAAAATTGCGGCTTGAGCTCTGTCTTTGAACGGATTCCCAGGGCTTGAAAACCAGACATGAGCGAAATCAGCTCTGCTTCACTGGGAGAGTCAGATCTGAGCTCCACCTGAAACCCCTGCTCTTCAAGACGTTCCTTAGCAACAGGATGAATGTTTTCTACCAGCAAAATACGTGTAGGCTCCGCCATGGACTCTCCCTTGAATGATCGGTTAACCTATCGAACCTTACGGAAAGACTCAAATTGTCTTTACATGGGGATAACGTCGTGCAAAAGGTCTTTCCATCTTGGGTGCAAACCGTCATTCTGAATCGAAAGCGAGGTCGGAGTTGCAGTATTACCATCTGTTGGTCGTAGATGATGATGACCTGGTCGTGCAGTCCATCCGTATGGGTCTTCCTCCCCACTGGAGAATGTCGAGCATTAACTCTAGCGCTCAGCTGAACCCTCACATTATGTTTCATGCTGCTTTTGTAGATATGCATCTGAATCCGAAAAGTGATGTTGCTGAAGGCCTTAAGGTGCTCGATAAAATCAGCCGCGAAAACACGCAAATTGAAACCGTCGCGATCTCAGGGGATCTTAGTTTAGAGCTGATGGAGGCTTGCCTCAAACGAGGAGCCTCCCGTTTTTTGGCAAAGCCTCTCCATCTGGATGAAGTTCTCGATACGCTAGCGAAAATCGAGGCTCATTGGCAACTTCGACAAAAGCCCGCAAGTATGACGTTCAAAACTCCTTGGATTGGCTCGGGAAGTGCTTCAGCAAAAATTAAAAAAGACCTTGCGGCCCTAAAAGGAGAGCCGGGTCCCATTTTGATTGAAGGCGAATCTGGGACAGGAAAAGAAGTTATTGTTTCTCTCCTTCACCAACAAGAGTCCCGTGGGTCTTTGGTTTCAGTCAACTTAGCGGCAATTCCAGAAAACCTTTTTGAATCAGAAATTTTTGGCCACCTCAAAGGAGCGTTTACGGGGGCTGACCAAAATAAAATTGGTCTTGCCGAAGCCTCCCACGGTGGAGATCTATTTCTCGATGAGGTTGAAGCGCTCCCTCTTTCATTTCAAGTTAAACTTCTCCGATTTCTCGAGTCCGGAGAAATCAAAAAAGTTGGATCCAAAGAAACCACTTTCGTCAAAACCCGCGTGCTCATTGCCACAAACCAAAATCTTAATCAATTAGTACAAAAAGGACTTTTCCGCGAGGACTTACTTTGGCGAATGAGCGGGAAAAAAGTCAATGTTCCGCCTCTTCGTGAACGCCCCGAGGACATCCCCGAACTCGCCCAACACTTTTTGAATCAAGAACGCCCCAGACGGAATAAATCATTTGCACCCGACGCACTCTCTGCTATGCAAGAATACTCTTGGCCAGGCAACGTTCGAGAGCTCAAACGCCTTTGCGAACAGCTGAGTTTATCGTCTCCTCTGCCTGTCATACGGGCCTCCGACGTCAACCGTTGGCTAAGCCCGACTCTGGATCTAGGAGGCATCATCCCGTCAGTGGATTTAGACAAGGGTCTTAACACCCTCGTTGCGGAGTTTGAAACCTCTGTCATTAAACGGGCCATGGAACTCCAACCTGATGTTGACGAAGCCGCGCGCTTGTTGCAGATTTCGCGTTCGAGCCTTTATAAAAAGATCAAAGATTATCATATCGGGCAGGGAGAATAATATGTCAGCATGGTCCAACCCCATCTATCAACGTACCGTTTTGATAGTTCTCTCTTTCTTGTTCACTTCAGGACTCATCGTCTATTTCTTGCGGAAGAAAAATTATTATTTCATCACTTCTTGGGCGAGCATTAAAAGTTGGTTGATTGCAGCGCCCCTCATGTTCGGAATTTTTGGAGCCCCACCACCATGGCCGCTGATCACGCTCACAATCATCGCCCTGTTCGGAGTTAAAGTTTTTTTTCAGATCATGGGAATGTATCACCGGAGTTATTTCGTTTTGATCACCTACGCCGGAATCATTGCTCTCGGCCTTTGTATATATTGGGATAACACCGAGCTCTACAATCTCATGCCGATGATCTTTTTAGGAGCGCTTTGCCTTGTTCCTCTCGTCAGGAACTCTTACAAAAGGATGATCCAATACATATCACTGACTCTGCTAGGATTTATTTTTCTTGGATGGTCGTTCATGCACTTAGGGCTCATCATCAAACTTCATCAGGGTTTGTTTCAAGTCATGTATCTTGTGATCCTGACCGAGTTTTGCGATAATACTAACCTCGCGCTAGGCCGACAGCTCGGCAAAAGGCGCTGGCTGAATCGGATTAATCCACGCCGCACTCTTGAGAGTACTGTGGTGTCGGTCCTACTTACCATTGTTTTTGCAGGCTTCATGCGCTTTATGCTTCCAGAAGCCTCTGAAGATTTCTGGTGGATGTCTGGCCTGATTGCCGCACTTGCGGGAATTCTAGGAGATCTCGTAATGACAGTAATCCGTCGCGACCTTGGAATTCGCGTGATGGGCCTCTTCGTTTTAGGGCGCGGAGATTTCTTAAGGCGGGTTGACAGGCTCGTGTTTGTTGCACCGATTTATTACTATTCAATTATTTATCTACCTATCATGAAACTTTAAAAACTATGAAAGACTGGGACTACGAAAATAAACAGTGGACCAAACTTCCGGGGCATCTTAAGCACCTGCCTCTTTTTACACGCCACCGCGATATCACGAGCCTGCTCTTCAGATTTGTCTGGGCTATTTTTCTGAAGCTGTGTTTTCGTTTTTACATCCGACTTAAAGTTGTCGGAAGCTATCACGAACTTTATAAAAAAGAGCCGCGGCTTCTTGTGATTTCGAATCACGCAAGTCACCTCGATGCGGTTTCCATTGCGGCTTCGATTCCGAGTCAATATTGGCTCGATCTCTATATTGCTGCTGCCAAAGACTATTTTTTCACTAACCCCATATTCACATTTTTTTCACAGCACTGTTTAGGGGCGATCCCCATTGATCGAGGAGCCAAAAAGGGCGAGGCCATAACCCTTTGCCTTAACCTTCTGACAAACTTACCACGAATTTGGCTCATCATGTTCCCAGAAGGCACTCGATCTAAAGACGGAAAAATTCATGACTTCAAGCGCGGGGTGAGTATTTTTTCAGAGAGAACCAAGACTCCAATTCTCTTTTTGTATCTTGATGGGAACAAAGAACTTTGGCCGAAAGGAGCTTACTTTCCAAGGCCAGGAAAACTTATCGTGCACATTGGTCCCGTGCACCAACCCGGTCCTATCAAAGAAGTTCACCAAGCTTACCGCGAATGGGTTGAGACAATTAACCCACAAGCATTCGCGGATGCCCCTGATGAAAAAGAAGTTGGATCTCCACTCATTTAGCGAAACGAGTTTTTGTGACTGAATCAACGAAAGAAAGTCTAGCGCGATGGATTTTTCCACTGTGCGGAGTTTTTTGTCTTTGGCCCGAAGTTCCTTCCGCAGCGGCGCTTGTCCTAGGTATTTTTCTCGCCCTCACTCTCGAAAACCCCTATCTGTCGCGCACCAAGAAATTAACTAAATCACTTCTGGCTTGGTCCGTGATGGGCCTTGGCGCAGGAATGAATTTGCTCGTTGTCGCGCGAGTTGGAATGAGTGGTATTGTCTACACCATGAGTGGAATTGCTCTGACTTTGCTACTGGGTTTGGGACTTGGTCGCATTTTTAAAGTAGATCGTATCATCTCAATTCTAACTTCAGTAGGAACAGCCATCTGCGGAGGAAGCGCCATTGCCGCCGCAGCCCCAGTGCTTCACGCTAAAAGCGAGGAAGTGTCGGTTTCTCTGGGCATCGTTTTTATGCTCAATGCTTTAGCTTTATTTTTGTTCCCGTGGATTGGTCATGCCCTTCACATGGAGCAAGTTCCATTTGGGCTCTGGAGTGCTCTTGCTATTCATGATACAAGTTCTGTGGTTGGAGCCACTTTGCAATACGGACCACAAGCGCTGGAAGTTGGCACCACAGTGAAACTGGCGCGCGCGCTGTGGATTGTACCGGTGACCCTTGGTTTAGGATGGTGGCAAAGCCGCAGCCACAAAACAACGCAGCAAAATGTGGCGAAACCCGCGCCCCCTTGGTTCATTGGTGGATTTCTTTTGGCAGCAGCAGTTGTGACATTCATTCCAAGTTTACAGCCGGCGGGACATGTCATTGAGCTCATAGCCCGAAGAACTCTCGTATTAACCTTGTTTTTGATCGGGGCAAATTTGACTCGTGCCACTCTCAAATCTGTTGGCCTGAGTCCTCTGCTCCAAGGAGTGTGCCTTTGGCTTCTCACGGCGAGTGTTTCTTTGGCAGCCGTGCACGCGGGCCTTGTGAAATAAATTATCAAGGGCACGTAAAGATTGAGGCGGCTTCCGTGAAAGGTTTGACAGCTCGTCTGTGAAATACTAAACGCAAGGCTCAACAAACGCACACAGAGAGGAGTCTAGGGATGATCAAATCACTAGCAACAACGATTCTTATAGCGACCACTTTTTTAACCGGCTATGCTCAAGCTGACTGCAAAGACCTTCCATCTTGGAAAGAACTTAAGGCTGCACTTACTGCTGCCCGCGCGCAAGACAACGGTGGTTTTAACCTTGATATGTGGGGAACTCTTGTTTCTCGAGACGGCGAAGTCTGTGCTGTTGCGTTCACCGGAAAAGACCGCGGCGATCAATGGCCCGGAAGCCGAGTGATTTCGGCGCAAAAAGCAAATACTGCAAATGCATTTTCTCTTCCTGGTCTTTCTCTTTCTACCGCAAACCTTTATTCAGCAGTTCAACCTGGTGGAAGTTTGTTTGGTCTTCAAGAATCAAACCCTGTTGATGAACAAGTTGCATACCACGGCGATGCCAAAAAATTTGGCCAAGTTCGCGATCCTATGGTCGGCAGAAGAATTGGCGGCGTAAACGTGTTTGGTGGCGGCTTGGCTCTCTATGATAAAAAGGGAGATCTTATCGGAGGACTTGGCGTGAGCGGAGATTCTTCGTGTGCTGACCACAACATTGCATGGAGAACTCGAAAAAATTTGAATTTGGATTTTGTTCCTGCAGGAGTTACCGTTGCAAAAGATGACAACATCCTCTTTCTTGCTGCTGGCGAAGCTGCCAACGGTTTCAAACATCCACTCTGCGGTGGAACAGAAGACAAAATCGTTCTGCCTCCTGTTTCTAAAAAATAGTTCTATTTCAAATAAACCGTAATCTTTCGGTTTTCTGGAAAAGGGGCTCCGGCCGGTGGATCCATTTCTGCCACGCGACCGCGGCCCTTTATCTTTAACTGAATGTCTTTACCATTCATTTCTCTAAAGACCTCACGCAAACTCAGGTTCACTAAATTTGGGACAGTTTCAAACCGATTGCGGTTTTGACCTATAAAATCGGCTAAGTGAGTTTTTGCCTTCACCTCTGAAACTACAGGCAATGGATCTACCAATTCGGCAACCACATCTTTAGGACGAGGGCCATTCTTCTTGATGGCCGTTTTCTCAAATGGGAAAAGATTTTTATCCGAAAGAAGCTGGGGAGCAATACCGACTTTACGAACGGCATATGAGGCCACTCGCGAGAATACGGGAGCCGCGACTTGAGCTCCATAGTAACCCTTTTTTGGATTGTCGACGGCGATGTAAATCACAAACTTAGGATCCTGAGCTGGGATAAACCCGGCAAAACTTGAGATGTAGGATTTGTCTAGATAACCGCCAGTCACATGATTCACTTTTTGAGCTGTTCCGGTTTTTCCACCGACGATGTATCCGTTCACCTTAGCGTTCATCCCTGTCCCAGAAGGACTCACAACCTCTGCGAGCATCATTCGCATTTTTGCTGCATCTTCTTTAGAGAGCACACGTCGCACTTCCTGAGGTTGAGTCATCTCCTCTTTGCCTGTCTCTGAGTTTCGAATTCCTTCGATCAAATACGGTTTGTGCAAAATTCCACCATTTGCAATAGCGGCGTAGGCGTTAGCAATTTGCAGAGGAGTGACCGCGATTCCATGACCAAACGAAACATTCGATAGCAAATGCGGCTTCCACGGGAGAGGCTGTAAAATCCCTTTGCTCTCGCCTGGATAGTCTACGCCACTTCGAGTGCCAAAACCAAAATCCATCAACCCACGACGCAGCTTCTCTGCCCCTAATTCAAAGGCAATCTTTGTTGTTCCAATATTCGAAGACAGCGCCAAGATCTCACCCACTGTCATCCAACCAAACTTTTCTTTGGATTCAGCTTCGCGAATCACGCGATCGCCGACTTTGAACTGCCCACCTTCACAAAAGTACTTACTGTTGGGGGCCGCGACTTTCTCTCGCAGCGCGGACGCGATAACAAAGGCCTTCATGGTGCTGCCGGGTTCAAAGGCATCAGTGACAGCACGATTTTTTCGAAGCTCTCCTGAAACGCGACTGGCCTGGTTTAAATCAAAAAAGGGAGCCGAAGCCATTGCTAAAATTGCAGACGTCTGCGCATCTAACACAACTCCGACAGCTCTCTCTGCCTGATGCTCAGACATCGCTTTACCTAGTTCCTTTTCTAAAAAGTACTGGATCTCGCTGTCTACAGTCAGACGAATATCAGCGCCTTCTGGATAATCTAAAAACAAAGTCCCGTTGGACATCAGAGGCCGCCCCCGCGCATCCCTCCTTACAAGAAAAGATTTGTTCTCACCCTTCAAATCAAAATTTTTGTAGAGCTCAACGCCTTCAAGGCCTTGCCCATCAGCGCCGACAAAGCCAACAAGTTGAGATGCAAGATTGTCATTGGGATAAACCCGCTTCCACTCTTCGACAAAAACCAATCCACGAATTCCCATGGCTTCGATTTTTTCTTTTTTTGTTTTCGGGAGGTATCGACTGACCCATACAAAACGTCTTTGAGGGTCTTTGATCTTGCTGTAAACAAAATCAAATCCCATTCCAAGTTCTTTTGCCAAAACTCGAGCTGTCTCTCGGCGGTGTTCGATCAACGAGGGGTCCGCAAAAAGCGAGAACGCGGACTGAGCAAGGGCTAGTTCTCTGCCGTTGTGATCTTGGATTGTTCCGCGCTTGGAATTCAACTTAACCACGGTTTGGAAAAGTCGTCTTTCAAGGCTCTGCAGTTTTTCATTGGGCAAAACTTGCAAGTAAGTGGCTCGCATGAAAAGCAGCGACCACAAACCAATCAACACCATAAAAATCAAAATCACTCGAGTTTTCAAAGCCAAGCCCCCAGAAAAATCAGTGTTGAGTCATCCATTCAGCTCCAGTGAGGTGAATGAGCTGCTCATTGTTGATTTTCTTTAAATGACCTCGATGTTGCGCTAACAACTCCACTCTTTGCGGCTTTGTAAATCGGGCCAACTGAACGATGGCGGTTCGTTTTTGCTCTTTGGCGATCTTGAGCTCTTTGTTGAGCTTCAAAATATTGTAGCCAAGCCTACGCTCTTCCATCTGCAGAAATGCGACTGAAAACAGAGAACCAACGATGATGAGCACGCTTAAAAATGGGCGCAGTTCAATCAGAAACTTTTTCATGTGCAGAAGTCCTTTCAAACACGCGAAGTTTGGCGCTACGAGAGCGAGAGTTTTCTTTTGTTTCAGCAAAGGTCGGCTTAACGACTTTTTTTGTAATCATGAGCCCGTCATTTTCATGCGCGGGAGATTTAAGAATTTGTTTGACGAGGCGATCTTCGATGGAATGGAAAGTTAAAATGGCAAGTCTCCCTCCCGGATTGAGACTTGAGATGAGCGCCGGAATTCCCCGCTCGATCGACTGTAGCTCTTGGTTCACTTGCATCCTCAAAGCCATAAAAAATAACGTTGCTGGGTGATGGCCTGTCTTTCGCCACCCTTCAACCCTCTCGATTAAGGATGCCAGCTCTTGAGTTTCGGTGAAAGCTTTCTTTTTGCGATCATTCACGATCGCGCGTACAACTCGCTCTGGACGATAAACCTCGCCGAGAGTCCTGAAAACCTCAATCAACTCCCCTTCAGAAAATTCATTCACAACATCTGCCGCTGTGATTTCTTGCGCTTGATCCATGCGCATATCAAGAGGACCCTGATGATAAAAACTAAAACCTCTATGACCTTGGTCAAGCTGAGGGGAACTCACTCCCAAATCCACTAAAATTAAATCAAACAAACCAAGATTAAGGGCACCGATATCTGCGAAATTTGACTTCACAAAAGTGACGTTACTTTGAATGAAATTTTCACGACCTGAAGCCAGCGCCTGTTCATCTCGATCCACGGCCACCGCTCGAATATTTGGGAATTCATCCAGCACGGCTCGCAAGTGTCCGCCTCTCCCGAATGTAGCATCCAAGTAACTGCTGATTTGAGGTCTAGGAGTCGTCTTGAAAAATTCAATAATTTCACGGCACAAGACTGGAAAATGTTCCATGAAAACTCTTTTCGTAGAAGCAAGGCAGAAAATGATTGTTAAAACACACGATTCTTTATTAAATTTAATGTAGGGATTGGTAGATAATGCGTCAAGTCTCATCGTCTCTCTAGCCCGGAAGGAATGCGGATTTAATGCTGGTCACGTGCCCGAAATGTGGTTTTCGTCAGCCTAAAGATCAATATTGCGCCAGTTGTGGCGTGAATATGACTGCCTATCAGCCTCCCCAAAAAAGTTTTCTTCAGCGTTTTTTCTTGAGTCCATTCGTGCATATTGGTCTTGCCGCCGTACTCGTTGGCGGATCAATTTTCTACATTCGTACCAACAATAGAAATGAACTCCAGGAGCGAATTGCTTTTTTAAAAGGGCTTCCTTCGTCGGATCGTCAGACCAAGTCGCAATCAGTTGCGAGCAGCCAACGAGCAGCTCCGCCTTCTAACGTGAATGAAACCTCTTTGTCTTCGGCCTCAAGTGAAGAAGCTGAATCTGCAACTTCTCCACCTAACGCTGAAATGGCAGCTCCCGCATCGGCACCGCCGCCGGCCGCAGCCGCGCCAGCGGCCTCTGATTCGTCACAGGTGGGATCTGCAGCAACGGGGGATCGAGCTGTCGCAACTTCGCCGCCACGATTTAAAATCACTTATGCTACGCTTCCGGCAGATGAGATGAGACGGCTTGTTGAGGAAAGTGCGCAGGCTCCAAATCATGTATCTTCGGTTTTTTTCAGCTCAGGCCAGATCCCAAATTTCAAACAGAAACTCGCCGGCGCCGAAAAATGGCAACACCTCGAAGTTTACGAAAGTCCACAGCCCATTCACGAAGTCGATGGTAAAACTCAAAGGGTCACATGGTTTGACGGTGTCAAAGACGGAGATGGCGACGAGGGTGCAGCTCTTGGTCTTTATCATCGAGTTGCTGTTCTAGAGAACCAGGGTGGAAGAGTCCGCGGCGAGTGGGAACTGATGGTGAACCTTCGCGACTCTGCAGACGCCAACGCTCCCATTGATCAAAAACAGTACGTAGCCGGGTTTGAGTTGGCCCATGATCAAGCCGCTTATATGCTAGGTGTATTGCCAAAACTAGCTCTCACCCCTAAAGAAATGGACCTGTTTAACAATAGTTTTTTAAGAGTGATGAACTCTACCTCCTACCGCAAGGAAGAAACTCCATTCATAGTTTTGCTTGAGTTTTCGAGATAAACTGGCTATCACCTCATCAAGAGGAGCCACCATGACCCAACTCAAACTGTCAAAATTGATCAGCGAAAAACAAGTGCAAGAAAAAGTTCAAGAGTTAGGTGCAGCACTCACCAAAAAGTTCCAAAAAGAGCCCGTTGTTGCCGTTTGCGTGCTCAAAGGTTCATTCATATTTTTCTCTGACCTGATCAGGGCCCTAGACATCGACGTTGAAGTTGAGTTTTTGGGTGTGTCGAGCTATCACGGCGGTACAAAGTCTTCCGGCGAAGTTAAGCTCACTTTAGACCTCTCGCATCCTCTAGAGAATAAACATGTTCTCCTTGTTGAAGACATTGTGGATACCGGTCTTACCATGAACTATCTGAAAAAAACCTTACAAGCTCGAAATCCAAAATCTCTGACGACGGTAGCTTTTTTGTTTAAACCCGACGCACTGAAAACTCCTTGTGAACTTGATCACGTCGGCTTCAAAATCAAAGATGAGTTTGTCGTAGGTTACGGCCTTGATTATCAGGGTTTTTATAGAAACCTCCCGTACGTCGCCGAAGTTCAGAACCTCCAGTAGGTCCCCCAATCGTTCGTATTAGTATTATTCATAGGTTACTCGATGCGAAATGATTGTTAGACTTACGTCGAGTTGCTAGCATTTTCTTCACCACATGGAGGGGAAAATGAATTTAGGCAAAAGGAATTTTGTTGGAGCCATCTTATCGGCAGCGATGATCATGCTTCCGATTCAATCGGCGCACACGAATGATGTGCATAGGTATTTCTTAAAAATTAAAGCGCTGGATAAGTTTCAGCGAAGTGTGATTGCAGATACAGGAGTGAGCATCGATGCTGTTATCGACGAAACCGTGTATGCGACAGGTTCACTTCAGGAGATGAAGCGAGTCGAAAAGCTCGGTTGGCTTGAAACCAGCTTTCAGCTACGGGAAACTTTGGACTTCCCCAAGGACGATCAGAAGTTTCACAACTACGATGAACTCACCAAAGAAATTGAGGACCTCAAATCTGAATACGAAGACATTCTCGAGGTCTCTTCCATTGGAAAATCCGTTGAAGGACGTGATATTCCAGTTCTTAGGATCTCAGGAAACCTCAAAGAGGCTGATAAGCTGCCAGCTGTGATTTTTATGGGCGGTCACCACGCTCGAGAGCATATCTCTGTAGAGACTCCGCTCTTATTTGCAGAGTACCTATTGAAGGAGTACAAAGACGGCAACGAAAAAATTGTGAACCTTCTGAACGGCCGCGATGTTCACATCATTCCAGCCGTCAATCCCGACGGACTTGAGTTTGATGTTTCTGGAGATCGTTATCACATGTGGCGCAAAAATCGCATGCAAAACGCCGATGGAACCTACGGTGTTGATCTCAATCGAAACTATGGATTCAAATGGGGAACTGGCGGATCTAGTGATGACGGATCTAGCGACGTCTATAAAGGCCCCAAACCGTTTAGTGAGCCTGAGACTCAAGCCATCAAAAATTATGTCGAGGCTCACGTGAACATCACGACTTTACTGTCGTTTCATACATTCTCAGAGCTGATTTTGTATCCTTGGGGACACACTCACAGTAGGATCTCCAAAGAGCAAGATAGAAAAGTTCACGAAACCATGGCAAGAGCCATGGCTAAAATGAACCATTATCAGCCGCAACAATCTTCAGACCTCTATATCGCAAGTGGCGACACCACTGACTGGTCCTATGGAGAGCACGGGATCATTTCATTTACATTTGAGCTTGATCCTCGGTCGGGACTTGGAGGCAGTGGATTTTATCCTGGCCAAAAACTGATCGATGTGGTTTTGAAAAAAAATATCGAGCCTGCGCTTTACTTGATTGAGTATGCAGACAATCCATACCGGGTGATTGAGGAGTGACGAAGACTTAGATCCAGAAATCTTCGAAACACTGCCAGGGATCCAGAAATCTTCGAAACACTGCCAGTCCTTTTACGTTTCCCCTCGCCTTTCTTAGACTGAAAGTGGGGGGGGCTCGATGCTTTCTAAAGTTAATGTTATTTTTTCAAGATCAACACTGTCTACCATATCAGTAGTAATACTTCTCTTCACCCATGCCGTTTTCGCGGCCGACCTATACAGGGAAGATAATCCCGACGGCATGAGAGTTGTCTGCGATAAGAATTACATAATGGTGTACGTCAAAGATGAGACAGAACCTATTTACACGAGTGCCTCCTTTCTCCTCGAAGACTCTGAAGATTGTCGGGCCATTGCCAAAACTATAGATCAAAATATTAGATCTATCAAAAAATCAGGATCTTATGTCAAAACCACATTTAAAAATAAAGCTAACTTTAGAGAGGCCGATGATTTCACGAAAGGCTCAAAAATCAATTCAGATGGCACTCCGGAAGCGGCCAAAGAGCCTGAAGGAAAAACATTGAAAATGACCGAAACTTGCAACTTCGAGGGCGCCGAAAAGGGCGCGAAACCTATTACGTTTCCCATCGGAGAATCAAGCTGCCGGACCGCCATCAAATTAGCATATGTGACCTGCACCCTCTCTGGAGGATCGAGCGGCGAAAGACACATTAGCCAGTTCCTGGTCACATGCAAAGACAGCGATAAAACTGTTGATCAATGTTTAGCAACAACTGAAACTGTTAGGAATCCAACGCCCCCGGAAGGAGCTGCAAATTGATTTTTCAAATTATTTTTACCATCCTTCTCAATGCATTAGTCGCCCAAGCGGCTCCGTTAGGGCCTGTTCATTTTGATGCCGAGGTTAGAACGGTCGCCAAAGACAGTGTGACGATTGGTTGGTTTGAGTCCGAGTTCAAGCTCCCCAGGACGGCCGTGAGTGCAGAAAAGTTTACTGTTCCTTCGGTCCAGCAGGTGACTCTCGATCGGGATGCTTACAGAGCTTTAAATAGGGCTGCGATCAAAAATGCGAAGCTTCGAAGGAACTCGAAATCTAAACCGTTGTAGAAAGTAAAACAAACTGAAATCAAAGGTGAACGATGAGCAAGTCCTCTTCAATTTTGATTCTTTTGACATTATTTTTCCCACGATGGATACGGTCTTCACATGAGAATTGATAGAGGTTCGCGATGATCTTACGTCTATACCAGAATGTTTGAAGGCAGACAGGCAGGTGACGATTGTGAGAGTTTTAAGAGAAGTTTAACTCCAATTAAAGCCAAAGCTAACGGTATGGCTTTAAAGTTAAAAATAGATTACAACAACCCCGTTGCACCACTTAGCCTCTCTACGACGGATATCCAACCACCGGCACCTCCGGCTTCGGCTCCAAAACCAGAGCCAGAAAAACCCGCACCACCGAAATACCTTCACGAAGTACCTAATCGCAAATGTGATTTTCTCAAAAACTAGGCATCCATCCGGAAGGAGCTGCACAATGAAGTTACAATTATTGATCCTCGGGGTATTATTGGTTTCCGTAGCTAAAGCCGGCCCGGTTGGACTGACGCGGTTTTGAGCCGGGGTTACAAAATACGATAAGACGACCGTGAATATTCGTTTTATGAATGCGGAGTTCAAAATGCCCCGTTACATCGTGCCAGCCCAGAATTTTAAAACTCCTTCGGAGCAAGATGTTTTCGCCCCGTACGCAATGACGATGACGGCGCAGGAAAAAGGAAATAAAATAAAATTTAGCCTAAACAATCTGATCAATCAGCAAATAAGAAAAATCGCCCGAGCCGGCGCACTTGCGAAAACGCTTTCGAGCACCTCGCAAACGCCGGCGTGTCCGCATCCTCAAAAACTACAATGGTGCGATTGTTAGGGTCTTTACAAATCTGATCTTCGTCAAAATACCTAAAATCCCGTCTGAAATGATAAGCCAGAGCATGGGCCCTCGAGTCCAAAAACACTTTCGTATTTGGCTCTAAGGTCTTTGACCACTTTTCAAGTTCCAAAAGCGAGGCCTCTTGAGTTTTTACAACCTCAAACTCCCGTTTGTTGATGGAAATGGTCCGACTGAGGACTTTAGCTCTTCCTAAATTCACACCCAACGTCAGGATGATCAGCGGCCAAAGAGCATACCGCCATTTTTGTTGCCCTGCGATTTCAAAAGCCATTTGCGCCAGAGCCACAAAAAACACTCCAAAGAAAAGTAAAAACTGATGAGACGTGTGTGCGTGAACTACCGCGTGCTGTCTCATCAAAACCCACCACGTAAGACCACATACAAAAAATATTCCACTCCAAAGAAGGTCGGATTTTAATTTTGAAGAGACCAGAGGCCACTTTTTATAAAACCCGCCGACCAACAAAACCCAAGGAAGAGCTGGCAAGATATAGTCGATAATACGCGATTGGCCCTTGTAAAGAAACTGACTCCACGACAGAGCAACTCGAGTTTGCGCAGCGTGAGTGAATACGCCCGCAGACTCTTGCCACGAACTGAACAAAAAAGACTGCTGGTAGATCCTAGTGACTAAAGTGAGTATGGGAATAAATCCAATCCCAATTAACCCCAACCAGTCTGCGCCTTTCCACGATCTCCCTTTGACTTGTAGCAAACTTAAAAACGCAAAGATGGGAATAAAAGCAAAGTACTCAAAGCTCGTCCACGTACTTACAAAAAAACTCAAAACTGCAAAGATGAGCCCACGAACGCTGGGAATTTGCAAATAGCGAAGCCACGCTCCGATAAAAATAAACAGACAAAGATAGTTCAGCGGGAACTGATGCAAACTATCAGCAAGATCCAAAAAGACAGGATTTAAAATAACGACAAGAGAAGTGGCCACGCTTGAGGCTCCGAGTATCGGGGCCAAAGCCCACGGCAAAACCAAGGCCGCAAGAAACGAAAAACCTAAAGCTATAAAACGAAAAAACGCCAAGTCTCTAAGACCAAGTGTCTGAAAAGCCCCATTGATCCAGTTGGGAAGCGGAGGATAATGAACATAAGCACAGAACTCACCCCGACTTTTGCATTCGATGTAGGAACCACGGCGGTCAAAAACCGGCGCTCCATAAGATTCACGAAAACCGAACTTTGCAAAATTCTCACCACTGATAAGCACGTCAGCATCACTGTGGGAATCGCCATAACTCAATGCCGGCTTAAGAAACGCTTGCAGTCCTAGAACAAAAAATAGGATGCAAACAAAAACCTGATAGTACTGTAACGATCGTTTCACGAGAAACTCTCTTTGATCACATCAATCTCACATCGCAGAATCGAGAAGTTCGGATCTACAACCCATATCCCGCTGCGATCTACTTTCCGCTGAGATATGGCTTTACTTGAAATCAGTGAGGCCGCTTTTTCTAAGACAGCTTCGGTCCTGTGGCTCTGCATACAGATGTTCTGTCCTCGACAGGGCGGTTTTTCAGTGATGTGCACACAAGGAGAACAGGAAATTTCTGAATAGGATGCGTACTCCGGCGCAAGACCAGGTCGTAAAAGGATGTGAGGCCGAGTCGGTCCCCACAAACTGACTGATGGAACCTGAAGCATACGTCCAAAATGCAAAAGCATGGAGTCAATTCCCAGAAACAAAGACGCACGCCTCAGAACACTTACTGAGTCCATCAACTTGAGCTTGCCGCAAAAATTCAAACTTCCATCGATTTGGGACGCAATCCGATCTGAAAATGCAAAATCCCCGGGGCCACCAAGGAAAACAAATTTCATTTGAGGATATTGGCGCTTCAACGCCTGTAGAAGTTCGATCCATCGCTCGACAGGCCATTGTCGCTCAAGGCTCAAATCCGAACACCCGACTCCAAGAGCCACACACCCTTTGAGCTCAGGGTTTAACTCAGAGTTGACCAGCGACTCCAGATGCTCACGGGCCGATATGATCGAGATTTCAGTGCATTCAAATAAACACGCAATTCCATCATAAAACTCGTAGACCGAATTAAAAACATTAAAATAAATGGAGTGCGTGTAAATGCGTTTTCGCCACTCAGAGTTCTTGTCATAAAATCCAATGCGATTGCGAGCCATGGAGATGGTCGAATAAATCGTTGTCAATTTTGAATGCACCTCAAGATCGATGACAGTCTCGCAGTTGCGTAGCATCCAAATCCAAGTGCCTAAAGCTGAGCTCAAAAGAGCACCTACGCCTCGATCATCGATCACTCGCACATCATCAAAAATTTTGAGGGACTCCGCTGCTGACCTAATGCCATGAGAACACACGAGGGAAAATCGACAATCGGGATACTTTTTACGAATTGCCAAAAGAGCTGGGAGAGCCAGGAGTAAACTGCCTCCGCCTAAGAGCTTGATGATGGTGATGTGCTTGGGTGGAACAAGGTGATGGTTGCGCTTGAGGGAGAGCCCTAGGATGCGCACCGGAATGTAGAGCAAAAAGACGAGCAGTCCCCCAATGTAAAAATCGATCTCTTTTTTTACGTCCAATCGTATTTGACTCAAGGGCAGTAAACTCCTCTCACACACCCTTACGAAATAACCGCTGAGTTTCAATCAAGAACACAAATATCACGGCGCATAAATGCGGGCATTAGTTCTTATCCACGCCTCCAAACTGTGATACATCAACAAGTTAAAAAAGGACCAATCCATTGCTTCAACGATATCCGCTTCGCCCCCGTTCGCAATCTCTCATCGCGGCCGCTGCAAATCGCATTCTCGTGCTCGATGGCGCCACTGGAACTGCTTTTCAATCCATGGATTTAACTGCCGAAGATTTTGGCGGCGTTGATCTTGAAGGTTGTAACGAAAATCTCGTGCTCACACGCCCTGATTTGGTTTCTAAAGTTCACGAAATGTATCTTAAAGCCGATTGCGATATCGTTGAGACAAACACCTTCGGTAGCACGCCACTGGTCCTTGCTGAGTACAATCTTGGCGAGAAAGCCTACGAAATCAGTAAAAAAGCTGCCGAGATTGCACGCGAGGCCTGCGACCGCATTGGAACTCCCGATCGACCAAGGTGGGTTGCCGGCTCCATGGGGCCTACGACCAAGGCCCTCTCGGTTACCGGCGGCGCGACGTTTTCAGAACTCATAGAGAACTTCTATACCCAAGCCCTCGGTCTCTTTGATGGAGGCTCCGATTATTTTTTAGTTGAGACCTGCCAAGATGCGCGAAATATTAAAGCGGCTCTGATTGGCATTGACCGGGTGTTCGCCGAGCGCAAAGAAGAAATCCCCATCGCCATCTCAGGAACCATCGAAACTATGGGGACGATGCTTGCAGGGCAAACCGTCGAAGCGTTCTTAGCATCGGTGATGCACAAGGATCTCCTTTACATTGGACTTAACTGTGCAACGGGCCCAGAGTTTATGACCGATCACATCCGAACTCTCGCAAAGATCGCACCATTTCGTGTCGCATGTGTGCCCAACGCCGGCTTGCCCGATGAAGATGGATGTTATCTCGAAACGCCTGATATGATGTCCAAGATCCTCAAACACTTCATCGATCAGGGATGGATCAATTTTGTAGGCGGATGCTGTGGGACTCGCACCGATCACGTGCATAGCTTTGCTCGTTTGGTGAGGGGCGTGAATCCTCGCGCAGTTCCTACACTAGATCGCGCTTATCTTTCTGGAATCGACTTTTTAGAAGTCAGTGATGAAATGCGACCGATCATTGTTGGCGAACGTACAAATGTAATTGGGAGTAAAAAATTTAAGACCCTTATTACCCAAGAAAAATACGAAGAAGCGGCAGAGATCGCCCGCAATCAGGTCAAGTCTGGGGCGCACATTATCGATATTTGCCTCTCAAACCCAGATCGTAGCGAGATCGACGATGTCCGAGTTTTCATGGACCAGGTGATTAAAGTCGTCAAAGTCCCATTCATGATCGACTCCACTGACGAAAAAGTCATCGAGCTTGCTCTCACTTACTGCCAAGGTAAATCCATCATCAATTCCATCAACCTTGAAGATGGCGAAGAACGCTACGAGAAGGTCGTGCCTCTAGCGAAACGTTATGGAGCTGCCCTCGTTGTTGGAACCATCGACGAAGACCCGCAGTCAGGAATGGCGGTCACTCGCCAGCGCAAACTCGAAATTGCTCAGCGGTCGTTTGATTTACTAACTAAAAAATATGGCGTCAGTCCCCACGATATTTATTTTGATCCGCTCGTCTTCCCGTGTGCAACTGGCGATGAGAACTACGTTGGCTCTGCCGTTGAAACGATTGAAGGCGTGCGTTTGATCAAACAGCATTTCCCGCAATGTAAAACTGTTCTGGGAGTTTCTAACGTCAGCTTTGGTCTTCCAAACGCGGGCCGCGAAGTCCTGAACTCGGTGTTTCTCAATCACTGTGTGCAAGCAGGCCTTGATCTTGCCATCGTTAGCTCAGAAAAGCTCGAGCGGTTTGCATCGCTCCCGCCGGAAGAAATCGAACTTGCCAATGATTTGATATTCAATCGCGGCACCGATCCCATTGCTGCTTTTGCCGCGCACTTTCGCGAGCGCAAAGGCAAAGTCAAAGTCGATCGGTCGGATATTCCCCTTTTTGAACGCCTTGCCAGGAACGTCGTGGACGGCACTAAAGAAGGCCTCATTGAAGATCTCAACCTTGCCCTCAAAGAGCTCAGTCCTCTGAATGTTATCAATGGACCTCTCATGACTGGGATGGACGAGGTCGGTCGACTTTTTAATGACAACAAACTCATCGTTGCCGAAGTTCTTCAGTCCGCTGAAGTTATGAAAGCCGCCGTTTCTCACCTTGAGCCTCTCATGGAAAAAACCGAGAGCTCCACACGTGGGAAAGTCTTACTTGCCACCGTCAAAGGAGATGTTCACGACATCGGTAAAAACCTTGTGGATATTATTTTCTCTAATAACGGCTATCGTGTGATCAACTTAGGAATCAAAGTTCCGCCAGAGAAACTCATTGAAGGCGCTCGTGAGCACAAACCAGACATTATTGGCTTGTCGGGACTTCTCGTCAAATCCGCGCAGCAGATGATCACAACCGCTGAGGACTTGTCGCAGGCTGGAATCAATGTTCCAATGTTAGTCGGCGGAGCAGCTCTTTCTCGTAACTTTACTGAAAAACGCATTCTCCCTGCTTACACTGGAGAAGTTCTATATGCTTCTGATGCTATGAACGGGCTTGATCTTGCGAACCAAGTGATGGACCCCCAGAAGTTTGCAAAAGTCCGCTCCGACAATCAAGAAAAGCGAACTAAAGCCAAAGAAGCTGCGGCGGCAACTTCAGACAAACCTACAGTTAAGGTCGAAATCTCGACAAAACGCTCAGATGCCATTCGAATTCTCAATGAAGTGCCTCAGCCACCGGATTTCAGGCGACATGTGGTTCGCAGCACTCCTCTTGAACAAATTTGGAAATATATCAATCCACTGATGCTCTACACGAGGCACTTAGGAATTAAGGCAAAAGCTGCAAAAATCATTGGTGATATTGATCGCGACAAGAAACTAACCAAAGTTTTAGAAGCCGAAGACCCTCGGGCTTACGAAATTTTCCAGGCTGTAGAAGAAGTCAAACAAACCTACCGCGCCCAAGATGTGATTCGACCAACGGCGGTTTATCAGTTTTTCAAAGCAAGTAGCGAAGGGAATCTGCTTAGTCTCTGGAACGAAAGTGGCAGCGAAAAACTTGCAACATTTGATTTTTTACGACAACCTCAGAGCCCTCATCTTTGCTTATCAGACTACGTGAGGCCGCAGTCTAGCCCTTCTATCAGCGATAATATTGCCATGTTTGTCGTGACCGCAGGCCACGAGGTCCGTAAAACCTCTGCGCAGCTCAAAGACCGAGGAGAGTTTTTAAAATCTCACATTCTACAAGCGCTTGCTATTGAAACAGCAGAGGCTTTTGCAGAGTATCTTCACTCCTTCCTACGAGGAGCTTGGGGCCACCCAGATTCGCCGGACTTAACGATGCTGGATCGCTTTCAGGCCAAATATCTTGGCAAGCGTTACTCGTTTGGTTATCCAGCATGTCCTCGTCTTGAAGATCAGTCGCAAATTTTTAGTCTTTTGCAACCAGAAGATATTGGCGTTCAGTTGACAGAGGGATTTATGATGGATCCTGAGGCCAGCGTTTCTGCGGTTGTGTTTCACCATCCCGAAGCCAAATATTTTTCTGTCGGATCAGCTCCCCAGGAACTCACACCATGACGATTTACCGACCCGATCAAAAAATCATTGAACTTCTGAAGAAAAACAAATTCACATTTTCAGCCGAAGTGATTCCGCCTCGAAATGGCTCTTCTCAAGACGAAATTTTTTCGCAAATTCATCACCTCGTGGGATCAGGCGCCCAGTTTCTTTCCGTGACTAAAGGCGCTGGCGGAAGTTTACGCGGGGGAAGCCTTCCTATCGCTCAAGCGATCAAAGACCATTTTCAACGTCCCGCAATTGCCCACTTCACATCACGCGATCTTACGCCCGAAGAGGTCGAAAACCAATTGATGGATCACCACTACTTTGGAATCAGAAACATCCTTGCGTTACGAGGGGATCCTCCGCAGGGAGATGTGGATTGGAAGCCGAAAGAGAACTCGTATCCCTATGCCTATCAACTGATTGAACAGATTGTAAAACTCAATGGCGGAGAGTTTTTAAAACGAAAAAATTTTGAGGTGAAACCAGAATTAGCAACGCAGTTTTGCATTGGCGCTGCTGCATATCCTGATGACTCAAGCTACGAAAAACGTGTGGGATACTACAAGCGCAAAGTCGATGCTGGAGCTGAGTACGGAATCACGCAAATGCTCTTTGACGTCGATTCCTACATGCGCTTTGTTGACGAGTGCGCGGCCTGTGGAGTGACCACTCCGGTACTTCCTGGCACTCGAATCCTCAAAAATCGAAAGCAGGCCGAAAAGATGGCCAAACGATTTGAAGTTTCTATGCCGGAGTCGTTGCTTGCCGCCCTCCCTGCTGACGAAACGAAAGTGAATGCAGATCAAGTCCTTTCCGTCTTCCTTCGCTTTGTCGAACAGCTTAAAGCCGCTGGAGCCCCGGGCTTACACCTTTTTGTCCTTTCTGACACGGAACTCTGTAGCCACGCGCTCCAAAACTTAGTAAACTGGCCCCTCTAATTGTTGATAGATCAAAAGCCTTGAGGGATAGCTCTGACTACTTAAATAAGAACATTGTTATGAAACTGTGCATACATGATCAGGTGAGCCTGGAGCCGCTCTGCTTTTT
>JBGATJ010000072.1:0-23581 GCA_044229295.1 Pseudobdellovibrionaceae bacterium
GCCATCCCGAATAGAAACACGAAAAGTCAGTCAAGCAAATTCCCCTTCCTAAAAAAATAAAAAAACTCGTAGTAGCTGACCCCTGGCTGTGGGTAGCAGTGGTCAACCGCAAGGTTGTCCACGCTATCCACGCCTCCGATCAACGCCGTGAAAGCTGCCGGAAATTTGTGGACAATATATTGTCCACAAATTTCCTTGGACAGCCTGGAGGCTACGACTATTTTTATATAAAGGGGGAGGAGGGCTTATGGCCAGTGCCTGGTGAGGTAGTCAGCCCCCCGAAAATCATCAAAAGTTCAGACTCGCCCGCAGGGCATACCTGCGCGACTCCTTAGGTGAATTCACGCTTCCGACCTCTTCGCCGTAGGTGACAAGATCCAAATTGAAAATCGTGAATAGAGCTGATAAACCCGCGGTAAAATACCCTTGATTGATACCGACTCGGTACTGCCCTTTCCACCAACTAAAAACACGCCAATCGAATTCAAGTCCAGCATGGAAACCTTTTCGCGCAGTCCAGTTGGGATGGCCAATGTCACGAATGTCTAGAGAACCACGGCCTCCAAAAATCCAAAGGCTTGGGTATTCCCATCTTGAACCGAGATCCAAGCGTCGATACATTTTCTGGGGCTGTTCGGAAGGCTCTTTGCTGATGAGGTTAAGATCTGTGAAGTTCGACTCAGCAATATTTCTAACAACCATTGAAAAACTCGGTTTTGCCAATCGCAGCGTCGAACCTATAATCCCATCACCTGGAATATCCGGCGTCCAAAGAGCGCCAACGTCGGCATCGACAGCAGCCCCTTCCCTGAATCTTTTAATATTTAAATAATCGGAGTTAGCCGCAAGATCGACTGCAGAGAGAGCTTCGCTAAAATACGCGCGATGAACTGCCTTAGTTGTAAACCCGAGAGAAAACCTTCCGTCGTTGAGCCAACTATTAAAATCTTTAGCAAGACCAAATGCAATGGTCGTGTCGCCAAAAACGGTAACGTCCGTCGCTGGAGCTCCTAAATTATGGAGAGTCATATTAACTGTGATATCAGCTGGAATAATTCCAAGACCCCAATTAGGCCTGACCCACACCCCACTCGTCGGTGCTGTTCTTAAGTGATAGTATTTACCGTAATTCTTTTTGATCACTTCCATGATGGCTTCGATCTGTTTGTCTTCGCCACCTGTTGTGTTACTCGCGTCTTGTATTTCTTTTCCGATGGTTGTGTATTCGCTGCTCGCTGCAAGATCTAGTGAGAGATTGACCTCGCCATCCTCACGACGGGCTAAAGAGGCAGGATTGTAAAAGAGACCTGAGTAGTCATTTGCGATCGCAGTAAATGCATTGCCCATTCCAAGGGCGCGAATGCTCTCATACTCTCGATGAATAGAGGGATCGATAGCATCTGCCCAAACCTGAAAGCCGATCAGAGAAAACAAAAATGACAGGCAAAATAACACACGCATGCGCAAGCTCCCGGATAACTTCCACTAAAAAAAGAATATTCTGATCCCTTTTAATAAGATATATTTTTTATATGACGCTAAGATCGGGAGTGTTTTTTTTGACTTTGGTCTGGGGCCCATTTCTGTGGGCCAGTCCTGACTTAAATCCGCAGACGACTCCCCTTGAAACCAACATTCGCCGTGGCGAAAGCCAAGATGATTTGCCGATATTTCGGGACCCTCGAATTTTCTCTTACGAAAACTCGCTCAAAGCAACTGCTGGCACAATGACAGGAAAATATCGGGCGGAAGATACACAAAACCTGACCACTTTTGGCCTGGGATTTACTCACTACTACCGCCAGGGGAGAAATATAGAGTACACCCTTGATATGCTGTCTGACTCGACCTCAATTCTCGCCCTCAGACATCACTGGTACTACAATCCACAATCTCGCTTCCGAGGTTATTTTGGATTTGGGATTGGATCCGTCATCGTCGCAAGCGAACTTTTTGCCACGATTCTTAATAATCACAACTTATTAGTGACGGGGTCAATTGGTGTCGATACTCTTTGGCTCGCCCATCATGGTACTTTCGCCGAAGTTTATCTGACGTCCCACTGGAATGGAGTACTTGCTGGCTCCCGTTTCGGGTATAGTTACTCTTGGTGACATTTTCCATTCTAAAAATTGGGACAGAACTTCGAGCAATTTGGTTTTTGAAATCGGTTTTGAAAGATAGGAATCAAATCCCTGGGCCAGGCACTGCTCTCTATCCCCTTTCATCGCATGGGCCGTAACCGCGACGATGGGCTTGTGATAATTTCTCTCCCTTAACAATTGCATAGCGCTTACGCCGTCAAGTTCGGGCATCTGCAAATCCATGAGGACCACATCATAGTCTCCCATGATCGCTTTTTCGACAGCCTCTCTGCCGTTACATGCACACTCGACAAAGCCTCCGGACCTCTTCACGTAGGTCGAGAGCAAAAACCGGTTGTCTTGAGAGTCATCGACCACCAACACCTTAAGTGAGAGAATCGCGGCATCTCCGGTTCCACACGCGCTCACGGGTTCACGCACGACACTTTCAGCCACCCTCAACTTTTGAGTGAAGACAAAGGTGCTTCCCTTCCCAGGGGTGCTTTCTTTAAGATAAACATCTCCCCCCAAGGCCCGCGCGAATTTGCGCGACAGACAAAGTCCTAAGCCAGTTCCACCAAACTTCCTAACAACTGTATTATCTGCTTGATTAAATGGCTGGAAAAGTCGCTCCGCCTGCTCCACCGATATGCCGGTACCCGAGTCGCTTACGGTGGTCTCAAGAAAAAAACAATCTAGCTCGCCCTCAATAGGCAAAGTTCGCAAACTTACCTCGACTTTTCCAGACTGAGTGAATTTGATGGCGAAAAAAATTTGTCGTGTGCGGGTGGGGTCAGAAATGACGTATTCTGGGACTTGGTTCAGAGAACAAACCCGCAGCTCAAGGTTTTTCTCTGAGGCTTTCAATGTCAAAAGCGCCGTCACGTCCTGGATCACATCTGCTAAAGAAAATCGAATCATCTCAAGGTTAACTTTATTGGCCTCAATTTTCGAGAGGTCTAAAATTTCATCGACAATCTGAAACAGCTGTCTGCCACTTCTTACTATTGTTTGTACGAGCTGGCTTTGATCCTGAGATAGATTCGGCCCTTCAGCTAACAGTTCTGCAAACCCCAACATCGCTCCTAGTGGAGTTCTAATTTCATGACTCATATTCGCAAGAAAAATGCTCTTTGCCTGATTGGAGTCTTGAGCCTTTTCAAAAAGCTGCGCGTTCTCTATCGCAAGCGAAGCTCTTTTAGCGACCTCATTGGCTAACGAAAGGTCGATGTCAGTGAACAGAGGAGTCGAAGACGTCATAGTTATCGTACCCATTATTTTTGAATGTGTCTTGATCGGCACCACCATACAAGACTCAACCCCTAGCCGTTTTAACATATCTAAATGATCAGTCCCCGGCTGAGCCACTTTGTGAAGGTAATCACCGGCGCAGGTGTAAAGCTCTGAAATCCCCGTTCTCATAACATTTGAAGGGCCAAGGTTTAAATCCCAATTTCGTGGGTACTTAGCGCGTATGGCCCAAATCAACTTAAGCTTCTCAGGATCTTTGTGGGTTGCCACTAAGTGAGTCGGTTTATCGCTATCATCCAGACAATCAATCACACAGCAGTCCGCAATGTTATTAACGATGAGCTCGCCCAAAATCTGAAGAGTTTTTTTGCAATCCAAGGAAGAGTTAAGAACAGCGCTCACTTCAGACAAAAATGAGAGTCGCCTTGCCAAGCGCTCTGCCTCGACACGCGCTATTTCTTTCTGCTGTAGGGATTGGCGTTGTTTTTCGAGTTCAAGCTCCAGAGTGATGTCTGCTGAAATTCCTAAAAGATAAATTGGGCGTCCCCAACGGTCAAAAATGGGAATCTTTTTTGTTCTTAGAAAACAAGTGCCTCCAGACTTTTTTCGGATAGGCTCCTTACTGATCTCCAGCATGCGTCCCGATGCCAAGACAGCGCGATCCTGCTGGACGAAAAAATCAGCTTGCTCACGAGGAAAAAAATCGTAGTCGCTTTTGCCAATCAGCTCTTCTCTTTGAAACTCAAGGATCTGTTCACCAGCACGATTTAGTTTTACAAAGGTGAGAGTCTTGGCTTCTTTAACAAAAATCATATCGGGAAGATTTTCAACGACGGAGTCCAAGAACTGCAGGTCAGCCATTTTTTTGATATGCCGATTGCTATGATTGAGGGATTTAAAGATCATTCGATTTAAATTGTCACCTCTCGGTGGCTGTGTTTTTGAACCACTCCCAGAAGATTTTCCAAACCAATTTATCAAATGACTTCGAGGATCCATCTGTCTCCATTTTGTGATTACAAAATGGAGATTACCAAATATTTTTTCCTACTCAAGTACAAAAGGATTATGACGTGCTCGTAACTTATTTATCTATTTAATCGTAAGGCCTTTAACATCTCATCGATTTTGTTTTCAAGTTCTGCAACAGTGCCACTGTTATCAATCACAAATTGTGCTCTCGGTTTTTTTGCATCAATGGGAATCTGCGCGTTCATACGCGCTTGAATTTCTGAGTCACTCCAACCATCTCGAAGCTGCATTCTACGTACCTGTTCGGATGGAGAACAATACACTAATACAACAGCATCAAAATCTTTCTCGAGATTTTTCTCAAAAAGAAGTGGCACATCATAGAACGCGCTAGCCCTACCTTCGTCTCTAAATTTTTCTTTTTCTACGAGCATCTGTTGCCGGACTTTAGGATGTAATATCTCTTCTAACTTTTTGAGTTGGTCTGGGTTCTGAAAAACCACCTGGGCTAGTTTTTTACGGTCTAGAGAGAACTCCGAAGAAAAAATTCCATCTCCAAAACCTCGACGTAGATCCTGTAAAACTGGACTGTGATCGGCGGTAAGCTTTCTGACTAACGCGTCAGCGTCTATAACGGCGAAGCCACGGGTTCTTAAAATTTGAGAGACGGTTGATTTCCCGGTAGCTAGACCTCCGGTCAGGCCAATCCACTTCATTTTTGAGCCCCTTAAGTTGAAGAATATTTTAGATCTTACCGATAGATACACAAAAGAGGAACCAAAATTCATGAGTGAGAATTTTGAAAAGTTTGGCAAATATATTTTGCTTGATAAGGTCGCTACCGGCGGGATGGCTGAAGTGTACCTGGCAAAATCAATCGGCCATGGTGGCGTCGCCAAATATTTTGCACTCAAGCGAATCCTTCCGCAATTTTCAGACAATCCAGAATTCATCGACATGTTCAAAGAAGAAGCGAAAATTGCCGTCAATCTCAACCACAACAACGTTGTGAAAATCATAGATTTCGGAGTTGTGCGAGGTCAATTTCACCTCGTCATGGAGTACGTCGAAGGGCGCAACCTGAGACAAGTTCTCAACCACATGAAAAAATCAAACCTCTCTTTTTCAACTGATCAAGTGATTTTCATCATCAGAGAAATTGCAGCGGGTCTTGATCACGCACACCGATGCCTGGACGCAACCACAGGTCGCCCCCTCAACATCACTCATCGAGATATGAGTCCACAAAATGTGATGATGAGTTTTGAGGGCGAAGTAAAAATCGTCGACTTTGGAATCGCGAAAGCAGAAACGCAACTCGAATCCACGCGCGCTGGAACTCTCAAGGGAAAATTTGGGTATATGAGTCCCGAGCAAGCTGAAGGTCAGTCTGTTGACTTGCGAACGGATATCTTCTCTTTGGGAATCATCTTCTGGGAGCTTTTAGCTAACGACCGACTCTTTGTCTCAAACAACGAGATCAATACTCTTAGAAAAGTTCGCGAGTGCCAGATCCCTGCGCTTAGAAAAATCAATCCTAATATCCCGGCAGAACTCGAGAGAATCTGCAACAAAGCTCTGACCCGGGACCGAAATCTACGCTACCAAACATCTGGAGCTTTACAACGAGATCTCAACCGTTTCCTCAACACCAATTATCCAGAGTTTTCTGTACAAGACTTCAGCGTGTTCATGAAGTCTCTTTACTCTGATGTGATTATCCAAAATCGCAGCAAATTTGTTGAGTACGGAAAAGTTCAAGTCTCCCACGTTGTTGAAAAGACAGAAGTCACTCACACCGAAACACAGACTTCGAGTAAATCATCAAAGCCTCCTCCAGCACCAAAACCACAAGAAGCACCTAGCAATTTTCTTAAAGTCGAAGCACCGCAAAAACCGAATATCGACTTTGCATCACTAAAATCTAAGGGCCCCGTCAACTCACGCTATGACGACGGGTTTACAGTTTCAAATGCACGCATGGGCCACACCATGAAGACTCATGTGACCATGACAGCCGTTCGCGCTAAAAAGAAATCCTTCAGTGACCGTGTCACAGGAATGTTATTTTCTGTCCTACTTCTGGGATTTCTGAGTGGGGCTGTCTATTTCTTATTCTTCGGAAACAAAGTCGATGGACGAAAAGCTGGCCAAGGCTCTGATTTAGCTCGAACCGCCACCAATGCCACGGCTGCAGTCGCCCAACCTTCAGTGGATCGCGTCGACCTCGCCTCACAGCAAAAGGGCCTTGTCACAGTTACAGTCTATAGTACTCCAGACTCTGCACAAATTTACCTAAATGGGATTAGTACAAGTTTCACGACTCCAGGCCGAATTACTATTGAGCCTAACAAACTCACGCACCTCACCTTAAAAAAAGACGGCTATCTCAATTACGAGTACCCTCTTAAAACGGGTCAGTCGACAAGCCTCAACCTTACACTCTCAGGGGTGCGTATGGGCTTTTTAGACATCGCAGTTTCCAACGGAGGCTCAAGTCCTATCATTTATATCGACGGCAAACGACTCGGTGAGCGCCCACCTATCACTAAATATCCAGTGGCGTCAGGCACCCGAGTAAAGATCCGGGCAGAAAACCCGTTCGCTCAACTTTATGATGAGATGGACGTCGTCGTTGGCGCCGATCAAAAACAGCAAGTCCACTTGACTCCCAACAAAGGCATCCGTAAACCATAGATCCAAACCGAATCTATGAGGTCCTTCCGTGAAACCAAAGCCAAGTATTGTTCATCATTTTCTTGATTCCGCCGCTCTCTATCCTCAAAAAGAGATTTTGAAAATAAAACGCCAAGGTCATTGGGAAGGAATCGCTTATTCCAAATATTTAGAAATTGTAGAGACTCTGGCCCACGCATTTTTATCTTCGAACGTTGCACCTGGTGATCGAGTCGCTCTTATGTCAAGTTCACGTGTTGAGTGGACTTACTGCGATTTTGCCATTATGGGAATCAAAGCAATCACAGTGCCAATTTATCCAAATCTGACGAATGACGATTTCGAGTATATCATCAACAACTCCAAGCCCAAAGTCCTGGTTCTCGAGACGAGGCAACACCAAAAACAGTGGCAAGAGGTCAAATCTCGCTGCCCTTCTGTAACCACAGTCATGTCCTTTGAAAAAGCGGATGGGTTTGAATCTCAATCTCAATCCTGGGCCGAATTCCTCAACCAAGGCCGACGCCATTTAGAAAAAAACAAAGGGGTTTTTCGAAGCCTCGCACAATCTCTAACACCCGCTGAAACAGCGACAATTCTTTACACCTCTGGAACCACCGGAAAACCTAAAGGCGTCGTACTCACTCACAAACAAGTGATGAGCGAAATCTCAGATGTGGTCACAGCACTCAATCTCTCGGAAGAAGACAGGTCACTCACTTTTCTACCGTTCTCCCACATCATGGGACGCATTGAGAGCTGGGGACATGTTTATGTTAATTTTCAAATCTGCTACGCCCAAAGCATCGAAATGATTCGGCCAAATCTCCAAGAAGTTTCTCCAACGTTCATGCTTGCTGTCCCCCGCATTTTTGAAAAAATTTATGGAACGCTGAAAACTCAAATTCAAGTGAACCCTGTCAAAAAGAGAGTTTTTGAATGGGCTCTCGGGGTCGGACGATCGGTCAGCCAACTCAAATCGCTTAAAAGACCGATTCCCCCTTCGCTTTTGCTACAGTACCTTGCTGCTAAGAAAATCGTTTTTGCCGAAGTTAAAAAAGCCATGGGTGGTCGTCTCAGATTTGCATTCAGCGGAGGCGCTCCCCTATCAACAGAAATCTCGGAGTTTTTTCATGCTACCGATTTGCTAGTTCTTGAAGGCTATGGACTCACCGAAACCACAGGTTCAGTTTGCCTCAACCGGGTTTTCCACTATCGCTTTGGAACCGTCGGCCTTCCTCTCGCGGATGTCAAAATTCGCTTGGCCGAGGACGGAGAAATTCTAGTTAAAAGCGACAAAATCATGAAAGAGTACTACCTCGATCCAGAAGCGACAGCCGAAGTTATGGAAGATGGTTACTTCAAAACTGGCGACATAGGAGAATGGACGGAAACTAACGAACTACGTATCACAGACCGAAAAAAAGATCTGATAAAAACCGCGGGAGGGAAATTTGTCGCTCCTCAAAAATTAGAAAACCTCATAAAAAATGAGCCTCTTATTTCGCAGGCCCATATTCACGGTGACCAGAAGAAATTTGTTATAGCTCTTCTCACCCTCGACAAACAAAACCTGAAGCAGTTTGCATCGCTCCAGAATATTAAAGATGCTGAAATGAGCGATCTCGTTCAGAACCCAAAAGTTCTAGAGTACATTCGTCGCTGGATCGCAAAGGTTAATTCAGAGCTAGCGAGCTACGAAACCGTCAAAAACTTCTCGATTTTACCGAAAGATTTTAGCATCGAAGCGGGAGAAATGACCCCGTCTCTAAAACTCAAAAGACGGGTGATTGACCAAAGATACAAAGAGGCGATTGATAAGTTATACTCTTAATCCATGTAAGGGATAATGATGAACGAAGCTAATACGTAGCCAAGAATCGCAACAGGAATGACCAAAAGAAAAAGGGCAGAAAATTCGTCTTGATTCACTTGTCCATAAAACGGAGATACTCCGCGAGTTCCAAAAAGTTTCAAGTAGGTAACCTTTTTCGCTTCCGGTGAAATCACTTGGCCAAGCGCCGCATACTCGACACCAGCTTTTCCAAGTTCGTCGACCGTCATCGAAGCCCGCGCGCTCTCATGTTCTTTCGTGAGTAACAAAACGGCGAGCTCTTCAAAATGAGCCGAAACCTCCTCGGGGGTTTGTTCAGCGGCAATTTCCTGAGCTCTAGAGGTCACAGCCCGATTGACGGCCTTCATCGGATCGCCACCGGCATAAGCAGTCACATTCACGAGAGTTGTTGACAAAACGATGCAGAGGATTTTTTTAAGCACGATGGCCTCCTTAAAATTTCTGGGATTATGCCACTAGTTGCGGAAAACATCCAGGCCACGAGAGCTCGTTAGAAAATCTACATCCCAAGCGCAAACGCATTCTTAGACAGGCGAAGTTTATAGCGAAGAGGAGTGGGATCTGCCATCCAAGTATTTTCGGAGCTGCGGCTGATGAGAAAACCCTTGTCAGTGGTGATTTTTACAAGGCGATGGGAGCGATCCCAAAAAACCTGCACGGCGTGACCTAACTTTTGATCAAGACCATTTTCATGGAACCAGACATTGATTTGCTTTACGAGAGCTTTTTTAAGCTGACTAAAATCAAAAATCTCCTCACTTGCGGAGTAGAGAAAAACGCCCGACGCTGCCGTTCCCGTCACCGTCAATGCCACCCCTAAAGCTCCCTTGAGAAGTACAACAGCAAACAGCTCAGATCCTGGTAGGGGCAAAAAGAAAAATGTAACTCCTGCTGCCGCAAGAGAGGCACTCAAGGCCACAGCTTTAGCATCGATGACCTTTCGCCTTTGCAAGACATCGGCTTGAGCTTCTCCCCGAGCCACTATCTCAGAAAAATCGGGTCCTTTTTGAGTCTCCTGCTGCAAAATTGCCTCAACCGTGTCAGCAGGTAAGTTATTTTCTTCCAAAAACGCTTTGAGTTCACTCGTTTGCCCGAAACAAATTGAAGTCACCAAAAGTGCAAAGGTTACAAACATGAGGGTTCTCATCAATTTCTCCATTGATCCCAGAGCTGGCTACGAAACGTCTTAGAGTTCTGAACCGTTAACTGGTACACCAAGGTTGTCGGCAAGATGCTCAACCAATTTTCAAATTTTAGAGGATTCATGACGCTAAAAAGGGTGTGAGCATCATCTTGAATGGATCCTTTAAAATTCAAAATCGTTCGGCGCATCTCGCGTCCAGCTAAAATAGCCAGAAATTCCTCACTTGCTACAGCATTCACATAGTCCTTGCGCTCTGAATATTTAAAAATTTCAACGTCCCTATAAGATGTTTTATAACGATGCCAAAACTCATGGCCCAGCGTCGCCGCGGTTTCAGCAGCGCCTTGAACCTGATCCGAATTGAAAACAATTTTCCCGGCCGTTGCATGCGCCAGAATATTGTGGCCCTGAGGCTGAAAAGAGATCGCAAGGTCTGGATCGTTTTTGAGGGCCAGCAGCGCAAGCTCACACCAAAGTTCAGACTGAATCCCTTGCCTTAGAGATTTTTGAATCAGCGATGACTCATCAACAGCAAGTTCATCGGCAAGCTTTTTGATGGCAACGTCATTACCTTTTTTTAGATCGTTAAGAAAGCCCAGATCCACCTGACCCATCACTGACAACATTTTTGGAAGATCATAAAAGTTAAGAGGATTTAAGAGTGTTTCGCGAATTAAATCGTCTTTAAGAAACTCGGCAAGACCTGGAAAGTTATTCTGACTGGTCAGTTTTTGATAGGCCTCAATGTTTTGTTGGTTGTACTCTAGGCCTTTGTCTCCATAGAGCGCAAACGAAGTCACCTTATTGAGCTCGCTTAGATACTCAGTACGATTGTGGCTGAGAGCGAGCTGACCTACATCCTCAAGCTTCTGTGAGCCGACCGTGGTCAAAAGCGTCGAGGCAATGAAGGCTATAGCCTTGCTTTTTGAAACATCTAGTACGAACCCCTGACTCACCGACCCTCCGTAAAGGAGAGCTTCAAATTTCGCAAACCCAAGACTCCAATCAGAAATGGTTTTTCCAAGGACAAAATGCAAGTCCTTTGAAATTTCACGACGGATCGCCTTAAAAAGATCCAAATTATAAACCTCTTCATAGATCGCCATAAGTTTTAAAAACTCAAGGGCATTATTAGCATAGAGTCCTGTTTTAGCAGACTCGTGTTTGTTCTCAAAATTATCTCGCACGGTATTTGGAGAAAATTCTCGGCTTGGAACCATAAAGTGCGCAATCTGAATCCCGTTAGCCTCTAGAACCGGAGGCACCAGACTGGGGGGAAGAATTTGAGCCGGCCCCTGTTCCGAAATCAGCTTAATAGTCCTGGCGTTCTGATAATAGAGAAAAAACTGATTGAGGATGAGCTTTTGTGCAAACTGCTCTTGGATTTTTGCTTTTAGAGTTTCAAGGCCCTTAGGAAAATAAAACAGAGAACCATTTGGCTGAGTCAAACCCAAAAAGACTCGTTGACCGTTAATCGTCGTTTCGACCACGCGGCTTTCAAACGCAAAAACGTTTAATGTCTGCAACACTAAGAGGGAGAACATCAAAAAGCGCATCCCACGTTTTAACACAGAAACTCAGGCGGGCTCTAACCACGAAGACTAAAGTGAAAAAACTCACAGGACTGTCGAAAAACCCGACAGTCCTAACCGATTAACGGTGGGTCTGAGAGGCGATAATCGCCAAAATAAAAAAACAAGCAATCATGAGAACTGCGTTACCATCATCAGCAAATTCAGCTTGGCTGACTTGGCCGTAAAACGGCGACATTCCTCGAGTTCCAAAAAGCTTCAAGTAAACCGCTTTTTTTGCCTCCGGAGAAATCACCTTGCTAAGAGCTGCATACTCGATGCTAGCTTCGCCAAGTTCGCTATGCGACATAGCTGCACGAGAACTCTCGTGCTCTTGAGTCAACATGAGAACTGAAAGGTCTTCAAAGCGAGAAGAAACGTCGTCTGCAGAAAGAGCTGATGAAAGCTCTTGAGCTTTGGCATCTACTGCATCAGTCACCACTTTGATATCTTCAGGCGTTAAAGCCCGAGGAGCCGCGTTGGCGCTGATGCTAAATAGGCTTACAGAAAGTAATAGGCAAATGATCTTCTTAGCCATGTGATCTACCTACGAGAACTTGCGATTACAAACGCAAAGAAAACGAAGTAACCAATGATAACGAGAGAAGAAAACCCATCATCAGAAAACTCAGCCTGGCTGACTTGTCCGTAGAAGGGAGATACTCCTCGAGTTCCAAAAAGCTTTAAATAAACCGCTTTTTTCGCCTCCGGAGAAATCACCTTGCCGAGGGCCGCGTACTCGATACTAGCTTCGCCAAGTTCGCTATGAGACATAGCTGCGCGAGAACTCTCGTGCTCTTTGGTCAACATAAGAACTGAGAGGTCTTCAAAGCGAGCAGAAACTTCGTCCACACAAAGAGCCGATGAAAGCTCTTGAGCTTTGGCTTCAACAGCCTCTGTCACAACTTTGATCTGCTCAGGAGTTAAAGCCTGAGGAGCAGCGTTGGCGCTGACGTTAAAAAGACTTACTGATAATAAAATACAAACGATTTTTTTAAACACAAAAACCTACTACGTGCGTCTTGCTTGTGAAGCGATGATGAACATCATAAATCCGAAGTAGAAGAAAATAATGAAAGTAGAAAAGCCATCATCAGAAAACTCAGCTTGGCTGACTTGTCCGTAGAATGGAGATACTCCACGAGTTCCAAAAAGCTTTAAGTAAACAGCTTTTTTGGCTTCTGGAGAAATCACTTTGCCAAGGGCTGCATACTCGATGCTAGCTTCGCCAAGTTCGCTGTGTGACATAGAAGCGCGAGAGCTCTCGTGCTCTTTAGTCAACATGAGAACTGAAAGTCCTTCAAAGCGACTAGAAACTTCTTCGTCAGAAAGAGCTGATGAAAGCTCTTGAGCTTTAGCATCAACCGCCTCAGTTACAACTTTGATTTGCTCAGGAGTTAAAGCCTGAGGAGCAGCGTTAGCGCTGACATTAAAAAGACTTACTGACAATAAAATACATACGATTTTCTTAAACACAAAAACCTCCATTGGTTTGGCTAAAATGATCTGTTTTTTGGAACGGGCGGAATAAAACACGGCCGTGCAATAGTCGTCAAACGCCAGTTGTCTTCATGAAAATTTCACATTGTTAATTCTAGAGATAAAAACGAAACGCAAGACCCACGAAGAGGCCGCTCATATCTAACGTCTTTTGAGTTCCATCGGAGTTTTTAAGGGGTTCTCCGGCAGTCTGCGCGCCGTCGAAGGTGGTAACGTCGGCCTTGCGCGCGAGAGCCGATGCCTTGAGAGAACGATAGCCAGCATCAAAGACAAACGTCGTCGTATCAGAGAACAAACATTCAAACCCAACGAGACCCTCAGCCGAGGTCACGGTTTGTGTTCCCGCTTCGGTAAAATCCGCAAGGTTATTGAAGGTGGTATTACCAGCAGAGGTAAAAGCGTAAGAGTTTTGCACGGTCACAGTCGCTTGCCCCACCGATCCACCGAAGAAGGCGCGAGCTATCGAAGACCTGAAAAAGCTAAACTCGACCCCTACTTTAGGATTAAAAACATTGACGTCACTGTTCATCTTGTAAAGCTCAACGTCGGAGGCGTCGGTCCCTTTGGTGCCTTGAAGAGATCGAGTCCGAATCACCTCGGCGCCAAGACGTAGCACCATAAACGAGCGGGCCCACAAAAATCCAAATTCGCCCGAAAAGTTGTAATCAGCAGTTTTATCAAAAGTCACACCGGTGCCGCTCGAGGACTCAAACATGGACTTACCAACGAGTCCGGAGGCATATGTCCCCTTAAAATAACTGCCGAAGGTTTCGCTTTTGATATCAAAGACTCGACCCCAGCCAACAGAGGACCATCCCAAAAAACAAAGTAGGATTATAAATTTCATTGCGCCTTTTGCGGAGCCGAGAAATCCAAGACCAAACGTGCCGTCTTCTTAGGGGATGTCACTGAAAAAACCTTAACCCCTGTCTTTTGTTTGAAGTTCAAAGTGATATTTAACGAGTGGTCTTCGGGGTTTAAGGTCATATCTGTCGAAGATACAAAAAGAGAGGACTTAAACCTCTCGCGCAGCTGTTTTTCATCGACTTTCGTGTACGACGTCTGGGACAAATCTAAAATCACTCGGGGTGGTTTTTCTTGAACCTCAGCGTGGTAGTAGCCAGACTTACCAAAAATGGGATGACCCTTGAAGTCCCCAAGATCTATGACCACTCGCTCGAGTTTTTTCTTTGGCTCGTCGGTTCTGCGCAGATCTAGAACGCTAAAACCAGATCCTGCCTCACCGCCAGTGACTCGGCCTTTGGAAACAAACCCCTGAGTCACCATTTTATCCATGACTCCTTTGTCCACTGCCGCGTTGGCCGCCATTGATGTGAAAAACAACAAAAATAGTGTCTTCATTTTCGTCCCTCCATGGGCGATTCAAGCTCATCTTTTAATTGTGCATGGAAAAGCAAACTCTCCACCATAAAATTTTCAGCCCTGCGTAAAATTTTGACAAGCGTAAAATGGTTTAAGTGCCAATTTTCGGCGCTAGACCCTACTAGTTCGATATGAGCGATGTCTCAGTTTGGCACGAGACTTGGATGTAAGATCTTCGGACGCCACTCAAATTTGGAGTAATTATGATCAATGTAACTAAATTTTCAGCTATGTGCCTAGGATTGTGCCTTGTTTTAGTTGTTGCTTGTGGCAAAAAAGATGACGGCGGAGGCGGAGGCGCACCGGTTGCGGTTGGTCCCAATGCGAATTGCATGAACGGCCCTCAGCCTTATGGTGCATATCCTCAGAATAATTGGAATACGACCTGTGGAAATTACTTTCAAAGCCAAGGTTATGGATATCAGCCATACCCTTACGGAGTGAACGGTTACAATGGATATGACAACCAATATCGCAATGGCTTTTGTGCTTGTCCTGGTGGGTACAGACCCGTTCTCGGACAAAACGGAGCTCTTGGATGCATGAATTCTCAGATCCTCCCCTCAAGCCAAAACTACCTTGGTTACAGTTGGAACAATACCGGATGGATCAACACTCCTCAACAAGGGTGGACAAACACCACTGGATATAACAACTCCTACAATTCTGGATACGGCAACGGTTGCTACCAAGATGTAGTTGCCCAATGCGATATCACGATTCCTAACTCTTGCGGTTTTTATGGCGTTTGCCAACCCAACGGAGGCGGAAACCGAGCAGGGACTTGCATTCGCCGAGCTTACTAGGGTCTTTCCAAGCTCAGAGCGTCAATCCCGTTTTTCATGACTCTCAAAGCGGATTTGTGTACATTGTTCATTCTATGAATAAACAAAATCCGCTTCTTAATCCGCCCCCACTCAAAGACAAAGCCACTCCTTACAACCTGATTAAAAATGAACACTTTCTGCCGGCGTTAACCGAAGCCTTGCGCTTGGCTCAGGACAACCTCAAAAAGATCGTAGACAATCCCACGCCAGCAACTTTTGAGAACACGCTGCTAGCCCTTGAGACGAGCAGTGAAAAGCTCGACTCCGTTTCTGCAATTTACTTCAACCTCTTTAGTGCTCATGGGGATGAGGATCTAAGGGGACTGGCTCCAGAGATTTCTGCCAAGCTGGCCTCGTACTCCAATGACGTCACTCTCAACGCTAAGTTATTTAAGCGCATCGAGTCTGTTCACTCTCAGCTCTCAAGCCTAGGACTCACCAATGAGCAGGAGCAAATGGTCACTAAAGCCTATCGCGATTTCTGTCGTAATGGGGCCCAACTTTCCGATGAGGGAAAAAAGGAACTGCGGCGGATCGATCAGGAGTTGTCTTCGTTAGGACCCCAGTTTTCAGAAAACATCCTCAATGCGACTAACGAATTTGAACTCTACCTCGAAGAAAAAGATCTCGTGGGCCTTCCTGAGTCAACCCGTGAGGCTGCAGCCCTAGAGGCCAAGGAAAAAGGCAAGGACGGCCAGTGGCTCATCACCTTGCAGATTCCAAGCTTTATGCCGTTTATGCAGTACTCTGACCGTAGAGATCTTCGCGAGACTCTGTATAAAGCATATAACTCTCGAGGGCTGAAGGCTCCCCACGACAATCGCGCTCTTTTAAAGAGTGTCGTAAGACTGCGAAAAGAACGCGCCAAACTTCTCGGCTTTGAAAGCCATGCCCATTTTGTCTTGCAAGAGCGAATGGCGGAGACTCCCGATCGCGTGAATGATTTTTTAAATCGGCTTTTTATTCCTTCTAAATCAGGAGCCCAGCGCGATTTAGCAGAAATTCGCGAGCTTGCTAAAGCCGAAGGTGGTCCTGCGGAACTAAAACCATGGGATTTCGCCTACTACTCTGAAAAACTGAAACAAAAAAAATACGCGTTCAACGAAGAGGATTTGCGTCCCTTTTTTAAACTTGAAAATGTCGTTGAAGGAGTTTTCGAACACGCAAGACGCCTTTACAATCTCAAATTCACGGAGACAAAAGATGTTCCTGCCTATCACCCCGATGTTCGCGTCTATGAGGTGAATGACGAAAAAACCGGTGAGTACATTGGGCTTTTTTACACCGACTTTTTTCCACGTTCGACCAAAAAAAGTGGAGCCTGGATGACATCAGGACGTGACCAAGGCCTTTTCGAAGGCAGTGTTTTACGACCTCACATTATGATTGTTTGCAATCTCACAAAGCCGACCGAAACCAAACCTTCGCTGCTGAGCTACGATGAGGTGCGAACACTGTTCCACGAGTTTGGGCATGCTCTCCACGGTCTTTTGTCAAAATGCACTTACAGATCTTTGAGCGGCACCAATGTGTATTGGGATTTTGTAGAGCTCCCTTCCCAGATTATGGAAAATTGGGTGACCGAAGAGGAAGGCCTTCAGATTTTTTCACGGCACTATAAAACAGGAGCTCCTTTGTCGGCGGAGCTTGCGCAAAAAATCAAAAAAGCCTCAAGGTTCTTGGCCGGATACTATTCTCTGCGGCAGCTCAGTTTAGGATATTTGGATATGGCCTGGCATTCGCAAGACCTCTCTGAAATTGAAGATGTTATCGCCTTTGAACGTAAGGCCACAGAGACCACCACTGTATTTGACCCCGTTGACGGAGTCGCTGTAAGCCCTTCCTTCAGCCATATTTTTGCGGGTGGGTACTCTTCGGGTTATTACAGCTACAAGTGGGCCGAGGCTTTGGATGCCGATGCCTTTGAACTTTTTAAACAAAAAGGACTCTTTAACCAAGAAGTGGCGCAAGCTTTCAAAGACAACATCTTAGCGCGCGGCGGGACCGAACATCCTATGACTTTGTATAAAAAGTTCCGTGGCCGCGAGCCAGATACAGACGCTTTACTTAGACGAGATGGACTCATTTGAAAAACGATTTACAAAATAACCAACCTCTCTTGCTAAAGCCCACAAAGCGGGTTGCCATTGTCTACAGGCCCGCCACGCGCCAGGCCCTTGAACGAGCAAAAGAACTCACGTCCTGGCTTCTGGAACGCAAATACAAAGTCTACACAGCTCCAGGACAAAAGCTTCTCAAAGATACGGAGCGGTTGAAGTCTGAAAAAGAAACCGACTCCCTCAGTCTCGTGGTTGTTTTGGGCGGAGACGGAACTTATTTGCGCGCAGCTCGTTGGCTTGCTGGTAGACCCATTCCGATTTTAGGTGTGAACTTGGGATCTCTCGGATTTTTAACTCAGACGAGGTCTGATCATCTTCTCCAAACGTTGCAAAAAATCCTCAATCGAGAAATGGTGTTAAGCCCACGAACCATGCTGAAAGTGGAAATCTTTAATAAGAAGACGGCAGCGGTCGAACTCTGCGCGCTCAACGATGTGGTGATTGAACGCGGCTCCTTAGCCCAACTTATCAATCTTTCGATTCACCTTGATACATTTTTAGTGAGCGATCTTAAGGCTGACGGACTTATCGTCGCAAGCCCTACTGGATCAACGGCCTACAACCTTGCAGCGGGTGGACCAATTCTGCATCCAACGGCACGAAGTCTTTGCGTGACCCCCATTGCTCCCCATGCTCTGACGAGCCGGCCTCTGGTTGTCACCGACAGCTCACCGCTTCGTCTGGCGATTAAAGGGAAAGGCCAACGGGCCCATCTTGTTGTCGACGGTCAGAAAATTATGAATCTCACGCAACAGCACGTGGTGGCTATTTCTAAGAGCGCTGGCTCACACTTTGTCGTGCAAGACCCACAACACGACTTCTTTTCAGTCTTACGAGAGAAATTAAAATTCGGGGATCGCGCTTAAGGAGGATGTTATGCTTTTAGAGCTTCGAGTTTCGCGTTTTGCTATCATCGACAATCTCCACATCGAATTTTCAAACGGCCTCAATATTCTCAGCGGCGAAACAGGTGCTGGAAAGTCTGTATTACTTAAAAGCCTTGCTCTTCTTATGGGTGATAAAGCTTCATCAGACTCTATACGAACGGGCAGCGATCAGGCCACGGTGGAGGGCTGTTTTGATTTAAAAAAACGCAAAGATATTCTGGCTCGGCTTTCTGACATGGGGATTGAAACGGCTGAAAATCATCTCATTGTTAAGCGCGTGATTCGAAATGATAATAAAAGCCGCGTCTACCTCAACGGATCTTTATCTACACTGAATGATCTTAAAGAAATTGTGGCTCCCCTCATTGAAGTTGCAGGTCGGTCCGCTCCCCTTATCGAAATGACAGGTCAACATGACAACCGTCACCTTCTTTCTAAATCTTATCACTTAGATTTACTCGATCAGTACGCTGGCGTTTGGGATTTAAGAAGGGCTTACGAAAATGATTACGAAGCCTGGTTGGCTTTAAAGAAAGAAATTTCTACTCTCGAGCAAGTCAATCTCACCTCAAGTCAACGGCTGGATTTTTTAAAATTTCAACAGAGCGAAATTGCAGCAGCTCAGCTCACAGCTGACGAAGAGATCGGAATTGAAAATGAGGTGAAACGGCTTAAGAACCTCACCAAAATTGTGCAGTTTGTTGAGGGCCTTGAAATGTCTCTCTATAGCGATGATGACTCCGTCACAACGCGCATTCAACAGGCTCTCTCTAAGAGAAATGAGATGGCCGCCGTGGATGCTGAACTCTATGAAAAGCTCTCTGCGCTCGAACAAGTGAAATCGCTATTAGATGACGTGACTTATGATTTACGCATTTTTATGAAACAGCTTGAGGCTGATCCCGAACGTCTAGAAGAGCTTCAAAGCCGCTTGAGCTTGATTCGAAAGCTTCAAAAAAAATACAGCCCGACCTCAAGCGAGATCCTTTCACATCTTGCAAGCATCAACGAAGAAATTCACAACCTAGAAAATCGCGATTCCATTCTTGAAGAGCTCAAGACTCAAGAGAAGATTTTAAAAGAAAAGATTTTAAAACAAGCCGAAGCGATGCATCGAAAACGTGGCAAGGGGTCTGAGGTTTTGAAAGACAGTGTGAACGTTGAACTTTTAGATTTGAACATGAAAGGCGTTACGTTTCATATTTCAGTTGAGAAAGCTCCAGATCTCTCGTCGACAGGAATTACCGAAGTTGAATTCTTAAGCCAGACCTCAGTAAAAGACGCCAAACGCCCACTGGCTAAATTTGCAAGTGGAGGCGAGCTGAGTCGCATCCTTCTCTCGTTAAAGCGTGTGGTGGGTTCTTCAGAACAGCCTCGAACCTACTTGTTTGACGAAGTCGATACAGGTGTCAGTGGTCCCACGGCAGAAAAAGTAGGTAAAAAACTAAAGAGTATCGCTCAAGGACAACAAGTCATCTGCGTCACCCATTTGCCACAAGTAGCTGCTTACGGCGACTCTCATTACTCCATTCAGAAATCTCCGAGTGAATCTGCCGTGATTATGGAAGTCAGCCTGCTTAATAAAACCAGTAGGGTTAAAGAAATCGCCCGCCTCATTTCAGGGGAGAAGGTTTCAAAAACCAGTCTTGCGCACGCTGAACAACTTATGAAAGAGGCCCACGGCCCTAACTAGAGATTTTACCGGGACTGTCTAAGAGTTATACAGCTCTATTCGAATTTATCCCATCCTGGCGCTTTTAACAGGACAATTAATAGGCACGACTCTCGCATTATCGTGGTCTGTGGCAAAGATCCTAAAACCCCTTATTTTTACTCTCATCAGCCTTATAACGACGTCTTGGATCGTGGGCTGCGGCACCAATGATATCGAGCAATCTCGACCCGTTATTCCGTTTCAAGGGCGAGTGAATAGTCCCTACTCTCACAGAATTTCTGATACGAATTACGTTGTAAATCTTGATCGTACTCCCATCCAACCCATGCCTGCCCCAGCGACCGCGGGGGGCACAACAACGAATTCACCGCGACTGATGCAAGGTGTGTCGCGTGCAAAAATTCAGCTAGATCCAGCGGACTCTACTCACCTTCAAATTGCTGTAACACTTTTTAATCAACCGATCATCTTCCGCATGGCTCCTCCGCGTCCAAGAGATATCTCTCTTGTGCAAAGCGAACATGGTGACTACAGCCTCCAGATTCAGTGTCTATCAGCTAACTGTGAAAAGGCCTGGCTACGAATCAACAAAGTGTCGACTCACGAACAAGTCGAACTTAACTTCGAAAAAACAACTGAGTATTTCAAATCCAATTCCGAGATTCCAGCTTCGTCCTCGCAAGAAGAACGAGAACTTCTTCAAGACATGATTGAGTATCGTCTCCCCATCTATCGTCACCGTGTTCTATTAAGTGACGGCACCGAACTTGACACACTCGTTGTTGAACGACCTGATGTTGATTCCACCGACGAGAATTTTTCAGACGATGGAAACTCAGACGTTCCAGAAGAAACTACGACCGAAGCTCCGCATGAGGAACCCACTACTACCCAACCCTCTCTTCCAGTACCTGCCCCCGAAGATTCTGTCACACCTGAGACGACTGAAGCACAGGCTCCGTCCCAACCTCCCAAAGTGAGCTTGGAGCTGACCTCCGTATTTCCGCCTGCGACAGAAACGCCTGCGTCTCCTGAGCCTGAAAAAGAGAACAAGGAAACTTCAAATCCCGTAGCACCAGGTATTCCTCAAAGCAAACCCGAAACCGGTGCTACAAAATCAACAACGGAGTCTTTCAAATCAGCGCAGCCAGCAAAGGCAAAGCCATCTACGACAGTCGCAGCTAAACCTGATAGAACACTCTATTTAACTTCTAATTTGCGCGAAGCCTACGACATTGATATCCCGGACAGGCTTTTGAAATCCTCGAGTGCTGTCAGAAATCCATTGCTGCTGCCAGTGAGCTTTGAGATTAAATCCATTAAAGATCAACAGCCGTATGAGCCTTCTTATCGCATGGCTGTTTTTGCGGAAGCTTTTGTTGTTCAGAAGGTCAAAATCTTTCAAAACGCCTGCAACATTTTTGTCAGAGCTATCATGACTCTAGCAGGCTACACTCAAGGTCAAGTTTACAATGCCAATGATTTTGAGAATGTTTTTAGCTCTAACGCCTACCTTTCAAAATGGAAAAAACGAACCTTCTTTAATGGTGGAAAGCAGGGGCAGTCAGCTCAAGCCCTCGAGAGCTTTTCTGCAAATCTCCCCGAAGGTTATGCGATTGTTGAGCAAGTGGAGCGCAGTGGTCGCCATGGCCATGTAGGTATCGTACTCAAAAAAGGCGCTCAAGTGTATATTTACGATGCTAGCCTTAACAGCCACGGACCGCGAAAAACTGCAGTGTCAGCAAAAAAACTACTGAACAAGTCGCGCCCCAATATCAAGCTCTATCACATGCCAGGACTCGTTAAAGATTCCTCTATCTAGGAGTGCTCATGACCGCAAAGTTCCTCACGGTGACTTTCACATTTTTATTTGCGTTTAACGTTTTTGGTTACCAACGCGCAGGTAAACCGATGGAACAAAAACTCACCTACAAAAAAATAAGGCCTTTGGCTAAAGCTCATTTTCTACCTTTTCAAAGCCACTCATCCTTTAATCATGTTGTTGAAGCCATGAACCAAGGGCCTTATGATCCTGACCATCTTTATGCCGCTGATCAACAAGATAGTGGTGGTCGAATTCAGTGGGAACAAGTTGGACAAATCACTTACGACAAAGCCATTCTTTCTGCTGGAGTTGATAAGCTACTGTTGTTTCCACATGACACTTTAAATAGTGCCTTCACGGGTGAGCGCTTTGAAATTCCAGCGCCCAACAAGCAGTATGACCAAGTTCCCGAAGACGTTCAGTGACGAAGATACGTTTGAAACAACTGGTATTTCATGAACAAGGGTTTTGTTCTAGTGGCGGTGGCTTGCTCCATTTCTTGTTCTAGGATCTTCCTGAAACTAGGGACGGGCGTAAGGCTTAATCCTAGCTGCACGAGATTGCCCTGATTCGAATCACATCCAGTGTTCACAGCAAGTCTTACCAAAACACGGTTGTTAACTTTATCGTAGTCGTAGATGGCAAACGAGGCGAGAATATCACTCTCACTCAGAGGCCAATAGAAATCACATTCGTTAAACCCAGTGTTGAATAAATTGTGGATTTCAGCAAATCGAGTTGCGTTTTTGACTTTAGTTTGAAACTGCGCTGGCAAGTGCTTCATGAGAAAGCGATCCTCCTTAAGAGCTTCAACAAAAGATTTTTCAGTCACAAGCTCAAGAAGATCAGCAGGCTTCTTTTTTCGAACATCGTAAGCCGTGATTCCATTACTACTCCAAACGGGACGGGCTCCATCAACGTAACCAGAGCCAGTACTTAGAACAGAAATCACAGGTCCCGTAATCGAAAGCGGCGTATTACTAACTCCACTAACGAGCTCTAGGCTGGCATGCCCTTTTCTAACTTCATTTTGTGCGGCAGTCAGGATTTGACGTATATCCACAATTGAAAAGTCTTGGCTAGAAATCCGATTCCAAGCAATATCATATGGAAATCCAACGGATCGATAAGAGACCCCTTGGACCTCGCTCATCTTATTTGCAAATGTAGCAATGTCAGTACGAGCCTTACGAGATCCGTTACCAACAGTGACTTCAATACCATCCACATAGACTGAGATTTCAAACCCATAGCCGTTTGAAATGGCCTGCACAATTTCATCAACTGAGACAAGTTGGTTTGTATAAGAAGATGGAAGACGATTCTCTTTAAAATTAGGAATATCTTCTGATCTAGAGACTTTAGAGGATGAACTACAACCGATTGAGATAAAAAAACTGAAGGCAACAAAAACGCTCAGAAAGTTTTTCATGATGACCCCACTTCATATTCAATTACAACATACCAAGGACCGATGTAAAATGAGTTCTTTAGTTAAGAGTTCTATCGGTAAATACGAGTGTCTCAAAACTGATACGGAATTCGTATTGATTTGGGAAAGATCGGCAAATTTCAAGAATTTTAAGTTCAACTCGCACGTCCTCCTATAAAATTAGAAGAGTAGACGCCTCATAGTGAGGAATCTCAAGTTAAACCGCGACTTTTTTTGGGAAAATCTATGACTGAAACACTACTAGATGAACTCGAAGGTAAAATTCGCGCCGGGGGAATTGACGAAGCTCGGGCCATAATAAAGTCCATCAACCTAAGGTTGGTGGAACGCCGCGACTGCTTGAGGCTTGCAAACCTCG
>JBGATJ010000008.1:0-114400 GCA_044229295.1 Pseudobdellovibrionaceae bacterium
AGATTGTGGATAGGCGTTGTACGGACTACACTTAATGCGTTAACCAGCACGCGAATATGAGGTTGTAAGCCCAAGAGACTCATCAAGAAATAGTTCAATTAAAATATTTTCCACTTGAAGGTTGGTCATCCATATGAGGATGTAATATGAAAAATAAAATACTAATTTTGGTATCTCTCCAGCTTTTTTTCTTTCAATCTTCAATGGCAGACTGGGTTTACAAATGCACGAATGACTACGGCGGAAAGCCAGCAACTGTAATCGTCAGTAGGATTCAAGCAGACCAGTACACAGTATTAACCCAGGTCACTTTTGCTGGAACACCAAAACTAAGAGGCACCTACTATTTTGACAAAGGCACAGGACAGAGTTTCCGTTACATGTTTGAGATGCCAGTGGGTTACACTCTTGGCGCCACTCAAGGAGTCTTTGATGGATCCGACATGGATCTCCAGCTGAGCACGCCGGGCAATGGACAATCTTACTCGTGCAGACACTCCGTCCTTATCGATCGATAGGTCTCAGTTGATCCACATGCCATCGAAGCATCCGTAAAAATGCATGCATGCGGGCTTTGCAGTCTGCTCGAGACGCCCGCACATTCTGTTAGCTTCAGAACAGGTTAGCATTGTCGATTTATCATTGCCGCAGTAATCAACACGCCGCGGACATCGATCCCAGTTCGCTGGAGGAACTTTGTTTTCTCCAGAATTGGCCCACAGGTCGTAACAGACCAAAGGAGAATCACATTTTGTGGAACTCCAGACGTAGCGCCCACTACTTGCTTCAGCATCACGAGCGGCTGAGGCCGCCTCTTGAGAGAATTCGGCAAAAGCAGGCAAAGCGAAAAATAGGATCAAAAAAAATTTCAGTCGATTCATAACACCTCCAATGATTGAAGGTATTACAATGTCTGTACCAAGATTTTTCCCTGCGAGCTTTTCTATATTTCATTTCAGTAAAAATACTGGGAAGAAATACAAAAAATGATGGTCACAGTGGAGCAAAAAATAATCACGAAATTCACAGAGAAATTCCGGAGGCGAGCGAATCTAGCCACGGATGACCGTCTCCTGAGTCAAGAGCAATCCAATTTCTTAACATTTCTTTTTGTCTTGGTTCCAATATAGGTAAGCAATTTTCGAAGTCTTGAAAATCCTTAGCTCGCCGACTTCGAGACTTGTAGAGAAGCTGAATTTCCGGCGCCAAAACTTTTAGACCCTGATCTGTTTCCCACTCAAAAGTCTTCAAAGGGCCACGAATATCTCTATTGCGTCGATACACCCATTCGTCACCCTCAAACTCACTAAAAAGAATTTCCAACTCCCATGGACTCGTTCCACTTTTGCGGCACCAGATATTATGAACCGGAAGTTGATAAAAGTATCCTTCCACCCATGGAACTAACGTCACTGATCCAGGCGGATCTGCGGCCCGCATGTCCCAACCTATTAGAATTTGCTGAAAGCTGAGCTGATCTTCCCTTCGAATAACAAAATCGAGATCCTCGTGTTCACGAGTCTTCTTTCCAAGAAGACAATCTATTGAGTAACCACCGGCCAACCAAAAAGGCTTATTTGTTTTTTTAAATGTTTCGGCAATCTCCGCAACGAGAGGAACCAATGAGCTCATCTATTCGATTGCGTCTTGAGCATTTCGACGTTCACTTCCTGGTAAAAACCCGTTAGCCTCTGGCTGGACTCTTATTCTTTTCAGAACATCATTGGAAACTTCTGATAGCTCCTTTACTTTCTGACATGTCTCAACGCCTTTGACGGCTTTCTCTCTATCAGCGAAAAAACTTTTGATATCCTCTTTACTCCTTTCAAGACGAGCTTTTCTTCGCCTCAAGAAGAGGTGGAATTGATCCTATTCTCCCAGAGAGTTCCAAATCCACTTCCCTTTGGGAACCTCCATCAAGCACGTCTGCACATTTTGGGGTTTGCGGCTTTTCGGGAAGCATCAAGAATCGTTTTCCAAGCACTGAGAAATCAATTTTTGCAAGTGCCTTAGGGAATGGAACTTTAGAGGTTACTGCTCCATCTATGAGGCCATTTTTCTTACTGATTGCTGAGACCATGTAATCTGTCGAATCCAACATAAAGCCAGCTCCCAAGCAACTGCCAATAATATCTCGATAGCAAGCCACACGACTTTCGAGCTCAACCGAGGCAAACAGAGGGAACGCGACCAATGTGTTGAAAATCAAAATGAAATACTTCATGTAAACAATTTACTGATTATTTAACAAATGTGAAAGGCGGAAAGTCATTCCGGCGCATGGCAACGAACTCGGATGTTCTCCTCACTGAGGGATTCCGATCCGTCTAAAAGACTGAACGATAGAGTGCCCTCAAGGTTTTCATTGACCTCTAAACTCACTTCTTGTCGTGAATCAATCTGAACTTGGTAGAGATCACTGCCTGCACTCTGAGTGTAGTTCAAATTCGATCCTGAGGTTGACTTCGAAAAACGAATTTGATCGCCAGTCGAAATGTAAACAGCCATCACGTTTGGTTTTACAATGGGACTTAAAATGAGGGGGTTTGGATTCGTATATCCTATAGTGATTTTGTCGACCTGGTTGCTTCCAAAATGACCGTCGAAAGAATCAGAGACGCAAGTTAGTATAAGGACATCTGGATGACCTTGGTATCCATCACCATTTCCGTTTGAATCAAGGTTAGCCGCACCTGAGGTACCAGAAGGATCTGTTCCCTGGAGTTTTTGGCAATTCTGAAATGCAAACAAAATTAGAGTGAGAAACACTGGCATTGAAGCCCATCGCACACTTTTAGCTATCTTTCTTTTCCAACCCAGGGCTTGCATCTCCTTAATGTAACATTTCGCAACCTCTATAGAATAAAGTTTTTGTTGGAAGAACCGAAATTATATTATTGGCGAGGGGCAATGGCTCGAATTGATAAAGATGACATTCTCAAAATCAAACACGACTGCGAAATGTGGCTTAGGGCAGGCTTAGCCGACCGGGTAACTCGTGCTCTGTCTGAGCTGAACTTCTCTAAGATGCAAAGGTCGGACAGATTGGTTTTTGCCAAGTTTGCACGGAGGATCAACAAACCTAAGCTCGGTCTTAAACTCACTTCTTCATTGGTAAATAACGATAATTTTTCGTATTTAAAAGATGTTCAACCTGAAGAAATGGCTGAGCATGGCATCTTATTGTATCAAATTGGCTCTCTCCGCGAAGGATATCAAATTCTTGAATCGCTTTCCCCAAAAGACCACCCTGACACTCTTCTCTATCGATCCTTTTGCCTATTCCGAAAATGGGAATATGCTTCCACTATACCTCTGCTGAGTGAATATGTCTCCAGCAGTTCTATAAACGGATACCAACGATCTATAGGAGAGGTTAATTTATTGTCTGCCCTCTTAAGTGGTGGCGATGATCTCGTCATTGCCAAGGCCATCGAGCGCCTTGAAAAGGACTTTCGCGCCTCAGGATTTAATAGGCTTCTTGCAAATGTTCTTGAAATGAAGACGCAATTTGCAATTCAAAACAATAGATTTGATGAAGCGGAAAGGTCGATTGATGAGGCCATGCAGCTGCTTGGATCTGATAAAACTTCAGATATTCTTTTTATCCAAAAATGGTTTGAAGTGTTGCGAGTGATGAAATCTGGAGATATCAAATTCCTTTTAGAATTTCGAAAAGTCGCCGAGAGCTTCCAACACTGGGAGTGTGTGCGAGACGTTGACTTCCAAATTCTTAAAATTACTAAAGACCCAAGTCTGTTTGAACACCTCCATTTTGGCACTCCTCACCCAGCGTTTCGCAAGCGAATCCTTTCCTGTGGATTTGCTCCTCCTGACACTCAGTCTTACGCTTTAGGTTTTGGAGAAAATGTACTAGATTTGGCAACGGGTCGAATCGGAAGTCCCGAAGTTGTCATTTTTCGACGTAAGATTTTAAATCTTTTAAAAATTTTATTCCAAGACTTCTACCGACCATTTCAGGTTGGACAACTCTTTTCTCAGTTGTTTCCAGAAGAAAAGTTTAACATCAACTCGTCTCCATTTAGAGTCCATCAGCTGATTTTTCGAACAAGGGGTTTACTAGATACAAATCAGCTGAAGTTGGAAATAATGGGTTCTCAGGGAGTCTATCGCTTTAAGTTGAATCCTGGGCTCAAAATTCTAATCACCGAATCTCATGACAACCTAGAATCGCATGAGATATCAATCCTTAGACTCAAGGATGCGTTTGGAGCCAATTTATTTTCTGCTAAGGAAGGGCAACTCCGCCTTGGAATGTCTGCAACAAGTTTATTGAGGGTTCTGAGACATGGACAACTCACTGGAGCTATTAAAAAGCTCGGGAGCAGTTCAAATACGCGCTATTTAGTTTTAAAAGAAAACATCGTTTCTCTCAAGAAAACCGCCTAGATATCGCCTCGCCAAAAATATAATAGGCACTTTTAGCAGGTGAATCGTATTCTTGTTTGTAAGGGAGCATCTTCACAAATGTTCCTCAACAAAACAAAAAGGAGAAATCTATGATCTCAAAGATTTTTATATCTACGACCGTAGCATTGTTTCTGTACAACTTTGCTCAAGCTCAAGAAGCTAGCAGTGTTCAATTGCAAACACCTCCTCCCGCTCCCCGTCTGAGTACCAAAATACTTTACACAGGCACACTTAACCTTGAAACAAACAACGAAGCCGAGGCGCGAGAGCTAGCGATCTCAGAGGCATCGGTTTTCTGTGCTAATTCGAGAAATCATTTGCGTCTAAACGTAGAGTCTTTGCGTGTGACGAATATCATTTGGCGCCAAGGTCAATGCACCCATGTCGGCGGCCCGTCTGGTCCTGAATACTGTCCTCCTCCTTATGTTGGTACCTACGAATTTAAGTGTAAAAAATAACCGTAGAACCTGCTCGACTCTCGTGTTGCTCGAGGCTCGCGTCGTTTGTCGTTTCAGCCACGGCGCCCGGTGGATAAGCCGGTCGCCGGCCCTTCGAGGGCCTTGCGCCCGTCGATCCTGCGGATGGGTTCGTCGCAGGGCTCCTCACAGCATCCTCGGATACGCACGGCGATCAAAAATGTCCACTGGACATTTTTGACGACGTTGCGTGGCGGAGGATGCGAGATTCGAACTCGCGTAACCTTTTAAGGGGTTAACTCGCTTTCCAAGCGAGCGGATTCAACCACTCTCCCAACCCTCCGGTCTGGAAAAGCGCCAAGCTAGCACATGGTTACAAAAAATCAAGGTTTTGCGGTTATAACCCCTAAAAGGGCATCTCGTTTATTTTTGGGTTCTTTAAATATAACGTAATCCAAGTTAGGATCCTCTACCTTGGAGCGATCAAATATCGCTAACGAACTATTGCCAGCGATGAAGTCGTCGATCATCAGAAAAAGATGATGAGGACGCATCATAAAATCAAAAGGTAACGCGTAAAATCCGTCGTCTTGCTTCAATCCACGCTGTTGAAGAATTTGCTGGAGGTCCCAAACGTCAGAAGGTTCATAGTTCGAGGTGCTGCCCGACTTGTCTATGCCAAAAATTCTTACGACGTCTTCTCTAGCAGAAGTAAAATACCGTAAAACTATTTTCCCTGGATCAATCCCTGACTTGCGAATGGCGGCACTGATCTCCTCCGCCACCTGCTCTCGGTCTTTACCTCCGATTGCAAGTCTAGCCTCGATAGGAAGTCGACTCACAAAAGGACTTTTTTCGCCAGCTGACCTTCGTTCAATGATTCGGCCCAGGGTTTCGATATGATGCTTTATTAACTGGATGTCCTCTTCAGCTTGTTGCAAGACACTTTCCAAATGACGACTGCCAATGGTTTCTTCATAAGCCCTTTGTTCTTTAGCAAACTGCTGCGGCGTCTTGTCTTTATGGGGTTGCGCAATGAAATCACGTATTAATTTTATAGACTCCTGCCATTTTGCCTGTTGCGCCGGAAGCAATTGCTGTTTTTCCGCCAAGAGCGTTGCAAAATGCTCGCGGCGAGTGCCAAGGTCACTTGCGCTCATACTCTCTAGTTGTGCATAGTCGATAAACTTAAACGCGTCGTTGGAGCTTGATCTCTCAAACGATTTGAAAACCGCGGCACAGGAGGCGGCATTAACCACATCAGCGCAGAAGCTCAAAAAACCAATTAGCGCCAATACTAAAAGCGATACATTGTTTCTCACCTGTCTAATTCCTTTACAAAAAATGGACCGCTACCAGCGGTAAAAGCCGGTAAAGGTTAACCCCATTATCTCAATGGAAAAAACAGGCCAAAAAAACCGTTTACTTCATTTCGCGGCGATGTTCGACGATTTGAGAGATGAGTCCGTACTCTTTCGCTTTCACGGCATCCATCCAAAAATCCCGGTCGGTATCCTCTTGAATTCGCGAAAGAGGCTGGCCGGTTTCTCGCGCCAATAGGTCGTTGACCTTGGTCTTTGTTTTATTGATCTCGGTTGCGACAATTGCGATATCACTAGTTGATCCCGCAACTCCAGAAATCGACGGCTGATGAATCAAAAACTTACTATTAGGTAGGGACAATCGATTCTCTTTTTTTGCAGCAACCAGAATCACGGTCGCAACGCTTGCGCAAAGACCGCTGACGATAACTTTCACTTCAGGTTGAATGAACCGAATCGCATCGTAGATGGCAAATCCAGAGTTCACTTCCCCCCCAGGTGAGTTCACATAGAGATAAATTGGTTTTTTAGAATCGTCGGCCTCAAGTAGAATGAGCGCTTGGACCAGTTCACGAGCCACTTTTGGAGTCACGGCTTCAAATAAAGCGATTGATCTCGTTTTTAGAAGTTTTTCTCCCAATGAAGCTTCGGCATTTTTGCCCTCGTCACTTTTTTCGGGCTTTTCGTCCATCACCGGCTGCTTTGACATTTTATCTCCCTTATCTAAAGCAAATAACAGAAAGAATAGTTTAACCACAGGTTTTGCCTGCCTCAGCGAATAACTCGCGGCGATATTAAGATAATTAGAACTGGCCCCGGGACCGACTGCTCGAGACTCGGGACTTTTGCCTGTCTATCATCCAGCTAGCCTTTAGTAAGAGCTTCAAGCCAGCCAGTTTTTCACCTTTTGAGAGATCGTTCCAAACAAGTTCTGGCCAGCAGAATCCAGCATTTCGATCTTGATCGTGTCCCCGACATTCATAAATTCAGTTGAGGGTGATCCGTTTTTGATCGTCTCGAGCATGCGTTTTTCGGCAATGCAGCTGGAGCCTGCCTTGGGATTCTCGTTGGCAACAGTTCCGCTTCCAATCAAAGATCCACTCACCAAATTCCTTGTTTTTGCAGCGTGAGCAATGAGCTGACCAAAATGAAAATGCATCTCACCTGCATTCGCCCGTCCAAAATCTTTTCCGTTGTAAGTCACATTCAAAGGAAGATGAACTCGACCCTCTTTCCATGCTGATCCTAACTCATCCGGCGTGATTGCAAGAGGCGAGAGAGCTTTTGCCGGTTTGCTTTGGAAAAAACCAAATCCCTGGGCAAGTTCAGCCGGAATCAATCCGCGAAGGCTCACATCGTTGATCAAACAAATGAGCGCGACTTTATCAAGTGCCTTTTCTGGCGGTGTCATCATAGGAACATTAACGGTAATCACTCCAACTTCAGCCTCAAAATCGGTTCCATGAGCAAACTCAATTTGCGGTATGTCCTGAGTAGGGGCTAAAAATTCTGCACTCTCAGCCTGATACATCAAAGGCACTGTCGTGAGTGTCTCAGGCAGTGGAGCTTTACGAGCTTGGCGCACAAGTTTTATATGATGAATAAACGCGGAGCCATCAGCAAATAGAAAAGCCCTCGGCAAACAAGAGTGAAACTGTTCAGGATCGTAAGGGAAGGTGTCTTTCGCTTTGCCTGAGTTGAGATCCGCGTAAATTTTCTTAAGTTTAGGAGCGCATTCCTCCCAATTTTCAAGAGCAACTCTCAAGCTTGGAGCTACCGCCGTGGCTCGAACGACAGAGTTCAAACCCCGACTCACGACAACTAAATCGCCATCTAGATTTTTGGATTTAAGAGAGCCTAATTTCATGTCAACCCTCAGTCAAAAGTGTAGAGAAGATTTACGACGACGGCTTTAGAGTTTTCACCCGTCGCACTTCCGATAGTAAAAAGTTTTCCTGGCACAGTTTCAAAATAAAATTCGACACCAAGTTCAGGTGCAAACTTTAGGCTCGCTCCTAACTGTATTGGAACGGAAACTGAAGGAACCTCTTCGATGGTGCAAGATCCACTGCTCAGAGTGCAGCTCTTAGACACGTTCATAGAAATCGCAGGACCAATAAACGCGCCCCCAAAATCGCTGAATTTGAATAAAACTCCAAGTGGCACTTCAAATTGCGCCAGCTTAGCCTCACCAGAGGTCCCAGTTGAATCTTTCAACCCATAGTTTTTCATCGCGTAAATAAATCCGGTTCGCATACGAAGCACTGAAGTAAAATCAAAAAAACCAACGCCACCGACCTGAAAATTCGTTTTAGAATCAACAGTCAGTCCACCCTTTCCATCAGCACTGTCAGAGCGAACGCCTAATAACACTCCCATGCTTTGTGCCTGCGCAAACGCCCCTGCAAAAAGAATCGTCGTGATGACTATGAGTTTTTTCATTGAATTCTCCTTTGAATTCGTTTTTTTCCGCCTCACATCTTGGCTTGGGGGCAAGTTTAGGCTACTTTTTTTGCGGAAACAAGGAGGCAACATGTCAGATGTCATTCTCTATAACTACTTCCGTAGCTCCACATCTTATCGAGCCAGAATTGCGCTTCATTACAAGAGAATCCCTTTTGAATACAGGCCCATTCATTTGCTCAATAATGGTGGAGAGCAGCTGACGACAGAGTTTAAGGCCCTGAATCCTTCTGGGGAGGTCCCATGTTTGGTCCACGGGAAAACCGTGATCAGTCAGTCTTTCGCGATTATTGAATATTTAGAGGAGGTCTTCCCTGAACCCAACCTTTTTCCAAAAAACCCAGCGCTCAAAGCAAAGATCCGTCAGGCCTGTGAGATCATAAATAGTGGCATTCACCCCTTGCACAACCTCAAAGTTTTGAAAATTCTGGGTCAGTGGGCGCAGTGGGATCAAGAAAAAAAGGACCAGTGGTGCAGACACTGGATCGAGACTGGATTTGAAGCTCTTATTGCTCTCATAAAACCCACAGCCACCCGTTTTTCGTTCGGAGAGCAGGTGACCGTGGCAGACATATTCATTGTTCCCCAGATTGTAACGGCGCTCCGATTCGGAGTTCAGATGGAGAAGTACCCGCTGCTTGAGCGAATCAAAAAGGAGTGCGATCAACTCGACTCTTTTAAAGCGGCTCATCCGGTGTCTCAAATCGATACGCCTGAGGATATGAAGAAGTCCTAAAGTTTAGCCAAATAAGAAGGACGGCAACCAATCAATGGAGGGGGACTGATTGCCGTCCTGAGGGGGAGTTCGGTCTGCCCATTCATCTGATCATTCAGCAATGGCAGACCTACCGATAAATTACTGTTTCAAATCTTTTTCTGTTTTCTCAGCTTTGTGCTTACCGAGGTGCTTTCCCTTAATTTGAGAAACAGGCTTTTTCGCCTCAGCCGGCTTACCAGCAACTGCAGGCTCAGTTCCTACGGCTGTCTTTTCTTCTGGGACAGAAGTGACAGCTGGTTTGCTGTCAGTAGCTTTAGGCTGGGTCTCTACTTTTTCAGCGGCCCAAGCAGATACTACAAGTCCCATTACTGGTAACATTGCGATAAGTTTTTTCATTTCTATTCTCCTTGTGAGAGGGTTTAGGATCTTTTTCAAAAGCACCTATGTGCTCTTAAAAAAAGAATACGCCCGTTTGCTGAGACGTTGGGGTAAAAATTCTTTCATATAGCGATTTTCAAGGGATTGAAATTAAACCCGTTTCATACAGGGTGAGAATCCCTTTATTTCAAGGGGTTAGGAGAGGCAGATTAAAGAAATTAAATTTGTCGATACCGAACAGGGCCTCGGGACTCGGGACTTTTCCTTGTTAATTTGGAGTGAGCCTATCAAAAAATGAAATTCCAAATCAACGCGATGAAAGCTGATGGAGGGCAAGAACAGTCTTTTCACTGCTTCGGGAGGAGCTTAAATTCCCGGGCATTCCTTCAACAATTAAGGAGCCATATTTATCTATACGTAAATCCAGGTCTCGACACTTGTCGTCTCTTAGCGGTTTATCAAGACTCTTCGCCCGTGGTATCCTGTGGTAAAAGGAGTCACCGATTCTGGCAAGAATTACCTTCATTTTTTTATCGCTTCTCTCGTTTCATGCCCATTGTGAAAACAGTAAATTCGTTTTTATTTGGAACCAATTGGAGAACGGGCGACTTTGTGGAGAAGCCACCGAGCAAGACATCAAAAACGCGGGTTACAAATGTTATACTCACAACGAAAACTACGAAAGAGGTTGGTATACGGCAGAGTCCTCGCAAATTCTCCAATGGCTCATTTTTGACGAAGCCGCAAAAAACCAGATTGATAGAAACCAGTGTCTTAAAGACATGTTAGATGAACTCTATAAAAACGATAAGGCTCGGCTGAGTCTTTCTAATGCGATGGTGAGCTCTTGGCTTGGCTTTAGAAAAACGGAATTGCTTTTGGGAATTTGCAGCCGCTACCTCAACGACCAAAGCAAAATACCGGGCAGTCCTAGGCTTACGACGGACGCGGAGAGAGAAAAATACAAAACTCTTTGTGAAGATGAGGAAAAAGTAAACACTCTTAAGATTTCTCGCACTATTTTCGAACAGGCGATTCCCGTTTTTAGCTCGAGTGATATCTTGGATTTTTTTCGTAAACACAGAGATCTCATTTTCTCGAAAAACACCAAAAAACCGGTGACCGATCAAGAAATTCTTAGCGCCAACTTACAAGACTTGAGTGGCTTTTCAGTAGACCCTGCGACAACTACCGAGCCGCTGAAAAGACTCTTGCTTGATTCCAGTCAGAAAAGCGAAAGAGAAATCAATAACTTTTCCAAGTCTCGAAACAAAGCGGGAACATTCAACCTGTCCACTCAACAGCGGGACAACCTCTACGAGAGCGGCATGGTCAATGAAATACTCGCAGCCAGAGGTTTGATTGGTCAGTCTGAAGAAGGCTCTGCCTCCATAAAGCTTCGCGATAAATCTTCTGTATCTTCAGGAGCCGTCTGCCTACTAGCTAAATATGAACCAAATCTCAAGGCCGAGGTCGCAGAAGTGCTTCTTGAGGCAGCCGTTCTTGGAGGCATCTATTTCAAAGTCGCAAAAGGGGTTATATGGGCGGGAAACGGTGGAAAAGACTTACTCATGCTGATGCTAAAAGGCGCTGCACTTTCAAATTGGCATCTTCCCGTGAATGCATTTAAAGCTTGTGTGACAGACAAACTTCAGAAAAATAAAATGCAGTCTATTTCGGATCTGGAGCATGATCCTCAAAAAACGTCAAATATGACAGAGGCATTTGATCATTTGCCAGAGGACGTAGGATACGCCATTTGGGACTCGATCAAAATGCCGAATCCAAAGAGTTGCAATTCCTCAGGCAAAGCCCATTATTTTACTGAACAGATGGCCGGATCCTCTTGCCTCATTCAAGCAGCATTTGCCTCGACACTTATCTTATAGCGAGCGGAAACCCCTAAAATGAGGTTTCCGATGGTTTTAGTTTGCCGCACCTACAGGTCCCGAGTTGAGACCCTTAACGCCAGTCTCAGCCAGTTGTCCGCTCGTCTTATATTCAGTCACATCGGCTAAAACATCTTTGATGTCAAACCTGTTAACGGAACTCAATGTGTATCTCGGTTCAAAATATGTGGGAGATCTTCGATCTGGGAATTCAATTTTATAGGTGACATCATATCCCTCAGTGGTTTTGAAACTAAGAAGATTGCCTTCAGGATTGATTCTTACTTCCACAAGATTCCCTGGGAATGTGTCGGGAATTTTGAAGTACGTAGGGGCCTCAATACCACGGTCGATTTCAATGGTACGGGTTATTCTCTCGAGATTAGGGTCAGTCCCACGCAATTCTGAAATATAAACGGTGCTACTTTGTGAACCTCTTTCAGCCTGGGATAGACGAACCACTCGGAAATCCTTGATCTCGCCATTGGCAAGCTTAAAAGGCCTTGTCGCATAAAATTCATCTAATTTTTCAACTTTATGGCCCGGTCCAGGCAACGCAGTTGTCCTTACTACGTTGGTAGTTTCGGTCTTATAAACACTTGGATGAGGACCAGACATAAAGCCGAGACCGGGTTCATTACCCGGAAGAATCACTGTGCTGGTGGTATTAGGACGATTCACTTTTGACAACTTAAACCCGGCCTTCACTGTTGTGCCGTCGAGTTTTTTGAAAGCTATTTGAACAGAACCACCGTGGCCCACACCAGATTTAAGTGCCGCGATGGAGTCGCCCACTTTCGTGATAACAGCGGCGGGCTCGCCCAACTTCTGAATCTTAAGGAATGGGTCTACAATTTTAGCTTTTTTTGTTGCCGGCAAAAGAGCTTCAACGATATTTGTTCCACCTGCAGCATGAGCCATGTTTGAAAATATGAGCGTACACATAATGAGTGAGTGTTTCATTTTTATTTCTCCTGTTCTTAAAAACTAAGGAGTGCAATAAGAATGCCGTGGTATAAATTCAAATGGACGTGATCTAAAATGCCTCGACTCTTTTTTGATTTTCAATTGAAAAAAACCTGGTCGATCAAAATGAGACATGTCCCGTTTTGAGACGCCGCTCTAACGACCTCCCAAAACAAAGCTCCATTTGTCTAACACCGGCACAAACAAATACACGAGGATGCTCACGTTGATCCAAAGAAAAAACTTGAGCCAACCTTTTTCCCCGTGGGAGCGGTAAAACTTGTAGAATTCATAAAGAAGTTTCGCCGTTACTGGAAACACGAAAAGAATATGAAACCATCCTGCATACACAAAAATCGGAGCTGCCATAACAAGAGCCGCATAAGCGCAAAGGTAAGCCCCCATATGCGCAAGCGTTCTCTCTACACCAACAGCCACTGGCAACGTTGGAACATGCCCCCTATTGTAATCATCTTTGTACTTAATGGCTAAAATCCAAAAGTGCGGCATCTGCCAGAGGAACATGATAAAAAAAATGTAGATCGAATCGGGATTAAAAATCTGGTTGGTGTGTGCCGCGTATCCGATCGTCACAGGTAGCGCCCCAGGAATAGCTCCAGGCACCGCCCCGAAAACCATCCTTGGCTTCCACCAGTAGGTGTAGACCACGTTGTAGAGAATGACCGTCAACCAACCCAGGAGACAGCATAAAGGCGATATACGCTCTAAAAGAGTAGATCCTATGAGGAGGTAGGAGGCCGCAAAAACTCCCGCTGCAAGAGGCTTAATTTTGCCCGAAGCGACAGGCCTCTTAGACGTTCTAGGCATCTGCTGATCAAGTTTGTACTCCTGCACTTGATTGAGAGCCAAACTGCCTGAAGATAAAAAATAGAGTCCGCCCATCAAAATTACAAGATGCTGCCACTCAAAAATCCGCTCAAACGGAAAGCTAAGGGCATAGCCTGCTAACCCCGTAAGCAAAACGAAAATTACGATGCCAAATTTTGTGAGATCAGAATAGGTTTTAAAGCTCAATGGGCACTCACCCTAGCTCAATGAACATCAAAGAGTCGATGTCACAAAAGCGCGCGAAAAGATATCGAGGATTGAAATGAAAAAGAGCAAAGCTAAGAAGAAAAACCCCGATAAAAAGATCACACGATTGGTCATGTTGTCGTATTTCAAGTGCATGAAGTACAACAAAACCAGCGCTGCTTTAGTGGTTGCAATCAAGAACGCTACTGGCGCCGCAAGTGAGCCCAGATGCATCTCGTGGAAAACCACTGTGAGGATCGTCAGGACAATCAGAGCCACACAAACATTCACATAAACCTTAAAAGGAATCACGTGATGCTCGTGACCTCCTGACTGAGATCCGTGCTTATGACCGTGCTGATGATGTGAGTGCGCCATGGTGCTCCTAACCGATAAGATACAAGATTGGGAAAAGATAAATCCAAATCAAGTCAACAATGTGCCAAAAAATTCCGACTCCTTCAACTGGAGTGTAATAGTCAGGACCAAAATCCCCACGGGCTGTTCTGATCAAACACCAAGTGATGAGTCCCATACCGATCAACACATGAAGTCCGTGAAGGCCCGTCATGCAAAAATAAAAAGAAAAATACATCGCAAGATTGGCATGTTCAGCTTCATGATTGCTGAAAAATTTCCCTGGCAAAAGTCCATCATGAAATTTATGTGAATACTCCAAGTACTTAATACACATGAAAATCGCACCGCAAAGAATCGTCACGGCCAGCGCCAGAACTGCCTTTTTGCGATCGTTTTTCTGACAAAAATAAATGCCTAGAGCCATTGTGAAGGAACTAAAGATCAGCACAAGAGTGTTGATAAAGCCCATATGCCAATCGAGGTGCGAAGCCCCTTCGGCAAACATTTCGGGATAAAGAGTGTGATAAATCGCGTATCCAACAAAAAGCCCACCGAACATCAGAATTTCGGTAACCATGAACACCCAAATCCCCTGTTTGTTAGAGGAATATTGGTGTTCGGCATCTTTGAAGTGATGAGCGACTTCGTGGGAGTGGTGAGCTGCACTATCTGTACTCATAAGGCCCCGCAGTGATTACTGGTTCAACGGCAAAATTATCATGTGGTGGAGGTGACGGAACAGTCCACTCCAACGTCTTTGCACCCCAAGGGTTTGCAGGAGCTGGAGATCCTTTGAGCAGACCTTGCACCACAGTGTAAAGTCCAAACAAAAATCCAATTCCGATCAGCCAAGAGCCTACCGTCGAAATCTTATTGAGGGATTCGTAGGCCGGTAGATAATCGAAATAACGTCGAGGCATTCCCATGGCTCCAAGAACAAACTGAGGGAAGAATGTGACGTTAAACCCGATAAAGATAAATACAAAAGACAACCTGGCCGTCGACTCGCAATACATTTTACCGAACATTTTAGGATACCAGTAGAAGAGCGCGCCCATCAACGACATCAATGTTCCACCCACCATAACGTAGTGAAAGTGCGCAACTACGAAATAAGTGTCATGAAAATGAACGTCAATTCCCACTGACGCCAGCATGATGCCTGTCACTCCACCGATGGCAAACAAAAATAAAAATCCAAGAGCGTAGAGCATGGGAGACTGAAGCTGAACGGATCCTTTGTAAAGGGTTGCTAGCCAGTTGAACATCTTAATGGCCGTAGGCACGCCTACAAGCATCGTCAAAAATGAAAAGATAATCCCAGCCAACTCTGATTGACCGCTCACAAACAAATGATGTCCCCAAACAAAAAAGCTAACGGCGGCGATACCGAGACTGGAGTAAGCAATGGCCGTGTAGCCAAACACGGTTTTGCGCGAGAACGCCGTGATCAACTCACTGACAACGCCCATCGCAGGCAAGATCATGATGTAGACCGCAGGATGCGAGTAAAACCAGAAAAAGTGCTGGAATAGGATTGGATCTCCACCCAATTTAGGATCAAAGATTCCAACACCAATCAAACGCTCGGTCGCCAAAAGCAAAAGCGTAATCGCAAGGATCGGCGTCGCCAAAACTTGGATAATGGCTGTTGAATAAATCGCCCAAACAAAAAGTGGAATACGACCCATGGTCATCCCAGGAGCTCGCAGTTTATGGGTTGTCACGATGAAGTTAAGCCCGGTTAAGATCGAAGAGAAACCCATGATGAACGCGGCCAAAACCATCGAAGTCACTGAGGTCGTTGTACGGATACTGTAAGGAGTGTAAAACGTCCAACCAGTATCAACGTGGCCAGTGAACAAAGTGGTAAACGCAAGAGCTGCCCCTGCGATCAAACAGTACCAACTCGCCAAGTTCAGTCGAGGAAAGGCAACGTCCTTAGCTCCGATATGAAGTGGCAGCAAAAAGTTTCCAAACACGGCGGGAATTCCAGGAATAATGACCATGAAAACCATGACCGTCCCGTGATAGGTCATGACTTGATTGTAAGTTGTCGAATTGAAAATGGTCTGGCCAGGACTGAAGAGCTCTAAACGTAAAAGCAGCGCGAAAATTCCCCCTATAAGGAAGAAAGTCATGACCGTTACAAGATATAAGATGGCGATGCGTTTATGATCGAGCGTCGTCAACCACGACCACAGCCCTTTAGATTCATTGATATAGTTTTTACCTGAATGGGCATGATTGGCAGCCATTGCGTTCTCCTACTTTTGCTCTTTCAAAAATTCGATAAGAGCCTTGAGCTCATCTTCAGAAACCTGGCCTTGGAAAGACGGCATGGCGCCCTTCGCAAAACCTTTCACTGTTTTTGCAGTAGGTTGCAAGATAGACTCGCGGACATAATTTTCATCAATAGTAATCTTCTGGCCATCATCCATCTCATCTGTGCGACCCCAAATTCCTTTAAACGTTGGGCCGGTCATAGGCGAGCCATTCGTGGAGTGACATCCAATACATGTTTTGGAAGCATAGAGCTTAGCTCCGCGCTGAGCTAATGTGAGCTCTCCTTCAGAGTGATTTTCAATCATCCAAGCTTCAAAGTCTTCTTTAGAAACAACTTTGACCTTCGCTAACATTCCAGAGTGAGAAGTCCCGCAATATTCTGCGCAAAAAACGTGAAAGTCGCCAAGCTTCGTGGATTCAAACCAAAGCTGAGAGTAGCGACCAGGAACGACGTCTTGTTTGATCCTAAAACTTGGAACGTAAAATGAGTGGATCACATCTTCAGAAGTCATGATCAAACGGATAGGGGTGTTTACGGGCACCGTGAATTCGTTCACTGTCTTTACACCGCTCTTATATTCAAATTCCCAAATCCACTGCTTACCAACCACATGAATCTCAAAAGCGTTTTCAGGCATGGTCCGCATGTCATGGTAGACCTTCCATCCCCAAGCGAAGATCAAAAGGAAAAGAACAAGTGGAATGAAGCTCCAAAGAAATTCAAGAAAGCTATTGTGTGTGATGTAGGCTGTTTTATCGTTATTCGTCTTTCGTTTGTACTTACCAACGAAATAAATCATTCCGCCGATAAGCAAGAGGCATCCAATCAAACTAGAAATCAACAAAAACGAGTAGAGACTGTCGACCTGAGAAGCAATCTTGGTTGCTTCGGTGGGCATAAAACTCTGAGCCTTCGCAGATTCACTCCAGAATAGCATTCGCAATCACTCCTCTACATCAAGCACGGGGCTGAATGGATCTTCTTGTTCGAAGCCAAAACGGAACAAGCAACATCCCCATCAGCAACACAGTTAAAGCGCCTCCCACTTTCATGGCGTTGAAAGCATAGAGCGCGTATTTACTCGTCTTCGGGTCATAATGAAAACAATAGAGGATGAATCGGTCCACCAAATTTCCGAGGCGGCCCGCAGCGGCTTCATTCAAAGCCATTTTCATAGTTGGAGCATCAAACAGAATTCCTGGAAGATATCGGCTAATCACGCCATCGGGAGAAACAATCACGGCAGCAGAAGCATGAGCCCACTGCTTGTCTTCCTCGTTCCACTTGTACCTAAATCCAATTTTTTGCGTCATTGAGTAAATCGTCGCTGGAGCTGCGACTAAAAAGTGAATTCCCTCATCAGCTCCCTGCTTTTTATAAGTCTTAAGATAAGCAGCCTTTTTTTCCGCCGCCAATTGTGACGTCTCTTTAGGATCAAAGCTAAATGCTATCATTTCAAATTTTTGGCCCGGCTGCCAATCCATCTCATTGAGAGTCTCAAAAACTCCATTGAGGTGAAAGTTACAAAGACCTGGGCAAGAATAGTAAACCGGACTGATCATGACGGGTCGTCCTGGCTTGAAAAAACTTCCTAAGGTGACGGTCTCACCTTTTTCGTTAAAAAATGGCGTATTGAGATCAAACTGACCGCCAAGATTTTCAGTAATGCCAACGTTTTCTAATTCCTTAGGTGATTCGTTGGCCACCAAAGGTTGAGGCTTCCCATCATAAGCCTGAGTCTTGAAGGCAATGACAGTCAGTAGAGACACGAGCGACAAGCTCGAAAACAAAGTTGTAAATGTCAATTGCGTGGACGTTCTCATGGCTAAATTCCTATTTGGCCGTTTTGCCAAACTCCTGAAGCTGCGCCGGGGTTTCATTGCCTTTATTTTGAGTGATCGATTCTACAAACTGCACAAGGGCCCAACGATTTGCCACCGCCATATTGGCGTAGGAAGCCATCGATGAGCCAGGAATTCCACCGGTCACGACTTTAAAGTGAGCAATCGTGCCTGCTCCCTTTGTCCATTTTCCTTCCACTAAATTTCTAGGACGTGGATTGAGATTGAGTCCCGCAGGACCATCTCCCATTCCCTTTTCACCGTGGCACATCACACAGTTGGCTTTGAAAAGCTTGGCTCCGGCTGCGACCATTTTCTCGTTGGGAAGCCAAGGCTCTGGATTTGAGGCAGGATCATACGCAGGGCCCGAATCCGCAGGGGCTTCTTTAGCAGGGTCTCTGACATTCTCTTCGAGATTCACTCCAGGGTGAATGGCAACAATGTAAATAAAGAACAAGAATACAAACACCATGGAGAACAAGAAGGCAGTCATTCCACCACGATTGTGATCATCTGGCACGCTAGCATTCGACATAATTTTCTCAACATCAGAGTGATTAATATTAATCAAAAGTAATTTGTATAGACGCTAACGCAGAAATATTCACAGCGCAACAAGTTCGCGGGCTTACACATAGTTGACCTTATGCGATAAAACTTTGCGAAAGTTTAGGAGCTGTCTCGAGTTCTTTCTTGAAATTGGCACTTACGGGCGAATGATATCCGGCCGCAGCACCTGGAGCAGAATCAGTGGGCCGCGGGCTGTTGACCGATATCTTATGCCCGATTTAAATAACCAGTCCACCATCAACACTCAAAACGGCTCCATTGATATATCCCGCCTCTTTCGAAGCTAAAAAAAGACACGCATTCGCAATGTCTTTGGTCTCTCCAAGGTGAGAGACAGGAACCTTAGTTGCCATTTGATTAAGCACTTCTGCAGGCATTGCCTGAACCATTTTTGTTTGTATAAAGCCGGGAGCAATGGCATTGACGGTGAAATTCTTTTTCCCAAACTCTTTAGCCCATGTCTTTGTCATCCCGATCACTCCAGCTTTTGCGGCAGCGTAATTTGTTTGTCCAAAGTTTCCGTAGAGCCCAACGACGCTCGAAATATTGATGATGCGCTTGTGCGCATGATTCGAATCAAACTGACTGTACAAAGCTTGGGTGACGTTAAATAGCCCGGTCAAATTCGTTTGGATCACGGCATCGAAATCTTCTCCCGTCATTTTGGCAAAAGATTTATCCCGCGTGATTCCCGCATTATTAATAAGGACGGTCACCGACCATGGCAGCGATTGAGCTGCCTCTGCGCAAGACGCTCGCTGGGTGACATCAACTCGCTTAAAAACAGCTTGGTCCTTAAAACTAGCAAGAGTCTTCTGAGCCTCCATCAGCGCTTGCTCTGAAAAGTCCCAGATGGCGACTTGAGCACCTGCCTGCAAAAACTCAGTCGCAATTTGCAGACCGATGCCCTGAGCTCCCCCGGTCACGACGGCGTTAGTTTTAGAAAAAGAAAATTTGAGATTGTCCATGGAGAATGCTTCTCCAAAATAGTGCCTGTTGTCAACGCTCGCGTTTCTCACTCATCAGAAGTAAATGGAGATCAGGGAGAAAAATGCGAAAAGCTGCAATTACAGGTACAGGTTTTTTCGCGCCCGAAAGGGTGATCCCGAACCAGTACTTCAATGATCTTTATAAAAAAGATGTCGATACATTTTTGCGCGAACAGAGAAACATCTCGGAACGCCGCTATATGAAAGAAGATCAACGCACCTCAGATCTCATTTTGCCAGCCGCAAGAGAAGCTTTAAAAAATGCTGGCATCACGCCAGAAGATCTCACATTGATTATCGTCGCCACCGACACTCCCGATTACCTCTCCCCATCCACAGCTGCGGTGGTGCAATATCGCCTAGGCGCAAAAAATGCAGGAACCTTCGATCTCAATGCCGCCTGCGCGGGTTTCGTTACCGCCCTTGACGTTGCCAAAAACTACATCACCGGTGACGAGACTCATAAAAATATTTTGGTGGTCGGTGCCTATGGTATGAGTAAATACCTCAACTTTGAAGACTACAAAATCGCAACTCTATTCGCCGATGGAGCTGGGGCTGTCGTTGTAGGTCCAACTCAAGGAGCTTGCATCCTAGCCTCTCAACTCGAAACCGTGGGAGTGTATCATGATCATATGGGCATCTATGCTGGGGGCACTGCGCTTCCGATAACAGAAGATGTTCTTGCAAAAAAGGACCACCTCCTTAATTTTGCAAAAAAAATCCCCACCGAAACTAACGGTCAGCAGTGGCCCCGCCTCACTCACCTTTTGCTCAACCGGCTTCATAAGAAGCCCGAAGACATCAGCCACTTTTTTTTCACTCAAATAAATATCCAGAGCATTCACCAAACCTTGGATGCGCTCGGCCTTCCCCACTCGCTTTCTCATAACATTATGAAAAACTATGGATACACTGGGAGCGCCGCCATCCCTATGACTTTGGCCGATGCTGCTCGCACCCATAAATTGCAAAAAGGGGATTTGGTCTTTATGCTGGCCTCGGGCGGCGGGATGGCGATGGCGGCTCTTGCGTTGGAATGGGCCTACGACACCTGAAGCGAAGGACGTCTATGGAATTTCAAATCGACTGGCTGAAGGAGTGGAGTCTCTACGCGCCTGATTCCGTCGCCATTCACGACGGCGAAACAGGTCGAAAGCTCACTTATAGACAATGCTATGAACTTTCTCAAAAAATGGCTCAAGTCCTAAAAGAAAAGGTCTCTCCCGGGGATCGTGTCGCTCTTTTTGCGCCCAACGAAATTGAAAGTCTGTTGCTCTTTTTTGCGCTTCAACCTCTCGGCGGTATCCTTGTCCCTATCAACACTCGTTTTACACCTTCAGAAATCAAAGAGGTGGTGGCCAACAGCGGAGCTAAGCTGCTCGTCCACGATCCTTCGTTGAAAGTCGAAAGTTCTCAGATTCCCATGCTTGCACTCACGGGTCCGCAAAGCCTCTGTGATCTCGCGCAGAGAGAATCTCTGTTAAAGAACCCCTCAATCCATCAAGACATCGCAATGATACTCTACACCTCAGGAACCACGGGCGCTCCCAAAGGAGCTGTCATTTCAAAGTCCATGATTTTCTGGAATTCATTCTCTACCGGACTTCGTTTGAATCTCACGCAGCAGGATCGAACCGTCACATTTTTACCCCTCTTCCACACAGGGGGCTGGCATGTTCTCACGACTCCTCTCCTTCATCGTGGCGGACAAATCACATTACTGAGAAAATTTGATGCCAACAAAGTTCTCGAACTCTGCGAAAAAGAAAAGGTGAGTATTTTATTTGGAGTGCCAACCACCATGGATCTTCTCTCGCGCTCGCCAAAGTTTGAGAAATGCGATCTCTCCTCCCTGCGATACGCCGTGGTCGGAGGAGAACCTCTTTATTCTGATTTGATTCAAAAATGGGCCACAAAAAAAGTCCCAATCCGCCAAGGCTTTGGCCTGACTGAGTTTGGCCCCAATGCCTTTTCCTTAAATGAGGGAGATGCCCTTCGCAAAACAGGCTCCATCGGATTTCCCAATCCCCTCGTTGAAGCGCGCGTTGCCGAAGATAGCGGACATGAGTGTGCCGTCAACGAACCGGGCGAGCTGTGGCTCAAAGGCCCCATGTGCATGCGAGGCTACTGGAACAATCCAGAAGCGACTCAAGAAACCATCAAAGAAGGGTGGCTTGCCACAGGGGATATTGTTCGACGCGATGAAGACGGATTTTATTTTGTCGTCGGACGAAAAAAAGACATGTTTATCTCCGGCGGTGAAAACGTTTATGCCGCCGAAGTCGAAAAAGTGATCCAGGCTTTGTCTTCAGTGCGCGAAGTGGCCGTTGTTGGGGTGCCTGATAAAAAGTGGGGTGAGGTTGGCAAAGCCTTTGTGGTTGTGGATGATAAAGCTTTAACCGAAGAAATAATTTTGCAGCATTGTCATCGACATCTCGCAAAATTCAAAATTCCAAAATCCGTGGTCTTTCTTGAAAACTTACCCAAGGGCGAAAGCGGGAAAGTTCTAAAGCGTGAGTTGCGTCGGATCTCAGATTAAAGGTTTTTAATCGCAAATCCTGATTAAATTTTTTTTAGTTGCTTTGATCGCGCCTCACCGGCAGGATGTTTCAAAACACTAACACCCTTTGGGAGGATTTATTATGAAAAATCTATTCGCTTCTTTGCTAGTTGCAGCTTTCGTATCTCCAGCTTTCGCACAAGACCACGGTGGCGCCGCTGCTCCAGCTCCTGGAACTGAGCCTGCAGTTACTGAAACTACAACTAAAGAAACTAAAGACGGCAAAGAGACACACAAAAAAATGACTTGTAAAGAAGGCGAAAAAATGAACAAAAAAACTCACAAGTGTGAGCCTGCTAAAATGTAATTTTGGCCTCTGTTTTGTTTAGGAAAAGGCCCTTTCATAGGGCCTTTTTTATTTGTGCTGTCTCAATCTGGGACATTCCTGCTGAATCTGCCTAATTTCACTATAATTTAATGGATGAATCTCCGATAATATTAAGAAGAGGGGACCATCGCAAAAATGCAAATCCGTAAGACTCTTTACATCCTTCTTTTTGCTTTTTTCGGCTTCGGTTGCCAAACTCCACCGCTGAAAGACTACAAACGCCTCACTCTCGGTATGGAAAAACATGACGTTCTTGAAATTATGGGAAACCCCACAAGAACTCAACGTTGGCAGGGTAAGGATCGTTGGACCTATATCTTTTACGACTCTGGAATTCGCTTAGAAAAAGAAGTCCATTTTTTTGAGAACACATCGGTGTATGTGGGCGAGCCTCTGAAGCCCGAAGTTTCTGCAGAAGAACAAGACAAGATCAATGAACTCAAAAATCGGACGCAGCCCAAAGACTACGTCAATTTTGTGTTAGAAAAAGAGCGCGACAAAATAAAAAGCCAAAAATACGACTCGTCTGAAGACCGCCAAAAACCTCCGCCCGCATTTGTCCCAGTGCAATGACCATTTGATGGTTGCATCTGTGACCTAAGTTCCGACAAAATTGTCCCTAGTTGGGGGTGATTGTGCTTAACAAGCTTGTCGTTTTCTTTTCTCTCACAATTGTTTCTGTTGCCCATGGAGAGCTGTGCTCGTCTTGGTCAAGTCCATCTGTTACTGGTGAAGTTGATCCAAGCGTGCTCAAAGAGGCCAGTGGAATAGCAGCGAGTACAGATGGGAAAAACCTTTTCCATGTCAATGATTCTGGATCTGGCCCGACCGTTTACCAAACTGACCTAAAAGGCTCCCTCATCAAAGAAATTACCATTGAAAGCTTTCGTCCACGTGACATGGAAGAACTTGCGATGGGTCCCTGTGGTGATAACTCCACCTGCCTTTTTGTCGGTGATATCGGAGATAATAAATCTAAGCGCACTCATATTGAAATTCTGGCTCTTCAAGAAGAAGACCTAATTCAAACAACCGTTCGTGCTCTCAAAAGATTCAAGCTCGTTTATCCCGATGGTCCCCACAATGCAGAGGCGTTTGTGGTTGATCCACAAGGAGACCTCTACATTTTTACCAAAGAGTCGATCCGAGAAGCACGGGATGCATACCCTTCCAAAGTTTTCCGATTAAGCAAAGCTGCCCAAAAAACAAGGGGCAACATCACCCTCGAGAAAGTCGGCGAAATCGATATTCCCAACATCAACACTTTTGTGCCCTACCTTGGAAAAGGCGTGACTGGCGCCGCTCTTTCAAAAGACGGCAAGCGACTTATTCTTCTCACCTATATTAATGCTATTGAATTCGATTTTGATAAGCTCAAAGAAGTTTGGAAATCTGGTGGCTCTGACATCGAGGGCACTTACCAAAAAATTCGCACCGGACTGCCTCGTCAGCAGGAGGCAATCACATTCATTGACGAAGGATCTCAGCTCGTCATCACATCAGAAGGTGAAAATGGGCATTTTATGAAAAGTAACGATATTGTCTCCATCAAATGTGAAGACACTACTACTTCACTAAAATAATCGACTTTGATTTTGGAGCTTCTACCTGTGCGGGAGCTCTCTTATTGGCTACGCCCTTGGTAAGCTCTTCCTCTTGAACAATAGAAATACTGTGAGCTTTAGATTTTGCTTCTTTAAAGAGCCCGTAGTGCAATCGCATTTTCTTTTTTGTTTCGTCGAGCTGCTTGTCCAGACCGATTTCAGATTCAATATCTTCGATACTTTTTACTGTGATTCGACGGTATTTACGCTCTTCATCTGAATTCATCTCAGGAAAACGATAACGAATGATGTTTCTTTCTTTTTCATAGTCGTCAACCAAAACACGAAGTTCTTTATGCTCGGTCGCTAGCTGCGAGGCGATTTCGTTGAGTTGTCCAGCATGTTTTGCGTGAGACTTTTCTTCCAAAAGTCCAAGAATGACGTCTTCTTTAGAATGAACTTTTGCCATGAGAGCAACAAGTTTGAGTTGATGGCTTGTGTAGTTTTCCTCAGCTCTTGCGCTCATTCCAACAAAGGCCACGACCAGGGCAACAAGGTTACGAAGCATTTTCAGTAACTGCATATTGCCTCCAGCTAATTCGAATAGGTAACATTTTTATTCGACCCACCAAAATGGCTGCCTTAACCGCGTTGATATTATCGATGACAAGCTTTCCAGCCTTGATACTTCGCTGAAGCTCTCCAACGTCCCACATAAAACGTCGGTCAGAAAGAGCTGATACAATTTGCTGACGTAAAGCTGCTGAATCGATGTTCTCAATCTCTAAAGCATAGCGAAAATGCCCGTTCGTGTCTGATGCAACTTCTGAGTTTGCAAACTCCTGGATTTCACTAAGATCTCCTGCCGCTGATTCAAAAGAAACTGGCGGAGCCACAGGCGGCGGAGGAGGAGGATCATCGTAAAGGTCTACGTTGAAATTCTCCGGAGGAGCTACAACGACCTCCTCTTCTGGCGGAAATTCCTCTAGAGGCTGCGAAAACTCGGGAGGTGGCGGAGAATTAATTTCTGAAAGATCCGAATTTAATTCTTCAAACACGACATCCTGATGAAGTTCGGCAACGGACTCCTCCAGCGGAAGTTCTACAACTGGGATTGAGTCTAATGGCTCAGGGGGTAGGACAGGATCAGCCTCATAGATAACGCCTTGCCCATCCATATCAACAAAAACAACGCTGTTACACTTAGGACAATTAGTCATTCCAAAATCAGCACGAATCACCGTTGAGCATTTAGGACAATTGGCCATTCCCAGATTATAGCAGGAGGAGTGGCTTTCCCCAATCTACTGCGGTTTTTCAGGACTTTTGCCAGAGCGCCAGTCTTTAGCACTGATCAGGCGTGCCCCTCGTTTGAAAGTCACGTAACTCCACGTCCACTGAAAGATCACAAAAAACTTATTCTTAAAACCTATGAGATAGTACACGTGCACAAACAGCCATGCTAACCAAGCAAAAAATCCGCCCATTTTAATACTTTTAAACTGCATCAGAGCCTTGCTTCTGCCAATGGTCGCGAGCTGGCCTTTGTCGAGATATTCAAAGGGCTCTGAATTTTTACCTCGTATCATTTTCAAGATATTTCTGGCCGCATGACGACCTTGTTGCATGGCCACAGGAGCAAGTCCAGGCAGGGCATTTCCTTTTTCATCAACAAAAGACGCTTGATCACCAATCACAAAAACATGGCTGTCCTCTTTAATCGCGAGGTCCTGATTTACGATCACTCGACCTACACGATCTAACGATGTTCCAAGGGATTTTCCGAGACTTGAAGGTTCAACACCTGCAGCCCAAAGAATTGTTTTTGCCTTAATGAATTCCTGCCCAAAATAAACCCCCTCCTCCGTGATATTAGTCACACGCGTGGAGGTCCAAATGTGAACTCCCAGAGACTCAAGATCGCGAGCGGCTCTCTTAGAGAGCTCTGGATCAAAGCCCGCAACTAACCTCTGCCCAGCTTCGATCAAGATGACACGAGTTCTCGAAGGATCAATATTACGAAAGTCTTTTTCAAGAGTGTGCCGACTAATCTCAGCAATACTCCCGGCAAGCTCCACTCCTGTGGGGCCTCCTCCGACAATAACAAAAGTCAAAAGGGACTTCTGTTTCTCGATGTCCTTTTCTCGCTCGGCAAGCTCAAAGGCCAGGAAAACCCGCCGGCGAATCTCCGTAGCTTGTTCAAGAGTCTTCAATCCTGGCGCGTTTTCTTCCCACTCTTGATGTCCAAAATAACTGTGTTTCGCTCCACAGGCGAGAATGAGGTAGTCGTACGAAATTTTCTCAGTCTCTGTTTCAAGGACTCTCTCCTTGAGATTCACTCCCACAACATTGCCTAAAAAAACATGGGTGTTTTTGAACTTTGAAAGCTCAGAGCGAATTGGAACTGCAATGTCCGCAGGCGAAAGTCCAGCGGTTGCCACCTGATAGAGGAGAGGCTGAAACAGGTGGTAGTTGCGTCGATCGACAACTGTTAAATTGATCAACTTGCTTTTGGCCAGTACCTTTGCGGCGCTCAGGCCGCCAAAACCAGCACCCACCACTACGACGTTTACTTTTTCCATGGAACCTTCTTCGGCCGTCCGTATAGCTTATGCCTCTAGAGAATGCAAACCCCAGTTCTGGACTATGATTGGTTGATAAGAAAACTAAAAATGTAATGAGAGGGGTTCCGGTGGAAGAAATCATAGATTCTATGAAACATATGACAATTCTCATCGCCGATGACAATCTCACGGATCGAATGCTCCTTTTGACATATCTCAAAAAAATGGGATTCGTTAATATTGTCCAAGCTGAAAATGGCTTTATGGCAGAAAATAAAATATGGAATGCCATAGATATCCAACAGAAATTTGACCTGCTATTTATCGATTGGAAAATGCCAAGACGAGAGGGCACAAAAATTATTCAAGATTTCCGTCAACACCGAGATTTCAAAAATGCTGGATTTTTCATGCTCACTGGAGTCAGCGACGAGAAGAATGTCAAACACGCGCTCACTTTAGGAGTTGATGACTATATTATAAAACCTATCCGCTATGAAGTTCTGTCGCAAAAAGTTGAGGCCTTTCTCAAGAAGAGAAAAGCCTCTTAAATCCTATTGCAAATAAAATCCGTAAGTTTTAACAAGAGACTTGATTTGCTCTTTGGCGTACATCATTAGGTCAATCTCCTGGCTGTCAGCTCCAAACTTGATAACAGCTGGATCTGCTTGACGCAATTTCAGAGGGCGCAAAAGCTGCCGAGGTTGAGTTACTCCACTCACAACCGCAAGCTTTTTAACCTCTACTACATCACCAACCTCTAAAGTTCCATTTTTTAGAAATGAAACCTTAAGAAGTCCGCTTTGTGTATCAAGTTGCATCACCTTACCAACAGCAATGGGATCAACATCTTCTTTTTGCGCAAAAAGAAGTTCGCTGGAGCATGGCTGATTTTTCCAGAGAAGCTGAGTCTTATAGATGTTGAGCTCATCCCCAACTCGCAGACCTGACTGAGTTCCAACCGGGATAAAAACCTGGTCAGCAGAGGCCACCTTAACAACCCAAGAACTCCAAACTGGCAAACTTGTAGATGATTGAGTTTTTAACCCTGCCAAGGTTTTATTCAAGGCCTGCAAACTCAAGTCGGAAAGCTTAGTCTGATAGTAATTCGTTGTATTGAGCTTGATAAACTGAAAATTCAGCCCTCCGCCCATCTCATTTTTATTGGCTGTGACCTCTTCGGTAGCTGCACCAAGAAGTTCGCTGCTATGCGTTGAATCGTACAGATCCATGTGAAATGTCATCGTTGCTTTCTGTACGGAAACGTTAGCATCAAATCCCGCGCCTGAGAAAACGCCTTTCAGCAGATTAAACCCAAAAGACGTCTGATTTTGATTCATCACCTCAAAACCTAACATCTTCATATCTAGCTGATAGGCCACCGAACTTAGGCTGCAAGACAAGCTTGCCTCGGTAAGACTTTTGTCGGGATCACCGACGATTTTCTGCGCAGAATTTGAACCCGTTTCCATCTGCTGAAAATCTTGAGGAGCGCAACCCATCACAAGCGCCCCCAAAACTGGTATAAATATCCACCTTCCCATTTCAACCTCCTAGACTAGATTATCGGAGGGTCTTTCCAAGACTTAAGTTTGAAAAATATTGACCAGAAACCACACAAAATACCGCAAAGCCCGTTGAATCGCGGTTTCTAAAGGATTTTAACGGTGTTTCAACTCTAGGTCTTACGTCCAGCAACTCTTCTTGAAACAGATCTGCCAAAAAATTTTTTCTAAATTTTTCTCAAATAGCCCATGTACATTCGACCTAGAAAAATTTTGCTCTGTTCTATAACGCCTAATCCATATAGAAGCTAGGCAACAACTTCAAAACAAAGGATCACTGAATGAAAGCCTTATTTGCAATTTTCTCAGTTCTTGCTCTGACCTTCGTAGCCAACGCTGATCAAAGCTTCCAAGCTTACGGCACAGTAAGAAAAATCACAGCATACGGTGGTATTACTTACTACAAACTCGATGCCGGAAAAGACAGAAGCTTCTTCTTAGTCAAAGAAAGCGGAGAAGCTGCTTTTAAAAGATGTAAAACTGGAACTTTTGAACTTGTTGCTAGCTCACCACTTCCAACGAACAAAACTTATGTGATCCTCTCTGCAATGGATTGCCATAACTAGTTCCTGCTTGCTTCGCCGGGAGAATTTTGGTTATCGTTTCATCCATGATTTCCAATCTCTCCCGTTGCCATTGGTGTAAAAACGACGAAACTTATATACGCTACCACGATGAAGAGTGGGGCGTCCCGGTTCTTGACGATCAAAAGCTTTTTGAATTCATCACCCTCGAAGGTGCATAAGCCGGCCTCAGCTGGATCACAATCCTCCGGCGCCGAAATGCCTACCGAGACGCCTTTCACCAATTCGATCCCCAAAAAGTAGCCTCGATGACCGACAAGGATTTGGAAAAATGCCTTGGAAACGCAGGCATCATCCGCAACCGCGCCAAAATATGGGCCACTCGCAAAAACGCTCAAGGATTTCTAAAAATCCAAGAAGACTTTGGAAGCTTCGCTCTCTTTCAATGGCACTTTGTTGATGGAGAGCCAATTCAAAATCATTGGAAAGAATCGTCGCGAATTCCCGCGACGACCGAAGCCTCGGATTGGATGTCATACGAGCTTAAAAATTATGGATTTCAATTTATGGGCTCTACTATTGCCTATGCTCACATGCAGGCTTGCGGGCTTGTCAATGACCATGTGACCTCTTGTTTTCGCTACAAGCCGCTGACCTTAAAATGCAACGGCTCCACGATCGGGAGAACAGATGATTGAAGACGCAGCTCGAGTTCCCTTTTTCATGAATTGTCCTCTCGCTTCGGGCTTAAAATCGTCCCCAATTTGAATGGTCAGAAGATCAACGATGAATCTCCCTCCCTCATACCGAACTCGATCGTCCAAAACAGACACATGAACGGGATAAGGTCTGCCGTTAACTTCCATTTGAGTGGCGGCCGGTGCATCAAGCGCTGGAAGACTGATGACCGTTTTTGTGTCTTCGGTGATGCAAACCCAACGCGGAACCTCAGCGTGAGCAACTCCCGAAATTAAAAATGAAATGAATACTAGAATTTTCATACGTTCTCCTGTTCCCCGCAACCTATCTCGATACAGGCTTCGTGGCAGCATTATTTAAATTTAATATTCATTGATTTTTAAATTCCAGATTTATTTAGATAAAAAGGAACCTATTTTTTGTGGCACAAATCAAACGATGACATGGATTTTCCCTGAGCCAACATTTTGGTCTCGATGGTGAGATGTTTAATGTCCCTCACGATAATTTTATAACCTAAAATATCTCCGCTAGTTCCTGCAGTCGTTAAGTTCAAACTCGATTCACTACAATCTATACTATAGCGAGTAGCCTGTTTGTCCTGACCTTCGCCCTCGTGAATTTTTCCATCTGAGATCCACCCCGAGTGCGAAAGACCAATAATCAAAAACCTTGGCCGACCAGCGCTATCCACTTTCGAGCGAAACTCCTGATTGTAATTTCCCTGATCACCAGAGCATTGAAAAACCCCGTTAATTTCGGGGCAGTGATCTCCCGATCCTTCTACAATCGGATCGAAACCGTTGGGTTCGGATGAGGAACCGGAAGACGTAGCCCCTCCCGTCCCTGCACCGCCACATGCAACCAAAGTTAAAAAAGTAGTCAATATGATTCCAATAGAAGTCTTCAACGTACACCTTCGAAGTTTCATAAATTTTTCACACGGAGTGACCAAAAATGGCTCAGTCCTGTTCTACAATAGTCCCATGGCTCTGCATCGCGAACTCTAGACTTAACCTTGAAATTTTTGTGCCAACTGGATCGTTTTGTCAGGCCTTCTTGGTCTCGCCATTCCCAGCAGGAAGCGACTCCGACATCCGATGCTGGCTAATCTCTTTGCCATCATAACGATAAAGAAAAGCCTCCCCATCCATAAATGTGAACAGGTTCACCGGCCGCGTCCAAACAAAGAACATATTCTTTAAAGTGTCAGACATAAAATCAGGTTGAAGCTCGATGCCCTCAAACATGTGAGACATCAAAAGCTCGCCACGATTCTCAAAATTCCCATCTTCGATACGAATGATCGGCTGACCAAAATTCGTCATGTGAAAAAGAAGCTTTGCTTTAATCGCTTTAAAATCCCGAGTGTCCACTTCATACTGATTAGTACGCTTATTATACTTGTAGACAAAAAACTTATTTTTAATACAAAAATCTTCGGTCAAAAACTCATCGATAAAGGTAACGTCGTTATAGATTTTTCTGACCTCAAAAATTTTCTCTCGGCCGAGGCCCAATTTCTTATCCCAGTTTTTCTTTTCGCGGATGTCTTCGCACTCAGTCCACTCACGGCCGAATTGGCCTTTGTTCCAACGATCTTCGATATCTCGAAAGAGCTCGATACCGACTTTGTAGGGATTGTAAGATTGTGGAGACATCGCGACAGTCCCACTGTGATGATCGGCATAGTCAATAACTTCACTGTCGTTGAGAATCTTCTGAGTCATGATTTTCGTATGCCAGTAAGAAGCCCAGCCTTCGTTCATAGTTTTTGTCATGCCTTGTGGGGCAAAATAGTAGGATTCGTCACGAATAATTCCGAGTACATCTTGTTGCCACTCTTGCAAAGGCGCATAGTTTAGCAAAAAGCGAAGGATGTCTCGTTCGGGTTCTGATGGAAATTTTTGGTCCTTGCGACGACTGTCTTCTAACTTCTTTTTTTGAGCCGCAATAAACTCTGGGGGATTGATATAATCCCGCATGTAACTACGATCGTACTTTAACATGAAACTTCTATCCTCATTGCCACCTTGGGATGTTGGGGGGACGATCGACGTTTCCGTGTAAGGCGAATAGCGATCAATAAGATTTTCAAGACTCAGGCACTTGTCGATGAATGTTTCAACAACATCGATGCCATAGCGGTCCATATACCGCCTGATCCGAGTGGCGTGGTTAGCCATAGCATCCATCATTTTTCTGTTGGTTTTAGAAAACCATTGATTGTTCTTGAAAAAGTCGCAGTGCCCGTATACGTGGGCCATGACAAGTTTTTGATCCATCATCAAATTGCCTTCCATAAGGTAGGCGTAACAAGGATCCGTGTTGATCACCATTTCGTAAATTTTTGAGAGGCCATACTCATAACTCTTAGAGAGGTGTTCGTACTCCATACCAAAACGCCAGTGAGGATAGCGAACAGGGAATCCTCCGTAAGCTGCGAATTGATTGATTTGATCGTAAGTAATGATCTCAAAGACAGTTTCAAAACAATCGAGGCCATAATCTTTGGCAACTTTAAGAATACGCACTCGCTCACGCTCAAGCTCCGGGCTTAGATTGGCCATGGATTATTTTCCTTTTCCGAGAAAATCACGAATGGAGTCTAAAATTCGATCTCGACTTTCAATTTGACTTAAAATGATTCTCTCATCGTCGGGGAATTCTTTTTTTAAATCCTTTAGAAATTGTCCGCTACCGTATTTACTCTCCACCTGCCCGTAGCAAAAAACATTGGTGTAAGGCATAAAGAACTCTTTAAGCATTTTCACGCAGACACGAGTGTCTTCGCCGCTCCAATTATCACCGTCACTAAAATGAAACGGATAGATATTCCATTCGTTGATGGGATAATCTTCTTCGATGATCTTCTGGCACAGCTTGTAGGCAGAACTAATCAGCGTTCCACCGGACTCACTGGTTTTAAAAAATGTTTCCTCATCAACTTCTTTGGCAGCAGCATCGTGAATGATGAACCTTGTCTCAAGGCCCTTGTAATGCTTTTTGAGCCAAGTGTTGATCCAAAAACTCTCAAGCCTTACGATCTCTTTTTGCTCATCCCCCATGGAACCAGAGACGTCCATCATATAGATGACGACCGCTTTTGTTTGAGGTTTTACTTCTGTTTTAAAAGTGCGGTAGCGCATGTCCCGGCGGATAGGAACAATGATGGGATCTTTTGCATCGTAGTTCCCAGTCACCATATATCGCTTGAGCGCTCTTTTGTAGGAGGCTTTAAAATGTCTGAGACCTTCGGGACCGATGGGAGACAGTCCTGAGTATTTGGTTTTTGTCGTCTCAATGTTTTTATTACCTTTGGGCTGAATACGAGGAAGACCCAACTTCTCACCCAATATATCGGCAAGCTCATCCATGGAGACTTCTACTTCCATCAAATGCTCACCAGGCTGATCACCTGCCTGACCCTGACCTTGTCCAGGATCACCAACGGCATCTCCAGGCTCACCTTGCCCCTGACCGACTCCACCCTTTTGCTTGGGACCATATCGGAACGTAGGAATATCGATCTGCGGAATCGGAATTTTGACAAACTCCTTTTCACGCTTTCCAATCATCTCACCTTGGCTGACAAAGCGTTTGAAATCCTCTTTGATCCGCCCTTTGATGATGTCTCTAAACCGATTATGGTCTTCTTTGATACTCATTCACGTTCCCAGTTATTTATTTTTGACGTCGCCTCGAGCGAAAATACTAGCCACATAGTGCAGAATGTCCGTGGCAGAAATTTCGTCGTAGCCAAAATCCTTAATCAACCGTGTTTTCACGATGTCGATTTTTTCTTGGGTATCTTTATCGACAACGGAAGAAACAAGCGAGGTTAATTTGATGCTGTCTTTTTGATCTTCAAAAAGCTTCAACTCAAAACAGCCTTATGCAGACGCTCATTCATCTTATAGTTGAACTTTTTGCCATCAAGAGACAATGCACCGATATAATTCATGATCTCACGACGGAAATCCTCTTTGCGAGACTCAGGAATTTCTATCTTCTCCTCGATGGATCGCATGAGGCGCTCATCCGGCTCGTCATCCATTCCAGTGAATTGATTACGAACCTTTTCTTTCTGGGTGTACGCCTTGACGTTATCAATGTAGTTTCCACAAAGCCGTGAAAGAGCACTTTCGTCAGCACTAATGGCACGTTGGACTTCAGACTTAATGGTCTCTTCGTACTCCTGTTTGATCACGCCTAAGAGTTCACGGTAGTCACCTTTGAGATCTTCGTTAGAAATCAAAGAGTGATTTTTTAATCCACCATCAAGCTCATTAATCACCATAAACGGATTCACAGAGCCTTTGTTGTTTTGTTGAGCAGCAACGAGCGCATTTGAGAGTTTATCCTGGATATATCGAGGAGAAATTCCCTCCATTCCTTCACGGACCGTTTCTTTACGAAGCTCTTTAACATTATCTTCAGTGTAATTAGGCAGAGTTTTTCCATTGTAAAGTTTGAGTTTCTGCAAGCGAGTAAGGTTGGCTTTCTTGGGCTTTTCAAGACGTGTAAGAATCGCCCACATCGCTGCCATTTCAATAGTATGAGGAGCAATACTAATTCCTCTGAGCTTCTGCGAATTGAAATCCTTTTTGTAGATCTGGATTTCATCTTTCCATTTGGTGATATAAGGAATATCGATCTTAACGGTTCTATCCCGCAATGCTTCCATAAACTCATTGTCTTGGAGCCGTCGGTACTCGGGCTCATTTGTATGTCCGATGATAACTTCATCAATGTGAGTTTGCGCAAACTTCTTTGGTTTCACGCGATGCTCTTGCGAAGCTCCTAGTAGGTCATACAAAAACGCAACATCGAGCTTGAGAACCTCAACGAATTCGATCATCCCACGATTTGCTACGTTAAACTCCCCATCGAAGTTAAACGCTCGTGGATCTGAGTCTGATCCATACTCGGCAATCTTACGATAATTGATATCACCAGTAAGCTCCGTCGAATCTTGATTCTTTTCATCTTTGGGCTGGAAGGTTCCAATACCAATACGATCTGCCTCACTTAAGACAAGGCGCTTGACTCGAACGTGTTGAAAAATCTTATTCAAATCACCATTGTAGTGCTCGCTCAAAGCTTTAAAAATATATCTGCTAGGAGGGCTGAGCTCTCCCTCGATATGAATTCGGAAAGATCCCTCTTGGCCCCGATTGAGCTCTTCACAAATCTTAGGTCTTAACTCCTCAGGGATGAGTAGCAATGGCTCCTCATGCATAGGACTTGAAAAGATCTTAGCATCTTTACCAAAAAGTCCATTGAGAACTCCAGCCTCATCCACCCAATCAAAAGTGTAAAGAGCTCCAGGATCTGTTTTCGAATAGGCCTCAAGACCTTTTTTGAGCATACGGCAGATCGTAGACTTCGCACTCCCAACTGGCCCGTGAAGGAGAATGACCCGTTTTTCAGTTCCGTATCCCAACGCTGCTGAACGCAAAACATTCATCAGCTTCATGAGCGGAACGTCCAATCCGAAAACAGCGTCTTTACCGTTATTTTTTGCATCATCAAAAAATTTGTAACGGACCACTTGTTTCTTAAAGTCGACGTAGTCTTCAGTTCCAGCATCGATAATCATGTCGTACATTCGCTGAAACGCATTCCGCGTGATCTTTGGATTTTTTTTGACTAGAGCGATGTAGTCATCAAAGGATCCCGACCAAACAAGGTTTGCGTAGTGGGATTCGTTTTGCCAGTTTGTTAGGATGGACTTGAAATCTACTTGAGCCATTCATCACTCCTTGAAGGCCTAGAAGTTAGTCGACCCTCAATTTGATTATGCCCTGTCCAAATGATTTCGTAAATAATTTCACAAGTCCGACATGAAAAAAAGAAACTCGGCTAGACTCGAGGAGGTGAGTTCTTATTGAAGACGAAACTTTTTATAACTCGAAGGTGGCTCAAGAGCAAAAGTTGCATCCGAAACCTCGACCTTAGTCTTTAACGACTGGAATAAAAGTTTGATATCAAATTGTTTGGACTTAAGTTCAACGGTTCTTTTATTCCCGTTTCTCTCGAGCCAAGTCACAGTCAAATTTTCGGAAGCGTTCGTGCAACTCTTGATCAAGCCATTTTCATTTTCACATTTCCATTGAGAGCCTTGCACAGGAGCATCGAACACGACGTTGAGCAAATCATCAGGATCTAAAGGCACCCGCAAAAGAGGAATCAAAGATTGATTGCTTTTTTCGCCCTCAAAATACTTCTCCTCACGGTTCATGGTGTAAGCTACTTTTCGATCAGTGATTACAAGACTGGCCAAGTGGATCCCAAGGCTTGACGAAACTTCAAATCGCGCCCGTTGCGGCTTGATCGCGAGAATGTCTAAGTTCACCATGTGCGATTTACCAGTTTTGAGATCTTGGAGGTAAGCCTTAGCTTCCATCTGAGCAGAAGCTCCGTTAGAAACTTCGGTTTTAATTTCAGGAGTGCTAGCGCAAGAAATCCACAATCCAGAAAGAAGGCCTAACCCAAAGGCCTTAACGCATGTCTGGAGCTGGTTCAGAAACTGAGGCTGGCGCTCTGTCAGAGTTCTTAAAAAGCTGTCGCTCTGTAGAGGAAATTTTAGCACGAATCTCTTTTTGTTTTTTCTGATCAGTCTCAATTTCAGCTGCTTTTTCATACATCACCTTGGCTTTTTGTGTCAGCTGAAGCCTGAAATAAACATCTCCGAGATGCTCAGCAATGATGCTTTCTTGCGGTTGTTTGGCTTGAGCTGTTTCCAAATATCTCACCGCAACTTCTGGTTTGCCACGTTTAAATTGAATCCAACCCATTGTGTCCAATACAAATCCATCATCAGGAGATGACGCTAATGCTTGTTTAGCTAAACTCTCCGCTTCATCAAGGTGCATATTTTGCTCAGCGTAAGTAAACGCGAGATAATTGAGCGCTTGAACATGGTTTTTATCAATCTCAAGGACCTCTTTCATCGCGTCGATGGTCTCACTGGTTTTGCCGAGCCGATCTAAAATCGTCCCGTAAAAAAATCGAATCTGTGTATTTTCCGGAAATTTCTCAACAGCCCCTTTGAGCATGGTTTGAGCCGTCACATAGTCTTTCTTTTCATCTAGCAACGAAGCGTAAAGAGAATAAAGCTGAGGAATATCCTTACGAACCTCAAGCCCTTTTTTCACAACATCGATCGCCTCATCCGAATGCTTCAGGACTTTTAGCAAGTAAGCACCGTGAACAACAGATTCCCCATAGTAGGGACTAGCCTCTGGAACTTTCGCATACTCGTTGATGGCATTTGGAAAGTCTTTAGACTCTTCGTAAACAGCCGCGAGATAAAAACGAACTTTATCAGCGTCGGGGGCCTGCGCCAAAACCTCGTTGAGTTTTTGGATTGCGACTGGATACTCTTTTTTCTCTATATATATAAGAGCGATTCGGATTTTTGCATTGAGATTCTCCTCACTGTTGGCCTCAATGATTTGCAATTGCTCCAAAGCAAGGTCGTAATCTTCACTTTCCATATAAACTTGGGCGAGATACTCAGCGGCTTTAGGATTTGTGGCAGAATGTTTTTGAAACGTCTTGTAAGCGGCAATCACTTTGTCACGACGACCCTGTTTTTGATAGAGCGTAGCTAAGGCGGCGACAGCATCAAAATAGTCAGGCTTATTCTCGAGAGCTTTTTTGAAAGCGATCTCCGCCTTCTTCATATTTGCGTCACTTCCCTGCTCTAAATAAATCCGGCCAGAATAATAATACACAAGATAGGGATTTTTGAATTCTGGGTCCTTGAGGAGAGTTTCAAAATACTTTACAGCCTTGTCATATTGCTTCTGCTCAGCAAACACAGCTCCTAAATACAACAAAGCATCGTTGTTGTTTGGATCCAACTTAAGGACGGCTTCATACTGCTTAACAGCCGCTGGATAAACTTTTAGAGTTGAATAGAGGCCCCCTAAAAGCAAACGCCCTTCGACAGACTTAGGATTTTTAGCCAAACTTTTTTCGGCCTGTTCAACAGCTTGGGAAATCAAGCCGACTCGAACATACTCGGTAGCTAAGCGCATTCTGACAAGAGCTGACTCAGGGTCATAAATCAAAACTGTTTTGAAAGACTCAATAGCCTTTTCATTTTGTCCATCCAAACTGAGAGACTCACCAACCGCAAAGTGATAGTCAGCTTGCGTACGAAGATAAACGGGATCTTGTGATTTATCTCCTTCGTCAACGGTCTTTGGAGGAGTCATGGAACGAGGCGCTTGGTTGTGATCATTCATTGAGGCATCGTAGTAACTTGCCTCTCCCGATTCCGACCTTGTCGTTGAAGACGAACACCCCATCAAACCGGCTCCGCTACCTAGGAGAGTAAACCAGAGAAGCGTCTGTTGAAAAAATCGAGATTCGCTTTTTTTGGGAGAACCAAGCCGAGTTTGCATAAATATTCTTCGGTGTCCCAAGGAGTCAGCTTGAGTCAGAATTACCCGTGCTTGTGGAATTGGAACCTTGGTCGAGTCGAGAGCCTCAGGCGCCCGGAGTTATGAAGTCGAAGGGGATTTTGACTCCGATGTCATTTCCCCTAAAGTTCAACTGACGATCGCCAGGAGACCAGTGAGCGCCCGTTTCATCTTGTGAATCTGGACCAAAAGACCAGATGTAGAGGTAGGCTTTGCCAGTGTCCTCAGAGATTAGAATTTTAAAGTGAAATGGATTATTCCAGGGATCCTCGCCGATATCCCCCTCCAACTTAATTCCTGGCGAGAGAGTGGGGGACATCGCCACAGACGCAGTCCCTCGAGTTTCGGCCTTTCGGCTGTTCTGGATATCAGTCCGGTAATTTTGAGTTTGGATTTGAATCACTTGATGGCCCAAGCTCTCCGCTTTCAGTCGGGCCTTCTCGATCGCCTTATCACTGGTCAATCCTGAGACAACATGAAAGGCCAGAAGTGCGGAGCACCACAACAAGCCGATTATAAAAAGCAAATCAAAGCTCTTAAGATCTTGATATTGCTTGTTATTTTGTTCGTATTCGGAAGTCATCATTCTAGACTTTCGGCGCTCTTTGGGGTTTACTTTAGTCGGTCTTTTAAAAAATTATTTAACCGTTTTTGCCGAAGAATTAGTCATACCTAAGAAATGAAAATTATGCAGTGTGTAAGCGGGTTTATGAAATTGGAGGCTTGACAACATGTGGCGGCAAGGTTACTGTCCCCGCCACAGATAACAAATTCCCTGCGTCACAAAACGTGACTTCTTGGAAGGGGTGTCTGAAGGGATGCTAAAAAAGGGGAGATAACTCCTATGGGAGGCACTTTGATGAACCAAACTGATTCTATGACGTCTAAAATCAACAACAACAAGATTAAGATAATCAAACGATATCAGAATCGTAAGTTGTACGACACCCAACAAAGTTGTTATGTCACATTGGACGACATTGCTAAAATGATCCGCACCAACGAAGAGGTGATGGTCATCGATAATAAATCTAAAAACGACATTACAGCTGCGACATTGACTCAAATTATCTTTGAAGCGGAAAAAAAGGCTTCTCAGTACGCGCCACTTTTTACTCTGCGTGAAATCATCCAGAACGGAAATGGCAGCATCTCTAATTACCTGGCTAAATTAGGTGCTTTTCCTCAAGATTACATGACCAAACAAGCTCAAGCTCAACCCTTGAATCTTGATAAAGGGTCTTCTGACGATGTTAAGCAAAACCTAGAAAATCGAGTGGCCTCTGCTGCGGCTCGAGTTGCTATTGATAGCACTGCAAAAGCAGCTGCAGAAAAAGCAACAACTGTTCTTCCTGGCATGAAGGACGATGACACTCCAAATCTTCCTAGCTCAAGCCAAAACAACTTCAATAACTAAAAAGTATTCAGTCTTTTCAAAAAGGGTATCGCTCAAAAAGATACCCTTTTTTTATTTCTACATCGTGAGACGATCGACCATTTTCATGATCGTACGAATCTGTTTTCCATCCTTAGTTGCAAACTCTTTCCCTGAAAAACCAAACCAATCCCAGCAACCAAATGGATTGTTCATTCGTTGATTTTGACCTGGTCCACCGGCCGGAGCTGATTCGGGGAACAAAACCACGATGCGATTTGCCTCAGCCCAATCAAGATAACCAGTTTTTTCGACGTACTGGGTTCCAAGGCCCTGAAACCCAGGACCTGTGCGTGGATACTGTTTACAGCCATGAAGAGCCACATGAAGGCGACAGCCTGATTCGCTCTCGCAGCCAGTTGGGATGTAGATAAAGCCGTAGTCTTCCATGCCGCTGTCTTCGGAACCAAATTCTTGTTGACTGAAGCGTTTGAGATGTTCTGGAACGAATGGTCGCTTCTCTGAAATATTTGTATGGAGATTTTTGAGTACAAAACCTGCTCCATCAAAACCATCACAGTTGTTCATAAATGGAGACGTCGTGAGGTCGCATTTGACTGGTCCATTGGGCGTAGGAAAGCCATGGCCCATTGGTGAGTCGGTCCAAGAGGCGAGAATAGGTGTTTTTTGGGTCTCGTAAAACTCACTGATCTTTTGCGCTGAAGGAAATTTCACGGTTGGGTCGTTTTTGCCATGAAGAACGACAATCTTTTGCTTTCGCAAATTGGTAAGGGCATCAATGTCCCCATTAGCAGCTGAAGTTCTGACAATCTTTATAAGCTGTTGGATATCCGTCTGTTCAGGTGCCTTCATACATATGTTGACAGCCTTGTTGGCGTCTCCTTGCGAGCAAAAAAATGGACCCCCAGCTATGATTCCGACTCCTTTGAATCGACTGGAATGAATCACACCAAGTTGCCCTGCCATAAAGGCACCACTTGAAAGTCCAGAAACCGAGAGCTCATCCGTGGTTGCTTTTAAGTGAGGGAGCCTAATTTCATCTCCATAAGCCTCCCCTGCATCTATAGATTTTGGGCCTCTAAGAGAGGTTGTACTGCAGGAAAGAAATAGAAAAGTGCTCGCTAAAATAAACAATGCTTTCATAGGATCTCCCGTTGAGGTTTTATTGAAGTTGAAAATGTGATTTCGGACAATGAAATTGTGCTGTGTTAAACAACACCCGTCTCATAGTACAAACCGATCACTAAAAAAACAGCGACAGTTTTAATACACGTGATCGCAAAGATATCTGCGTAGCTTTGTTTGTGCGAGAGTCCCGTTACTGCTAGCAATGTGATCACGGCTCCATTGTGAGGGAGCGTGTCCATGCCTCCACTCGCCATGGCGGCAACTCGGTGTAAAACTTCGTAAGAAATTCCGGCACTATCAGCTGCGGCCTTGAACTGGTCAGCCATCGCAGCCAAAGCGATGCTCATTCCTCCCGAGGCAGAGCCCGTGATCCCGGCCAGGGCTGTGACTGAGACCGCCTCATTCAAGAGTGGATTTGGGATGTTCTTTAAAGCCTCGGCAATTGATAGAAATCCCGGTAATGTGGCAATGACAGCGCCAAAACCATACTCCGAAGCCGTATTCATGGATGCGAGCAACGAGCCCGCCACAGCGGCGCGTGTGCCTTCAGAGAATTTAGGGCGTACATTTTTAAAAGCCAGTAGTAAGATTGTTACAATTCCAACCACCAAAGCACCCTCTACCGCCCAGACGGCTACGATGGTGCTGATTTTTGTTTCCAGGGGTTTAGCCATTCCAGGTAACGAAATAACGTGGGTCTCACCATAAGCCAACGGAATGAGGTGAGTGAAAAGGACATTTGTAACCCCCACTAAAATGAGGGGAAGAAGAGCTATTATAAACGGTGTGGGTTTTGTCTCTAAAATGATTTCTGGTTCGTTTATGTGGCCGCTTCCGTAGCCCTCACCACTCTGTAGAGCTTTTACTCTACGCCAGTTAAGAAACGTCAGGCCTACAATAAGAATAAAGACACCTCCAAGCGTTCCAAGAATAGGTGCGGCCCAGCTTGTCGTTTTGAAGAAGGTGGTGGGGATAATGTTTTGAATTTGGGGGCTTCCCGGCAAGGAATCCATTGTGAACGTGAAAGCTCCAAGGGCTATGGTGCCAGGGATAAGTCGTTTTGGAATTGAACCTTGACGGAACATCTCTGCAGCGAAGGGGTAAACGGCAAAAACCACCACAAAAAGCGAAACCCCACCATACGTCAGAAGTGCACAAACCAGGACTATCGAAAGCATGGCACGCTTTTGACCCACAAACTTAATCACGGAGTTGACGATCGCGGTTGAAAACCCTGATAGCTCAATCATTTTTCCAAAAATGGCGCCCAGGAGAAACACTGGAAAATAAATCTTTATAAAACCCACCATCTTTTCCATAAAAATGCCAGAGAACATGGGTGGGACAAGAGTTGGGTCTGTGAGTATCACGGCAAAAAGAGCAGCTATAGGAGCGAATAATATGACGCTAAAACCCCGATAAGCGACATACATCAGAAAAATCAGAGCGCCTAAACAGATCATTACACTTATAGCCATTTGGGGTGCTTAACATGAGACTGATTTCTCTCGCAACTTACTTAAGACTTCGCCAGGCGTAAAATGTCTTTTTCCCTGGACGGATCTCTACCTCAACGTCTGAGACATTCTCGCCAGTTAAATCCCCATAGCTGGAGATTCCTTGGATCGAAAACTTGTGTTTTCCTGCAGGGAGGTACAATCGGGCGACCTGGAAAGATTCTGGGAGTGTGGACCAGTGACGAAGGTCCGCACGGTCAGCGACGTTCAAGGCAATCCAAGTCAGATCTCCAAGAAGGGCATTTTTTTGCCGGATCTGATCAGCAACAACAGCTTTTGCAACAACTCCTCCCACGCGCTTTGCGATAAGAGCATCGTATTGGTCGTTGAGTGTTTTCATGGCTTGATCTGTGACATCAAAGGCCTCGTATGAGGAGACGGTTTGAGACTGATCCACGTTGACCTTGATTCGATGGGTCCAGCTTGAAGACGGATAAAGTTTGGGCACGCGATGGCTGGCTGGGTGAAAGTTTTTTCGTGGTCCCCACCCCTGTTGATAAATGACGACTAACTCACCAAAGTTTTTATCGTACCAGTTCTTGTCTTCAACAACATTTGGAAATTCTTTTTTCCATTTTTTGTAGCTGTCATCCCTTCGAGCTTTTTTTGCAGCTCGAATGAGATCTTTGCCAATCCATTCAAAGTTTGGTTTGATCTTGTAAGCGTCTTCAAAGGCGATGTAGGCGTCGTCGTAATTTTGATTGCCTTCCCAAATCAGCGCCGAAAGGTAAACCGCAAAAAAGTTCTGTCCTAAATCTTTTTTGGCTTCAGTTTTGTATTTGTATAGCTTCTCATTCAATCGCCGGACTTCAACCAAAGCTGCGTCGGGATCTTTGAGCATAATGTAGTTCACCGCATTTTCTGCGTTGATCAGTACTTTTTCGTAATCTTCGCCTTTGTACTGAACCATCTCCTCGTTGAGCACAAGAGAGCCTGCGATTCGGGAGATGGAGTGATAGTCTTGCACTTCTGAAAGTTTATCGGCCTTGTTAAAAGCGTCGGCGCTCTCCTTGTATTTTCCAGCCAATTGGAGAGCGACTCCATAATCTAAAAGATAAACGAGCTGATCATCATTTTCTTTTTCGGCAAGAAGCTTTAGCTGATCAATAGCGGAATCGAACTGGCCCGCACGAATTTCTTCTCGCGATTTTTCGACCTTGCCCTGGTAGGTTGCACATCCTAAAAATAGGCAACCCGCAAAGGCCGCTGAAAAAAGCTTAAGAGTGCGTCGAAGGCTCATCCGCTATCCAGTTCGACTATAATCCCACAGACTTTTTACGGAAAGTTTTGCGGATTTGCTTGTTGTCAGACCAAGAAATGACACCTGTTTTTAGATTCGTAAGATTCAGAGTGATCTTGTAGTAAACTGTTTTGTCTTTCCCTACTTCCTGGACGATGGAATCCAAACGACCATTGACGATGAAGTCAGCTCCAATTTGTCCTCCGGGACCTTTTTTAGTTTCTTGCGAAACGACGCCGGAGTTTTGGTAGTCGTATTCGTCTTTGATATCACTGCGAGCTTCCTTATCTACAAAGCCGACTCTTCCACTTTTCATAAGCTCCACTCGAACCATATCCATAATGCTTTGCGTATCGATGTGTTCGCTCGTCTTATTCTGTAAGTTCGTGACCATTAAAAGCGGGGGCGCTTTGGCATTAGAGATAGCTGGATGAGCCGTCAAACTTGTGACCATGTCTTTGACCGTAGTTTGCATGTCTGTTTCAGACCACTGGTCATTGAGCAGGTTCTGTTTATTGACGTCATCATAATCGCCCTTGACGAAGGCCTTTGGGCCGCAAGCAGCGAAAAAAAGCAAAGAAATTCCTAAAAATAGTTTTTTGATCATAGATATGCCTCCGAGAACCCCAATCATACGGAGAAAACTGCGAGACAGCAAGGTGGTTACGGGGTCTGACGCCTCGGACATGAAAATCGATTAAATGGATTTCATTTGAGGGGGGCTTTTGCATCAGAATCGCAATTATGTATATTACATCGTGCCACCATGCCTTTGAGGTCTTTAGGAAAAAAATGACAAGCGATGTTGAAGAGGTTTGGGTTTTGGGACTCAATGGCCTTCTTCAGATGCAAGTTTTAAAGATGGTGTTTCGGGGAACCGTCGACCATTGTTTTATCCACCCGAGAGACATCTTTCGGTGCGCGATTCGAGCGAATTGCTCACAGCTGATCGTAGCTCATAACCATCCGAGCGGAGACCTCCAACCTTCACAGGAAGATATTGAGATCACACAAAGCCTCATCTGTGCTTCAAAAGTTTTGGAAATTCCGATTCTAGATCATCTGATTTTAACTCACGCAGGTTTCACGAGTCTTGCGCAGCAGGGGTATTTTAATCTGAACCAGATGAAGACGTCTCGGAGGGAGATGCTGGACCCCGAGGACCTTGGGGCAACTTGTGAACCTCAGTCACTACAAAATTCGAGTCGACCTTAATTTCATATCCGTGAGCCCTGGCGTTTCGTATGAACTCATCGACATATTGTGCGCGGTCAAAGTCATTCCACTCCCGCATTTTCTGCTGGTCGTAGAGCTCCCCTTCCATAGCTTGTTGAGGTGATTTTTCGTCACGCTCAGAAAACGCTTTGGGATCGAGATCTCGCTGCAATTTTTCGAGGTCCTTTTCTTGTTCAAGATCTGCCCCACCCCAATTCATTGCTTTTGTTGGCAAGGCTAAGGTCTGGCCAATCTTCGGAGCCATGTAGTAGTTTTCGACTTCTCGTCTTTGAGTTTCGAGATCCATTTTACGATGCGTCCACTGTAAATACTTATTCACAGCCTTTTCCCCAGGACGAGGGACGTAAACGGGATTCTGCTTTTTTTTCTTGGCTGTCGGAATATCGATTTGGTTTGCAATTAAGATGAGTCCAAGAGCAAGAAGCACCAGTAAAACCGCTGCCCACCTCTTTAAATCTCGAGGCTCACTTTTATTTTGGCGTTTGAAACCGAAGCCCATACTACAATATCGGACTTCCCTGGCTAGAACTGGAGCCTTTATATGTGGACTTTAGCCAAGTCAGAGGTGTTAAATATATCGTGGACCAAAAAAGTAACCCGTTCACGAACGATTTCGACCTGTTTGACGATTTGGTCGTCCCTGCGATTATTATTCGCGGTCAAAACATTCTCTTGAACAAGGCCGCAGAAGAGCTCACGGGTTATCTTCGAACCGAAATTCGAGATGTCGACGACTGGTTTAAAAAGCTCTATAGGGAACACGCCCACCTTGCAAAAATATTTTATCGAGAAGATATCGCAAACCGCACTTTAAAAAATCGTGAGGTTATACTTACGACAAAGTCTGGAGAAAAACGCGAGGTCAGGTTTTCAGGCCACTTGGACGGCGACACCGAGTTTTGGTTGATGAATGATACCACGGATCTGAACCGATCTAAATTTGAGAGGAATCGTTTTGCCTATCTCGTAGAGTCCACTCCTGACATTGTTGGATTCGTTGATTTTGTAAACCAGAAAACCTACATGAATCATGCTGGTCTACAGATGTATAAATCTCTTGGCTATCAAGAGGCCGTCAATTTTTTCATCAATGATGGCCCCAGAATCACTCACGAAAACTTTTTAGAGATTTTGAGTCTTGCACACCCTCTTTGGGCCTTTACTACTATTGTTCGAGAGGGCCTTCCAAAGGCTTACCGAGAAGGGATGTGGCAAGGAGAATCTGCCATTTGGGTGAAGGTCGATGGGCAAAATCGGGATGAGCAGGCCGTTCTACAGACTATTTTCATTCAAAAATCTCGAACCGGAGATTTAGAGTCTGTATCTCTGATCCTTCGTGATGTTTCGGCACTTAAAGAACAGCAGCGAAAGATGTTTGAGCAAAGTGAGAATGTCAAAAAGATCATGGACTCAGTTTCCGTTGCTATCTTTCGAACGGACGTTGAAGGAAAATGCACTTTTGTCAATCTTGAGTGGACTCGGATTTCTGGCTTGGGATTTAACTCTTCAGTGGGAACCAAATGGCTATCGGCGCTCCATGCACAGGATCACCAACGTATTAAAGTTCTTTTTGAAAATCTAAAAACCGCAACTTTTCCAGTGGCTACTGAATTTCGAGTTGTCAAACCTCCCGCTACAGAACGAACAGTAGACATGCATATTACGATGGAACAAGGGTCAGAGGGCGAGCTCCTTGGTTTTCTTGCAACTATCCAGGATCAAACAGAAATCAAAAAGGCACAAAAAGAACTTGAAATCGAAAAAATGAAGTCGGTACAAGCCGCGAAGATGGCGGCGCTTGGCGAGATGGCTGGTGGAATAGCCCATGAAATTAATAATCCACTCGCCATTATTTTAGGAAGAATCAATCTCATTAAACAAGCAATGCTTCGAGACGAACTTACTCCTGAAAAGCTCCTCACGTTTGTTGACAAACTGGAAGTGACTAGCAGTCGCATTTCTAAGATTGTTTCTGGGTTAAGACATTTTTCTCGAAGCGGCGAGCATGATCCCTTTTACAATACGGCGATTAAAAGCGTGGTTCTTGACACACTTGAAATTTGTAGTGAGCGCTTCCGCCTGAGCACCGTTCCCATCGAAGTGGGTGACTTAGAAAACCTATTTGTCCGTTGCCGTTCTGTGCAAATTTCTCAGGTTCTGTTAAACCTCCTGAATAACTCGCTCGACGCTGTTTCAGAATTGCCGGAGAAATGGGTTAAAATCAGCGCTAGGCTGGCGGACTCGGATGTTTACCTTTCGGTTGAGGATAGCGGAACAGGGATCAGTGAATCTATTCAAGAAAAGATCATGGAACCATTTTTTACGACTAAAAAGGTTGGCAAAGGCACTGGTTTAGGACTCAGTATTTCTCGCGGTATTCTGCAAGAGCATGGCGGAGATTTGATCCTCGACAAAACATCTAAGAACACCCGTTTTGTGATTAAGCTTCCGGCGGAGGAGTTACCTCATTTTGAACTGGCAAAAGAACTTGAAACTCTGTCCCCTGCCCCACGATAGATTTCACCTGAATATCACCACCATGATTTTTTACGATTCCAAAGGTAATGCTCAAACCAAGGCCTGTACCTTGGCCGACAGGTTTTGTGGTAAAAAATGGATCAAATACTTTTTCCAAGTTTTCTTTTGGAATGCCCTTTCCTGTATCTTTGATCGTGATTTTTATCCATTTTCCTTTTTTCGCGAGTTCAGTAGTAATCGTGATTGTCCCGCGGTTTTCGATGGCCTGAGCCGAGTTGCTCAGTATGTTCATGAAAACCTGGTTGATTTGACCTGGATTGCATTCCACGAGGGGCAACTCACCATATTTTTTAACGACTTCGATTCGCGATTTGATCTCTCCTGAGAGTAAATTAAGGGTGTTATCAAGACCTTCATGGAGGTCGCAGAGTTTAAACTCCGACTCTTCGATCCTTGAAAAATTTCTGAGGCCAAGGACGATATCACGAATTCGCCGGGCTCCGTCTTCACAAGAGGCGATCAGCTTGGGCAAATCTTTTTCGACATAATCAATTTCTAAACTTTCTCTTTGTTTGCTCGAGTCGCCCTTTTTTGTCTCTAGAATTCGGATGTATTCTGTAAGGCGTTTAGAGTGGTCTCTTAAGTGCCCCATGTTGCTGTAGATAAAGCCGATCGGGTTATTAAGCTCATGCGCAACCCCTGCCACAAGCTGACCAAGGCTTGCCATCTTGGCGGTTTGGACGAGTTTTGACTGGGCATCCTTTAGCTTTTGATTAGTCACTTCAAGCTCTTTGATTTTGTTTTTAAGCTCAGTTCTTGCCCCGGTAATCCGGCGACTCATCTCGTTGAAGCTTTCAGTCAGCAGACCTATTTCAGTTTCATTTTTTACTGGGATCTCAACTCCGGTATCGGATTCATGAAATGTCTGAATTCCATCAAGAAGATCGCCGAGAGGTTTGAGCAAAATGCGACTTGCAATCATCACCAAAAATATCAAGAGGGCTATGACAGCGCCGACGACGCCATAAAATGTGTAGTTCAAATTTTTTAGGAGAACCTTAGCCTCAAATTTTGAAGCTCCAAGGCCAACGGCCATGCTTGCATCTCCCCATTTTATGGAGTCTATGATAAAGCCGAAGGGCAAGCCTCTCAAATCAGCGTCAAAAAAAACTTCGCCGCGACCCTTGAGTAAAGATCTAAAGTAGCCTTTTGGATATTTGTAAAAATCATCTTGCGAGCCAACGATCACTTCGTCTTTGTCGGAAAGAACAAAGATTTCCGTCTTCATGCGATCCTTAACTTTTTGAAAGAACGTCTTATCTAGGTCTAATATTTGTTCGACAAAACCAACGCGTTTTCCCGGTGAGGCGTTAATTTGAGAGACCGTAATTAAGGAGACCCGGCGCGAGGACTGAAACTCAATAAAGTTTGAGGTCAAACTTCGCTTTGCTTTTTTGAGGTGAGAATCTGACAGGAATAGCTCTTGATTTTCAGGGATAAGTTCGCGTAGACGACCATTCTCATCCTTGAAAACTGATAAAATGAGGCGCCCATCCTGGTCAAAAAAACTCAAACTTGAAGCCAGATCATTTTTCATCCAAGACTGCGCCATGGGTAAAATAGAATGACTTTTACCAGTGGACAAATTGTAAATGAGCGTCGATTCGCGAAAGTACTTATCTCGTTTTTGGGACAGTTCTGTTTCGAAGTCTTTTAGGATGACATCAATCTCGCGAGCGTTTCCTTTGAGCCGTTGGCTCATCTCGTAATCAAAGGCTTTTTCAAACTTGATGACGGAATAACCCGTAACGAACGCCAAAGGAACGATGGAGAAAAGTAAAAACCAGGTGACAAGGATGCTCTTGAGGCTTCTCTGTGGTGTCTTTCTAAGGACTTGACTGTGCATCTTTGACTGGCTCCACTTCCAAGATTAGCCGGATGATCCCGTCGGGCATAACTCTTTGATGCTTGTCCTTACTGATATTAACTTTCTTACCGCTGTAATCTTCAAGAAGTTTGATGAGTTCTGGGTAACTCTTTTCAGGCATCGTAAAGTGGAAGTAGTTCCCCTCGCCTTTTTGCCAACCTAACTCCACCTCTCCGGCTTTTCGGCCGCCAAGCTCTTCGATGCGATCTTTAATTTTTGGAGATGTTGCCTCGATGTTACTAACTTTGATTTTTCCACGGTAGATAAATCCTGTCGTCGCAGGTGCCGGCTTTTCTGTTTTGCTAGCGTTTGTAGCTTCAGCCGTGGTTGTTTCTGTTTTAGGGGGGCTGACAGGAGGTACGGGAGGCACCGCAGATGGTGCGACCTCAGCTGAGGCTGCCACTGTCTGAGTTGGAGTGGGCTGACTTTGCTTTGGACTTTCTTCGTCTTTTGGCTTCTTCGCTGAATCTGCTGCGACCACTGTTTTTTCGTCTTCAAAGAGTGGTTTGTCCTCATTGGGCGCTACGGCCAATGTGTCTTCGACGGCTTCTGTGGGGCGTTTCGCAATTTCGGAGATAGTTACATTTTTGTTCTGATCCCAGTTGAGGCGCGAGATCACATAGTTCCATGGTGTAAAAAAAGAAATAAGCCCCACAGCCGTGATGACAGAAAAAACCTCTAGTCCTACTCGAAAAGCTGGAGACCAATCGTTGATTCTCAACTGCCGACGAAAAACCTTAAGATAGTTTGAGGAGTCTTCGAGTTCCGCGAGAAATTTTTTTGAAACTTCCGTCTTCTGAAGCTGCCGAGTGTACTCTAACCCAAATAAAACAGAGTCGATCTGCACCGACAGGGATGGATACTTTTCAACGGCTTCGACCATTGCTGTTCTTCGTTCGTGGTCGAGGCGCTCAGAAACAAAATCATAAACGAGTTCACTGGCAATGAACTCAGTGATGACTCTGCGATTTCTTTTTGACCAAACCTCGAAATTTTTCAAACCGTAGTCTCCTTGAAGTTCGTAAGGTGACCAGCCCCCAGGAGTTTGAGGGCACGACCAAGACGGTACCTAAGAGAGCCGACAGTAAGGCCAAGAGCTTCTGCTACGCTGTTCTCGGAAAAGTTGACGATGTGAGCGAGTATAAGACAGGCCACCTCTTCGTCAGCACCTTTTTTTAAGAGATCACGCCACGGAGCCAATGGCAGTTCTTCGGGGGACTTCCAAATCATCTCTGCCTGTTGATGGTCCTTGGGACTGAGGTGCCTTTGCTTTTTTTTGTAAATTTCAAAAACCTCGTAACAGACCCGGGCAATTTGTGTTTCTTTTGAAGAAGGCTCAGCAGTTTTGACGCGTCTTTCAGCAAGCTTCACAGCTTCAAGACACGCCAGGCGAGCCATCCAATCATTGAGGAAGGCATAGTAAAAAAACAGGGCTATAGCGTGTAGGTCTTTTTCATCCATTATTCTATCGTCAATTGTTTCAGAAGATCGAGTTCATCAAGAACTTTTCCAGATCCTAAAACCACACAAGTCAAAGGGTCTTCCGCGATGGAAACCGGGAGGCCCGTTCTTTCCCTCAAGAGCACGTCTAAGTTAGCAAGCATCGCCCCCCCACCTGTTAAGACGATTCCGTTATCAACGATATCTGAAGCCAACTCTGGTGGCGTTTTCTCAAGTGCTGTACGTACAGCATCCACAACCTCAGAGAGGGGATCCATCAAAGCATCATTCACTTGGGAGCTTGTAATTTCAATGGTCTTAGGAGCGCCGGCAACAAGGTCACGACCTTTAATTTCTAATGTTTTTTCTTCTTCAAAGGGATAGGCGTTACCGATTTGAATTTTGATATTCTCCGCTGTTCTTTCTCCGATTAAAAGATTGAACTGGCGACGTACGTAGTTCACGATCGCTTCGTCAAACTTATCACCCGCCACTTTGATGGATTTACAGTAAACGATACCACCTAAGGAAATAACGGCAACACCCGTCGTTCCACCACCCATATCGACAACCATGTTTCCACTTGGCTCGGTGATAGGAAGACCTGCGCCAATGGCTGCGGCCATTGGTTCTTCGATCAAGTACACCTCACGAGCACCGGCGGATTGAGCGGCTTCTTTCACAGCGCGCTTTTCAACCTGTGTGATTCCGTAAGGAACGCAGATGATGATTCGCGGTCGAATGATGCTCTTTTTTCCACCCATGGATTTTTCGATAAAATATTTGAGCATGGCTTGTGTGATCTCGAAGTCGGCGATGACCCCATCTTTGATGGGTCGAATGGCAACGATACTCCCTGGGGTACGACCTAGCATTTCTTTGGCGTCTTTACCGACGGCTAAGACGCGGTTCATTCCACGATAATTTTTTTGAACAGCCACGACAGAGGGTTCATCCAAGATGATTCCCTTTCCCTTGACGTAAACCAAAGTATTCGCTGTTCCTAAATCAATCGCGATATCATTTGAAAAATAATCTGAAAATTTATCCAAAAAACTCATAGTCTTCTCGTTCTCGAAATGCCATTTTCACCGGCGTGAATTAAAGGAATTGTGAGAACACTTTAGCATCCAAGAATCGAGAGTCAATACAAGATCTTAGAGGCTGCAGAAAAAGTCCCTTGCAGTGATTTTTGAAATGCTGACGGCAGGCATCAAATGCAGGCTTCTGAGTCCTTTTTAATTTGCATGAGAACGAGATTTTTTTGCCTCAGTTTCTCTTCGCTATTCCAGTGCAGCTCCTGAGCGAAAACATTTGCAAGCCGCTCCAGCAAAGCGACTCCATGGTCAGGATGAGAAAGATACAGCGGATAGCGGCGGAAATAAAAATCCACCAAGTTCACGCACATGCTCTCGTGCATCGCCTGCATGGCCTCAAGCTCCCATAATCCAAACGTGGAATGCTTGAATGTTTTTATGATTTCGACAGCCTCAAACCCGTGTCTTTCAACAAGTTTTTTAGTTTCTTGCAGCGAGAGGCGGAATGTTTTTGACCAGCGCTCTACGCTCTCCAGAGCCTCGTCATAGCTGTGTTCAGTGACCATTGGATTCAAAGGAATTTTTGTATTCGAATGATTGAAACGAACTTGGTCTTCAACCGGGAACTGGCTCAGAACTTTTTTGACCACATGCTCTGAAATCAAACGATAGGTTGTATACTTACCGCCAGACACAAATGTCACACCAGTTGAGTTTGATAAAATTTGATGCTCGCGGCTGGTTTTCCCAACGCCTTCAGCATTGTCACGAATCAACGGACGAATCCCTGCGTAAGATCCAATAATGTCGGCTCTAGAAATTGCTGCATCTGGAAAATACTCTTTGGTGACTCCCAGAAGATAATCGACGTCAGCCTTTGAAGCTGTGACGTCGTCAAGCGATCCACTGTACTCAGTATCGGTAGTACCTACGATCGTCATTTCGTGCCGAGGAATTCCAAACACAATGCGGTTTTCACGATCTGCAGGCATCACAACAGCATCGTGAAGTTGCAAACGCTCTCGGGGGAGCGTGATATGGATCCCTTTGCTTGGGCGCAACATCTTCTCCCAGTTTTTGAAAAATAGCGGGCCCACTTCGTCGGTCCAAACTCCAACGGAGCTCACAACATGGCGGCCCATGATCGTCCATTTTTCGCCGGAGAGTTGGTCCACCACTTTGACCCCCCGAATTTTTTTACTCTCAGCCGTAAATTCGGCGCCAATAGCTTTGACATGATTTGCACAAACAACGCCCTGACGTGCCGCTGATCGAAGCGTCTCTATGACAAGTCGATCGTCGTCCATATAGGCGTCAGAATAAGAAAATGAACCCACGAGTTTATTTTTTTGCAAGAGAGGCAAATGCTGGAGTGTTTCGTCAAAACTCAAGCGCCGATGAGTTTCCGGTGTTCTAAAAAGAGCAAGTACGTCATACAACATCATCCCGAGGCCCAGTTTGAACATCCCTACTCGGGAGTCTTCATACACAGGAAGCACAAAACGCAGAGGATGAACAAGGTGCGGTGCCATCTCCATCAAAATGGACCGTTCGGAGAGGGCTTCAAAAACCAGTTTAAACTCAAGATTTTCTAAGTAACGAATCCCGCCATGGATCAGCTTACTGGATTTTGAGCTCGTTCCAGAGGCGAAGTCATTAGCCTCGATCAGGGCGACACTCATGCCACGGCTAGCAGCATCGCGGGCGACGCCAGCGCCAATGATCCCGCCCCCAATGACCACGAGGTCAAAGGTGTAGTCTTTTAAGTTTTTCAGATTCTTGGGTCGAGAAAGAACGGAGAGGTTTTGTAAATCCATGATGACTCCAAAAATTAATTTTACATCTTTGAGGTTTTGATATGCAAGACCTGAGGATTCCACGGTTCAGAGCGAAACTGTTTGACTGAATTAAGAATCTGGTTACTCTGCGGGAAAAAGATCTTTTGGAAATGTTTTTCTCTACAGAGCTTATAGGCAATTTCACAGAGCTCATCTCTTGCCATAATCGTTGAATGTTGAAGGTGCTCGACCCACAGCGATTGAGTATACCCATCAAAAAAAAGCAACGGCTGCGCGATGAAATAGCCTAAAAGTAAACCCTCTTTTGAAAAAGGCGACTCGACACTCGGATCACGAATCAAAAAACTCCAACCCATCCCGACATAATGATCCAGCGACTCTTTTCTCCATCGTGCATTCCAGGCTTCAAACTGTTTTTCATTTTCACCCAGAGACGATTCATGGAGCTTTCTTTTTTCAAAATCAAGGATCTCGTCTAAGTCTTGGGCTTGGATCACACGGCAGTACAAACTCATGATCGACCTTTCAGCTTGAGTTTATGGCTCCTCTCATTCATACTCAACTCCTCATGGAATACAAAGATTTTTCACAAGAAACCTGGACAGAAATCGAAAAAGTTTTGAGTGGCAATGGAGGTTCTCGAATCGCCGCCTTTGATGCTGACGGAACACTATGGGACACGGACCTGGGTGAGATGTTTTTTAGCTACCAAATCAAAAACTGTGGCCTTAAGAACCTGCCTTCTGATCCGTGGAACCACTACCATACGTGGAAGGAGACCGATCCCCGTGGCGCGTACCTTTGGTTGGCGCAAATCAATGCGGGAAGGTCTTTACAGCAAGTTAGAGATTGGTCGTTAGCGTGCTTTAATGAAAATCGAAAAGAAATTCCTATTTTCCCGGCGCAGAAAAAGTTGGTTTCTCGCCTTCAAGAAAAGGGATTTGAAGTTTTTGTGGTTACCGCGAGTATTAAGTGGGCTGTCGAGCCCGCAGCGCTTCACCTTTACGGGATCGACTACGACCATGTTATTGGTATTGAAACGGCAGTGGATTCAACCGGCATCGTCACGACGGACCTTAAGGGTGTGATCACTTGGCGCGAAGGCAAAGTTGAAGGCCTCCTTGAAAAAACAAAAGGCCAAAAGCCAGTGCTTTGTTCAGGAAACACCACTGGCGATCTTTTCTTGCTTGAATCTGGAGAAAAAATCCAACTTGCGGTTAGGGCAGCACCGCGAGGCTCAGAGCTTTTTGAGACCGAGGAACACCTCTATCAAGAGGCTCGGCGTCGCAACTGGTTGACCCATCGGTTTACGGATGAATGACTTTTTGAGGCAGTCAGGCAAATCTGGCAGCGAGGCATTCAGCCGAGGTATCAGGGTGGCGACTCGGGTCTGAATTTTGCTCAGAGTGGGAGAGAATACTTTACTTTCTTATTCTTTGGTTTGGAGATTCTTTGGATTCCAAGTTTCGTGCCTATGAATCCGCAATTCGATTTGCTCAATTGTGTCGAAAACTCGAACTCGCATTTGATTTAAGAGATCAACTCAATAGATCATCAGAAATAAAGATCTGCTACACACGGTGCATGCATTGGGCGGACAACTTTATAAGCTCTACAAAGCGACAAAAATACCTATAAAGCCCAGCCCCGAAGCCACTCCCTGAAACCTCAGCTCACTGCCCGATTGCCAGATTTTCCTGACTGCCTCAGTTATTTACAACTAGGGAGATCTTGGAGAATCGCTGGGCCGACCGTGCACTTCAATGCTCCCAAAATTTCTATGATGCTCCGGCCATTCAACTTTTCCATCATGTCAGTGACCTCCGGCCGAAGGGAGATTTTGGTCGTAGGATTCTTGATGTCGTCAACCAAAGCGTAACGGCATTTCCCTTCTACAGTTTCACTCACGAGGTTTGTAACTCCGTCAAACACCACGGTGTCGCTTCCCCAACCACTAATTGCAGTGACATTCAGTTGATATTTTTTGTCAGATATTTTTTTTCCAGAAACCACGTAGCCGGCGTCAAAACTATCTTGCTCACAATACAAATCCATCGGCTCCGTGTCTAACACTTGAGCATAGCCGTGAATTGTCATGGCAAAAACTAGTAAAAATGCGAAAGACTTCATAAATCCTCCAGGTTCTTGAAGCCTTGCAATTTCCTAACCGTGACCGATGATCTCCTCAAGATCTTGAATCTCCTTAGGGGTGCGTGCCGTAAGATTCTCTGCACCTTTGCTGGTGACTCGGATGTTGTCCTCGATGCGCACACCAATCCCTCGAAGCTCTTTAGGAAGATCCATATCGTCTTCGGGAAAATAGAGTCCAGGTTCAATGGTAAAGCACATATTTTCAGAAATAGGCCGCGGCACACCTTTAATCAGGTAGAGCCCCGCATCGTGAACGTCCATCCCTAACCAGTGGCCAATGCCGTGAGGATAATACTTGCGGAAAATATTTGAAGATAAAATGTAGTCCTTTGTTCCCGAAAAAACACCAAGCTCTAATAACACATCCACGAGAAGAGAAGCCCCCATGTCATGAAGCTCTTTAAACTTAATGCCAGGTTTTACAAAATCGATGAGCTTTTTTTGAACGTCTAAAACGCCCTGATAAACTTCTTTTTGAATGGGAGTAAACTTGCCACTGACAGGAAAGGTTCTAGTAATATCGGCCGTGAAGTAATTGTACTCACCTCCGTAGTCGATCAGCAACAACTCGCCCGCCTTACAGGCTTGATCATTGAAATTGTAGTGAAGCGTGGTTGCATTGTTACCTGTCGCAACAATGGCCCCATAACCTTCGCGGTGACATCCTTTGTACATCATCGTCTGCAACATCAATCCATGGATTTGTCTCTCGTTGACACCTGGCCGTGTCGCTCTCATAGCAGCAATGTGAGCATCACTTGAAATATCGCAGGCCCGCTTCATGTTTTCGAGCTCCTGATCACTTTTCACCAAACGCATTTCGCCTAGAAACTCGTCGGCATCAAAAACGGGCAAAAGTCCGTATCCTGAGCGCCCATGGGAAAGTCGAGCAGACTCAAGAGCTGAAGCAATACGCGTATCGTACTGTGGATATTTATTCATGCGGTAGTAGATGCGATCGACATCTTTGATGAGCTGAGTTGCGACTTTTTCGAACTCTCCGATGGGATAAGTTTTGTCGATGCCAAACTCTTTCTCAACACCTTCGGGACCAAAACGAAAACCGTTCCAAGTTTCCTTTTCTCGATCTCGTTGCCTGACAAACATCACCGTCTCAGGATCGCAACCTGGCCGAAATACTAAAATCGACTCTGGCTCTTCAAAACCCGTGAGATAATACATGTTCGAGTCTTGGCGGTAAGGGTAGTGCACATCATGATTGCGAATGGCTTCTGGGTTCGCGGTTACTATCAGCGCTGCGCCCTGAAGCTCATCTCGAAGTTTTTTTCTTCGCTGATCAAAAATTCGGATATTTTCAAGTGGCTTTCTCAAAGGATCTCCTTATTTTACAGACCAAATCGTTGTGACATTTGTGGAAGAACTTTTTGTACAGCTTCGTGACCTCGTTGGATAAGCTCACGCCTTCGACCCACATCCGTAAATTTGAATTCTTGTGTGTTCACAGGGATTACAAAATCGACGCTTCGATATTGTAAGACCATATTTTTCTGAACAAGCGCCCAAAAGCTACGAGCTTCTGGCTCAAGAGACATTTCTTTTGCTGTTGGGCGAGGCCCAAGGACATTGACTAGGATCACAACATTTGCGCCCTTGCTTCTCAAATAATCGGCGGCTTCTTTAATCGCAGTGACGTCAGCTAAACCATCTCCTTGTGGTGGCCAGAGAGGCGGCGCCGTCACACAATTGAGCAATTGGGGATCGAAAGGTCCTCGCTCTATCCATACCAGCCGTTGAGACTGCATTTCGTACACCGGGCAGGCAAAAGGAATTTTCGCGCTTTCGACTCGCGAAGATCCAAAGAAGCCCTTTATAAACGGAGTCAGATCGGTCACTGAGCGAGATTTAAACGTTGATGCCAGTAAACCTTTTTTTAAAAGATCTTCTTCATGGAGTTTAGACAGTTGCCACTCCACTTCGTTCACTTGGCCTTTATGGGCGTAAACGCTACCGATCAGCGAACCCCATTCAATACCGACAATGCGAGAAATGGGAGCCTTCGCTTTTGCAAGCTCTTGCAGAACCCCAATGTGCGAAAAACTTTTGAACTGGCCAGGCCCAAGAATAATTCCAAATTTTGGCGAAAGAACTGGCTGATTGGAGGCATGAACCTCGGGCGGCGTAGGCTGCGGAACCGGTTCCACAGAGAAAGGTGTAGGGAACGGAGTTGGAAGTGGCGCTGACTCCGGTGGAGTTAAAACTGGCTGAGGAGGAGGAGGTTGAGCTGTTGGAGGCTTTGTTTGCGGTTGCACGTCCCTATTTTTTGTAATGGTCGAACAGCCAGCGAGAAGTGCTATGATCAAAAACCAGAAGCGGACACCGGAGAATTTCGTTTGAAACATGACGACTCCATTCACTCGTTCAGCTGGCACCATACGAAAAACTCGGTATTGCCGTCTTTTCCGTCGATGACCGACTTAAAATACTGTTTTACTCTCAATCCTTCGTGTTGGCAAAGGCTGCTGATTTTTTTCTCGACCTCTTTGAAAAGTTTGGGGTCTTTAACAATACCGGACTTATTAAGATTTTCCGCACCAACTTCAAATTGGGGTTTTACCAGACCTAAAAAGTCTCCCTGGGGATCTAAAAATTTCTTAATAGCCGGTAAAGCCTGAGACAATGAGATAAAGGAGAGATCGCAAACAACAAGTTTGAACGCTTTATGCGCCAGCATTTCTGGCGACAGATCTTTGATATTCACTTTTTCAAGGACTTGAACTCGAGGGTCTTTCCTTAAGGTTTCGTCAATTTGATCAGAGCCGACATCAATCCCAACTACAGACCTGGCTCGCCGCCTCAGTAAACAATCGGTAAAGCCCCCCGTGGATTGACCAACATCAAGAACTATCTGATCAACGACTGAGATTTTCGTCAGCTCCAAAGCCCCCCAAAGCTTAATCCCTCCACGAGAGACAAACTCAGGAAACTCACCCGCAGAAATAGCCACATCACCGACCGTCAATCCCTCGCAGTCAAAGCTGGTTTTTTTTACGATTTCGCCTCGAATCCGAACGCGACCTTCGCGAATGAGATCAGAACCGTGAGTTCTGCTTTTGCAGAGATTGTTCAGAAGTAAAAACTGATCTAATCGCATTTACTGTTTACGAAAAGAGTTGAAATATAAAAGTTGACGGAGGCTCTCAGCACGCTCGCCAAAAAGCGCTAAATGCGAAAGGGCCTGAGTGTGAATTTCTTCTAAAAGCTTTTGCGTGCGCTCGATCCCAACAAGATAGGGAAGTCCCTGTTTTTCTGGAGAGTGAACGTCGTAGTCCAACAAATCATCGGCAACTTGAAAGGCTAAACCCAGTTGTTCTCCGAAATGGCTGAGCGCGGTCTGTTCGGCAAGCGGCAAATTCGCGAGCACCCCAGCTCCTTGAGTCGCCACAGCGATGAGCCGACCTGTTTTCATTTGGTGGAGTAAAATCAAGGCTTCCAAATCAAATGAAGCCGTTTGCGCCGAAATGTCCATCATCTGCCCGCCGACCATTCCTCGAAAACCCGCGGCTTTTGACAAAAGGGAAATAAGCGTCAAAGCGGTCTTAGGAGTTTCGGAGTAATGCGAAGAAATCAGCTGAAAAGCCTCGGTCAGAAGAACATCGCCGCCAAGCAAAGCGAGAGCTTCGCCAAACACGCGGTGGCTTGTCGGTTGACCTCGCCTAAAATCATCATTGTCCAAACATGGAAGGTCGTCATGAATCAGGGAATAGGTGTGAACCATCTCAACGGCTGCCGCAAAAGGCAAGATCTCAGACGGATGAAGACCGCACGTCTCACCCGCCAAGAGAGCAAGACAGGGGCGAAATCGCTTACTGCCCTTTTGCAGCAACGAGTATCTTACAACATCTACAAGCCTTGCTTGAGTGGGATGTGACGACACCCAGTCATTGAGGTAAGTCGTCAAAAAACTCTCAGTGAGGGCACGCTTTTCTGCCAAAATATTTTCAAGAGATGGAGTTTGCAAGGCTGAATTCTCAAGCACGGTTAGGACTCGGTAGGAATGAAGTCTTCCAAAATGGCTTTAGAATCCTGGTCCTGTCCAACAAGGATTTTGATTTTGGATTCTGCCTCGGTCAGATTTTTCTGACACTCTCGGGAGAGCTTGACACCTTCTTCAAAGAGCTTGAGTGAGTCTTCGAGAGCTAACTCCCCGCCTTCCATGCGCTGAACAATCTCTTCAAGACGGGAAATCTTTTTTTCAAATTCCATTACTACTCCTTAACTCTGTCGTCAAAGCGACTTTCAAGTTGAACATTTTTAACCTCTGCTTGGATCCAACCTTTATGCAAATCAATTTCAATGAGCGAGCCTGGTTTGAGTTGAGCCGCTGAGGTGACCGTCTCATTCTGATCCCAGGTCATCGAATACCCCCGACCCAAAACTTTGAGAGGGCTGAGAGAATCAAGCATGGAGACAAGTCCCTCAAGTTTGAGAACACGACGCTGCTGCTGATGGATCGCACTCCGTTTCAATTGCGCAGCTAAACCTTGGAGTTGATTTTTAAGGCTGCTGACAAGATCGCGAGGGTCCCCTAAATCGCGTTTTAAAATGTCGATACGTTGGCGCTTTTTTTGTATTTGATTTCGTGTCGCCATTTGTAAGCGCCAAAAAAGTTCGTCGTTTCTTTGGGCTAAAAATTCGATCTCTCTTTTGGGGTCCTTCAGGCGACGACGAAGAGACTCTAGGCTTAAATTCCAAAGACCCAAATTTTTCTTGAGACCCAAAACCAAAAGCCTCTGGATAGCTATGACTCGATCCAAAACATCTTGGGTATTCTTGACGACAAGTTCAGCAGCAGCAGAAGGCGTCGGTGCCCTTACATCTGCAACAAAATCGGCGATCGTAAAATCAACCTCATGCCCAACAGCAGAGATCACAGGTATTTTTGAGGCGGCAATAGCTCTAGCAAGTCGTTCATCATTGAAGGCCCAAAGATCTTCGATAGATCCGCCACCTCGCCCGATGATGATGACATCTACTTTTTCTAACAGCGAAACCTTCGCTAAAGCCTCGCAGATAAGAGGAGCCGCTTGGGCGCCTTGCACGAGCGTCGGTACAACGGTGATCTGAACTGCTTTGCACCGGCGAGTAAGAACGTTAATCATATCTCGAATCGCAGCTCCCGTCGGCGAAGTGACAATCGCCACGTGTCTTGCCGCCTCGGGAAGAGCTTTTTTACGTCCTGGATCAAACAGTCCCTCAAGACGCAGCTTTTCTTTGAGTTGCTCATAAGCTTTTTGCAAAGCTCCGGCGCCTACGGGCTCCATCAATTCGCAAGTGATTTGATATTCGCCACGTGGTTCGTACACAGTGACGCGTCCCCGGATAACCACTTCAAGGCCATCGTGTGGCCTAAATTTTAAACGAGAATTGAATCCACGAAACATGACCGCACGAATTTGCGACTTGTCGTCCTTTAGGCTAAAGTAAAAGTGCCCAGACGTATGAGCTTTGAAGTTTGAAAGTTCTCCTTTGATCCAAACCAAACCGAAATCCCCTTCAAGACGCTTGCGAATTTCGGAGTTCAGGTCAGAAACCGACAATATCACAGGATCATCAGTGACAACGGGCATTTCAACGGCTTTGGAGAAGTCGAAGGATTCTTGGTTCATTGGCTATGAAACCTTTCATAGATCGGTCTCAGAGTCAACGGAGGCTGTGATTCACTTTGTTAGGAGAGCCAAAGGTTTTGGAGGGACCAGAGACTGCCAACAATCAGGCAAAGCCAGGCAAAGGCAGGTCCAAAATGCATGACCAAAAACCCTTGGCTTTTGAGCCTCTCCAGGCCACTTTTAAAATAGGGAATCTCTGTAAGGAGAACCCCTAATATTCCATAAAAAAGCACGACATACGGAAATATCGAATCTAGCCAAACCATGTTTTCCTTTCGGCCAGTCCGACTCAAGATTTGAGGGACCCCGACCTCAGTCAAGAGAATGTGCCATTTTCAACTGTTTTAAGTGTCGACGTGAACACATGTATGGAGTTCTCACTAACTTGCGACTCATAGGTTGCCAATGACGTGGCTGAGGTTCTTAATCACCATGTGCTCACCCCCATTGTTTGGAGGAGTTATGAAAACATTATTTTCCGTGCTCGCAATATCCTTTCTGGTTTTTGGTTGCAACCGATCGGCGGCATTTATGGACTCAGAGGATGCCTATCAAAGCTCTCATCTTTTTTACTCAGCTGAAGACGATGATTTAGTGGTTGTTCATCCAGACGATCTTGGATGGTCGCAAAAATCTGATCAAGTTTGCACCCAACAGATCGAGGCCATGATCAATGAACAGAACCGATGGTGTTCTCTTGGAAAAAATGGCTGCGAAATTTCTTTTTTAAAGACCAAAGGATTCCGCGTGGATGAGGACCAAGTTTGCGATAAAGCCCTGAGTGCAGACTAGAGTTTCAGGAAATTTCAAGCCCAAAATAGATAAAAAAAAATCAAATAAAAACAATCAAGAACGTCGTGTTCGAGGCGATTTTCGCCTCGTTTTTAGCCTTCGGACTGGAGATTCTAACGAAGATCTTGCAACCGTTGACGGAGGAGAGAACCAAAGCTACAATGAGAGCAGGTTCCAGGGAGCATATGCTTAAGAAAAGAACCCTACAAGCATTTACACGGGGACTGTCCCTGATGATGGTGTGCAAGCTCAGCTCGTACTGAGAAGCCTAAAGTCGTTATAATGGTCACCCACCTTGCATTCCCGGGTTCAGTTCTAGGCGCTTTCTGGGACTCTTTTTTTGTTTTTTGTCTTTGATTTAAAGACTTTGACCGCACCAAGATTCTCATACTTGGTGGAGTTTTTCGTAACTAGAACAGCCTTCTGGTACATACAAGCCCCAGCAATGAGAGCCTCTGACACCGAAAGCGCTGGACGCAGCTTTTTCTTGCAAATTTCAGAGGCAAGAACAGCCATTTCTGAATTGATCGAAACCACATGCACGGCTCTTAGAAAACTTTGAATGGTCCGTTTCTGCTCCGGGGTCGTCACTCTGGCGTAGAGCTCAAGAACATTCACCGAAGTTGTCGCGAGCGTTCGTTCTCTCAACTTTTGCCGAATGACTTCGTTTAAGGATCCATCGCCATTCAAGAACTCAAGAAGCACATCAGTGTCGGCGATGAAATATTCCACTACGCCTTCTTCCTCATTGGGAGTACCGTTGCCAAAGGCCGGGTTTCTGAAAGCGCACCTTCCATACTGAGGGCCGTGTTTACAACTTTCTCGTGCTTAGCATGAGCCTGTAAATAATGATCAAGAGCTAACTGCACTAAATGGCTGATCGATGATCCATAACCGTCTCGCACCATTTGCTGGAGCTGTGATAGTTGATGGGGCGTCAGTTCAATTTTTGCGCTCATTAAATCCTCTAAGTTGTAGCAAGCCAATCACAATTGTTAGAGACTCATCGGCAAAACCTCCCTGTTCGTAAAATTTAGATGGTCCTGTTTCATCATGAGACAAAATGATTTTTCTGGCCCTAAAAGCTGGCACCTAACGAACCGAAATAATACAATGGATCATCTAAGCTCTGTCGGGGAGGAAATATGAGTCGAAGTTTTGGAATTTTGGGCTTTGCGTTGCTATTGAGCCTGTCATCAACAGGCGCTTCGGGAGAGTATCCGACTTTTGGGAATTCTGTCGATATCAACTCGATAAGTGCCTATTGCGAAAAAAACCGCGGATCCTTGACTCAAGACCAGTGCGTAGATAAGTACACCCTCCGACTTTCTGGTGGATCAGCGACTGATGACTGCTCCTCGATACGAGCGGCTTACGACAACGCCAACAGAGACTTTCGAGACTCATGCGGGAAGGCCGGGCTGACAAGTTGCAAAGATGATGGAAGTTGGGACTCTTGCGCCGCCGACGTGCTAGACACCAACACCAATGGCCTTTTGGACATGGCAAGACCTCTTATGACGGCGACTGGTAATACGGCGATGACTCCACTTTTGGACTACAAGTCGTCGTTCAACCCCGACTGCCCAAACATGAGTTACAGCGATTGGAAAGAGGAACGCCAGCGCAGTATGGATAAACTTGACGACATCACTCAAAAACTTCAACAGACCCAGGATCAGTTTACTCAGCAAAAACAGGATTATGAGCAAAAAGGTATATCCGCTCAAGAGACCAGTGAAAAAGTCCGTCACGATGCTGAACAACTTGCGATCACCTTACCAGGCCAGCTGAGAGATCTTGGAATCCAAGGGGCTAATGCTATCAACGCAGCAAGAATCAAGATGAATGAACTTAGGGGTCAACTCTCTGAGGCGGATGCCAAAATTACCGCCCGTGAACGACAGCGCTATCAACAGGTCCTCGCTAAACAAAATGAATGTGAAAGTGTATATACTGATTTAAAACTGAAAATCACAGCAAAACCGACAACAGGAGGCGCGAACGCACAAGCGGCGCAAAAGAAGATCATCACAGCAACACTTGCGGCCAAAGTCAAACGATGCTTCGAGGAATCCAAAATCATAGAAAAGCAAGCTGACGACGACACCAAAATAATCGAATCACAAAAAGCAACTATTCAATCCAGTATAGATGCTCAAGACCAGATCATAACTCAACTTCAGGAGAGCATTCCGGCCCAAATTCAGGAGAAAAACAATCTTGGTGATTTGGAAAAACAGCGTCTTAAAGAAGCTTTTAAGAGCTCCATGGCGCAGCTGGATTCAATTAAAGAAGCTCAAAAAGCGGGTGAAGAAAGCATGAAAAACCAACTTAACACGCTAACGAGCCAAGCTCGCCGCTACGACAATGCTATCCAGCTTTTAGGCACCCATCCCAATGTGGGTTCAACAGCCTCAAAGGTCGAAGCCTATAATTCCAAAGACTCCTACGATGATGCAAAAGCAGAATTGACTCAATGCTGTCAAGGCTCTGCAACCCCCTCTTGCCGAGGTTTCGGAGGCACGGCCGGAGCCGCTGGTGCGGGAGCAAATCAATAGGCAATTAATAAAATCAGTTTCAGTACAACTGCCAAAAACTGTCCTGAAACTGACTCTGTCCTGAAGCTGATGCTGAAGCTACCACTGTTTCTGTCTTAAACCCCTAGCCCTCAGTCCACACCCCCCATTTGAGAGACGAAGTGTTTGTCACTCCGTCCCGGATCAACTAAGATACAGAATCAGGATTCACAGAGTGATCATCAGGGGGCTGCAACTTGGCTAAGAAATTATTTGTGCTTATAACAGCATTAATCGTGGTTGGCGGTTGTTGCGCCGTCGGCTTGTATTATTATGTTGCCAAGTCTCTTCCACAAATCATCAGCGTCAGTGACTACAAGCCCCTTCTTGTGACCCAAGTCTATGATCGCAGTAACTATAAAATTGGGGAGTTTTTTCGTGAGCGAAGAACTCTCGTTCCCTATGACAAAATTCCTAAGCGTCTCGTCCAAACTTTTCTAGCCGCCGAAGACGATCAGTTCTTTGAGCACAAGGGCCTTAACTACATGGCCATCTTGCGATCAGCTCTTGCGAACTTGCGAGCCGCACGTTCAGCGCAAGGAGGATCAACGATCACTCAACAAGTGGCGCGAACTCTTTTTCTGACATCAGAAAAAACGCTCCTTCGAAAAGCTCGAGAGATCATGCTCGCTCTTGAGATGGAAAAAAATCTCAAAAAAGAAGAGATTCTTTATCTCTACCTCAACCAAATTTATTTTGGCGAGGGCGCTTACGGCATCGAAGCTGCTTCGCAAGTGTACTTCAATAAATCTATCGACAAACTTGATGTTCACGAAATGGCCATTTTAGCGTCGCTGCCTAAGGCCCCTGGAAGATTTTCTCCCCTAGTCAATCCCGCTCGAGTCAAAGAGCGCCAAGTCTATGTTCTCAACCGTATGGCAGAGGTTGGCTTTCTGAAAAAAGAAGAGGCGCAGGCCTACATCAAAAAGCCAATTGTTATCCAATACAAAAAAGAGTTCGAGCACCCTGCGGCTTTGTATTTCTTAGAAACCGTCCGTCAACTTCTAGTTAAAGAACTTGGCGAAACTGCTGTGCTCGACAACGGCCTTCGCGTATTTACATCTCTTGACATTCGGCGCCAGATCAAGGCGCAAGAGTCCATTCAAACAGGTCTGCGAGAGCTGGACAAGCGCCAAGGTTTTCGTGGAGCTCTACGCAAAATCACGGACCCCAAAGAGGTGGGCGATTTTTTACTAAAGGAGCGAAATCGGCAGATTGCTGAAGGGTCTCTGATTCGTGTGATCAAAGAGGATGGATCTGTTGATAATCCAGGTCCCCTTGATCTTAAGCGCGTGTTTCAAAAAGATGGCAAGCCGACAGCAATGCCTCCCTATTTGAAAAAGGGTCAGATCATCAACGGAGTTGTTACCCAGATCGACGATGCTCTTGGGCTCACGCATGTTCGTAGTGGAGAGGCCATGGGTCTCATCGACATTTCATCCATGACCTGGGCTCGTAAGCCCGATCCAGACATCAAATTTGTTGGAGAGATGATCAAACGCCCATCGCAAGCTCTTAAAATTGGGGATGTGATTGAGGTGCTTGTGGCTTCTGAGCGTTTTGAATCGGATCGTTTGAAAAGACCAGAAGCCAAGGGCAAAAACAAACCCGCTCCTGTCACGAATCTTCCTAACTTTGATAGCTATTTGAATTTGAAACTCGAACAATCACCTCTGGTTGAAGGATCTTTGATTTCCCTCGATCAAGGCAATCAAGATGTTCTTGCGCTCCTCGGAGGTAAGGAATTCATCCGAAATAAAAATGAGTTCAATCGCGCCTTGCAAGCAGGTCGGCAAACTGGATCTTCTTTCAAAGCGATTGTGTATGCGGCGGCTTTAGATAAAGGCTACACTCCTGCAACTCCCATCATGGATGCTCCCATCGTTTTTGACGAAACCAACGAAGATGCTGAAGGGCAAGAGGAGCAAAAGTCTTGGAAGCCAACCAACCACTCTAAAACTTTCGGCGGCGACATCCTGTTTCGAAATGCCCTGATCCAATCGCTCAATGTACCGACAGTTAGAATTATCGAAGACATCGGCGTGCCTTGGTCCACGGAGTATGCCAGACGCCTTGGAATTTTTAGTCCACTCAATCCCGATTTTACGATGGCCCTTGGATCTAGCGGCGTAACTCTTTACGAAATGACAAAAGCCTTTGCCCAGTTTGGTCGACTTGGAAGACGCATTCATCCTGTGATTGTTCACAAAGTCGAAGATCAGTATGGTAAAAAAATCGCCGATACCATCACGCTCGATCGTCGTTTTGAACAAGAAATGAATGACTACGAAACTAAACTCGAGGCTGAGCGTAAGGCGTATTTGGAAGACGCCAAAAATCAACCTGCGCAACCAACGCCCGTACCTTCTCCCCAGGCTGGTAAAAAGGACAATAAAAAGCCGCCCATCTTTTTTGAAGATCCCGATCAGTTGATTCGCCCAACCACTGCGTTTTTGATGACCAGTTTACTCCGTGGAGTGGTTGAGGAGCGCGGCGGAACAGGTGGAGCTGCTCGCGCGCTGGGCCGAGAGGTCGCTGGCAAAACTGGAACTACCAACGGATACTACGACGCCTGGTTTATCGGTTACACTCCGCAAATTGCCACAGGCGTCTGGGTTGGATTTGACGAAGAAAAAACCCTCGGAAAAGGCGAAGTGGGTGGACGCGCCGCCTTACCGATTTGGTTAGATTACATGAAATATGCCCACGAAAATCTGCCACAGATGACTTTCCCAGTTCCTCCAGGTATTGTCTTCGTCACGATTGATAACGAGACGGGCAGGCTGGCGGCCTCTTCAACGAAAAAAGTTGTGCGCCAGGCCTTTCTTGAGGGAACAGAGCCCACGAACGCTGGTCCTAGTCGATCCGAAGAACAAACGGATTTCTACAAAGAGGATCTCTCGCAATGAATGAAATTCACCTTTGGGGGGTGAAGCAGAACAACTTGAAAAATATCGAAGTCAAGATCCCATTGGGATCGTTCACTGTCGTTTGCGGTCCAAGTGGTTCAGGCAAAAGCTCCCTCGCCTTCGAAACGCTCTTCGCTGAAGGGCAACGGCGGTTCATTGAGAGCATGTCGAATTACGCTCGTCAGTTTCTTAACAAAGCTCCAAAGCCCGTGCTTGATGGAATCAACAATATTCCCCCTGCTATCGCAATTGAGCAGAAGAACTCGGTCAAAAGCTCACGTTCAACGGTTGGAACCACGACCGAGATCATAGATTATCTGAGATTGTTTTTTGAAAAAGTTGGTAAGTCTTACTGTCCTGTTCACCAGATCCCAACAGAAAAAGAAAGTGTCACCGAGGCAACGGATAAAACTCTCGAGAAGCTTGCCGGTCAGCGTGGTTACATTCTTTGCGAAATCCACGAGACTCACAGAGTGGCGCAAGGCAAAGCGCTCCAGGCCCTTCTCATCAAAGAGGGCTATCTCAGAATTTACGTTCCTCCGGCGCCGGAAAAACCACAGAAAAAAACAAAATCCTCTCGCAAAAAACAAAAAGAAGTCGTTGCTCCAGAGCCTGTGGTTAACTCGATGGACCTCAAGGGTCTTACTCACGAGGCTATGGGCACCGTCATAGAAATTGACACCCCTGAGATGATCAAAGCAGGAATTCCAGAGGAGCGGTTTTACCTAGTCATCGATCGCCTTGCGTTTCAGGCCGAAGACCGTGGCCGAATTATTGATTCCATTGGGCAAGCGTATGATGCAAGTATCAAATTCAATCGGGACATTCTTGTCCGTAAGGCTAAGATCCTTTCCACTGAAGGTCATTGCCTCAACGTGAGTGAAGAAAATTCGTGCCCCATTTGTGGATATGTGCCGCCGGTGCTTTCTTCGAGTCTTTTTAGTTTTAATAGCCCCGTGGGCGCGTGTCCCACTTGCAAAGGTTTTGGAAATATTCTTGATATTGATGAAAAGAAGGTGATCCCTAATCCACGCCTCTCACTGGCCAAGGGCGCTCTTCATCCATTTAAAATGCCAAGTGCTGCAGCAGACAGGCGAGCTCTTATGAGCTTTTGCAAAAAAAATAAGATCAGCACTGACACTCCGTGGGCTGACCTACCGCTAGAGCAACGAGAGCTTATTTGGAATGGCAATAAAGAATTTTTTGGCGTCAAAGGTCTTTTCGAATATCTCGAGCAGATGAAATACAAAATGCACGTACGGATTTTTGTGGCGCGATATCGCAGCGGATTCTTGTGCAAAACCTGCCATGGGTCTCGCCTTCGACCAGAGGCCTTAAATGTCAAAGCTCATGGTAAGTCTATTGACCAACTCTGTAGAATGACGGTCGAAGATTTGCATAATTTTTTTCAAGGCATTCGGCTCACTCGACACGAAGCTGAGCTGTGCGATGAGGTTTTACGGCAGCTGCAATCTCGCTTGAGCTTTCTGGTTCGTGTTGGCGTCTCTTACTTGCATATGGACCGCGAGACTCGCTCTCTCTCTGGAGGGGAGTTTCAACGCCTTAATCTAGCCAACCAATTGGGTATGGGTTTGTCACAAACACTCTACGTGCTAGATGAACCTACGGTTGGCCTTCACCCTAGAGACAATGACCGGCTCATCTCGATACTTAAAGATCTTAAAAATCTCGGCAACACCCTTGTTGTTGTTGAGCATGACCATGACGTTATCAAAAACAGCGAGCACGTTGTGGAAATGGGACCAGGTTCTGGCTTTTTGGGCGGCGAAGTTTTGTTTTCTGGAACCAAAGATGATTTTTTTAAATTTTCTGGTTCAAACACAGTTCAGTTTTTACAGAATCAAAAAGATCAGGGCTTGCTTGATGAAAAGCGCCCTGTCGATATGGTTCCTCTTAAATACAAAATCGAAATGCACGGGGCCTCTGGTTTTAACTTAAAAAATGTGGATGTGATTTTTCCGCTCAACAGGCTTGTTACTGTGACTGGTGTCAGCGGATCTGGTAAAACGACACTCGTCACAAAAACCCTTTACCCCGCACTCGCTCGCGAACTTGATGTTGAACTTATTCCCGGTCAGCCGTTCAAAAAACTCACTGGCATTGAACACATTAAAAACGTAGTTCTGCTCGATCAATCTGCTATTGGCAAAACAGCTCGTAGTAGTCCAGTGACCTACCTTAAGGCTTTTGACAATATCCGTACCCTCATGGCGTCCACTCCCGAGGCAAAATCTCGAGGTTACACCGCTGGAACTTTTAGCCTCAATGTGGATGGAGGCCGATGTCCCGTTTGCCGGGGGACAGGCTACGAAGAGATTGATATGCAGTTCATGGACAACGTTATTATTCCGTGTGATGTCTGTGATGGAAAAAAATATCGCGATGAGATTCTGGAAGTCTCTTTTCAAGGCAAAAACGTCAACCAAATCTTAGAGATGACGGTTCAAGAAGCCATGGACTTTTTTGTTTCTCAACCTGCGATTCGTAAACCCCTTGCTGTTCTCAAAGAAGTTGGTCTTGATTATTTACGCTTAGGTCAGCCGGCAAACACTCTGAGTGGTGGCGAGTCTCAGCGCCTTAAAATCGCAAAAGAACTCAGTCAAGTTCACCAAAAATCAACTCTCTACATTCTTGATGAACCAACGACCGGTCTTCACTTTAGAGAGGTTGCACTGCTCATGAAGGTTTTAAATAAGCTGATTGATGCAGGAGCCAGTGTGATTCTTATCGAGCACAACTTGGATGTTATTTTAGGGTCAGACTACGTCATTGATTTGGGCCCCGAGGCGGGAGACCGTGGAGGCCAAATCACAGCCCAGGGATCCCCTCGCGAAATTTGCGATAACTCGCAAAGTCTCACGGGCCAATACTTACGCCGCTACTTAGGTTTAGCGCAATGACTCGGGAGACTCAGCAGATTCTCGGCGAGTTAACTCCCTACAAAAAGCGTATCGCTATTATTGCGATCTCTGGTATTGTTATGAGTTTGGCGTCCTGGCAGGTCGCCGTCCAAATGAAAAGCCTTTTTGATGCCCTGGAAGCGAAAAATGCGACCGATATTTTACAAGCGCCACTGAGGATTTTAGGTTTTACTTTTTTAATGACCGCCGGAAGATACATTCACCTCTCGTTGATGAATTACACCGCTGACGAAGTTACTACTAACCTTAGAGAAAAACTCCAAACACGTTTTATGAATCTCAGTGTCGGGTTTCATAGCCATTTTGCGACAGGCTCAGGAGGCCTGATCAGTCGTCTTTTTAATGACATTTCTTTCATTCGAGATGGCCTTCGTATGGTTGCTGATTTTTTTAGAGAGCCAATCTTGCTTTTCTTTTTGATCGGCTGGCTTTTTGTTTTAAACTGGCGCCTCACAATTTCTATTTTTGTAGCCCTTCCGCTAGTGCTTTGGTTCATTCGGCAAATTTCGCGAAGTCTCAGAAAATACGGAGAACAGAGCCAAACAACTTTAGAGCAGATGACTTCCACAATTAAGGAAAGCCTCGAAGGCGTAAGGGTCATTCAGTCATTTAACCTGCAGTCCGAGATGCAAAACCGATTTAAAAAAGAAGCTTCCACATTTATGCTCAGCCGCTGGAAGGTTCACAGCCGCGTGGAGCTTGTCGGACCCGTTACAGAATTTATTGCAACGCTAGTAACTGTCGCCATTTTTATTTACCTCGGTCTCGAAATTAAAGAGGGTCGCGCCACTCTGGGGGATTTTGCAAGTTATTTGACGTCTCTGCTCATGCTTCAAGCTCCCATTAAAAAAATTCAAGAAAGCTACGTGAGAATCCAAGAAACTATGGTTGCTGTTCGGCGAGTGTTCGTGCTTCTTGAAAATCAAGATGAAATTGTAGAACCTAAGAATCCGGTACCGTTTCCGACATCCTGGAAAACAATCACTTATCGAAATGTCTCCTTTAAGTATGGACGAGATGATGTTCTTAAAAATATCAACCTTGTCATTCGGCGAGGAGAAGCCGTTGCCTTTGTGGGAACAAGTGGAAGCGGAAAAACCACCCTCGTCAATCTTCTGGAACGGTTTTTTGACCCCACTTCAGGTGAAGTTCTCATTGATGATATTAATATCAAAAACTTCTCCCTAGCAGATCTTCGTAACCACATCGCTCTCGTCAATCAGGATGTCTTCTTGTTTAACGATAGCATCCAAAAAAACATTCACGCAGGAAGGTTTGATCGCTCCAGTGAGCATGTTGAGCAAGCTGCCATCGACTCTCACGCGCACGATTTTATTTCGAAAATCCCTGGAGCTTATCAAAGTACGGTTGGTGATCGCGGAGCCCTACTTTCTGGTGGTGAAAAACAAAGGATCAGCATCGCACGAGCTCTTTTTAAAAATGCACCTATTTTGATTTTAGATGAAGCCACGAGCGCGCTAGATTCCGCCAGTGAAATGGAAGTGCAAAAAGGCCTGGATCGTCTCATGGAGGGACGCACCTCTCTTGTGATTGCTCATAGACTTTCTACGGTCGCAAAAGCCCACCGTATTGTTGTCCTTAGTAAAGGCGAAATCGTTGAATCTGGGACCCATGGCGACCTTCTTAATCACGGTGGCGCCTATCACCACTTTTTTAAACTACAAACCCAAGCCTAAGAGCGTCTCCGTTTGAAACACTCATGCTCGCCCTTGGACCAAAGTGTCGATTTTTCTTTTGACACTCTCTAAAGTTGTCCAAAATTTTGACGATAACTATTTGGTCATCTTGCAAACCTACAGGTAAGGAGTCGCGAATGATTAATTGGGATGAGTTTGAGCACATACACGTCATTAAAAAGCTTCGTCACGTGCTAAATTCTTGGTGGAACATCGACATCCTGTTTACGGATGAGCGTGGCAATATCAAAAATTTTGATCCGGCAAAAAACAACTACAAAAACCCATCGATCCAGCACATCTTAACGAAAGACACCGCGATCGCCAACATGGGTGAGACTGTTGTTAAGACCATCGACGAACTCCGCACTTCAGACCAAAGATACATGGTCAAAAAGTGGGACGTTTCTGGATTTGATATCGGAATTTTCCCTATCATGATCGAAAACGATTTTATGGGAACAGTTGTTGCGATGGGGTTTGTTAAAGACAATCAATCTCCACATCGCCTTAACGAAATCAAAGAGCGACTTGCCGTTTTTGGTTGCCCTACTGACGTTATCGAAAAGTCGATGGAAAAAATCCAGTGCCTTGACGATCACGACAGAAACCATTTTGTAGAGCTCGTTGACCTGGTTGCTCAAGAGGTAGTGACCCTTCACCTTGAGATTACCTCTCGTGAAAATCGCATCCGTGAGCTCAACAAAGAACTTGGAAGCCGCTACAAGTACGACAACATGATTGGTAAATCCAAACAAATGCAAAGCTTGTACTCTCTTCTTGATAAAATTAAGGGGGCGGACACCACCGTTCTTATCCAAGGCGAAAACGGAACTGGAAAAGAGTTGATCGCGAAAGCCATCCACTACAATTCTCACAGAACTGACAAAGCTTTCGTGATTCAGAACTGTTCAGCGTTTAACGACAACCTTTTAGAATCTGAACTTTTTGGACACGTGAAGGGATCTTTCACTGGCGCGCTTAAAGACAAAAAAGGTCTTTTTGAAATTGCCGACAAAGGAACGTTTTTTCTGGATGAAATTGGAGACACTTCTCCTCAGATGCAGGTAAAATTGCTCCGCGTCTTACAAGAAGGCACTTTTACTCCAGTAGGATCTACTGAGACTAGAAAAGTTGACGTGCGTATCGTCGCAGCGACAAACCGAAATCTTAAAGAGATGGTAGAAGCAGGAACCTTCCGAGAAGATCTTTACTACCGCTTAAACGTTATCAATCTTCGCGTACCGCCTTTGCGCGAGAGAAAAGAAGATATCCCGCTTTTAGCTGAATATTTCTTAAACAAAGCCTCCGAAGCTGTTGGTGGAGTAAGGAGAATTCTCACTAAAAGAGCTCTAGAAAAATTGTACGATTATCCATGGCCTGGAAACGTGCGAGAGCTCCAAAACGAAGTTGAGCGCCTCGTTGTTCTCGCAGCTGAAGAGACAAAGCTAACTGCTGACTTTTTATCTCCAAAAATCATCGAGGCTAGCGAAAAAGGAAAAGTTCAAGGCGCACGTCTTCATGGTAAGCTCAAAGACGCTCTTGAAGAGCTAGAAAGAGACATGATCCGCGAAGGTCTTCGCCGCACGGGCTGGAATAAATCCAAACTTGCAAAAGAGCTTGGAATCAGTAGAGCCGGTCTTATTATGAAAGTTGAAAAGTACGGCTTAGACAAACGCCGTATGGTAAAATAACTCCAAAACACTGAGACCAGGGCCCCGGTCCTGGTTTTTCATCCTTTCAGGCTCGTCCAAAAGTTGCACAAGCAACGAGCTCCAATTCCCCCGCTAAGATTTGTTTAACTCAAAGTCATTACTCACTAAACTCTAGTCAGTGACTGTTTTTGTCGCACATTTACTCATATAATCAATGGCTTAAAAGCCCCTATAAATTATCTAGGATATCCCCCAAACTAGCGACTCAATTTTATTAGTAACGGCACACAGATTGCCTATGGATTGGTTTGGGAGACATAAACGCATGAATACCTCTAAGTGGAACGTCAGTGGTAGTAAAGAGCTCGAAAGTAGACTTGCAGAGATGATAGAAGGCAGATTTGGAAAGGACCTCAAAGTCCTTTCCTACTTCTCCTCCCATTATCATTCAGATGAAGACGACATCATTATCCCTATTAATAAAGAGAACGTGGCTATTGCTAAAGTCGTCGTCTTTGGAGGCAAAGACTTAGACCCTAGGGAGCAAAGCGAAATTGAAAGCCTCGTGCAGATTTATAGTAGAAATCTGACCCTCGTCTTTGACGAAACTGAAACTCCTCATAAAATCGACGAAACTGCTGAGTTGCAGACTGGTGACGCCGAAGAGCTTTATCCAAAATCTGATCTTTGGATCGACGCTGACGACTTGCAACTTTCTGACATTGATTTCCTTTCGGATATGGAGCCTCAGCCTTTTGAATTTGTAAACCATGGGTTCGTGATTAAAACAGGAAATGATCGCCTCTTTACAAAAATCTCCTACGTCCTGCACGAAAAGACAGATCGCTGGGCCCTTTTACGTTGGGACGACGTCAGAGATTCTATCAAATCCATCCATGATTTACTCTCCATGGGCACTACGACGTTAGTCGTGAAAGATCCAAGCCGTTTGAGCCAGCGAGAGCAAGAACTTATCCGAGTTTGCTTGTCGTTAAATTCCGTTCAGGAAAAGCCTATTTTTGTATTTCATGATACGAGTGATGGTGGCCAAGGGATTCAATTTCTAGAGGACATTCCAGTCTCTTTAATCTCGGCAAACCGTCTTCCCCAAGACGAAAATCTGCTCTCAGAGGCATTAGACCTTATGGTCAGGGCTTAAGAGCCTGTTCGGATGTCAGATACCACTGATGCGCCGTGGATTTTGAGGCCGACCGAGGAGCGACGACGAAGGACTGGCTCTCGCCAATTCAAGGAGGAGCAACGAAGGGCGGATTCAAAAGACCAAGCATCAATGACATCTGACATCTGAACAGGCTCTTAGGCTATACGGAAAACTCTTGCTATAAAAGCCTGTGTTTGTGAACATTAAAGTGAACCCAAACTTTCACTTTAAGGTAGACCATTGGTACTTTCATCAAGCGAGCCCTTCAACAATTTTTTAACGAGCCATTTTTCGGCGTCAGACTACCGCGTCTACCAACTTGCTGGAGACGCCTCATCAAGAAGATACTTCCGAGTGATCCGCGACTCTCAATCTTGGGTCTTGATGCAATGGGAACCTTTCCAGGTTAAAGACTATCCGTTTTTAAGTGTGCTTGAGCATTTCAGAGACCATGCGATTAAGGTGCCTAATCTTGTTAAGATGTCACCTTCAGAGGGCTTGGTCCTTCTTGAGGATTTAGGGGACTTGACCCTGGAGCGGAAGTTTTGGGAAAACCAGAATCAAGAGACGGCTCTCCCGTTTTACAAAAAATCCATGGATGAGCTTCTCAAAATCCACATCAGAGCCAGCGAAAAACCTAACGATTGCACTGCTTTTAAAATTGAATTCGACAAGGCTAAATTCCTTTGGGAGATGAACTACGGCCTTGATAACCTCATCAAGGGAATCTGTAGATGGACCCTCAGCTCTCAAGTCGAAAATGAAATAAAAAGTATTTTCGGAGATGTTTGCGAGCGTCTTGATAAAGAGCCCAAATGCATTGCTCATCGCGATTACCACTCTCGAAATCTCATGATCAAACTTGACGATGTGAGAGTCATAGACTTTCAAGATGCACGCCTAGGACCCGTTCAGTATGACCTTGTAAGCCTGCTCCGAGACTCCTATGTCAACATGAACGACGAGATGGCAAATCAACTGCTTCTCTATTACCGTGAAAAATCAAGCGAAATGGGACATAAACTCGCATCCCCTGATCAATTCAGCGAAATTTATGAAATACAAACGATTCAGCGATGTTTTAAGGCCTGTGGGAGCTTCTCAAGCTTTTACAACCAACGTGGTGATACACGATATCTCAAATACCTCTCTTCAACCCTGAAACGAGTCACACGGAGCTTAACTGAATTCCCTAGATACAGAGCTTTTTCTCAGCTTTTGAATGACTGTGGGGCTCTTGAAAGAAACTACGAAACCCCATGAAGGCTATGATCCTTGCAGCAGGTGAAGGAACGCGCCTTAGACCACACACCTCGCACACGCCAAAGCCTGCGATTCCGTTCCTTAACATTCCGCTGATGCACTACTCACTTCATCTTTTAGATGAGGAACTGAGCCCGACCCAATGGATTGTAAACACCTTTCACTTGCCCGAAAAAATTAAGGCGGTGTCTAAACAGTTCGAATACAAAACCAAAGACCTCCATTTTTCAGACGAGACAAAGGTCGGACTTCTCGGGAGCGCAGGCGGCATCAGCCACGCTCAGGACCTTTTGACCGACGAGGGTTCTTTTGTGGTTTGTAATGGTGATGAGATCATCATCCCTTTTGAAAACGGCGTTCTTAAAAAGGCTTTCGAACACCATCAACGAGCAGAAAACTTAATGACGATCGTGTGCATGAAGCACCCCCTCGTTGGAGTTCAATTCAACGGTGTTTGGGTCGATCAAAGCTCTAAGGTCCTTGGATTTGGCAAAACACCGCCGACGTCTGGAGCCGTTCATCAAGGGCTGCACTACATTGGTGTGCTTTTTCTCTCGCAGAAGATTTTTTCTTACATCCCAAAAGGGGTGAATTCGAATATTTTTTATGAGGTCGCAATGGGGGGCTTGGAAAAAGGCGAAAGAATCGAGGCCGTGCCTATCGATTGCCACTGGTTTGAAACTGGAAATGTCACGGATTTTGTTCACGCCTCAGGTCAAGCTGTTGAACTTCTTAAGACTGGAAACGAGTTTCTAAAAAACCTCACCTCTCGCCGAGCTCCAAAATCTAAAATCAAAGATCTCTGCTTCCAAGACGCTTCTGTGCAAATAGCGACCGGCAGTCGTATCGTTAATTTTTCAGTCCTTGGCAGGAACGTTACCGTCCCTGCCGGAGCGATTCTTAATGGGTGTGTGATTGGACACAATGTAAAGCTCAAAAGCGAGAGTTACCAGGGCCAACTGATTTTAGAACCTTAAAGACGATTACTTTGATCCGATTTGAGGTCCTTGGTAGACCAACTTAACTTTAAAGCCGGCTTTTAGCCGAGCGAGTAGCTCACTATGAGTATGGGCTTTTTCTGATTCGGCCACGCTTACCAAAATCCGATGCACATATTGACCGAGAAATTCGTTAGTCCTTATCGCCGCAAAAAACTTAAAATCTCCATCGACAGTTGGAACGCTACCTACAATTTTGCCGCCTTGAGGTTTGTCTAGGTTCGACATATAATCGTACCTCGGTCCACATGCGAGGATAAAGTCTCTTTGAGCTTTATATCCCGATGACTCCTCATCCGCAGCAGTAGAATCAATACAATTTTTATCATCGATATCGACTTCAATAATTTGCTGAACAATCGCAGTATGGCCTTCTAAGACCTTTGCAGCTGCATTCGCTGACTGGATCGTTCCAAGCATGTAAAATAAAACTGTAGTAACCCACTTCATAAATAGACTCCTTTTTAATGACACTTCATTTTGCAAATTGAAGACCAGCTAGGAGTTCTCGAAAAAAATTAAGAAGTTACTGAAATCAGACGATAATTCAACTCAAGGCCAATGCGAACGCTAATATTTATTTTAAAAATGGATTTACATGTGTAAACAATATTTACGCTTTCGCCAAGCTCAACCGACTTTACCCAGAACCGTCATCTTCCTCGCACCAGTCGTCTGCGGAATGTTCCCTGCCATCTCCCAAACTCGAAGTGCAGCCAGAAGTGCGAAGGCTCCGCCCTCAATCTCTTTGGGAGACCAACCAATGTCCTCGGTAGTAATGACTCTCGCAGAAGGCAAGTGGTACTGAATTCGAAACTTCAAATAAGAGTTATAGGCCCCACCACCACACAAAACCACGATCTCCGGCATAAGCTTTTTGTAAGAACGCGCTATGGATACGGCAGTTAACTCCGTCAAAGTTGATATCTGATCTGGAAGGCGGAGCTTCTTAAGCGCCGGTAAATGTTTATTTAGGAATACCTCACCAAACTCCTCTCGCCCACAAGATTTTGGCGGAGACTTCGCAAAATAGCGATGCTTTAACATCTTCTCTAAGATTTTTTGATCAGGAATACCCTGACTTGCAAGAGCGCCATTTTTATCAAACTTCTTCCCGGCTCGCGAGGTCTGCAAATGCAGGTCGATCAACATATTGGCGGGACCCGTATCAAAGGCTTTCTGAACCTTTCCTTTATCGATAAAGGTAAGGTTGCTAATCCCCCCAAGATTATGAAAACTCACTCGCTGATTCTTGAAGTGATGACTCGCTAACACCTGATGAAGCTTTGTTGCTAGAGGGGCGCCCTGGCCACCGAGGGCTAAATCATTGACTCGAAAGTCGCACACGACAGGCACACCCAGAGCTGCTTGCACATAAGCCGCCTCACCAACTTGCCAAGTGACATTAGGAGGTTGGTGATAAACTGTTTGACCATGAAGACCTACAAGATCAAACTTCCATTTTTTTTTGGAAGAAACCTTAGCTAATGATTTAGCGTAGAACTTTCCCAATTCATGGTGAAGGTGTGCAATGGCAATCATGTCAAGCTCATGCCTACATGCTTTTACTAGTTGTTTGCGCAGCTCTTTAGGAAAAGAAACGCTCTGATGCTGCAAACTCTGAATTCTAATTTTTTTTTGAGAGCGACTGACTTTGCACAGAACAAAATCAACGTCATCAAGACTCGTTCCGCTCATCACACCGACAACGTTCAAACTCTTAGCCTGATTTAATTTTTTTAAACCCATGATTTTAGCATCGAAGCAAAAAGGAAATTACGCAAGTGATCACTTGGCTTCCTTTAAAAAATAGTCTTGTTTGTCTTTGAGTTTGTACCGTCGCTCAATCATGTCAAACAGACTGTCCGACGCTACTCCAATAGGTTCTCCGTTAAAGAGTTTAGTCATGCCCGCGACCTGCGCTGGATCTCTCTTAGAATCTGCTCCGCCTTTTGCACCTAGACCTCCGCCAGAAATACTAATATTCTGATCGCCTTTGGAGCCTGATTTGCCTCCGCCACCACCTTCATCTTCGGCGAAAGAGTAATTGGCGTAACCTGCCTTTTTCTGTGCGTCTTTACTCACTTGGTCGATGGCTTTTTGCGCCTTCATAATATCGTCAGCGCTCATACCCGCGCGCCTCATTGCATCTGCTGATGCAAGATCACTTGGTTTTAGCACCTTGCCATCCGGACCCGTGACTTGGCCATTTTTTAGGTCGACCTTAATACCGTTTGCCGCTGCAGTTTTCAGGCTCGCCTTCAAGTTGCTCGCAGATGCTGGATCCAAATCGGTGGAGGGATCACCAGTTCCGTCACCATCGCCGTCGGTATCTGTATCCCCGTCCAATTTAGAATTGATACGACCGTAGGTCCCTTTGCTTTTTTTAGCTGCCTTAGACATTTCCCTAGCCTGCATGAAAGCGAGGGCTCCCATGCCAAAATACACAGAAGCCAAACCATAGTTCTCTTGACTTGCTTCATGGGCGCCCATGGCCATCAGCATGACACCGCCGGCGTTATTCATTACCGCCGAAGAGCCCTCTTGCTTTCCAGAATCACTCGAGCTGTCGGCAAGACTCGGGCTGCTGGTCGTTTTTTTGGGAGTTCCCGTGGCCCCGTCAGCAAGTCCCCATCCGGTTGAAGGCGTCGCTAATCCACAGACCAAAAGTAAATTTATGGCGTTTTTCATACTTAGGGCTCCAATGTGTTACGATTTTCACGATATCGATTACTGACTTTTTCCCATAGACTCATTCCGGAAGGTCCAGTGATTCCATCAAGGCCAACCTTGGCTCCTGCTTTTGCTCCACCTGGGAGGAACTGCTTGTAGTCCATAGCAGGGTTGCGTTTTCCACCTGGGGCGTTGGCATCTTTGCCGTTTCCAAGATTGCCGTATTTTCCGCCGCCAGCGCCGCCGCCTCCTTCAGAACCAAGGATGTTCGTATTAAAGCGACTGGCTTGGTTACCGCCATCTCCTTTTTTGGGAGGCGCCCCACCAGATCCACCGCCTCCACCAGGAGGCCCACCGCCGCGGCCGCTTCCCGCAGTGTTGGTTCCGCCACCACCTTTACCAGTCACAGGATCAATTCCGTCGCTAGCACCAATGCCATCAAGAGCACCTAGGTTCCCCTTTTGAGAGGCTAGGTCAGCAGTGCTTGCAGAGCTAATTCGGTTGGCGTTGAGAGTTTTCCCAGTGGCAAGAGTGCTGCAGGCTGGATCTCGAGGATTAGCTTTACAAATACAGACCTTTTCGGATTGATTTGCAGCGAGAGTGCAATCAATGACTGCCGTTTTACAAATGGTTTGATTCGGATCTTTTTCGCAGGCGTCCTTATCATCTGATGCAGAATCTTTTTCGCACTGACCAGCTACCAACCCTTGCGCTAAAGTCTGGACCATATTCATCCCGGCTTGCATAAGGACAGCACCATATCCTTCACATGTCGTCACGATTTGCGCAGGATTTGCTTTAAGAATTTCAGCCGAAGCCGTATCGCTGATCGCTCCACCACCCGTTGAATAATCTGTAAGACGCTGAGTTGCTTTCACGCAAGACGGAGCAGAAGAGCCCGCGGGTGTCGCCGTACAAGCGGGGCTTGCCTTGACTTCATCAAGAGCTTTTTTTAAGGCCTCAACACTGCCATTGCACGAACCTTCGCACCACTTTTTCATTCCGCCGCATGTCGTACGAAAAGCTCCAGCACCAATTGTTGCGACCTTCATAACCTTACCAACAACAGAACAGGCCAGCTGCATGTTTGCGAGAGACGCTGTGGAGCCGACATCGATCATTTGACCAATTTCACCCTTAGCACCGTTGATCACAGGACTATTCAAGGGGCTGCAAGCAGAGGCCGCGCATTGCCCGCGGTTGCGACAAGAAGCAAGACTGCTGTAGAAGCTGGCAACTCCGGGTGACTGACAAATTCCAGGATCAAGACCATCGGTGCTCAAACAGGTGTCTTGGCCATTTCCGGAGGTAACACCGCAGTGAAAGTTGGTCCAATCATCGGCGCGAGAAATCCCACCGAACAACGAAATCAAACAAAAAACTAGCAGAAGTTCTTTATTCATAACTGCATCCCTCAAGACCTTTTTATCGGTCTAAAGTCGATAATCCTAAATTGAGTTTCGAACTAAAATGAATGAAAAGGTCTCATATCGAGACACTCTTAAAAGTCAGAAACTGGCCCCCCTGATTGTTGATGGGAAACAGGGCCCGGTAATTGCTCTGTGCCTCTGAGCATGACTCCTATTTGCCCTCACTGCAAGATCACATCCGAATCCCGACCACAGCGTCCGACCGTCGTTCGTACCGGACGCTTTTACCGAAAGTCTGACTCTCAATGGATTCAACGTTTTCACTGTCAGCGATGTTCTAAAGGCTTTTCCCACGCCACCTGGCAGCCCTGCTACAGACAGAAAAAAAGACATCTTAACTCTCATGTCAGAAATCTTCTGTGCTCCTGCGTGTCCCTTCGAAGAACTGCGCTTATCTTAAAGCTCAATCGAAAGACCGTGGTGAGAAAGTTTCTATTCCTCTCAACCCAGGCCGCACTGAGGTTTGAAACCTCACCTCCGGACACCGCCGTCACTCAGTTCCAGTTTGATGATATGGAAACTCATGAGCATACCAAGTGTAAGCCGCTGTCCATCACCCTTGCCGTTGACAAGGAAAAGCGTCGGATTCTGGGCCTTGAGGTGTCGGTGATGCCGGCCAAAGGGAAACTTGCCGCAATTTCGCGCAAAAAGTACGGAAAGCGGCCGGATGAAAGGCCCAAGGCTCGTAAAAAACTCTTTGAGGGAATGAAAAATTTTATTCACTCTCAGGCTTTGATTCAGTCCGATCAGAATCCGCACTATCCGATAGATGTCAAAGCCCACTTCCCAGAGGCAAAAGCATGAGACGTTCAAGGGGAAAAGGGGTGCGATTGTCGGCCAAGGGGAGTTAAAAAGACAGGGTTTGATCCTTACTATTACCCATATCTTTTTCAATATTGGGGTTTGGCTTGTTATCTGTGACGGCACCGGCACGAGGCGGAAATGGCACTGACTTAAGGAATCAATTTGAGGCAATCAGGCAAATCCGGCGGCAATCTGGCAGCCAGCCGAGGTGTCAGGGGGAGGGTCATCGCTGCAGTCGGAAATGACTGAGTTTGTTAAGTTATCTTCTTTTGAACCCCGCAATTCGCAAAATGGCTTTCGATTCCCTTTAAAGATCGAAACGCGATTGACTGATTTCGACGGACAGAACTGAGCAAAAGAATCGCAGAATTGTAAGTCAGGAACCTGGAATCCAATTCAATCCTCGGAATTTTTGAGCCTAACGATTCCGGGAAATCCTAAAGCCTGATCCAGAACCTGAACCTGGGCTGATTGCCAGGCTGCCAGATTGCCTGACTGCCTCAAATTGGATTCCTAAGTCAGGTGCCGGTGCCGTCACTAACAACCCTACTAATCCGGACTATCGAAAAAGATGTGGGTAATAGTAAGGGTTTGATCCGCTCTTTAGTTTAAATCACACCTGCGCGATGATTCGAGACAATGTGAATCGATTAAAGAGAAAGACCTGGGCAACAACGAAAAAAGCAGAACGACTCCAGGCTCACCTGATCATGTATGCGCAGTTTCATAACGATATACTCATTTAAAATTTGAAGTGGTAAGTAGGATTGAGAGTTCGCCAAGCCCCCGACTATCAACAATTAAAGGGGCCAGTTTCTAAAAGTCATCGGGCGGAGGATTAACAAGAGCTCCCGAGCCACCTGCTGGACCACCAATATTTAAGTCACTCGATCGCAAAAAACTTTCGGAAACGAGCTTTAACGGAGTAGCCGTTGCGTCCTTCCTGCCATACAATCGCCTGGAATCGTTATGGGAGGATTTGCCGTCTTGTTAACGCCCTTAACGCATTTCCCAAAATAATTCTTATCTAAGTCATAGTTTGTTAAACTTCGGGTTGTCCAACTTGTGAGCAAGGTATCAAATCGCAACACATAATGCTTGAGCGCATTGTAATCGTAAATCGGGGGACTTTCTGCAGGAAGAGTTTCAATCAATGACCTAATTGAAAAGTTCTTAAGATTGTCGTCGTCTTGCCGAGCTCCGAGATCAGAACGAAGGCGCTTGTTGATTCCTGCAGCCTTCGCTCCCGCCTGGAGTCTTAAAAAGTAGTCGTTATAGAAATCTGGATCAATCGAGTAGTAGGTAGCATCAAAAATATCTGGAAGAATCGCACCAAGTTCAAGTTTTCTCATAAACGGGGCTACGTTTTTTTCGTTATCCCACGCCATGATATCACCAGAAGGACTCTCGTTGGCTAAGGAGACCATGCGCTCGGAGTTTTCGTAATATTGGTACTGGTAATTTCCTGGGACTGCCGGATGTAAGAGTGGGCCACCCAAAAATGCCATCATGAATTTTGATTGTATGCCCACCAAATCACCGACGAATCGCGAAAAATTTGGGAGACGAGAGGGATCTTGCTGGCTGCCGTCTTCGAGCTCTCCGCCGTCGCCGAGTCGAGGGGGAAGCAATGGGTCGGTACGACGTCCCCCGCTTGATTTTGCTGAACCCCGAGGCCAATTTTCAGAATACCACGGACCGATACGCCCCCCAAAAGGTTTTGCGAAGGCTTTTGCTGTTAACCGGATGGGAGAACTTAACGGCATGAACGGAATCTGCGGCGCCGTCGTCGCAGTGACACCCATGTAGGCCATACACCAGGGGTTTTTTTCCACGCCCATAGAAGTCGCAAAAATTTTATCATCCTCTTGGGCAACCAACGGACGTAGAGGATCAATGGAATTCTTAAAGAGGTTGCCAAAAATAGGACCCTTTGGATCAGATAAAGATCGAACCACAAGTTCGTACTGCTTTGTGGTGCAATCGTAGTCCGCGTAGATGTAGTCAGGCAGAATCTTTACTTCCGAAAGCCATCCAGGAGGCTTATCCGGATCGCCGGCAGTTCCGCAACCCTGAGTTGCAAGTGAATTAAAAATTTTAAAATCTGCGATACTTTCACGGTTGGGCCGAGAAAGATTTTTTTCAAAAGTTTTTCTCGCTCCTTCGGCGACATGACCTCCATCAACGTCGACGAAATCATCTTGCTTTTCGCTCATTTGATTTGCGAGAGCGAAGATCCAAGACTTGCGATCGGCCTGATCTTGTTTAAAACCAAAAACCATTCTCGCTAATAAATGCCAATTTCGAGGTCCGATAATCTTACACCGAGTCTCCGCGGATTTTTTCATCTCTTCGGCAAACGATCGAACTTGGTTATTGAAACTAAAAAATCCTGCGACAACATTAGGCACTTGAAGCGCAGGAATTTTTAGATCCCCCGTCGAAATGGATTTGCAAGAGTTCTCCTTTTCGGGAACATCTTCCCACGCCGGCCAATACGTGGCACAAAAGGTCGGACTTTTCGAGTAAAGCTCGTCAGCGTCATCAACAGTTTTCGCATTCGTAACTAGCGAGCGTGGGTGATCACTATACCCACCAGTACCTATGATTTGGTAGCGGTAAGCGAGGAGCTTCCAACTTTGCCTAATTTGATAATTCATATGCCCAATGGCGCCCATCATTTCGGCCTGCTTCATCGCGCCGTAATAAGCAGCTAAATCAACGGAGTTTTGTAGATTTACTTTATGATGAACAAGCAAACCGACGTTGATGACCATTGCGAAAAAAACGAAAAGCACTTGAAAAATTAACGCCACGAAAATGGCAACTTGGCCCTTCGAATTGAGTCTGCGAAATGTCATCGTCTTATTCTCTGCTTCCTCAAGGTTTTTCGCAATTTCGGAACGTCATGAACCGTCATTTCTGGTCTTTGCCATTTCCAATCGTTACTGCGATACTAAGGCTGGAGGTCTCAACTATGGTCCAGAAAATGAGATGTACTTTACTCGCCGCGATTTCACTCTTAGCACTTTCAGTAAACGCCCAAGTTTTATTCGAGGGATACAGCAAAGTTCTGTCAGGAGGGGTCCCCATTGGTTACTCCATCAGTCGCTATGAGTTTGATAACAAGAAAAAAGAATTTATCGCGACCACCTTTTTGAAAACCAACGAACTCGGTGGGAATATCACCGAAAGTGTCAAGGCGAGGGCCAACGTTAAATTTCAACCCATCTCTTATAGCTATAACACCGCTGTTGGAGCAAAAACCAAATCCATAGATGCCACCTTCAAAAACAACAAGATGAACGCCACCATCACCGACGACGGCAAAGTTGAAAAAGTATCTCGCGATTTACCAAAAGACACTATCTTGAGTGCGTTTGTGGCTTATGCAACTCTCGATCGTAAAGAAAACTCAAAACCCTATACCTACCCGGCAGTCGCTGAAGAAGATGCTGTCGTCTACAATTTCACAACCACTAAAATGAGCTCTGAAGACTACAAAGGGATCAAGGTTTCGAAAGTCCGTAGCGAGTTTAAGAACACCGAATTTGTCAGTTATGTAACTGACAAAGGCGAAGTGCTCGCCACAAAATCTCCTGCTCAATCTATCGGCACAGAACTTGTTGCAAGTCCTGAGGAGGCAACAAAAAATTTCCCTGTCAGCAATCAGACTTTAAGTTTGCTCTTCGGGTCCGTTCCGCTCGGTAAAGACAACACTCTAGTCCAGCATAAAAATGCAGCTCCACTGCCAGACCCCAAAAGTTCGAATAAATTCACTGGCGTTCCTCCCAATAAAGGCATTTATGTCAAAGGAAAACCACTTCCAACAAATTCTGCGAATGAGTCCGAGGTCAAATCGACACCAGAAACCACAGAAAAAAAAGAACCCTAAGGCCTCGTTGATTTTTTTTTTTGATCATGGTCCAATTATTTCTGTTGCGATGGTTTACGTTTTCATTTTTCAAAGGCTGAACATCACGTGAAAAATCTCATTGGCCAACATATGATGATTGGGATTGCAGGAACTTCGCTGTCCCAAACCGAAAAAAAATTCATAACTGAAAACGACATTGGAGGCGTCTGCCTTTTCGCAAGAAATGTCGTTGAACCTCAACAGATTTTTTCGCTTTGTAAAGAGCTCCAAGATCTTCGTAACAGCACCGTGAGTCGACTTCCGCTTTTTATTGCCATTGATATGGAGGGCGGTCGTGTTGCAAGGCTCAAAGCTCCTTTCACCCAGTGGCCCCCGCTCAAAAAGGTGGGTGATTTAGACTCACCGACCGTCGCCTTTCAGTTCGCTTACGATATGGGAATGGAACTTAAAGCAGTGGGCATCAACGTGGACTTCGCACCTTGTGTGGACGTGTTCACCAATCCCAAAAATACTGTGATTGGCGATCGCTCTCTCAGCAGTGATCCGGAGAAGGTTGGCAAACTTGCATCGGCCTTAGTTCGTGGTTACATCAAGTCAGGCATTCTCCCTTGCGCAAAACATTTTCCAGGCCATGGAAACACTCTTCTGGACAGCCATGAAGATTTGCCTGTTGAGTCCGTCGATAAAAAACGTCTTGAAGATGTCGAACTCATTCCGTTTAAACGCTCGTTCAGAGCTCGCCTGGATCTACTCATGACTGCTCACATCACTTTTGACAAAGTGGATGCTCAGTGGCCCGTTACTTTGTCAGAAACTTTTCTTAAAAAAATCCTCAGAGAAGACCTCCGTTACCGAGGACTCATTTTCACCGATGACTTGGATATGAAGGCCCTTGCAAAAAATTATGATAAAGCTGACATCCCGGTGAGAGCTCTCAAGGCCGGAGCTGACATTCTTCTTTATTGTAACGAGCCAGACTCACCACCCGTAGCCATAGAATCTGTCCTTGAAGCTCTCGCTCAAGGATCTCTTCAGAAATCTGATCTCGAGGTGACCTACCGTCGGATTACTGATTTTAAAAAACAAAAACTCACGCATCTTCCCACAGACTTCCAAAGCGCCTCAAAGTGGATCGGCCATGGGGATCATAAGAAGTTGGCAGACGCCATCCTTCAAGGCAGTGTCCCTGCGGGTTTGATACAGAACAGTCGCGAAGACGAAGCATAACCGTATCAGTTCGAAACATTTTACGTTGTCGAGCAAAAATCTAGGCAGATTACTACTGGATTGATTGAGTACCCTTTTGAGGTGTTGCGAAATACAGAAACACGAAAAAGGGGGAACATGTCTAAGTTCAAAACAAAAATAAAAAAGAGATGGCTTCTCGCGGGATTTTTGCTTTTCAATCTCGCATTTTTCCAGGGTAGCACTGGAATTAAGTCCGCATTTTTTGTGGCAGCTCCAGAAAAAGCGTACGCGTACGCGATTGGAGCTCAGCCTGGAGCAGATACGGGCGGCCCCCCAGACACCGGCGGTGGTGGAGGAGGAGGCGATTCCGATCACGGAAACTACACTGCCAACGATGTACGACAAGTCACCAACGAAGCCCAGGGAGACATTGGCAGAACCCTGGATCAAAACGAGAGACCTGATTTAGGAACTCCTCGATAGTTTTCACTCACAATTTAAAGGTGGTTAAATATGTTTCGTTTCATCGCATTTTTTGTGATCAGTTCGGTCTTTGCTCAAGCCTACGCCGGCCCGACTCGAGCTCAATTGGATTCTGGTAAAACGCTTTTGGAATCGCCGACAAACCCTCGCAATAACCCCTACCGTGCAGAAGGTGAGCTATTTGCAGTCTTCGCTCTTAAAAATAAGGGGGGACGATTTGTTGTTGGCCCGCACTCCTATTTCTTAAATACGGGCCGTCACTTTTGCCTGGTTGGAGGAAGAACCAGCCATGTGGCCCTGAAAACATTTTTGCCTGGAACCGTTTACGACGGCGTTTGTGGACAAGGATACTTCGCCGTTTTTAAATTTGGCGGGTATGGCGCTTATCAAAATAATACCAATCACCACTGGTGCGCCTTCACTTCACCGGAGCGAATGAAAGCTCTTACGGAGTACAAAACCGACGACTTTTGGATGAAAGTGCCAACAGCTCCCTATCAATTGCCATGGGCAGCCTATGATGGAGCCTGCGGCGGTTATTGATTTGGTCGCTTCATCCAACGGCGGCAGCCAACCGAACCAGTTTCTGCTCCAGAAACTGCGGGCCGGGGGCTGCGGCCAGTTATCAATTGGCTGGAAACGCCATTCTCAGCCAAGAACTCGAAATTTAATCATAAATCTGAATTCACAGAGCTCCGTCAAAGATTTAGTCATGTCGTGTCATTTCGTGACACCTCTTCCTTAAGTCCCCACCCTCGAATTTCCCAACACCGCTAACATCCCGAAATGACACAGTTCTTAAACGTCTCAAAACGTGCCAATTCGGCCCGCATCTTGCTCCTCTACAGCTTGATTGAACTGGACCAAAGGAGGACAGATGAAATCACTCAATGCATTGTTCATCACCGCACTGACAGCATTTGCTGTCTTCGTGGGCTGCGCCGAAAACAAGAAGGACGACAACAAGGACCAAGAGGTCAATGACGTCGCCGTTCAGTACAACTTTTGCGTTCAAAATCGTGGGGATACGTGCAATAAATTGCGTCCCATGAACAGCATGTCTTTGGATGAGTTCCGCGGTGCTGGCCGAACCAACACGGCAACTGGCTGGGGTTACCAGCAGCGCCAAGCTTATTATGGTCAACAACAGTACTTTAACGATCCTTACAGAACAGGCGCAGTTTACGGTGGTCCGGTTCAACAAACTTTGTTAGATGCCTACTTCAACTACCTTAAAAACTCCCTTTCCAAAGAGGATCTTAAGGCGTTTTCAACCCAGTTGAATTGGGTTGGCCAAGGTGGTGACTACGACCTCCGAACTGGCAATTCATTTTAATAGACTGAGCTCTGGCCCCATGCTACAAACCTCCTTCTAAATACACATTCTCGACCCCTTTCTGGTCCCCCAACTGTAAGAAAACAGGGGGGTATCACGGGCGAGAAGAGGCTTAACCAGAAGGAGATTCAAATGGCTCAAGTAACAATGAAAGAGATGCTCGATGCAGGTGTGCATTTCGGGCACCAAACCCAACGATGGAACCCAAAGATGAAACCCTATGTCTTCACAGACAGAGGTGGGATCCATATCATCGATCTACAAAAATCCGTAGTTCGCGCTAACACGGCTGCTGAATACGTAAGAAAAATGGCTGCAGATGGCGGAAAGATGATTTTCGTCGGTACTAAAAAACAAGCGATTGAACCCATCCAAGAAGCTGCTGCAAAATGCAGTCAGTTCTACGTCACTAAAAGATGGCTCGGCGGAACACTCACAAACTTCGAAACTATCAAAAGCAGTATTGACCGCCTCAAACGCATTGATCAAATGCGCGAAAAAGGTGAGCTAGATTATTTCGGTAAAAAAGAGCGGGCTCGCCTTGAAAAAGAGTACGGCCGGCTCTCTGAGTACCTCAATGGTATTAAAGATATGAAAGACTCTCCGTCTTGCATCTTTATCGTTGATCTCAATAAAGAACACATTGCTGTTGCCGAAGCTCGACGCTTGGGCATCCCTGTGGTTGCCATTGCCGATACCAACACAGATCCTAATCTTGTTGATTATCCTATTCCTGGAAACGACGACGCCATTAGATCCATCAAATTGTTTGCTAACCTCGTGGCCGAGGCCTTCAACGAAGGTGCTAAAGATTACGAACAAAAACTTCGTACACAAACTGACAAATCCTCTGATGTTGCTGAAGAGAAAGAGGCAGCACCGGCCGCTGAAGCTGCTGCTCCAGAAAAACGTCGTCGTGGTAAAGGCATCGCTGCTCAGGAAGTCCCTGCTGCCGCTCCCAAAGCTGCTGGACCTAACGTTGTTAAAGTACAAAAACAACGCAAGTTAGTTGCTGCGGGTATGGCAGAAATCGTTGAGATCCAAGCCGAACTTGAAAACCAAGACAATTCAGACGAAACCACTGAGGAAAAACCCGAGTAACTTTGGTTTCTTTTTAAAATATTTTAGGAGATAGAAATGGCTATATCAGCGACTATGGTGCGAGACCTGCGTGAAAGAACAAATGCTGGAATGCTTGATTGCAAAAAAGCACTCGAAGAAAATCAAGGAGACTTTGAAAAATCCATCGAATGGCTCAGAAAAAAAGGCCTCGCATCAGCTGCTAAAAAAGCAGATCGTTTGGCCTCTGAGGGTATGGTCCACGCCTACATTCACGGTGAAGGCCGCGTAGGTGTGTTGCTTGAGGTGAACAGCGAAACTGATTTCGTGGCTCGTAACGAAGGATTCCGAAACTTCGTAAAAGATGTGGCTCTTCACATTGCAGCGTCAGCGCCTCTCAGCGTGAGTGCTGCTGAAATTCCACCCGAAGTGGTCGCAAAAGAACGTGAAATCTTAATCGGCAAAAGCCAAGAACAAGGCAAAAAACCTGAGATGATCGAAAAGATTGTCGATGGCCAAATCAAAAAGTGGACTGCCGAAAACTGCCTGTTAGAGCAAAAATTCGTTAAAAACCCTGACCTCACTGTTGGAGATTATCTTAAAGAAACAATCGCGAAAATCGGTGAGAACATCGTTGTTCGCAGATTCGTGCGCTATGAACTTGGAGAAGGTCTTCAAAAGCGCCAAGAGAACTTTGCAGAAGAAGTTGCAGCTCAAACCAAAGGTCGTTAATTTTGGCAGGTCGAAAATACCAACGTATTTTACTTAAACTCAGTGGAGAAGCTCTGGCCGGCAAAGCTGGAACTGGTATTAATCCTGCCGTTCTCAAAGAGGTTGCGCAGGACATTGCCGAAGCCTACAAAACCGGAACTGAAATTGGCGTTGTGATTGGCGGCGGAAATATCTTCCGAGGTATTGCCGCTTCCGCTGAGGGCATGGATCGCGCGAACTCTGATTACATGGGAATGCTTGCAACGGTTATCAATGCCCTTGCTCTTCAAGAGGCCTTTGAAAAGGCTGGAGTGCCGACCCGAGTTCAAACGGCTATTGAAATGGCAGAAATTGCAGAGCCCTATATTCGCAGACGTGCTGTGCGTCATCTAGAAAAGGGCCGGGTTGTTATTTTTGCCGCAGGAACTGGCAATCCCTACTTCACGACAGATACAGCTGCTGCACTGAGAGCTATGGAGATCAACGCTAATATCATCATGAAAGCGACAAAGGTTGACGGCATTTATGACAAAGACCCTGTCAAATTCAAAGACGCTGTTAAGTTTGAAGAGATCACTTACATTGACGTCCTCAATCGGGGTCTTGAAGTGATGGATACCACCGCTGTCAGCCTATGTATGGATAACAAACTTCCTATATTGACTTTTGACCTGACAAAACCAGGTAATATCCTTAAAGCTATAAACGGAGAAACCATTGGTACCGTAATTCGGTAACTCGTTTTTGGTTCATTAGAAAGGGGATCGAAGTGACCGCGACGATGAAGAATGATTCCAAAGAAAAAATGGAAAAAGCTCTGGCCTCTCTGGCCAACGAACTCAAAAAAATTCGAACAGGCCGTGCCCAAGTGTCGATGCTGGATGGAATTCGAGTGAATTACTACGGGACCCCCTCGCCCCTCAGTCAAGTGGCCTCAATCTCCTGTCCTGATGCTAAATCATTTTTGATTGCGCCTTGGGAGGCTTCAATTCTCAAAGAAATTGAGTCATCAATCATTAAAAGCGACATCGGCATGACTCCCATGAATGATGGAAAAGTCATTCGCCTCCGAGTCCCCGATTTGACTGAAGAACGACGTAAAGAGCTTGTCAAACAAACTAAAAAAGTCGTTGAAGATGCAAAGGTTGCCGTACGTATGGCAAGACGAGATGCCAACGAGGCGATCAAGGCCGCCCAAAAAGACAAATCAATCAGTGAGGATGAGCAAAAAAAGCTCAATGACGAAATCCAAAAACTCACTGATGATTACGTTAAAAAAGTAGATGCGATTGCTGACGAAAAAGAAAAGAGCATCATGACCATATGAAATCTGAAACGGGTTTGAGAGTTCCAGAACACATAGCGATCATCATGGATGGAAACGGCCGCTGGGCAGAAAAACGGGGACGTCCCCGCGTTTTTGGCCACGTCAAAGGAACTCGTACCGCAAAGAAGATCATTAACAGCTGCTCCCGACGAGGAGTGAAGCACCTTACCCTTTATGCTTTTAGTACTGAAAACTGGTTTCGTCCTGAAAACGAAGTCAATTTCTTAATGCGTCTCTTGCGAAGATATATGAAGCGTGAGCGTGAAACCCTCGTTAAAGAGAACGTACGCTTCACAACGATTGGCGAGTTAAATCGGCTTCCACCAGACATTATTCGAGAGATCAACATCACTGTTGATGCAACAAAAAACAACACCGGCTTACATCTCGTATTTGCAATCAGCTATGGATCTCGCCAAGAGATTACCGACACTGTTAAAAGTATTTGCCGACAAATTGCAGTTGGTGAATTGTCCATCTCGGACCTCGACGAAAACACCATTGAACAACACCAAAATACCTACGGGACGCCGGACCCGGATCTGATTATCAGAACAAGTGGTGAGAATCGACTTTCTAATTTCCTGATGTGGCAGGCTGCCTACAGCGAGCTTTATTTCTCTTCAACGCTTTGGCCCGACTTCAGCGAAACTGATTTAGAAGAAGCTATTTTCGCTTATGCACGCCGGGAGCGCCGTTTTGGCCGCATTTTCAGCATTAAAGAATTTTTTGGCGTAGCCCGCCAGTTATGAACACCTTTGTTGTAAGAGCTATTTCTGCCCTTCTTGCCATTGCGATTGTGATCGGCCTTTACTTCTTTTTTCAGCTTAAAGGGTTTGTCATCCTCGCAATAGTTTCGATTTTCTTGTGTCAGCGTGAAGTCGTTAGAATTTTCTTTCCAGCCAAAGGAGTGACAGTCACTCAGATTGTTTTTTTACTTTGCTGTTTTTCAGTTTTCTTGGCGGCGAGCTTTTTAGGAGAAACATCTGCATTTTGGTTTGCGGTTGGTTGCCTTCTGTTTGCCACATTTAGCTTGGTTCTTTTTTCTGAAGAGAAAAAGGCGCAAGATCTCTTCGAACACCTTGGTAAAGGTTTAGTCGGTTTGCTGTATATTGGATTTTTTCCCTCATTTGGAACAAAAATACTTTTCCTTCCCCATGGTGGCGCATGGTTTAGCCTTTTAATGGCATTAGTTTTTGGCGGTGATACTTTGGCGTATCTCACCGGGCGACTCATCGGTAAACATAAAATTCTTCCGCAAATTTCTCCTAAAAAAACAGTCGAAGGATCTATTGGTGGTCTCGTTGGATCCATCATTGCAGGCTTAGTCCTACGACAGTGGCTTCCTGACGTTCCTTTATTATCAATGATTGGAGTCGCCATATGCGTGGGAGCCGTTGCACAAGCTGGGGATTTTTTTGAATCACTCATCAAACGCATGGCCGACATTAAAGACTCTGGCACTCTCATGCCAGGTCACGGCGGTGTTCTGGATCGGCTTGACGGAATTCTTTTTGCAGCTCCGCTAGTTTGGTATGCCGCAGTGTTTTTTGAGGGCTTGATCTAATCTGAGACAAATGAATTTTAATACGAGAGCTCGAACACGCTCTAAGACCAGAATTTTTTTTAATTGTGCGTAATAAAAGACAATTCGATATCACGCTCGCTGTGTTATAGTTAAAATACGACTATGGAATATCTAATACATACGCTCCAACAGGGTCTCTCGGCAATTCTCCCGCTTATCATTCTTCTTGGACTTCTTATTTTCGTTCACGAGCTTGGCCATTTTTTGGTCGCCAAATATTTTAAGGTTCGTGTTGAGGTTTTTAGTCTCGGTTTTGGAAAAAAGCTGGTTCAGTACAAACGAGGAGATACGACCTACTGCCTGTCCATGATACCCCTTGGCGGCTACGTTAAAATGTATGGAGATGATCCGAGCGCGGATATACCAGCAGAGCAGAAAGCCTACTCTTTCACTCACAAACCTGTTGGACAGAGGATTGCGGTAGTTCTAGCTGGTCCTCTGATGAATTTCTTTTTTGCGATTTTTTTGTTTTTTGTAGTTGCGCTTATTGGTGAAGAAGTTCGCAGTCCAAAAGTTGGAGATTTAGAAACGACTTCGCAGGCTTATACCGATGGGTTTCGAGCCGGAGATACCATTTTAGAGATGAATGGTAAAAAAATCGTTCATTGGAATGAAGTGATTGATCTCTTACAAGAGTCCTCAGACCAATCAGTGTCCGTAGTTTTGAACCACGAGAATTCGCAAGAGCCCGTCACCATTCAAACGGTTCCGCATCTTAAGCCAAATCCTAATTTGTTAAGCACAAAAAGGATGGTAGGCGAAGTGGAGGGGTTAACTCCCAATTCGAAATCTAGTTTTATTGGTGTGATGAGCCCAGATTCGGTTGCTGCTCAGGCCGGTTTAAAAACTGGCGATCATATTACAGATGTTGGTGGGCAAGCGATTGATACTTGGAGGCAGTTGGTTGCCTATTTGCAGACACACGCAGGAACTCAGGTGGAATTTACCATAGAGCGGTTTCCAAACTTCGACGATAAATCGGAGAATCATAAATTCACCTTAACTATTCCTGAGGGCGATGCGGTCAAAGGGTTAGGAATTGAACCCTCTGATCTTTATTTAGCTCGTGTCGTAGCTGGCTCACCAGCCGAGTTAGCAGGCCTGCATGTGGGAGACCGGATTCAGGAAATAAACTCTATGGCCATCAATCGCTGGGATGACCTTTTAGGAACTGTAAAAAACTTTAAGTCAGACCAAGGTCCTTTAAAACTCAAGGTTCAGCGAGGTAAGGAAAATCTTCTTATTGAGGTTACCCCAAAACTCACAAATCAAATGGCCGCTAATGGAAGTGAAGAAAACAGATACACTGTTGGCATCATGCCCTTTATCGTTCCTGCACGACCTGAAACCTTCTCCATGAAAGCCACCCAACCAATCCAAGCATTGCAGCGGGGCTGGGACAGAACTCTGGAAGTAACGTCGATGACAGTTCTTAGTTTTGTACGTTTGCTTCAAGCAGAAATTTCTCCCAAAAATATCGGCGGGGTTATTTCTATTGGCAAGGCTGCTAGCGACACTTTTAAAATCGGGATCTCTCACTTTCTTCAAATGATGGGCATTATTTCCATCAACCTTTTCATTTTAAACCTTCTCCCAATTCCCGTCCTTGATGGTGGTCATCTTGTTTTTTACATCGTTGAAAGTCTCAAGGGATCTCCGATGAGCCTACGTAAACTCGAAATCGCTCAACAGGTTGGCTTAGTTTTATTGGTTAGCCTTATGGTCTTTGCACTTTTTAATGATTTCTCTCGTATTTTCGGACCGTGGTGATTGAAAACTCTGTCTTTGGTAACGAGCTGCCCGAAAGCTAGTATCGTCATTGCAGACGGAGATAGCATTCTGTTTGAGTTCGAATCAGAAAATCAGAAGACTCAAAGTGAAGTTGTCCATGCCGCTCTCAAACGAGGTTTCGACGAAACCGGCCTATTACCTAAAGACTTCGACTCCTTCGGTGTGGACATTGGTCCAGGACGTTTTACTGGGGTAAGGATTGGCCTAAATATCGTAAAAACATTTTCTTACGTCTTTCAAAAACCCATTTACACTTATGACTCTTTAACTTTATTAGCTCAGGGCGTTCCAGCAGATTTAGGAGCCCGTCTGATCTGCCTTATCAATGCTTTTAATAACTCAGTATTTCTGGCCACATTTGTAAGAGACGCAAACTCTTGGACGGTAGAAAAAGCTCCTCAGGTCGTAGCGATCAATGATATCGAAAAGCACTTTTCTGAACCTCATGTCTGCGTGGGTGATGGCTTTTTGACCTACGAAAAGATGTTCTCTGAAAATTTGCACAGTCTTTTCCTCCGAGACCCCAAAATTCACGATGATCCGAAGGCAAGGTCGCTGGCACATCTTTTAAAAAGTGCAAATCCGACCCAGACTAAAGACTGGAATTCGTGTCAACCTCTTTACCTTAAACGCTCAGCTGCCGAAGAAAAATTTGGATAGAACTCTAAATTTTTAGGCAGCAAAAAATGGGTCGTAAAGACAAACTAGCGCAAAAACGTGATGAACAGATGACCAGACCAGGTCACCTGGAGCCACGTATTTGGACTGTCGCCGCCGGAAAAGGTGGGGTTGGTAAAACTTTTGTTGCCTCTAGCCTTGCAATCACTCTTTCTAGAATGGGCTTCGGAGTCACCCTTATCGATCTAGACCTTAGTGGTGGTAATCTTCACACTTGCCTTGGCCTTACTCCTTTTGACAGAAACCTACGTCACTTTTTTGAGGATGCAAACACCCGACTTGAAACAATGTCCTGCCCAACGACAATTCCTAAACTCAAACTCATCCAAGGACTTTGGGAGTCATGGAAGCCGTTTGAGCTCACTACAGAGCATGTTGCCAGAATTGCCGAGCAAGTGAAGACTCTAAAAACTGACATCGTTATTTTCGATTTAGGATCAACTCTTACAATCCCTGTTCTGAGTCTTTTCAATATGTCTGACGAGAAAATTCTGGTAACGACACCCGAGCCGACAAGTATTGAACGATCTTATCGCTTTTTAGAGAGCCTTATTGTTCATAATTTACGCACTCGAGTTGGCACTATGGATGAAACTCAGTTTCTTGGTGACGTAAGAAATCACCGAAACGTCGAAAGAGCGATGCCTTTCTCGATGAAAAACCACATCCTCTCAAATTTAGGAATTTCAGAAGAGGAACTAGAACTGCTTAATCAATCACCAATTCGACTTGTGATGAACTGTGCTCGAAGTCATAGCGATCATGAACTTGGACTTTCCATAAAAAGTGTCTGCTGCAAATTCTATGACTTTCCCATGGACTACGCAGGCTGCATCGATTTTGACAATGCCGTTTGGCAGTCTATTCGGAAAAAACAGCCGACCTTAGTCGAGTTTCCTTTTACTCCACTGGTTGGACAATTTTTATCAGTTTGTAAGCATCTAGTACATCCTCAATCGCTAAGAGCTGTGGTATGATTTTTACATGCAGATACCTCCTCAATACAATTACTACGAAATTTTAGAAGTCCGAGAGGACGCTCCTCAACACGAAATTCACAAAGCTTACGAGCGAGCTCGCTCGACATACGCTGGAGAAAATCCCGCGCTCTACACTGTGTTTAGCGCTACAGAAGCCAGACAGCTGTTGATGATGATTGAAGAAGCTTTTTCTGTTTTAGGAAATTCTGCCTTAAGAAGCATCTATGATTTAAGGTTGGGGCAAAGAGAAACTCGCCTCGAAGACCTTACTTTTAGCTCTCTGTTAAAGGCTCAACAAAGTTTTGTTTTCGATCGCCCCGCAAAACCTCAAGTCAAAACTCCCTACACTCCCAATGCAGAAATCGAAAAACAAATTGAAGAACCAGCTGAAGTCGACGGTGCCTTTCTACAAAAAGTTCGAGAATACAAGAACTACACTGTCGAAGAGCTGAGCGAAATTACAAGAATCAATCCTTACTACATCAAAGCCATTGAAAAGAATACGACCAAGGATCTTCCAGCCGCGGTCTTTGTTCGCGGATATGTGGTGCAGATTGCAAAAACCCTCGGACTGAACGAGAAAAAAGTCCCCGATGGCTACATGAAATCTTACAAGCTTCACCTTGCTAAAAAGTGAATCAAAAAAAAATTGATCTTGTTGTAGCTCAAGAAACTATGCCACTTCGGCTAGATCGGTATTTAGCAGAGCAAAAAGATATTCAAAGCCGTACACGTGCGCAGACACTTATCGAAAATCAAAAAGTTCTTGTTAACGGAAAGCCTCAGAAAGCTTCGTATCAGGTTCAGCCTGGAGATCGTATCGACGTCTCTCTCGAAGTAATGACTTCAATTTCAACCCTCGAACCTCTAGATTATCCTTTAGACGTCATCTTTGAAGACGGTGATCTTCTCGTCATCAACAAACCTGCGGGCCTTGTCGTCCACCCAGCTGCCGGGCACGATCAAGACACTCTCGTGAACGCACTCCTTTTTCACACCGATGATTTGTCAATGAAGTTTGGAGAAAACAGACCAGGAATTGTTCACCGACTAGATAAAGACACCAGCGGCATTTTAGTTGTCGCAAAAAATGATTTTTCTCACGAAAAGCTCGCTCAGCAGTTTAAAGAGAGATCTATCCACAGAATCTACTACTGTGTTGTGTTTGGTCGCCCTCGGCAATCTCATGGAGAAATAAAAAGCTATCTCGCTAGACACCCAACCCACCGAAAAAAATATGCATCTCTAAAGGGTCAGACGAACCCTGAACAAGGGAAATGGGCGCATACAACTTACGAGGTTTTGAAAACTTACAAAAATCAACTCGCCTATTTAAAAATCAAACTTCATACCGGCCGAACTCACCAGATTCGTGTTCACCTTTCGGAGATGGGCCTTCCAATTTTGGGAGACGAACTCTACGGTGGAAAAAAGAAGAGTCCATTTGATGTGCCTCGTTTTGCTCTGCATGCCGCCGAATTGGGGTTCAAACATCCCAGAACGGATCAAAATCTCCTGTTTGTAAAACCATGGCCCGATGACTACCGCAATCTCATCCAAGGCTGGGGTCTAGATACGTTTCAAAATGAGATTTCTTAAGTTTGCCCTCTGAACTGGCGAAAAAGAGATATGGGTTTTTTTCGCCTATCTCTAGTCTTGGGACTTTCTCTTCTTTGGATAGCTTGTGACCGTCCTGCCGGCGGCGACCGCGCGAACGTAACCATCCAAACTCCAACTCGTGCCAATCTGGCGTCAAAGATAGAGGCTTTCGCAACCCTCCCGTCAAATAAAAGAATTTGTTTTGCTGTCAACGTCACAGGTTCTGGAATTTCCTCAAGCTCTGTAGATTGTGGCCCTACTCAAGGGATTGTTAGTGGGTTTGTTGCTGACGGCGAAGCTATAACTCTTTCTTTAGAAAAAGGCTCTGGTCGAACCTTCGAACTGTTCACTTACCTTGCCGAACCTGGAGCTACTTGCCCCGAATGGAATAGCGGTTTCAACTCAGCCAAAGATAACTTTAAAAAGACGTTTTCTTCGGGAAAGACAAGCAATGTAACAATCCAAGATCTTGAGCAAGACGTCGTTATCAACCTCGATTTCCCAGGGGAGACCTCATCGGTCGCAGCAGTGATTGGAGGGTCATGCAATATTCCCGTTCGCGGAGCTCCTTCACTCAAGGGTCTTCTTTATAACTCAGGAGAACTCGTAGACGTCAAAAATCCAGATACAATTCTCTCAATATCACTAGCCTACATAACTTCATTTTTTGAACTTGTACTAGGTCAATATGATTCGACTGGAATTGGTTTTGCGACCTCAACTTCTGGGATGAATATTGGTGGTGGTCTGCAAGCGGCTCCCTATTTAAGGTCGTTCACCATCAAACCCGACAGTCGCGAGATCTATGCTCTCGATGAGTCTGGGCAAATCCAAAAAATCAATTCCACAACTGGCCTTCCTGAATCGAGTTTCACTTGTCCATTTAAAAACTCAACGTGCACAGTTCCTGCGTGGGTTCAATCCATCAGTGCTGGATACGATGACAGCCTCTTTGCCCTCGATCATGCAGGACAACTCTACTCCGTCACCGCAAGTGGACTAGAGACACTTAGTGTCACGGTCTTGCCTTCCGTAACTCAGGTATCCTACTATTAATCAACGCTAACCATTTGGTTTGGAGTTGATGATGAGATCTTTGTTCAAAAGCCAGCTTATGCAAGTGTTGATCATTTCTAGTATTGGTTGCTTAGGTCTCTACGTTTTTGCGACCGCGCCCAGAAAAGTGACCATTCCTGTTTCTACTGGAACAGGGCTCGAACTTCACAATGGTTCCAGTGTTAGTGTGAATTACAATGTGACTTGCTACAATAAGGCTGGCACTCAACTTTTTCAGAAAACAGGTCAATCCTTAGTAGCTCACCAATCCACCAATTACGGAGGGCCTCCTAAATGTGCCGATGGCTCTGTCGGCCAGATAGGAATGGGAACTAACAGCGACTATAAAAATGGAATGGTTAAGTGTGGGAGCGTCCCTTTTTCAAATTTTATCTCGTCGTCTAACTACTGCGGAACCAACTTCAGTACCTGTACTTACACACAATTTCAAGCCAACAGACCAACCTATGTCCCTTACGATGACTATGGATGGTTTTCATATACGGGCACAGGATTTTCTAGCGCTAACACCAACTCCGGAAGTTGGTCTTATCGCTACGGTTCCTCTAGTTCTTGGTATACGAACTACTACAACGAAATTCCCTACGGCCATTATTCTTCAAACTCAGGTTACTATGCTTGTAACACTGCCAGCGATGGCTCCGGAACAACTCTCTCAGATTGTGGAGTCACCTATATGGGATCTACAAACCCTGTGTATTGCTGTCCAGGCACCGGCGCTGAAGTTCCCTCAAATTCTTGTGTCGTAGAAATCGAATCGACCACAGCCGGCGACGGTTATCTCCAAAGTCCTCAATTTAAAGGAAACTCAGCGTTCTAAGCGACGGGCCTGATTTAAGAAAACCTGTGAGAGCAAGTTCCTATTTTTTTTCTCTTCAAGTTGAGCACGCTCGATAAGCAGCTGTGCATAATACTTAGCAAGCATTTGATGAAGTCGATCATAGGAGACCGTTGGTGAGTCAAAACCGCTGAGATCAAGGCTCTCGATGGGAACATTAAGATTTTCAGATCCTGGCTTCTTAATTCGGCCTGCAACCGCAACAGATTCAACTTCAAAAGGAAAATCAAAAACTCCTGGAAATTTGATCCTGTCTCGAGACGCCACTAAAAATACCAAATGCTCATCCAATGCATTTTTTACGAGAGCTGAAAGCATTTTCTGATAGGCCGGCCAAAGAGGAACTCCAGCCACAGACCTTGCTTCCTTTTCCATCTTTAGATAGTCGGTAACCTCTGAATGGATCGGGTTCAAAAGCTCTGGCATTTGCTTTTGCAAATCCTCCAGATACCAAGGGCCTTTTAACATCTCAACGTCCACTATCCGAAGATTAGGAAATAAACCCAAAACACGCTGAAAGTAAATTGCCGGAAATGAAAACGGGTCCCAGTTGACCAAAACCAACGCCGGTTTTCCGTCGGAGACTCGTGAGAGATTTTGATAGAATTTGAGTGCGAAAGTGTCGTTACGCTTTGACTCTTGCAAAAAAGAAATCACGCCAAATCCCAAGCTAGCAACAAGGGTTAGGCAAACAAACGCAGCTGCAGCCGTAGATTTCCAGTTTCGACTCAGCATGAATGCACCGACGGCAATCAAAACTCCCCAAATCTGGTAGTGGCTCAGAAAAAAAACACTCATCAAAGATGCCACCTCGATATGAGCGTCAGGCGACAAAAGTGGCAAATCAAAATTAATCAGTAAGGCTGAGATAGGGCCAGTTAAAAGCGCCGCTAAAATAAAGAACAACCCGAGCCTTATATTTGTTACCAGGAGAAGGCCACAGGCGACGGTTCCAAAAAAAAGAAGGCTCACCGGATACTGTCCAAGCAATAAGAGGACTTGTTCACGGAGCTGTTCTACTCCTAAAGTCATTTCGCGATTGAGATGAGGATTGTACTGCGCGCGAGTCACAACCTCTAAAATATTCGCTATCTTATTTGGATGTCCCCAGTATATTCCCGGACTCAAATACTCAGTGAGGGGCAAATATAGATACGGCAGTAGACCAAAAGCAGCTATTCCAACGCCTCCCAAGAGAACTTTTACAGACGTTTCTCTTCGCTTATTCCACAAGACAAACGCAACTAGCAAACCGCCAACGATCATCAAGTGATGATTGCTAAGTCCAAGTCCTAACAAAAAGCAGCTTATAAAAAAATATCGACCTGGCGAGCGTTCAGACAACAAACTCTTTAGACTAAAAAATACAAACGCAGACCAAAGCAGATTGTGAAGACCATAAACCTCAGTAATTACGGACTGTCTAAAGTAATGCGGAGAAAGCGTCACCAATAAAACCCCCAGAAGGGCGAAAAATTCATCGAGGGAGGTATCGTTTTTCCGATTAGGCAAAGTTCTAAGGAGTAGGAGGACTGTCAAAAAAATAAAAAGCCCTGAAAATGCCGATGTCACAGCAGAAAAAAGATTCATGGAGTATGCCGCTTCAAATGGTAGGATTCTCACCCAAAGATTTCCAAGAAGCGAAAATAAAGGATATCCGGGAGGATGGGGAACGCCCCACTGGCTTGCGGCCGTAACGAGCTCTCCTGAATCCTCTAAAGTTACCGATGGCGCAAGGCCTAGAAAATAAAAACAAAATGGAACAACAACCGACAGCGCCAACAAAATTTTTTTCATTCACATCACCTAAACATGTCTAAAAGATGAATACTCAATGGAGCCGTAAAAAAAACTCCCGTTCGAAATAGGCTAAAATCTAAGTGTATGAGAAATAGTAAAACACTTGCAAACAAAATACCTCGATGTTCCTTCGGCCTTCGAAGAATTAAGAATAGCAAAGGGAAAAAATAAATAAAATGCCAAGTTCGCAAGAAGGGCATGTGGTAGGTAAAAGCCATTGCACAAATTAAAACTGCCAAAACCTCCCATGCCCTAGCTACAAACAACGAAACGACGGCTCCAAACCCGACTAAAAAAAGGGGCCCAATAACTTCCTGAAAATGGGTGTTCAAAGGATTCAAAGAGGAGAATGCACGGATAATTCCGAGTGAAAGAAAAAATGTCATACCGCTCGTGCTTAATAAAAAAGCTGACGCAGTTACTAGAAATCGGTTTTTTAGCCAAATCCCCTGAATATGCTTAGTGCCTTTAAGCGCCTCTCGAATGCTGGCAATAGCAAGGATTGGAGACCAATAGAGGGTTCTGTAGTTAAAAAACAAAGATACACTAAATAAAAATAGAAACTTCGAAAATGAGTTTTTGTCCTCACGCCTATCAAAATACATAAGACTCATGCAAAGGAAAAATAGTGAGATCCCGTCATAAATCCCTATGGAACTCTCATACACCAACCCTGCTACCATCATGATTAACGGAAGATAGACGTAAGAGTCGACCTCCAAAGAATTGGAAAAAAACCGGTCCTTCCTCAAAAAAAGAAGAGACAAGAAAACAGTGTTAAATAAAAAAAACTGGAATATGAGCAGCCAGTTCATCAGCTCAAAATCTCCAGTGAGATAGTAGAGTGCCGCTGCAGGAGCTACGTAAATCAATGGCCCTATTGGATAAGGCCTCGGCCCATCTGAGCCATTGATAAACAAAACCCTTCCACCAGGATTTGCCTGACAGACATGCTTTTGATCATAGTCGGCGATTTGGTATTTGTTAATAAATGCAGTAATGTCGTCGCTCTTTCGAATCTCACAGGCCGTTTCTATTTTTTCACTAAAAATTCTAAACCCTACTGACGTGAATAAGATGGCTGCTGAGGCATGGGAGAAATGGTCCGTAAAATCGCCAAATGTCTTGTGCGTAGGATGAGAGCTGCGAACATTTGCTAAGAAGTTCAAAACTGCAAACACCAGAATCAATCCCACGCCCATCTTCATGCCTCAGACGAACATTTCACGACTAGGCAGTCAATAGTCTTTGACTTGAGTTATCTGCAAAATGGATACTACGAAAATTGGAAAAAAAATGAACGAACGACAGACCATTCCATTGAGCGAAACTCTTTTTGGCTATGAGCTAAGAACGCCCTACGCGCTGGCGGTTTTCGGAAATAGGAACTCTTCCATTGAGCAGCTGAAACTCGCTTACCCTGAGCTCCTATGGAGTCAGCTCAAACAGACCCATGGGAATACAATTGTTGAAGGCGATTCTAAATTCCTTGGTGATTTGCGGCCCGAGGCGGATGCACAGTGGACCAAGTATTCTGGTTTAGGCATTTGCATTTCTACCGCAGACTGCGTTCCTGTTTTCTTGTTTGGCTCTGGCACCTCGGGGATTCGGATTGCAGGTATCCATGCGGGATGGAGAGGGGTGGCCAATGCCCTTGTTATTAAGACGATCAAAGAGTTCATCGAAGCTGGCATCGACCCAAAATCTATCTCTGTACTGATTGGCCCGCATATTCAAAAATACAGTTTTGAAATACGAAGTGATGCTTTAGATAAGCTCACAAAAAGCATTCCAAAAACTAGTCTTCTCACCATCGATGATTTTGCTCAGTTTATTTCTATCGATCGATATCTTTTTGATTTGAATCTCTTGGTTAAGGAACAAGTTAAGAGCCAAGGCCTCGGCGAAGAACAAATCTCTTGCCTGATGATTGATACAAAAACAGACATTCGGTTTCATTCTTTTCGCCGTGACAAAGAGGCAACTGGTCGACAAATCAGCTTCATGGCTCTTTTATGACAACCACGTGACTCGGTTTTCGAGCTGCCTTGGCGCTTTAGGCGGACTGTGATCGGGCACGCCAATGACAACTCCACAGAGAAGCTCCATACGCCCCTCTTGGTAGTCTGGTAAGTCGGTCACACCGAGAAACCTGTCAACTTCCTCTCGAATTTCGAGAGGAGCCCCCATAGTACAGCAACCCAAACCCTCGACCAAACATGCGAGGTTAAGGTTTTGTACCGCCATGTAGACGCCCCCAATACTGGTTAGGTGCTTTTCTTCGGGTGAATTCACGGTGTAACAAAATATAAGTACGGGCGCTTCCCCGAGTGTAAAGAAAAAACGCTCGGTAAATTCATAAAGAGACGGCTTTAATTTTTTCTGCAGAATTCCTTTTATACCTAACCACGATTTTTGCGAGTATTTTAAATACTCGTCTCTTTTTTTTCCTTGGACGACAAAAAAACGCCAGTTCTGCAGATTCTTTCCCGAGGGCGCATGCATAGCAGCCGCCAATAATCGTTCTATGACCTCTCTAGAAATGGGATCTGGTTTAAACTTTCGTATCGACTTGCGAGACTCCACTAAAGAATAAAAATCCTCTTTCGTCACATGCTCTCCAGGTTTTTCCAGTCTTTGGTCTGGCACTTGAAACAACCGTAGTATGAAACATCTGACGTGTCCAGGCTCTAACCAAGAAGTGCTGTTTTCAAAGCACAATCTATGGCATTTTAAAGATATGGAACAGTCGTCGTCTTTTACTAAAAAAGAGCTCTTTTTTCTCTCCCCTCTTTTTTCTTTGGTTCTTGTACTTACGGCTGTGGCCGTCATACCGAACTGGCATTTGCCGGTAAAAAGTTTTTTCCATACTGAAAATCGAAAAATTTTATCTGTGCTTGAGGGAGCCCTCACCGGACCAGGAACCAAATACAAGATTTTTAAGATTAAAACAGCAAGTTCAATCCGAATCGAAATCTATCAACTTCAAGAGGGACGCACTGGCCAAATGCTGACCTCCATTGACTTGCCGGAATCCCGCGATGGCTATTTTCAGCTTAAAGGGAATTTGACAAACTTTGCTCTCATCGATGTGAACAAAGACGATTTGCCAGAAATTTTACTTTCGACCTATGATGATAATCTCGTACCGCGTCTCTATGCTCTGCATTTTGATCAAGCCACAAAACGGATTGAAATCTTAGATAAAAACAAAATTGATCTCAAAAATCTTTAGCCGTGAATTAATGAAGATGGCTATAGCATTTGTGGATTCTAAAAACGGACGCACGATCGATGAAGCTACCAGAGCGATACTGCATTTCCATCTGATAAGTGTGTTTATGCGCATGAAGTTCAGAGCCCATATTTGTTTAAGAAGAGGCCACAGCCTTACCGATCCCACTACTCCAGAGCTGCGCAAAGTCGGGGCCTTAAAAAATTTTTGGTTAGGCCCACCAGGATGCGCTCGCCCCCAAGGGGCGATGGCCGCAAGTACAAGGAGGTACGCCCCACAAAATTATTCATGAGCCGACTTCTTGAGGTTCCGCCAGGATTTACCCTCTCGTGACTTTGGATCAGCTTGATATTTTCTGACGGCTTCGGTGTGAGCCTCAAACGACTCTGAAAACAAATGGCGCCCTTCGTTTTTACTTACAAAATAAAGATACGCTGTGCGCGCCGGAGAAACCGCCGCAACTAAAGCCTCTTTACCCGGATTGCAAATGGGACCGAAAGGCAGTCCTGCCATCGTATAGGTATTGTAGCGATTGGGAGTGACAAGGTCGTTGCGAGTAATATTATTGCGATATTTTTTAGTGCTATCGAGAATTCCATAAAGAACCGTTGGATCTGTCTGCAAACGCATCTTTTTCTGCAAGCGATTGTGAAAGACAGATGAAATTTGAGCGCGCTCTTCTGGAGCTCCCGTTTCTTTCTCTACAATGCTTGCAAGCGTAACGACTTGATGACGAGTCCATCCAAGACTTTTTTCGGCAGATTCGATGTCTTTGTACTCAACTAAAAACCGTCTGACCATCGAAGTGATGAGCGCCTTTGCGTCTGTAAACTTAGTGATATTATAAGTTTCAGGAAACAAATATCCTTCAAGACTATAGACCTCTTCGCCAAGAAGCTCCTTGGTAAAACTTTTATCAAAAACCCATTTAAGAAATTCAGCCTTTGTACCAAACTTTTGCTTTTCAAAAAGTAAACCAATCTCGTAAACGTTAAGGCCTTCTGAAACAGTAAAAGGACGGGCTAAGCTCTTACCCGACGAGACTGTTTTTAAAATCTCATCTGGAGTCATACCTGTAGAAAGAGCATACTCACCAACTTTAGGTTGAGTCCCTTTCACTTTTCCAAGAAATACAAAAAGCCGCTGGCTATTTACAAGTCCTTTTTCTGCAAGAGCCTGAGCTACAGAGTGGAGAGTCTGCCCCGAGTGAACTTCGAAAATAATATCCTGAGCAGGAAGCCTCGCCGGGCTTCCGACAAATTTCTTATAAGTCCAAAAAGCACCTCCCGCAGCAAGGAGGCAAATGATAATAAAAATTCTCATGGCGACTTTTCGAAAGTGATTCCAGGAAGAAGTTTACTATCGTCAAAATCAGTTGGATCTTCAAGGCTTGCAACCGGTACCGAGCAATATTGAATCGCAAAATGAGCAGATGGCCTGTCATTTCCAGATTTCCCCATCCCGCCAAAGGGAAGCCGTGAGCTAGCTCCATTTGTTGTGCGATTCCAATTCAAAAGTCCAACTCGAGCTTCGACCAGCGCTTTCTCATAAAGACTTCTGTCTTCACTAAAGAGAGCCATAACAAGCCCATACCCAGTTGAATTGACCATCGCCATGCACTCATCAAAATCTGTCACACTATGGATAGCAACATTCGGTCCGAAAATTTCGCTCTTTTGATAAATTGAGTTGGGGTTAAATTCCTTAACAAGGTTAATGCTTGGAGTGACGTAGTACCCTTTTGTTTTTAGATCTAAGACTTTTCCACGCATCAAACTTTCGCAGTTTTCTCTTTTTGCGATTTCTTGAAATCTCAAATATTTTTCCACAGCAGGAGCGCTGATGAGTGGACCCATAAAAGGGTTCTCGGACCAGTGGCCTATCGTCAGCTTTTTTGCGGCCTGATAAAACCTATCCGTAAACTCTTCCGCAACGCTTTCGTGCACTAAAATCCGACTTGTGCCAGAACACCGCTGCCCTGTACTCATGTAACTCCCAATGAGAGTTTCATAAATTGCTTTGTCCATCTTGGCATCTTCCCAGATCACAGTCGCATTTTTGCCGCCCATTTCAAGGGCGAGGATTTTCCAGTAGTGGCGCATCGTCTCCTGTTTAATGCTCAGGCCTACCTCGTAGGAACCCGTAAACAAAATCCCATCAATCTGCTCGTGAGCCACGAGTTTTCTACCGCTCTCTCCATCTCCTTGGACAAGATTGAAAACACCTGGAGGAAAATCTGCTTTCTTGAAAAACTGGGCCATCAATTGCCCAACTGCAGGAGTCAGCTCTGAGGGTTTAAATACGATGGTGTTGCCCATAATGAGCGACGGAATAATGTGGCCGTTTGGCAAATGCGCAGGAAAGTTAAAAGGCCCGATCACAGCCATCACCCCACGCGGCTTATAACGGATCACCCCTTCAACTCCCGGAAGCGCGTTGGGAATGTGATCCTCGTCAACAAGCTTCAACGAATGGTTGAGCGTGATATCGATTTTACTTCCAAGAGCTTTGGCCTCAGACATTGCATCCCAAAGAGACTTTCCAGAATCACGCGCAATCGCCTCTGCCATTTCTTCTTGGTGATTTTCGTAAATCTCTTTGAGGTGGAGCAAATATCTTTTGCGTTCATCTAATGTCAGCCGCGACCAATGCGCGAAGCCTTTGCGTGCAGCTTGGCAGGCTTCATCGATGTGACCATACATGAAAGGGAAGGTTCCGATATGGTCATTGAGGTCAGCGGGACTTAAGTTTTTGATCTGTCCATCAGGTCGGTCCGCGAGCACAAAATTTCCATTGATGAAATCACCCAGATAACGAATGGGATATTTGATGCTCATACTCTCTCCTTACGAAGGACCCTTTTTCGGAAAAGGCGATAAGAAAACTTCATCGCCTATATCTAAGTTTAAAACCTTTCGAGCCTTTTGGGGAATACCTAACTCGTTGTCCCTTAAATCATACGACAACTGCATGCACCTGTAACCTTCTTTGTGAGTACCGATTAAAGCCTGATCTCTGTAAGAGGCGTCTTTAAATTCAGCAATCCTGCAGTATTTCCCGTGTTTGATAGGATAAATCTCGGTTAGTTTAGCACCGTAGTGTGGACCGCCATCAAAGGGATCAACTTCCTCAAGATATTTAAACCCGATCGACTCTAAAAGATGCTGTGCAGGACGAGTGCTTTCTCCAACTCGACCTAAGACCAAGCGAGCTTTAGCATCTAACAAGCACAAATAAATATCCTCATCTGGAAATAGACTTCCGATGAACTCTTTATGACTTTGACTTAGAATATCAGCCTCTTGATATGGCAGTCCCGTAAACCTGCGGCCAAGAGCTTCCCAAAACTCGCTTCTTCCTTCTTCTGTCAATGGCGGTGTCAACTCACACAAAACACGATCTTCAAATTTTTGTGGAAACAGACCCATGTAGTTGAATCGGGCTAGACTCACTTGCTTTCCTAATTTTTCTGGCCGCCGACGATAGGCACGATCCACGAGTAAACCGCCAACTTCTGTAGGACCCTCAGTATCAATTTGAAAACGCAACACTTGGTGAATGAAACCAATTCCAAGGTCGTCGCTAAAATGATTTTTCTTAAGTATTTTAAAATAATAATGTGGAACATCGTCGCTGCCATGCTTGGCAAGAATGAGAGAGCTTCCAACCACCGCCTTTTCTTCAAGGTCTTCAAGAACAAACAAATACTCCGCTTGGTCTTTACTTAATTCACCACTAAAAGAGCCAACGCTTCTTTCAATTTTATTAAGAAGGACCTTTCGATCCCCTGGCAAGTTAAGGAGAGAAAACTGCTTTGCTAAATCTACAAGCTGATTCAAGTCATTCATCTCAACGGGACGAACTAGAAAGGTCATAGACACATCCTCTTTATCGCTTTGGTATAGAACTCTATGGCTTTTTGAAGATCACTGATTTTCACATGTTCAGATGGCGTATGTGCATTACCCTCTTGCAAGCCTGCCCCAAACGACAGACACTCCACTCCTAATCGAGTCAAAATACTTGCCTCGTTCGTAGACGATCGCCCAATGCATGTTTGATCAAGATCCATTTCAGACATTATATTCTGACAGACTTTTACAAACTCTGACTCTAGATTTGTTTTATAGGGTCTTTTGTAGTCAGAAACTCTAAATGTAGAATCCACCTCTTCGCAGACCTCTCTCAAACGCTTCATCCAATTTTCGTAAACTTCATTGGTGACTACAGGAGGGATTCGGCAACTTCCACTGAACACAACATGATCCTGATGGGTTCGCACAATCCCAATGTTAAGTGTAGGATGGGCAGGCACATACGCGGGATCTCCATAATTTAGAAAATCCTTCTCAAGCTCTAAAATCGCCTTGTAGATATGCGCGATTTTTTTCACGATCGTATTTTTTAACTCTCCGACAATATCAAGTTCGATCATCGCGTGACTGGGGACGGTGTTGTAGTTAACTCCGCCATCGATCTCCATCACAGCAAGCCCGTCAGGCAACTGAAGAAGATAACTCAAAACTTTGAGAATCGCGCTCTCTCCTAAATGGGGAGTTGATGAGTGGGCAGCTTTGCCAATAAAAATTCTACTTTGAGTAGAGGTGCTTTCGCGAAGATTGTGCTCAATACGATACTGAATTTCTTCCTCAGAAAAGGGAATACTGATCTCAACAACTGCAAAACCCTTTGCTGCATGAACAAGCCGTAAATCCGTTGGCTCCCCGACCAGAGCAAGCTTGGCATTGAGCTTATTCTGCCGAATCAGCCTGAGCATTCCCATCATGCCCTGCTCTTCGCCATAGGTACCGACAAGCACAGGCGGCAAACGCCATCCGGTCGTCTCCTTAAAACTTTTCAGCGCCCAAAGTTTGCACAAAAAATCGAGTTTGACATCGGCAGTTCCCAAGCCAAAAATTTCATCTTGGTAAATGCTTGCATTAAACGGGTTAGCACCGGTCTTTGTCCAAAGAGAGTACGGGCCCGGATCCACAGTATCAAGGTGCGTTTGAAGTAAAAACTCGGCCGAAGGCTTCTCTTTGCTATACCGAGCGACAAGATTCATCTCAAGAAGATCGCCAGCATGGCCTTCTTGTAACTCGACATGAAGGCCAGCCCCCTCACAAAGTTCTTTTGCAAATTGCATGAGGCTTGCTGTTCCTTGGTTAGGAGACGAGTCTATCGAGATGAATTTTCTGCAGGCCTCAATAAAATCCACAGGATCTCACACGCCTTCTAAAATCGATTTTTCGATGATCTTTTTTGCAACACCGATGTCTTTTTCAGTTAAGATCGCAGGAAGCAAAAACCGAATTCTCGTCGGCTCTTTGCCGCAGCTAAAAGCAATCAATCCATTTTTGAAAAACCGTTTGAGAAGATCCTCAACTTTCTGCTTAGCCCCATCGTAAGGAGTGACCGCCAACATAAGTCCCATACCGCCGGCCTCTGTGAGTAGACCTTTACAAGTCGTTTCATTAAGCTCGTTAAGCATCCCGACGAAAGCTTGATGCACTTTCTGAATCTTTCCCTCAGGCCCAAGATAACCCTCGTTAACAATGATATTCATAATTTCAAGTCCCGCACCCAGCGCCGCAGCAGATCCAGAGAACGTACCAGAAATGAGCCCCGGTTTTGCGTTGTACTCTTCAGTAAAGAGTGTCGCACCTACTTGCGCGGTTTTTGCTAAGCTACAAACGTCGATATACTCTCCAATCCCAAGGGACTCAAAAGCAAACATCTCTCCAGTTCGCATGAACGTTTGAATCTCATCAGCCCAAACAGCAATCTTTTTCTCACGACAAAACTCAAGAAGCGGAACAAAAAATTCTTTTGTTGCCGACTTGTAGCCGCCCTCGCCTAACATCGGCTCGAATACAAATGCGGCAATGTTTTTTTCATTTCGCGCATAGTGCTCCTTAAGAGTTTCCAGAGTTTTTCGACTCGATCCCTGTGGATCTTTCTTGTCATAAAAAGGCAAACGCAGCACTTCATTGTAAGCTGGCAGGCCCTCTTTAAAAGAGGGATTGTCGGTGATTTCTGCCATCAGAGTGGATCGACCCGCAAACGCGTCTTTAAAAGCAATAATAAGACGGGCCGGTGTGTTTTTTTGACGTGCAGCCTTTAATGCATTTTCGTTTGCCATCGTTCCACACGTTGCTATCCAAGCGTGCTTGAGCCGACTTTTTTTAGAAGCCACATTCACAAGCATTTCGGTAAATCTTTGGTATTCGCCATTAGGTTGGAGGTTGCCTTGCATGATTACGTCAGACAGCGAACCGCGCACAGCTGCCTGCAAAACTCGAGGGTGAGAGTGACCAAGAATGTGAATTCCGATTCCATTAATCAAATCAAGTTTGACGCTGCCATCGGCAAGCTCTACGTAAGGGCCATGACCGATGCCCGTGCCTATGTAAGGAAAATAGAGCGCACGACCCCGCATCTGTGCCGTTTTTGAGATCGCCGCTTGGCTTTCGTCGACGAGTGCCGCTTCAGGATCTTTGACACCTTTGATCTGTTGGGAAAAATGACCCACTTCAGCGACGAGCTGTTCAACGAGTGAATTGATTTTTTCGGACTTCTTCATCTGCTGTCCAGAAAGAGACATGTTACGTCGGTCCTCTCTCGGCCTTAATTTAACGGCCAAATTTAAAAATTGGTTTACTCATCTGAAAATACTCCTACAATAGGAGAAATGACACTTTTTTTTCATCTCACTCAGGCGTGTTTACTTTTGGTTTCCCTAGCTAGCGCCGAGTCGACAGCGTCGTTTTTTTCACAAGGGGTGGCGGCTTACACGCAGGCTGACTATGCCAAAGCTTCCGAATTTTTTTTAAAAGCTTTAGATGAAAACCCGCAGAGCTCCGAAGTGCTCACCAACCTTGGCCTTACAGAATATAAACTAGGCCATATTGGCTCCTCTCTTGGTTTTTTACGCAAAGCATTAGGCATTAGCCCTTACAACTCAACCGCCTTTGAAGCCCTCAAATTTGCAACAGCTCAGAGTCATATCAAAGAAATCGCCCATCACTCCGATTTCTTCGAAGACCTACGCCGGGGATTTCTACTTTGGATTCCTTTCGAAGGATATCTGCTCCTGACCGCTATGCTCTTGCTTTTTTCAGGCTGGATCTGGTTAGGTTTTTGGGGACGGCGAAAAATCACCCAAGAGAACGAAGAGGCGCCGCCGGCATTCCCTTTTATCGGACTGTTTCTAAGCGCGCTCTGCGTTTTGAGCGTTTGCCTAACGCTGTCGAAATTTATCGAATTGTCGCAAGTCCGTGCCACCGTTTTGGAAGATCGTGTTTCTGCAAAGCTTGGTCCGGGCGATGATCAACCCGTTCTTTTTGATCTGTATGAAGGTATCGAAGTGATCCAACTACGAGACGATAAAGACTGGGCTCAAGTAAAATACCCAGGGGGGCTTACTGGTTGGGTCGCCAAAAAATCCATTATGATCACGAGTCAGAGAGCACCATGGTAAATCTGCTTTGGGAAAATGTTTTTAAGCGAACCGACAAACACGCCAGCGTTCAGCGCAAGCTTAAAGACAACATTCTTTTTCGTGACCTCAATGGTCGCGAGCTCAAACTCCTTGAGAATATTGTACACATCCGCCGTTATCGCCCTGGTGAGGTCATTTTTAACTTCGGTGAAGTCGGCGTGGGGATGTACATCATTTCCAAAGGCAGCGTTGACATCTTTATCGAAGAGATTCTCCCCGACAGCGAAATCCCAAGGCAAACATTCGTCACAAGACTTCAAGAAGCCGACTTTTTTGGCGAGCTCGCCCTGGTTGATGAAGGCGGCAAACGGAGTGCCAGTGCGTCTGCGCACGAAGACACAACGCTCATTGGATTTTTCAAACCTGACCTGCTCGAGGTCGTAGAAAGAAATCCCCGCGCCGGAGTTAAAATTCTGATGCGTCTTGGGGAGGTCCTTGGTCTCCGCCTCAAAGAAACAACATCTAAAATCACAGAACTAAAAAAAGAACTTCGCGAACTGCAAAAGGATTTGATCTCTGGAAAGAGCTCTGAAAAAGACTTATATTCAAAAGGCAATTTATCGTGAACGTTGGGTAAAGCTCATCTTTGCCCTCTCCATTTTAGTTGGAGTTATCACGATCTTGCTCGCCGTTCAAAATATGCTGGTGTCGTTCATCCTGGCGATTGTGATTTATTTTATATTATCACCAATCGTGGATAGTCTTGAGCGACTAGGCCTATCAAGAAACATAGCAACGGTATTCCCATTTGTTCTCGTTATGTGCACACTCATTCTGCTGACACAGGTCTTTGCTCCGGTGCTATCGGTACAGCTTCAAAGTCTCCAAACCGAGTTCCCACGATACAGTGAAGGCATTACGAAAATCTTGCAAGATCTTGATGGGCGCTTGAACTCGGTCATTCGAATATTCTATAGCGGCGAGGTTTCTGCCCAGGTCCAACCGACACTCATGAAGTTTGTTTCACAAACCTTAGGTGAGCTCCCTGCTTATATTTCTCATTCTCTAACGACTCTTTTTTTAGGACCTTTCCTTGGTTTTTTTATGCTGATCGATGGACGTCGAGTGGCAAGACAATTTTTATCGATTGTCCCTAACAGTTACTTCGAGTTTGCCTTGAATCTGAACCACCAAATCAATTCGCAAATCGGCGGTTTCATAAGGGCGCGAATTCTAGAGTCCGGAATCGTGGCGCTTGTTGTCTGGGTTGGATTATTTGTTTTTAACTTTCCATACGCAATTCTCCTTGCAGCCTTTGCAGGGGTTCTCAATCTCATTCCGTACCTAGGGCCCCTGATTGGCGCGGCTCCGGCCATCTTTCTTTGCCTCATCAATGGAGGCTCTACCGCCCTGCTCTTCTGGGTTGTTGCCATTTACTCTATCGCGCAAATCATCGATGCAGTATTCATCGTCCCAATTGTGGTTGCTAAAATCGTGAATCTCCATCCCGTCACAGTCGTCCTTGTCGTGATTATCGGGTCACAAGTGATGGGGATTTTGGGAATGATTATTTCAATTCCAGTAACGAGCGTCCTCAAAGTCACTCTCACCGCTGTTTATAAGCA